>PEAN01000019.1 GCA_002753735.1 Magnetococcales bacterium DCbin4
GGTTTTGACTTTGATTTTGATTTTGATTTTGACTTTGATTTCATATCCCCCACAGGGGGTTTGGGGGACGAAGTCCCCCAAGGTTTAGACTTTGGTGATTGACCGGGGTCGAGTGTGAGGGGGAGGAAAATGATTAAAAGAAAAAAGGGGTCTGGGGGATTGCCCCCAGGGTTTTGACTTTGATTTTGATTTTGACTTTGATTTCATATCCCCCACAGGGGGTTTGGGGGACGAAGTCCCCCAAGGTTTAGACCTTGGTGATCGATCACAATCATAATAAAATAACCTTTGACAATATCCTTCCCCAGAACCCTTGTTTTTCTTGATCGTATCCAAAAGCGGGGGGATCTGAATGGTTGAACAACGCATTCCAGGCTTGGCGCGGTTTAATATTTTTGGAAATACCGCAGCCTCGCCATGAAGCTTTCAGGATTGCGCCGGGTCACGGTGGCCCCCTGACGAGGAAAACAATGATCATGGAACCGGCTGAGGCTGAAACGAAACGCAGCGGCCCGGCAGGCGGGGATCATCTGATTTTGTTCCTCGCGGGAGCGTGGTCGCACCTGGTCATAGCCTTGCAGCAAGGCATCGATCCGTTCCTCATGGGGTACGCCAGCATCGTCCAGACACCAGGAACACAGACAGACCGCCAGGTCATACAGCCATGGTCCGTGGCAGGCACTGTAGAAATCGATGATGCCGGTCAGGTCGTCGCCGGAAAAGAGGGTGTTGTCGGGAAACAGATCGCCGTGACACAGCCCCGAGGGCAGGTTGAGGGAAAACCAATGAAGCCGTAACCAGGTGAGTTCGTTTTTGAACCAGGAGACGATGTCCTGGTCAATCAGATCGACGGCGGTTGCAAGACGATGGATCATGGGTTCCCATGCCTCGGGCCGCATCCGTCCGGGTGGGGGGGCGGGAATGGTGGCGCCATGCAGATGGATGCGTCCGAGCCAGAGACCCAGTTGGTGGCATTGTTGCGGGGTGGGGGGATCGGGGGAGATGCCGGGCAGCAGGGTGACCAGGAGCGCGGGACGATCCGCCAGCATGAACAGAGCCTGACCCTGGTCGTCCTTGATGGGGCGGGGGACGGGGAGTTGATGGCGGGAGAGTTCATCCAGCAGACGCACGACAAAGGGGAGGGCGGCGGCTTCCTCTGGATGTTCCACCAGGGTGAGGATGAATATTCCCCTGGGGGTGGTCAGGCGGAAATTGCTGTTGATGATCCCCTGGGCGATGGCTTCCAGATGCAACGGTGGACCCAGGGATCGTGCCCGGGTGAACGGTTCAAGATTTTCTATTTGGACGACCGTATAAACCGACAAGTGAGGCGCTCCATGGAACGAGGGTGTACGTCCGGGACATCGATCACGCTGGCGTTGACGGGGGCCTCGGGGGCGGTTTATGGCCTGCGTTTGGCGGAAGCCCTGTTGCTGGCGGGTCAGGCGGTCGATGTGCTGCTTTCCACTGCTTCCCGTACTGTACTGGCTCGGGAATGTGGACTCAATGTCCAGGGTGATGGGGACGCGGTGGTTCGGGCGTTTCGGCAATGGTCCAGCCATCCCGGAGCGGCGGATGTGTATCGCCATCTGCGGCATCATTCCTTGATGGATTGGGATTCCCCTCTGGCTTCGGGTTCCGGGGGGCGGAGGCGGATGGTCATTTGTCCCTGTTCCATGGGGACGTTGGCGGCGGTGGCCATGGGATTGTCGGACAATCTGATCGAACGGGCTGCCGATGTGGTGATCAAGGAACGGGGCGAATTGATTCTGGTTCCCCGGGAAACACCCTTGTCGGCCATCCATCTGGAACACATGCTGCGCCTGACCCGGATGGGGGTGATGGTGTTGCCCGCCGCTCCCGGTTTCTATCACCAGCCACAAAAGGTATCGGACCTGGTCGATTTCATCGTGGCCCGGATTCTGGATCAGTTGGGGGTGGCGCAACGATTCATGCCCGCATGGGGGCGGTGAAAAATGGCATGGAGCGAAAATACCTTTTTTGCCAATTGTCTCCAAGTGGGATAGACTGCCGTATCGTGTGGATTCAGGGGGGGATGGTCTCGAGTTGGAGCGCCTGGAATGGGAACAAAGGTTGAAGTGTTGGCACCGGCAGGTAATCTTCCCTCGTTGCGTGCCGCTGTGGACAATGGAGCGGATGCGGTCTATTTCGGGTTTCGCAATGCCACGAATGCCCGCAATTTTGAAGGTTTGAATTTCAGCCTGAGCGATGCCGAAGCGGGCATCGCCTATGCCCACCGGCATGGCGTCAAGGCCAATGTGGTTTTGAACACCTTTCCGCAGGCGGATGACCCGGGGCTTTGGTATCAGACGGTCGATCAAACGGTCGCCCTGGGTGCCGATGCCATCATCATGGCCAATCTGGCGTTGCTCGATTATTGCCATGAGCGCCATCCCCGCCTGCCCATCCATTTGTCGGTCCAGGCTTCCGCCAGCAATGCCCCCGCCATCAATTTCTACCAACGTCATTTCGGCATCAATCGGGTGATCCTCCCCCGGGTGTTGACGGTCGAGGAGATTCGTTCCCTGCGCAGCCGTACCGAGGTCGATCTGGAGGTGTTTGCCTTTGGTGGTTTGTGTGTCATGGCGGAGGGACGGTGTTATCTGTCCTCGTTTGCCACCGGGGTATCTCCCAATATCGAGGGGGTTTGTTCTCCGGCACGCGCGGTCCGTTTTGAAAATGCGGGTTCCCGCCTGAAAACCCGGTTGGGAGAACTGTTGATTGCCGAATACGGTTCCGATGAGGATGCCGCCTATCCGACCGTCTGCAAGGGGCGGTTCGAGGCCAATGGGCGGGTGTATCACACGATGGAGGAACCGGGATCGTTGAATATTCTGGAAATGTTGCCCGCGGTGATTGAGGCGGGGGTGGTTTCCCTGAAGATCGAGGGACGCCAGCGGACCAAATCCTATGTGGCGACGGTGACCCGTATTCTCAGACAGGCGGTCGATTCCTATTATGAAAATCCCGCTTCGTTTCATCCCAAGGGGAAATGGATCAAGGAATTGAATGCGACCTCGGAGGGGGCGACCCATACCTTGGGGACCTATGAACAACGGTGGCAGTGATGCGAATCAGTCTTGGACCGTGTCCGTTTGACTGGGGCAGGAATGCCCTGAAGGATTTTTACAAAAAGATGGCCTTTGAAACGCCGATCGATATTTTATACATCGGTGAAGTGGTCTGTTCCAAACGGCAATCATTGACGCCCGAGGAGATGGTGGAGCTGGCACGGGCGCTTGCCCCTTCGGGAAAGGAGATCGTCTTTTCCACGTTGGGACTGGTGATGAATGCGGGGGAGGAGGATTTGTTGCATCGGATTGCGGCGGCGGCGGCGACCGGTGATTGGTGGCTGGAGGCCAATGACATGGGGGGAATCGCGGTGGGGGAAGGGCGTCCCATGGTGGCGGGACCGCATATCACCACCTACAATCCTGATACGGTTGCGTTTCTTGCCAAGGTCGGTGTTCGCCGGGTGGTGTTCCCGGTCGAGTTGTCGGCGCAGGCGATGGCGGCCTTGATCCGTCGTCAGGGTGAAGGGATGGAGGCGGAGGTTTTTGCTTATGGAAAACTGCCTCTGACCTTTTCCGCCCGTTGTTATACGGCGCGGGCATTTCGTTTTTCGAAGGCCAATTGCCAGTTCAAATGTAGTGATTTTCCCGATGGGTTGACCATGCGGACCCAGGAGGGGGTTCCTTTTTTATCCATTAACGGCACCCAGACCTTGTCGCACCGTATTTATAACCTGGCCGATGAGACCGACCACCTGGAACGAATGGGGGTCAAGGTGGTTCGGCTGTCGCCGCAGAGTGCGCGCATGGGTGAGGTCATCGCGGTGTGGCATGACCGGTTGCGGCGGCGCATCAGCGATGCAGAGGCATGGAACCGATTGTTGGAACTCAATGGTGGCGAGCCGTTTTGCAATGGTTATTTCAATGGACGGCCCGGGCTTGAGTGGGTGGAACCGGGGGCGCGGCCAGAAAAAAATTGACAAGAAAAAAAAGGGATCTGGGGGATCGCCCCCAGGGTGTTGATTTTGTTTTCAAGGACAATGACGATGCAAATTGACAATGCAATACTCGATCAGATCACCCAGAATGTTCTGGGGGTCTTCAACATGGTGGGACAGACCCGGGAAGAGATGACGCGCAAAATTCGCGACCTGGTCCAGGAAGGGGTCGAACATTTTGACCTGGTGAGCCGGGAAGAGTTCGATGCGGCCCGTGATTTGTTGAGCAAAACCCGGATCAAGCTGGAACAATTGGAAAAACAGGTCGCCGAGATGGAACGGGCACAGGCAAGATCATAGGCGGCATTCGGCGATTTGGACCATGGTGAGGGGATGATGTTGGTACGTGTGCAGACGGTGGCGTTGGATGGGATCAAAGCGGTTTCCGTCGAGGTCGAAGTCGATTTCAGTCCTGGATTGCCAATTTTAGGGATCGTGGGTCTGCCGGAAGGGGCGGTACGCGAAGCCAAGGATCGGGTGCGTGCGGCTCTGGGCAATTCTGGATTTCATCTGCCGGCCAAAAGGATCATCATCAACCTGGCCCCGGCCCATTTGCCCAAGGGCGGGTCTTCGTATGATCTCCCCATGGCGCTGGGGTTGTTGGTGGCCATGGGAAAAGTGCCGGGGGAACGGTTGTCGGGATGTCTGTTTTTTGGTGAATTGTCTCTGGATGGTCGTTTGCGCGGGGTTCCCGGGGTGTTGCCGGTGGCCTTGTTTGCCAGAAGTGCCGGTTTCGGGCGGTTGATGGTTGCCCGGGAAAATGGCAGTGAGGCGGCTTTGGTGCCGGATCTTGCGGTTTTTGCCCCGGAAACGTTGTTGGATCTGGTCAAGCATTTGATGGGTGAAGTGCCATTGGCCCCGCTGCCCGCCACCGACTGGCATGGTTGGCAGGAGGAGGCGCAGGGAGAGATTCCCGATCTCGCCGAGATCAAGGGCCAGGAATATGCCAAGCGGGCGTTGGAGATTGCGGCGGCGGGGGGGCACAACATGTTGATGACCGGCCCACCCGGGTCGGGGAAGACGTTTCTGGCCCGGGCGATGCCGGGGATCCTGCCGGAAATGTCGTTGGATGAAGCGTTGGAGGTCACGGCGATTCATTCCGTCGCGGGGCGCTTGTCTCCTTCCAGGCCGTTTGTTGCCACCCGTCCTTTTCGCTCGCCACATCATACCGCCTCAAAAAATTCCCTGGTGGGGGGTGGGGGGCAACCGCATCCGGGAGAAGTGAGTCTGGCGCACAAGGGGGTGTTGTTTCTGGATGAAATCCCCGAATTCAGCCGAACCGTCCTGGAAGTCCTGCGTGAACCGCTTGAATCGGGTGAGGCGCATATTTCCCGAACCAGTTATTCCGCCCGTTTCCCTGCCGATTTTCAATTATTGGCGGCATGCAATCCCTGTCCTTGTGGCCATTTGGGCCATGGTGGGCGTCCCTGCCGTTGTTCACCGGCCCAGGTGGCGGGTTATCAATCACGATTGTCGGGACCGTTGTTGGATCGGATCGATTTGCATGTGGAGGTGCCGCCGGTCCCTGCCGAGGTGTTGGTGGCGTTGCCATCGGGGGAATCGTCGCGGCAGGTGCGTGCAAGGGTCATGCGTGCCCGGTCGATCCAGTATGAACGCAATGGGATGGGGATCCGCAATTCTGTTTTGAATGGGAAGGCTTTGGAGCATCATGCGTCGCTGGCGGCTCCGGTGCGGCGTATTTTACTGGATGCGGGGCAGCGAATGGGGTTTTCGGCGCGTGCCCATGGCCGGTTGTTGCGGGTGGCCCGAACGGTGGCCGACCTGGCTCCTTCCGCAGAGATCGCGGTAGAACACATGGCCGAGGCGATTCAGTTCCGGATCGGGGGATTGGGGAGCTGGGGTGGGGTCGGATAGATGGCAGGTTCGCCCAATGGATGAACCCGGGAAGAGACGTTCTCCTTTTGGATTCATCCATTGGGAAATGACTGCCGGAAGGATGCGGGATGGCCTGTCGGCCAATCCCGCGCCCAGGCTCAGGCAACCGTGACCGCCACTGGATCACATTCCCAGAGACCATGTTTGGTACAATAGGACATGGCAGTGAGGTTGAGCTTTCCGGCAGGGGCGACGATGTTGAAGGTGACCTCCGCATTGCCCTTGGCCCCCGCACCACCCAACATGCCACTGGTGAAATTGGCTTCACCCAGGAGCGTGGTTCCGCTGTAAAGCTGGATGGACTTGATGAAATGATCGGGATCGTCGGGATGGGCATAATCCTTGCCCATGCGGACGGTGACCGGAAATTTTTCTCCCGCCTTGGCGGAAGAGGCACAGTGAATGAACGGGGAATGCCGGTCGATGTAGTCTTTCTTGGCTTCCTTGTCCACAGTGGAAATATCAACATAACGATTGACGGCAGGCATGGGGAAACTCCTGGTTGGAGGTTGGTGAATGAGGATCAGAGCGATTTGGCGTGGGCTGCAAGATATTCCGCCACACCGCTGATCGAGGCTTTCATGGAGGGTTTCTTTTTGTCCCAACCGGCAGGGCAGACTTCGCCGTGGGTTTCGGTGAACTGAAGGGCATCGACCATGCGCAGCATTTCGTCGATGTTGCGTCCGAGGGGAAGGTCATTGACCACCTGATGGCGCACGATCCCCGCCTTGTCGATGAGGAAGGAACCACGCAGGGCGATGCCCGGGCCGAAATAGAGGTCGTAATTTTTGGTGATCTCCTTCGAGATGTCGGCGACGAGGGGATATTGCACATTGCCGATGCCACCCTGGTTGACCGGGGTATTTTTCCAGGCCAGGTGGGTGAAGTGGGAATCGATGGAGACTCCGATGACTTCGACGCCGCGTTCTTTGAACTCTTTCAGGCGATGGTCGAAGGCGATGATTTCCGAGGGGCAGACGAAGGTGAAATCAAGGGGATAGAAGAACAGAACGACATATTTGCCCTTGAAGCTGGCCAGGGAGAAATCGTCTTTGAAGGAGTTGTCGGGCATGACGGCGGTGGCGGTGAAGTCGGGTGCGGGTTTGGTGACAAGAACGCTCATGGTGATGAATCTCCAATGCTATGGAACGGGTGAATATTAACTGAAACCAAATGCAGCGATCCGAAAAGGGATGGGTAGGCCGGAAGGCTGCAACCGTTTGTTGTTTTAATCAGTTGCATTAAACTTGATTTTCCTGGTTGGCGTCAAGGAGAAAAAATGATATATCGTCATTATTGTCGGTGAAGCAACAAAAACAGGATGCCGTACGTCTTATCGGGGAGAGTGTCATTGATCACCAATCTGGTGGGGATTCGGATTCGCTCATTGAGGGCACAGCGAAAGTTGACCCAGAAACAGTTGGCGGATTTGGCGGGGATACCCCGGGCGACATTGGCGACGGTCGAGCGGGACGATGCCAATCCGAGCCTGGCGGTGGTCTTCAAGATTGCCAATGCATTGGGGATGACGGTTGATCAGCTGATCGAATCGGCCCAGAGGAAGATACAGCACTGGCCATCGCGAACGATGGGGGTGGTGGAATCGGGGGATCGCGCCTATCGAGCGGTGACGATTTCACCGTTGAGTGCGTTTCACATCACCCAACTGATATTTTCGCTGGTTCCTGGGGGGAGTTACGAAGGCAAGCCGCATCCACCGGGGAGCGAGGAATATTTACACGTCCTGGAGGGGAACATGGTTTTGGAGGTGGCCGGGGAATCGATGGCGATGGGGACGATGGATACGGCCTGTTTTCAAGGGAATGTTCGTCATTTTTACCGAAATCCCCATGAAGTGGGGGCGGTCGGGTTGGTGACCATCCTGGAAGGGGTGCGGGGAGAAAAAATTGAAGGGGACGAATGAAAGTTCTTGACAATGTGGCATGACATGGCTAAAACTTCCGGGTTCATTTTACGGAGGGGTTCCCGAGCGGCCAAAGGGAGCAGACTGTAAATCTGCCGGCTCAGCCTTCGAAGGTTCGAATCCTTCCCCCTCCACCATTCCCGCCCGGTTGGCGGGCCATGGTGCAGCTTGATGTCCGGGCTGGTTGTAAAGATTTATCGGGTATCGCCGGGATCATGTTGGATGGGGGGTGGTTGACCGGGTTTTTTTCTGGTATGATCTTTTTTCCCGGTTTGTTTCGGCAAAATTTGTTTCGGCAAAATTTGTTTCGGCAAATTTGTTTCGGCAAAAGAGCTGTCAGTTTGCAGTGGCCAATTTCTCCGGCCTGTGATAGGGAGATCATCCGGTTCGGGTGTTGGAAACAGGCGGGTATAGTTCAATGGTAGAACGTCAGCCTTCCAAGCTGAACACGGGGGTTCGATTCCCCCTACCCGCTCCAGGTCCAAAGGCCGTTCATGGCAATCGGACCCGATCGGATCGGAATGGAAGGTATGGAACTGGTTGAGTAGTGCAGCATCAAGCCCATGTAGCTCAGTGGCAGTAGCACTTCCTTGGTAAGGAAGAGGTCATCGGTTCAATCCCGATCATGGGCTCCAACATTATCTCAGGCAGGGAATCAAGCGAGAGCGTTGCTTTCGTGCAATTAATCATGAAGCCTCTTAAGGAGGAAGTGGCATGGCCAAGGAAAAATTCGAGCGTACCAAACCCCACGTCAATATCGGAACCATCGGCCACGTCGATCACGGCAAGACGACCTTGACCGCCGCGATCACCAAGACGTTGGCAGCGCGGGGTGGAGCCAAGTTCATGGCGTATGATCAGATCGACTCGGCTCCCGAGGAGAAGGAACGTGGAATCACGATTTCCACAGCGCATGTAGAATACGAGACGGCGGCACGGCACTATGCGCATGTGGACTGCCCTGGTCATGCGGACTACATCAAGAACATGATCACCGGTGCTGCGCAGATGGACGGTGCGATTCTGGTGGTTTCGGCGGCGGATGGCCCGATGCCTCAGACCCGGGAGCATATTCTCCTGGCCCGTCAGGTGGGTGTTCCGGCGCTGGTGGTGTATATGAACAAGGCGGATCAGGTGGACGATCCGGAGCTGTTGGAACTGGTGGAATTGGAAGTTCGGGAATTGTTGAGCCAGTATGAGTTTCCCGGGGATGATATTCCCATCGTTGTCGGATCGGCGCTCAAGGCGTTGGAGGAAGACAGCGGAGATCAAGGATTGGGTTCCATTCTCAAGTTGCTGGATGCGGTGGACAGCTATATTCCGCAACCCGACCGTCCGTTGGATGGTAAATTCCTGATGCCGATTGAAGACGTGTTCACGATTTCGGGACGCGGAACGGTGGTGACGGGAAGGATTGAGCGTGGTGTGGTCAACGTGGGCGACACGGTGGCCATTGTGGGTCTGAAGGATACGCAGACCACGACCTGCACTGGCGTGGAAATGTTCCGCAAACTGTTGGATCAAGGGCAGGCGGGTGACAACGTAGGTGTGTTGTTGCGTGGGACCAAGCGTGAAGATGTGGAGCGTGGCCAGGTGTTGGCGGCGCCCAATTCGATCACCCCGCACACGAAGTTCAAGGCGGAATGCTATATTCTGACGAAAGAGGAAGGTGGGCGGCACACGCCATTTTTCTCGAACTATCGGCCGCAGTTTTATTTCCGGACGACCGACGTGACGGGTGTATTGAAGCTGCCCGAAGGGACCGAGATGGTCATGCCTGGTGACAATGTGACGTTGGAGGTGGAGTTGATCGCCCCGATCGCCATGGAGAAGGGTTTGCGGTTTGCCATTCGTGAGGGTGGCCGGACGGTAGGTGCAGGCGTTGTAAGCGACGTCATTGCCTGAGCATGACGAACGAAGCGCATCGGTGGCGATCCTGATGAGGGATGGCTGCCGGTGCGGGTTGTTTTTTTGACAGATTGACCGAGGACGGTCATTGTTGGAGCCGATTGATGCGAGACCTGATCAGCCTATGTTGCGAGGAATGCAAGCAGCGCAACTACACGACCGATAAAAACAAGCGCAACACCCCTGACAAATTGACGTTTCGTAAATTTTGTCCTTTTTGTCACAAGCATACCCTTCATAAAGAGGGGAAGATCAAGTAGGCGTGCGGGTCTTGAGTGAGCAGAATTTGAAGGACAGTAGCTCAATTGGCAGAGCATCGGTCTCCAAAACCGAGGGTTGGGGGTTCGATTCCCTCCTGTCCTGCCATATCTGGAGTTTCCTGAAGTCTTTGGAACGAGTCTGGCGTGTTGACTGAAGTTTGATGCGCGCGGGCCCGGGGACTCAAGGATATTCAGGTCAGGACTTCGGGCCATGATGAATCCCAAGGGGGAACCCCGGAGTGGCCGGGACTGCAAGGGGTGTTGGTTCGACCCACTTTGCCCCAATTTGGCGCAAGCGTAAGAGACCAGATTCCGTGGTGGCCCCAGATTCGTGGTGGTCGAGGAATGGTATTGCGGAATCGAGGCCGGTTTTAGCACAGATCTAAAGTTTGGGCCTGATGGACCGCCATCTCAAAATCAATGGAATCATGGTCGATGGAACGTGTCACCCAATTTAAGGCTTACCTTCTGGATGTCCGAGCCGAAGTCAGGAAAGTGATCTGGCCGACCCGCAAGGACACGATGCAGACCACGGTTGTGGTGTTTAGCATGGTAATCCTGGTATCCATATTTCTTTGGATGGTGGATGCCATCCTGGCCTTGGTGGTTCAATCGATCATCGGTTGACCGGGTGGGGAGTTCAAGGAAAGCGGTTGGATTCTCGCTTGAGGCTGGGGACACATCACGCCAATCCACGAAAGAGTGTTTAATGGCCAAGAAGTGGTACGTCATTCACGCCTATTCAGGATTTGAGAAGCGGGTCAAATCTGCGTTGGAGGAGCGGGTTCGACTTGCTGGTGTGGGGCACATGTTTGATGAAATCCTGATACCTTCCGAGGATGTGGTTGAGTTGCGGCAAGGGCGGAAGGTGACCTCGGAGCGCAAGTTTTTTCCCGGATATGTCCTGGTCAAGATGGAGTTGAATGACGAGACGTGGCATATGGTCAACTCCATTCCGAAGGTGAGTGGATTTTTGGGAGGTGGAGGGCGACCGCACCCGTTGACGGACAAGGATGTCGAGAAGATCATGCGCCAGGTGGAAGTGGGGATGGAGAAGCCCAAACCCAAGGTCACCTTTTTTGTGGGCGAGAATGTACGTGTGACCGATGGACCGTTTGTTTCCTTCAATGGTGTGGTGGAGGAGGTGGACGAGGACAAGACCCGGCTGAAGGTATCGGTCAGTATTTTCGGAAGGGCGACACCGGTCGAGCTTGATTTTATCCAGGTTGAGAAGCTTTGAGGTTTGGAGAGATCAGGGTCGGGGTGAGGGAATGATCAGGCGGGGCGCAGGTGGTGATCCGTCGGGATTGGAAGCATAAGGCGAGGGCTTAGGGCGAGGACAGAGGCGATATGGCAAAGAAAATTACGGCCTATATCAAGTTGGAGGTGGCAGCGGGCCAGGCGAAACCAAGTCCACCGGTGGGTCCCGCCTTGGGACAGCACGGATTGAACATCATGGAATTCTGCAAGGCGTTCAATGCGCAGACGCAGAAGATTGAGCCGGGCTCACCGGTTCCCGTGGTGATATCGGTCTATCAGGATCGGACGTTCAGTTTTGTGATGAAGACGCCGCCGGCTGCATTTTTGCTGAAGAAGGCAGCGGGAGTGTCCAAGGGGAGTGCGACGCCGGGCCGGGGAGACAAGGTTGGCCGGGTGACTTGGCAGCAGGTGGAAGAGATTGCCCGTCTGAAGTTGCCGGACATGAATGCGATGGATGTTGAAGGGGCCAAACAGAGTATTGCGGGTTCGGCTCGTTCCATGGGATTGGAAGTGGTCTGATCAGGGGACTTGAGACTATGGCAAAGCGAGGAAAACGGATGCGGGCGATCCGGGAGCAGGTGGTACGCACCAATGTGTATCCCCTACCCGAGGCAGTGGCGTTGCTCAAGCAGGTCAGCAAGGTCAAATTTGACGAGACGGTGGATTTGGCGGTCAACCTGACGGTCGATCCGCGGCATGCCGATCAGATGGTGCGTGGCACGGTAGCGTTACCGCACGGGGTTGGCAAGACGGTTCGGGTGTTGGTGTTCGCCAAGGGGGAGAAGGCCAAGGAAGCGAGTGCTGCCGGGGCCGACCATGTGGGTGCCGAGGAATTGGTGGACAAGATTCAGGGTGGATGGCTTGAATTCGACCGGGTGGTGGCATGTCCGGATGTGATGGGTGTGGTTGGCCGGCTGGGACGGGTATTGGGGCCGCGAGGTTTGATGCCGAACCCGAAGTTGGGGACGGTGACTTTTGATGTTGCCAAGGTTGTGGGAGACATCAAGGCGGGCCAGGTGGCGTTTCGTGTCGAGAAGGCGGGGATCATTCACGCTGGGATCGGCAAGATTTCGTTTGATGCCGTCAAGTTGGTGGAAAACATCCAGGCATTGATTGAGCAATTGCGCAAATTGCGTCCTGCTTCATCCAAGGGATCCTACATGAAGCGGATTACGTTGAGTTCTACGATGGGGCCTGGTATTCAGGTCGATCTGAGTACGGTTTGAAGTTCATCGTTTTCGTCCATGACAGCAGGCGGAACGGCGATCCGAATGGATGGCCGCTTTCTTAATCAGCATGGTCTGGCCTGCCGAGACCAGGGGATGACACACGCCTGACACTCCTTTTGGTATGGACGTGGTTGGTCGGCAAGCGCCGACACATTGATTGCCCGCCGTCTTTTGCTTTTGGTTCAAGGGTGCGGTCCGGGTGTGGTTGCATGAAGTCCGAGGCTGTATTTTTGGCGAAGGGCGGGATGGGGTGGGAAGAAATCGAAAGGAGGGTGATTGGTGAAGCAAAGTGAGAAGGAAGTCATTGTCAACGAGGTTCGCCAATTGATGGATCGGTCGGCCATCGTTGTTGCGACGCACTATCGGGGATTGACGGTGACCCAGATGGGTGTGTTGCGCAAGCAGATGCACGACAACGGCTGTCAGTATCGGGTGGTGAAGAATACGTTGGCCAAGCGGGCGGCTGCGGGGACGGCGTTTGAGAATCTGTCGGGGTTGTTGAGTGGTCCGACGGGTTTGGCGTTTTCCACTGATCCGGTGGCTCCGGCCAAGGTGCTGGCGGGGTTCGTGAAGGAGAATCCAACGCTGGAAATCCGTGGGGCCGTCATGAACGGCCGGGTATTGGATGACCAGAACGTTGCCAAATTGGCCACGATGCCGTCGCGCGAGGTGATGTTGGCCCGGTTGTTGGGGACGTTGAACGGACCGATCCAAAACTTTGTGGGTGTTTTGGCGGCGGTACCGGCGGGACTCGTGCGTGTGTTGGATCAAATTCGCAAGTCCAAGGAAACGGCGGCCCAGGCTTAGGGCATGCACGGATCCGGGGCATCCATAGAATCTACAGGCGTAAAGCCTTGGCTAGGAATCATC
This sequence comes from Magnetococcales bacterium DCbin4, assembly GCA_002753735.1. Classification (GTDB taxonomy): domain Bacteria; phylum Pseudomonadota; class Magnetococcia; order Magnetococcales; family UBA8363; genus UBA8363. The sequence goes on from PEAN01000019.1 coordinate 13,378, forward strand.
TGGAGGGAAAAAATCCATGGGTATGTCGAAGAATGAGTTGATTGCAGCGATTGAGAGCATGACGGTTCTGGAGCTGGCGGAACTGGTGAAGGCATTGGAAGAAAAGTTTGGGGTATCGGCTGCGGCGCCCGCGGCGGTGGCGGTGGCGGCGGCACCGGCGGAAGGTGGTGGTGGTGCGGCGGCTGAGGAGAAGACGGAATTCACGGTTGTTCTGGCCGATGCGGGTGACAAGAAGATTCATGTCATCAAGGCGGTGCGTACGATTACCGGCCTGGGATTGAAGGAAGCCAAGGATTTGGTTGAAGGGGCCCCGAAGACGGTCAAGGAAGGGGTTTCCAAGGAGGATGCGGAGAAGTTCCGCAAGGAACTGGAGGAAGCTGGCGCCAAGGTGGAAATCAAGTAACCGGTTTTTTGCGGTTACCGTTGGTCCAAGCAGCCCCTGGGCGGGACAGGTTTTCCGGCCCGGGGGTTTTTTGGCGCAGGTTTTTGCCCGATGGGAACTCCGATGGCTGGCAGGGTTCCATGGATGCCATCCCGACCCGGGATGCAGTAGATCAGCCTCCTTAACGCGAAGTCCGAGGAGATCCGATGGCCCTCACCTTCACCGAAAAAAAGCGGCTCCGGAAAAATTTTGGTCAGATCCCGACCATTATCGACATTCCCAATCTGATTGCCATTCAAAAGCAATCCTTTTCCCGGTTTCTTCAAGAGGATACGCCTCCTGAGGAGCGGAAGGACATGGGATTGCATGGTGTATTCCGGTCGGTTTTGCCGATTCAGGATTATGCGGGCACCATCAGTCTGGAATATGTCAATTACAGTCTGGGTGAACCCAAGTACGACATGGAGGAATGTCTGCAACGGGGGATGACCTTTTCCGCCCCCTTGAAGGTGGTATTTCGACTGGTGATCTGGGAGGAGAATCCCGATACCGGGGCGACGACGGTTCAGGAGATCAAGGAACAGGATGTGTATCTGGGCGAGATGCCCCTGATGACGCCGACGGGGACGTTTATTGTCAACGGGACGGAGCGGGTGATCGTTTCGCAGATGCATCGGTCGCCGGGGGTATTTTTCGATCATGACAAGGGGAAATCGCACAGTTCGGGGAAGTTTCTCTTTTCTGCGCGGATCATTCCCTATCGCGGATCGTGGTTGGACTTTGAGTTTGATCCCAAGGATTATCTTTTTGCCCGGATCGACCGTCGGCGGAAGTTGCCGGTGACGACGTTATTGCGGGCGATGGGGATGACTTCGGAACAGATTCTGGCGCGGTTTTATGATTTGGAGACCTATCGCAAGACGGGTGTGATCTGGGAGAAGAAGCTGGATGCGGATCGTTTGATCGGCAGCCGGCCCAATTTTGCGATTGTCGATCCCAACAATGGTGAAGAATTGGTCAAACCGAAGCGCAAGGTGACGGCGCGGGCGGTACGCAAGATCAAGGAATTGGGTTTGGAGTGGATTCAGGTTCCTGCGGAGGATTTGGTGGGGCGGCATATCGCTGTCGATCTGAAGGATCTGGAGGGACGACTGCTTTTGGAAGCGGGGAAGGAGATTTCCGAGGAGGTTCTGGTTGAGATCGACCATGCCGGGTTGACCCGTATTGATGTGTTGTACATCGACCAGGTCAATATTGGTTCCTATCTGGTGGCGACGTTGAACATCGACAAGAACCAGGGTCAGGAAGAGGCGTTGATTGACATTTACCGGATGATGCGCCCCGGGGAACCGCCGACGGTTGAGGCAGCGACCAATCTGTTCAACAATTTGTTTTTCAATCCGGACCGTTATGACCTGTCGTCGGTGGGTCGGATGAAGATGAACAAACGGTTGAATGTCGAGTGTCCGTTGGAAATCCGGGTATTGCGGCAGGATGACATTTTGAGTGTGGTGGATGTCCTGTTGAAATTGAAGGATGGGCATGGACGGGTGGATGACATCGACCATCTGGGCAATCGCCGGGTGCGGTCGGTGGGGGAATTGTTGGAGAACCAGGTTCGCATCGGTCTGGTGCGGATGGAGCGTGCCATTCGTGAACGGATGTCGTCGGCGGAAACGGAAAGTTTGATGCCGCATGACATCATGAATTCGAAACCGTTTTCAGCGGTGATCCGGGAATTTTTTGGTTCATCGCAACTGTCGCAGTTCATGGATCAGACCAATCCTTTGTCGGAAATCACCCACAAGCGCCGGTTATCGGCCCTGGGACCGGGGGGGATGACGCGGGAGCGGGCGGGGTTTGAGGTACGTGACGTTCATCCGACGCATTATGGACGGATCTGCCCGATTGAGACGCCGGAAGGACCCAACATTGGTCTGATCAACAGTTTGTCCACCTATGCCCGGATCAACGAGTTTGGGTTTATCGAAAGCCCGTATCGCCGGGTGGATGGGGGGAAGGTACAGGATGATGTGGCCTATCTTTCCGCCATTGAGGAGGAGAACTTTGTCATCGCCCAGGCGAACGCCGCATTGGATGAGGCGGGGCAGTTTCGGGGCGAGCTGATTCAATGTCGGCACAAGCTTGAATTTTCTGCGGCCAGTCCGGATCGTATTCAGTATATGGACGTTTCGCCCAAGCAGATTGTGTCGGTGGCGGCGGCGTTGATTCCATTTTTGGAGAATGACGACGCCAACCGGGCGTTGATGGGATCGAACATGCAACGTCAGGCGGTGCCGCTGATCAAGACCGATGCGCCGCTGGTGGGGACCGGCATGGAAGGGGTGGTGGCACGGGATTCGGGTGTGACGATCGTCTGCCGCCGCAGTGGGGTGGTGGAGGAGGTTGAGGCATCCCGGATCGTGGTGAAGGCGGATGAGGAACCGGGTTCCACCGAACCGGGTGTGGACATCTACAATCTGATCAAATTTTCCCGTTCCAACCAGAACACCTGCATCAATCAGACGCCGCTTGTCCGGGCGGGGGAGCGGGTCCACAAGGGGGACATCATTGCCGATGGACCCAGTACCGAGTGGGGTGAGTTGGCGCTGGGGCGTAACGTCCTGGTGGCGTTCATGCCCTGGAACGGCTACAACTTTGAAGATTCAATTCTGATTTCGGAACGTCTGGTGCAGGATGATGTGTTCACATCGATCCACATTGACGAATTCGAGGTGATGGCGCGGGATACCAAACTGGGGGCCGAGGAGATCACCCGGGACATGCCCAATGTTGGCGAGGATGCGCTGCGCAATCTGGATGAATCGGGAATCATTTACGTTGGTGCGGAAGTCAAGGCGGGCGACATTCTGGTGGGCAAGGTGACCCCGAAGGGGGAGACCCAGTTGACGCCGGAAGAAAAGTTGTTGCGCGCCATTTTTGGTGAGAAGGCATCGGATGTGCGCGATACGTCGCTGCGGTTGCCGCCGGGGGTGGCGGGGACGGTGGTGGATGTACGTGTGTTTTCGCGCCGGGGATTGGAGAAGGATGACCGGGCGAAGTTGATCGACCAGGAGGAGATTTCGCGACTGCGCAAGGACATGGTGGCGGAACGGCGGATCATCGAAAAGGATGCGGACGCCAGGATTCGTACCATGCTCATTGGCAAGACGGTTCGTGGGGGGAGTGGTTTTGTCCCGGGGGCGGTGTTGACCGAAGAGATTCTGGATCGGCTGGGCCCGAAGAAGTGGGACAGTCTGGTACTTGAAGACGATGCGATGACGCAGCAGATTGAGGGGATTCGCAACCATGTGGAGAAGGTTGCCAATCATCTGCAAAAGCGGTTTGACAGCAAGGTGGAGAAGTTGGAGCGGGGTGATGACCTGCCGCCGGGTGGCTTGAAGATGGTGAAGGTGTACATTGCGGTCAAGCGCAAGCTGCAACCGGGTGACAAGATGGCGGGACGGCATGGCAACAAGGGTGTGATCTCGAAGATCAATCCGATTGAGGACATGCCGCACCTGGAGGATGGGACTCCGGTGGACATTGTGTTGAATCCGTTGGGTGTGCCATCACGCATGAATGTGGGACAGATTCTTGAAACCCACCTGGGATGGGCTGCCAAGGGGATGGGTCGCAAGATTGGTGAAGTGATGGATCAGTATGCCCGTTCGGGGGAAGCGAGCCCGATGCGTGAGTTCATGCGCAAGGTGTTTGACGGCCATCGGGAGAAGGATGATATTACGACCCTGAGCGATAACGAACTGGTGACCATGGGGGACAATCTGCGCCATGGCGTTCCGGTGGCTTCACCGGTATTTGACGGGGCCACCGAAAATGAAATTGTGAAATGGTTGAAGATTGCGGGTTTGCCGGAATCGGGACAGGTACGTTTGATCGACGGACGGACGGGTGAATATTTTGACCGGCCGGTAACGGTGGGCTACATCTACATGTTGAAACTGCACCACTTGGTTGACGACAAGATTCATGCCCGTTCCATAGGCCCGTATTCGCTGGTGACCCAGCAACCCTTGGGCGGCAAGGCACAGTTTGGTGGCCAACGGTTTGGGGAAATGGAGGTGTGGGCGCTGGAAGCGTATGGCGCGGCCTACACCCTTCAGGAGATGCTGACGGTCAAGTCGGACGACGTGGCGGGACGGACCAAGATCTACGAGGCCATCGTCAAGGGAGATGATACGTTTGAGGCGGGAATTCCCGAATCCTTCAACGTGTTGATCAAGGAGTTGCAATCCCTTGCATTGGATGTCGAGTTGAAGCCGACGGAGTGACGAAGGAGTTTGATGTGAGTCAGAATCCACAGCAGAACATTTTCAAGATATTTTCGCGCCCGAGTCTGGGCCAGAATTTTGATGGTATTCGCATCTCCATTGCTTCTCCGGAGAAGATTCGCGCCTGGTCCTATGGTGAAGTTCGCAAGCCCGAGACGATCAACTATCGGACGTTCAAACCGGAACGGGATGGTTTGTTCTGTGCGAAAATTTTTGGACCGGTCAAGGACTACGAGTGCTTGTGTGGCAAGTACAAGCGGTTGAAGCATCGTGGCGTGGTGTGTGAAAAGTGTGGCGTGGAGGTGATTCAGTCGAAGGTTCGGCGTGAGCGGGTGGGGCATATCGAACTGGCGTCACCGGTGGCCCACATATGGTTTTTGAAATCGTTGCCCAGCCGGATTGGCTTATTGTTGGACATGACCCTGAAGGATTTGGAACGGGTCTTGTATTTTGAAAATTTCGTCGTGCTTGAAGGTGGGATGACCCCGCTGAAGAAAGGTGAACTGCTGACGGAAGAGCGGTTTCATCAGTTGCAGGAAGAGTTTGGTGATGAGTTCAAGGCGGGGATTGGTGCCGAGGCGATTCGGGAGATGTTGTCGGGGATGAATATTCCCGGCCAGATTGAATCGTTGCGTGAGGAGTTGTCGACCACCAGTTCGGAGGCGCGGCGTAAGAAGATTGTCAAGCGGCTGCACACCCTGGAATCATTTCAGGAGTCGGGGAACCGGCCGGAGTGGATGATTTTGGAGGTGATTCCGGTGATTCCGCCGGAGTTGCGTCCGTTGGTGCCGTTGGATGGTGGACGTTTCGCCACCTCTGACCTGAATGATTTGTACCGGCGGGTGATCAATCGGAATAATCGTTTGAAACGGCTGCATGAACTGCGGGCACCCGACATTATCATCCGCAACGAGAAGCGGATGTTGCAGGAGAGTGTCGATGCCTTGTTTGACAATGGCCGACGCGGTCGGGTGATTACCGGCACCAACAAAAGGCCGTTGAAATCGCTTTCGGAAATGCTCAAGGGGAAACAGGGACGGTTCCGGTTGAACCTTCTGGGCAAGCGCGTGGACTATTCGGGCCGTTCAGTGATCGTGGTGGGTCCCGAATTGAAGTTGCATGAGTGTGGCTTGCCCAAGAAGATGGCGTTGGAATTGTTCAAGCCGTTCATTTACAACCGGTTGGAAGAGAAGGGGTTGTCCACGACCATCAAGGCGGCCAAGCGGATGGTGGAGAAGGAGCGCCCCGAGGTGTGGGACATCCTGGAAGAGGTGATCCGGGAACATCCGGTATTGTTGAACCGGGCACCGACGCTGCATCGGCTGGGGATTCAGGCGTTTGAACCCAAGCTGATTGAAGGCAAGGCGATTCAGTTGCATCCTTTGGTATGTACGGCGTTCAATGCCGACTTTGACGGCGACCAGATGGCGGTGCATGTCCCCTTGTCGGTGGAGGCGCAGATTGAGGCCCGGGTGTTGATGATGTCCACCAACAACATTCTGTCGCCCGCCAACGGCAAACCGATCATCGTTCCGACCCAGGACATCATTCTGGGGTTGTATTACATGACCTCCGAACGGATCAACGTGCGCGGGGAGGGGATGATCTTTTCTTCGCCGCTGGAGGTCCGTCAGGCGTATGATTCCGGTGCCCTGGATCTGCATGCACGCATTGTCTGTCGTTATCGTGGGGAGCGGATTTCAACGACGGTGGGACGTATCCTGTTGACCGAAATTTTGCCGGCCAAACTTCCGTTCGCCCGGATCAACCGGTTGCAGACCAAGAAGGATGTTGCCTCCTTGATCGATCAGGTGTACCGCCTGTGTGGTACGAAGGAGACCTGTATATTCGCCGACCGATTGATGAATGTCGGTTTTGCCATGGCAGCCAAGGCGGGGATCTCATTCGGCAAGGATGATTTGGTCATTCCGGATTCGAAGAAGGGTTTGGTGGATGAATCGCAGAACAAGGTGAAGGAAATCGAACAGCAGTATACCGACGGTTTGATTACCGAGGGTGAGAAGTACAATAAGGTGGTCGATATCTGGTCGCAATGTACGGAACGGGTCGCCGAGGAGATGATGCGTGCGATTTCGTCGGAAGAGGTGGTGGATGTGACGGGGAAGACGGTGGAGCAGCCCTCCTTCAACTCGATCTTCATGATGGCCAATTCGGGTGCCAGGGGTTCGGCGGCGCAGATGCGGCAGTTGGCCGGGATGCGTGGCCTCATGGCCAAACCATCGGGCGAAATCATTGAAGCCCCGATCACCGCCAATTTCCGCGAAGGGTTGACGGTGTTGCAATATTTCATCTCGACCCATGGCGCACGTAAAGGGTTGGCCGATACGGCATTGAAGACGGCGAACTCGGGTTATCTGACCCGGCGTCTGGTGGATGTGGCCCAGGATTGCATTGTCCGGGAGATTGATTGTGGTACGGATGAAGGGTTGACGGCATCGGCGCTGCTGGAAGGCAATGATGTGGTTGAATCGCTGGGGGATCGGATTTTGGGACGGGTCCCGGTGGCGGATGTGATTGATCCGGTGACCGACACGCTGATGGCCAAGGCGGGTCAGATCATGGATGAAGAGGTGGTTGCCCGGATTGAGCAGTCCAATATCGAAACGATCATCATCCGCTCTCCGCTGACCTGTAGCACCAAGCGAGGGGTGTGCATCAAGTGTTATGGGCGTGACCTGGCCCGGGGGACGCCGGTGGCCATTGGTGAAGCGGTCGGGGTGATTGCGGCGCAATCGATCGGTGAGCCGGGAACCCAGTTGACCATGAGGACATTCCACATCGGGGGTACCGCCTCCAGGACCGTGGAACAATCGACCATCGAGTCGGTCAAGGGGGGTGTGGTTCGCTATCATGGGTTGATTACGGTGGTGGACCGTAATGGACAGAATGTGGTGCTGTCGCGCAACGGAGAAATTTCCATTCATGAGTTGCGGCATGTGGAAGAGGGGAGCGGTGATGAGCGCCGCGAGCATGGCCGTGAACGTGAACGGTATCGGGTTCCCTATGGTTCCCGTCTGACGGTTGCGGACGGTGGCATGATCGAGGCACGGCAGAAGTTGGCGGAATGGGATCCCTTTGCTTCACCGATCATCACGGAAATTGAAGGTCAGGTCCGGTTCGGGGATCTTCAGGAAGGGGTGACCTTGCGCGAGGTGATGGATGAGACGACCGGTCTGACCTCGCTTGAAGTGATGGAATGGAAGAGCCAGGGACGCAAGACCGACATGCGGCCGCGGATTGCCTTGATGAACCCGGAAACGGGTGAGCCGATGATTTCGGCCAACGGCATGGATGTGCAATATTATCTGCCGGTCGGGGCGGTGATCGTGACTCGTGAAGGGGAACAGATCAAGGCGGGGGACATCATTGCCAAGATGCCGCGGCAGATTTCCAAGACGCGTGACATCACCGGTGGTCTGCCGCGGGTGGTGGAACTGTTCGAGGCCCGCAAGCCCAAGGAATTTGCCATCATTTGCGAAAACGACGGTGTGGTGACCTTTGGCAAGGATCTCAAGGGTAAACGGCGGATCGTGGTGACACCGGAAGGTGGGGCGGCCAAGGAGTATTTGATTCCCAAGGGGAAACAGCTCGCTGTCAATGATGGGGATTATGTACGCCGTGGCGAGCCGTTGATGGAGGGGGCACTGGTCCCGCAGGACATTTTGAAGGTGTTGGGATTGGAGGCGCTGTGCCGGTTCATGGTGAATGAGATTCAGGAGGTGTACCGGTTGCAGGGGGTGAAGATCAACGACAAGCACATTGAAGTGATCGTGCGGCAAATGTTGCAGAAGGTATCGATCCGTTCTCCGGGCGATACGACCTTTGTGGCGGGCGAGGCGGTGGAACGGACGGCATTTGATATTGAAAATCAACGCGTCCGCAAGCGGGGTGGGACGCCGGCATCGGCAACGCCATTGTTGTTGGGGATCACCAAGGCGTCCTTGTCCACGCCATCCTTCATTTCGGCGGCATCGTTCCAGGAAACGACCCGGGTATTGACGGAGGCGACGATTTCGGGCCGCGTAGATACATTGACGGGATTGAAGGAAAATGTGATCGTAGGCCGCCTGGTCCCAGCCGGTACGGGCAAAGCGAAAGAGGTGTTGGGGCGTGGGGCGATGATGGAAGAGATTGAGTTGTCGCGGACGGAAAGTTAAAGGATCTTTTGCGCATGAATGGGGGATGTTGGTGGTGGAGAATCCCCGCAAGTGGGTGGATTGATTGTAAGGTTGAAGAATTTTTCAGAGGTTTGAAAAATATTGTTGGGAAAAGCTTGACACTGGCGAATTTCCGGCTATCATGAGGGGCTTTTCTGACATAGGCAAGTCTACGGATGGTCTTGAAGGACCTTGGAGCTAATTGATCGATGCCAACATTCAACCAACTCGTCCGTCACGGACGCAGGGCCATAAAGAAGAAAACCAACGTTCCGGCGATGGGTGCATGTCCACAACGCCGCGGTGTATGTACGCGGGTGTATACGACGACACCAAAGAAGCCGAACTCTGCGTTGCGCAAGGTGGCTCGCGTGCGGTTGACCAACGGCCATGAAGTGACCGTCTATATCCCGGGTGAAAGTCACAACCTTCAGGAACACTCGGTTGTGCTGGTGCGCGGGGGACGTGTGAAGGATTTGCCAGGGGTACGCTACCACATTATCCGTGGCAGCCTGGATACACAGGGTGTGCAGAATCGTAGGCAGGGCCGGTCGAAGTACGGTGCGAAGCGGCCGAAATAGTCTGAAAGGGTTTTAAGGTTCCAAACCAAGACCCAGATTTCTTCCCAAGACCAGGACGTCTGAAGTCCGGCAAGCCTGGTCTTTTTTAATTTCAAGGAGTTGGACGGTATGCCAAGGCGCCGCGAAGTACCCAAGCGCGAGGTCCTCGGAGACCCGGTTTACGGGGATACTTTGGTTACGAAGTTTATGAACTGTTTGATGCGTGACGGCAAGAAGGCGCTGGCAGAGCGTCTGTTCTACGGCGCATTGAACGTCATCAAGACCAAAGGGCATGAAGATCCGATGCAGGTGTTCAAGAACGCCGTGGACAATGTCCGACCGATGGTTGAGGTGCGCTCCCGCAGGGTGGGTGGTGCGACCTATCAGGTTCCGGTTGAAGTCCGGCCCAGTCGGCGCCAGGCATTGGCGATCCGGTGGCTGGTGACGTTTGCCCGGCAGCGCGGCGAGAAGACGATGATGGAACGTTTGGCGGCGGAATTGATGGATGCAGCCAACAATCGCGGTGCGACCATGAAGAAGAAGGATGACACCCACCGGATGGCGGAAGCCAACAAGGTGTTTGCGCACTATCGTTGGTGATGGTTGCCGGGTTGGGTTGAACGGTTCAACACAGTCGGGTGGTTTGGCATGGCAGGTATTGTTCTGCCGGTCTGCTTAAGATTCAGGGGATGAATGTGGCAAGGGAAATACCACTGAACAGGGTTCGCAATATCGGCATCATGGCACATATTGATGCGGGTAAGACCACCGTGACGGAGCGGATTCTTTATTATACCGGCAAGTCGCACAAGTTGGGTGAAGTTCATGATGGGACGGCCACCATGGACTGGATGGAGCAGGAGCAGGAGCGGGGTATTACGATTACCTCGGCTGCAACGACTTGTTTTTGGCAGGACCATCGAATCAATATCATCGATACACCGGGGCACGTCGATTTCACCATTGAAGTGGAGCGGTCGTTGCGGGTATTGGATGGTGCTGTGGCGGTATTTTGTTCGGTGGGTGGGGTACAACCGCAATCGGAGACGGTGTGGCGGCAGGCGGATCGGTACAAGGTGCCGCGTTTGGCCTTTGTCAACAAGATGGATCGGCTGGGGGCCAATTTCAAGCGGGTGCTCAAGATGATGGAGGACCGGCTGAAGACCAAGCCGTTGCCGTTGCAGTTACCGATTGGTGAAGAAGAAAAATTCATCGGGATGGTGGATTTGGTGAGCCGGAAGGCGCTGATTTTTCAGGATGAGACCCTGGGCGCCAAATATGAGGTCGGTGAGCCGCCCGCTGAGATGAAGGACGAGATTGAAAGCTATCGCGAGCGTTTGCTGGAAGGGGCGCTGGAGATGGACGACGCCCTCATGGAGCGGTATCTGGAGGGTGAAGAGATCAGTGAGGCGGACTTCCGTGCCTGTATTCGCAAGGGGGTTCTGTCGAGTGCGTTTGTGCCGGTTTTGTGTGGCTCCGCATTCAAGAACAAAGGGGTGCAACCTTTGCTTGACGCGGTCGTTTCCTATTTTCCCGCCCCTGTGGATACCCCTCCGGTAGAAGGGGAGATGGCATCAACGGGTGAAAAGATGGAACGCCAGCATTCCGATACCGAGCCGTTTTCCGCACTGGCGTTCAAGATCATGTCGGATCCGTTTGTGGGTTCGCTGACCTTTTTCCGGGTCTATTCCGGAATTCTTGAGTCAGGTTCCTATATTTACAATTCCGGCAAGGATAAGAAGGAACGCATTGGCCGCCTCATGCTGATGCATGCCAACAAGCGGGAAGACATCAAAGAGGTGCGGACAGGGGATATTGCGGCAGCGGTGGGATTGAAGTATACGACGACCGGGGATACCCTGTGTACGGATAAGAGTCCGATCATTCTGGAAAAGATGACGTTCCCCGAGCCGGTGATCGCGATTGCCATTGAGCCGAAGACCAAGGCGGACCAGGAAAAGATGGGGATCGCATTGGGCCGCCTGGCGATGGAAGATCCCTCGTTCCGGGTGGAAGTGGATCACGAAACCAATCAGACGATCATCTCCGGGATGGGTGAGTTGCATCTTGAAATTCTTGTGGACCGTATGTTGCGGGAATTCAAGGTTGAGGCCAACGTCGGCAAACCGCAGGTGGCGTATCGCGAAACCATCACCAAGTCGGTGGAACAGGAAGGTCGGTTTGTCCGGCAGTCAGGTGGTCGCGGTCAGTTTGGTCATGTATGGATCAAGCTTGATCCGCTGGAACCTGGTCAAGGATTTGAATTTGTTGATGCGATCAAGGGTGGTGTTGTCCCCAGGGAATATATCCCCGCGGTGGAAAAGGGGATTGCGGAGGCCATGACGAATGGCGTTCGGGCGGGGTATCCGATGGTCGATTTTCGGGCGACGTTGTTTGACGGTTCCTATCACGAGGTGGACTCGTCGGAAATGGCGTTCAAGGTTGCGGGTTCGATGGCCTTCAAGGATGGATGTCGGAAGGCGTCACCGGTCTTGTTGGAACCGGTCATGTTTGTCGAAGTTGAGGTTCCCGAAGATTATATGGGTGATGTCATCGGCAACCTGAATTCGCGGCGCGGCCAGATTCAAGGGATGGAAAGTGTGGCGGGACATCAGGTGGTGCAGGCGATGGTACCGCTGGCCAACATGTTTGGCTATGCGACCGATCTCAGATCGATGACCCAGGGACGGGCGACGTTTACCATGGAATTCCATCACTATGAGCAGGTTCCTGAAGCGATCGCCAATGAGATTGTGGCGAAAGTGAAGAGCTGAGGGGACGGTTAATGGCCAAGGAAAAATTTGAGCGCAACAAACCGCATGTGAATATTGGTACCATTGGTCATGTGGACCATGGTAAGACGACCTTGACGGCAGCGATTACCAAGACGCTTGCTCGAAAAGGTGGCGCCAAATTCATGGCCTATGATCAGATTGATTCGGCACCCGAAGAGAAGGAACGGGGGATTACGATTTCAACGGCGCACGTTGAGTATGAGACGGAAGCACGGCATTATGCGCATGTGGATTGTCCCGGTCATGCTGATTATATTAAAAACATGATCACTGGCGCTGCACAGATGGATGGTGCTATACTGGTTGTTTCCGCTGCCGATGGACCGATGCCTCAAACGCGCGAGCATATCTTGTTGGCGCGGCAGGTGGGGGTTCCGGCCCTGGTGGTTTACCTGAACAAGGTGGACCAGGTGGATGATCCTGAACTGTTGGAGTTGGTGGAGCTTGAGGTTCGGGAGTTGTTGAGTCAGTATGAGTTTCCTGGGGATGACATTCCCATTGTGACCGGCTCGGCGCTCAAGGCATTGGAAGAAGACGAGGGGGAGATGGGACATGGCTCCATCGTCAAGCTTCTTGAGGAAGTGGATGCCTATATTCCGCAACCGAACCGTCCATTGGATGGCAAGTTTTTGATGCCGATTGAGGATGTGTTTACGATTTCGGGTCGTGGGACGGTGGTCACGGGGCGTATTGAGCGCGGCGTGGTCAATGTGGGTGATACGGTGGCGATTGTCGGTCTGAGGGATACCCAGACGACGACCTGTACCGGAGTGGAAATGTTTCGCAAGCTGCTCGACCAAGGGCAGGCAGGTGACAACGTTGGGGTGTTGCTTCGGGGGACGAAGCGTGAAGATGTGGAACGGGGGCAGGTATTGGCGGCACCCAATTCCATTACGCCACATACGAAGTTCAAGGCGGAATGTTACATCCTGACCAAGGAGGAAGGTGGCCGTCACACACCGTTTTTCTCGAATTATCGGCCGCAGTTTTATTTTCGGACCACGGATGTGACCGGAATATTGAAGCTGCCGGAAGGGATTGAAATGGTGATGCCGGGGGACAATGTGACGTTGGAAGTCGATTTGATCGCCCCGATTGCCATGGAAAAAGGATTGCGGTTTGCCATCCGGGAAGGTGGCCGGACGGTTGGTGCGGGAGTTGTGAGTGAAGTTCTTCAATAACTTTCGCGGTTTATGTTGGTACGGGAAAAAGATCGGTTGAAGGTGCAAGGATGGAAAACCAGAAGATACGGATTAGACTGAAGGCTTTTGACCATCGGATCCTGGATCAGTCCACGGGTGAGATTGTGCAGACGGCACGGAGGACCGGGGCGGAAATTCGTGGTCCCATTCCCTTGCCGACGAAGATCAATCGGTATACGGTGTTGCGCTCACCGCATGTGGACAAGAAGTCGCGGGAACAGTTTGAGATCCGCACCCACAAGCGTTTGATTGACATTGTCAATCCGACGCCGCAGACGGTGGATGCGTTGATGAAACTTGACTTGGCGGCGGGTGTGAATGTTGAGATCAAGTTGTAATTGAGCGGCAAAGTGGTGAATCATTGCTGCGTAGGGTGGATCAAGAGAACGGAAGCGGGAAGAAAGGATTGACTCATGGCCCCGGGATTGATTGGCCGAAAACTTGGCATGACCCGTATCTTCACCGAGGAGGGGCTGTCCCAACCGGTGACCTTGATCAAGGCAGGGCCGTGTCCGGTCGTTGCGGTGAAGGTGGAAGGCAAAGACGGGTATAATGCGGTACAGATGGGATTTGACGAGGTCAAGCCATCGCGTTTAAGCAAGGCGGTGCGCGGGATATTTGCCAAGGCCAATGTACCGGTAAAGAAGGTATTGCGCGAATTTCGCGTGGATGATGTCGGCGACTATACGGTGGGTCAGACGCTGACGGTCGAGCAATTTCCTGTGAACGGGTTTGTGGATGTTTCGGGGAAGGGGATCGGGAAGGGATTTGCGGGTGTGATGAAGCGTTGGGGGTTTGCGGGCGGTAATGCAACCCACGGTGCGCACCGCATCCATCGTTCTCCGGGGGCCATCGGGCAGAACCAATCGCCGGGCCGTGTGTTCAAGAACAAGAAGATGGCGGGCCACATGGGAGATGCGATGGTGACGGTGCAGAACCTGAAGGTTGCGGCGGTGGATCTTGAGAACAATTTAATTGTGATCAAGGGGAGCATCCCGGGTTCAAAAGGATCGGTGGTTTTGATAAGACACGCCGCAAAGAAAACCTGAAATCGAGTGTGAGTGCCGGGGCGGACGATGGAATTTTCCCTCAAAGATACACAGAACAATCACCTCAGGACCATTGAGCTTTCGGAGGCGCTGTTTGGCCGGAAGGTCCGCAAGGATTTATTGGCCAGGATGGTCAACTATCAGTTGGCCAAACGTCGTTCGGGGACGGCATCCACGAAAGGGCGTTCGGAGGTACGTGGTGGTGGACGTAAACCGTACCGGCAGAAGGGGACGGGTAATGCCCGGCAAGGGACGATCCGTGCACCGCAGTTTCGGACGGGTGGGATTGTGTTTGGGCCGCAGCCCCGCAGTTATGCCCACAAGATGGACAAGAAGGAACGGCGGTTGGCGCTGATGACGGCGTTATCGGCGAAGCATGCTGCGGGAGAAATGGTCTTTGTAGAAAAGCTGGCACTGCCGGAAGTCAAGACCAAGGCGATGAAGGCGATACTGACGGCGTTGGATGCGGGGCATACGGCATTGATTGTGGTCGCGCAGGAGGATCGCAACGTGGAGTTGTCGGCGAGGAATCTGCCCGGGGTTAAGGTATTGCGTTTGGAAGGGATTAACACCTATGACCTTTTGGCGCATGAAAAAGTCATCATTACTGAGGATGCCGTGAAAAGGCTGGAGGAGAGGCTGACGTGAGCGATCCGTATACCCTGTATACCATCCTGGACGCTCCGAGGATTACCGAGAAGGCGACCCTGTGTCAGGAGAAAGACAATCAGGTGATCTTCAAGGTGTTGCGGAGTGCCAACAAGGCCCAGATCAAGGCAGCGGTTGAGAAGATGTTTGATGTGAAGGTCCTTGGTGTGCAGACAGTCAACGTTCAGGGAAAGATCAAGCGTTTTGGCCGGACCATGGGGCGGCGCAAGGATTGGAAGAAAGCGATTGTCCGGTTGGAAGCAGGTCAGAGCATTGATTTTTTCCAGAACAAATAAGGCGAACATCAACGATAGATCGCCGGAGCATAGGTCATGGCATTAAGGACGTACAAACCGACATCGAACGGCAGGCGTGGGCTGGTCACGGTAGATTATTCCGAGCTTTCGAAGGTAGCGCCGGAAAGTACACTGGTCCGTGGGTTGAGGAGCAAGGGTGGACGCAACGCGCAAGGGCGTTTGACGGTTCGCTATCAAGGGGGCGGTCACAAGCGTCGTTATCGGGTGGTTGATTTCAAGCGCAACAAGCCCGATGTCCCGGCGAAGGTGGCGAGTCTTGAATATGATCCCAACCGGACCTCATTTATTGCGCTTTTGCACTATGCAGATGGAGAAAAGCGCTATATTCTGGCGCCGCAACGGTTGAAGGTTGGGGATGAGGTGGTATCGGGAGGTCAGGTGGATGTCAAGCCGGGCAATGCGATGCCATTGCGTGGCATGCCGATCGGAACCATTGTCCACAACGTCGAGATGAAGCCGGGCAAGGGTGGCCAGATTGGCCGTTCGGCGGGCAATTCAGTACAGCTCATGGGTAAGGAAGGGAAGTATGCCCAGTTGAAGCTGCCATCGGGCGAGATGCGGATGGTGTTATTGGATTGCATGGCCACGGTTGGACTGGTATCCAATCCGGACCACGGCAACATCAAGATCGGCAAGGCGGGTCGTAAGCGTTGGATGGGGATACGGCCGCATGTACGGGGTGTGGCGATGAACCCGGTGGATCATCCGCACGGTGGTGGTGAAGGCCGTACTTCGGGTGGTCGTCATCCGTGTACCCCCTGGGGTGTTCCCACCAAGGGCAAGAAGACCCGGGGCAAGGGTAAGAATTCGGACCGTCTGATCATGAGGCGGCGTAAATAGTGTTCAGCGGGGTGTAGGTTGTAGCGACTCTGCTGGAAGTCAGGTAATCATGATTCATTGATCAAGGGGTGACAGGTGTCTCGGTCAATCAAGAAGGGTCCTTTTTTTGACGAATATCTTCTCAAGAAGGTTCAGAATCTCCGGAGCGACGGGCGCAAGGAGATGATCAAAACCTGGTCACGCCGATCGACGATCATTCCCGATTTTGTGGGATTTACGTTTGGTGTCCACAATGGCAGGAAGTTTGTGCCGGTTTTGGTGACTGAGAACATGGTGGGCCACAAGCTGGGTGAGTTCAGTCCGACGCGGACCTATCATGGGCATACCGCCGATAAGAAATCGGGCCGGTAGTTTTGGCAGGCAGAAGTGAAGGAGAAGCCATGGAATCATTAGCCAGAGCGAGGAATCTCAGGGTGGCACCAACCCGGATTCAGCTTGTCATCGATCAGATACGGGGCAAGGATGTGCAGTCGGCGTTGAATGTGCTTGAGTTTTCGCGCAAGAGGATTGCAAAGGCGGTGAAAGAGGCATTGAAGTCAGCCATCGCCAACGCGGAGAACAATCACGGGCTTGATGTGGACTCTCTTTATGTATCGAGGATTCATGTGGATCAGGGACCGATGCTGAAGCGGTTTTTGCCACGAGCCCGGGGTCGTGCTTCGAGGATCTTGAAACGGACATCTCATCTGACGGTTGCCGTGAGCGAACGTGAATAGCGGATCGCAAGAGGGCAAACGTTTAGAACGGACGAGATGATGGAGATGGCCCACTGGGCCGCACTTGCTGGAGAGAAAGATAATGGGGCAAAAGGTTCATCCTACCGGATTCAGACTGGGGATTACAAAGACCTGGGACAATCGTTGGTATGCCGACAAGGAATATGCCGCACTGCTTCTGGAGGATGACAAACTCAGGACGTGGCTGAAAAAGCGGCTTGAGCATGCGAGTGTCTCCAAGATCATCATTGAACGTCCTGCCAAGAAGGCGCGGATCAATATTCATTCAGCGCGCCCAGGGATCATCATTGGCAAGAAGGGGACGGACATCGAGAAGCTGAAGGATGATTTGCGCAAGATTTCCAGCACCGAGGTCCAGATCAATATTGTCGAAGTACGCAAGCCGGAAGCGGAAGCGCAGTTGATTGCGGAGAACGTGGCGCAGCAGTTGGTACGCAGGGTGGCGTTTCGCCGGGCGATGAAGCGTGCGGTGACATCGGCGATGCGGTTGGGGGCACAGGGGATACGGATCAACTGTTCGGGACGTCTGGGGGGTGGTGAGATTGCCCGGACCGAATGGTATCGTGAAGGCCGGGTGCCACTGCATACATTGCGGGCGGATATTGACTATGGTTTTGCTTCGGCACTGACGACCTATGGCATCATTGGTGTCAAGGTATGGGTGTTCAAAGGCGAAATGATTGAGAAGGAAAAGTAGCATCAAGGCAAGTGTTGATGGCTCGGCGGCGGGAATGATTCATAGCGGCGGGTTCGCGTAAGAAGCGGTATCGTATCGCGCATCTCAAGCGGGCCGGTCCAAAAGAGAACCAGACCAGAAAAAGCCAGATTAGGAGAAGGTGGTTTTCAATGTTGTTACAACCGAGAAAGACCAAATACAGGAAGGCCCATAAAGGAAGGGTTCATGGGCTGGCCTATAAATGTTCCGATCTGGCGTTCGGGCAATATGGGCTGAAGGCCATGACTGCGGGAAGGCTGACGGCACGGCAGATTGAAGCGGGTCGGCGGGCGATGACGCGCCACATCAAAAGGGGTGGCAGAATCTGGATTCGCATGTTTCCCAACATTCCTGTATCGAAGAAGCCGGCAGAGGTTCGTCAGGGCAAGGGTAAGGGGAATCCAGAATTTTGGATTGCCCGGATCAAGGCGGGAAGGATTTTGTACGAAATGGAAGGGGTAACCGAAGCACTCGCCAAGGAAGCCATGTCCAGGGCGGCTGCAAAGCTTCCCGTGCCAACGAAGTTTGTCGTGCGTGGGAGGATTGTGTGATGGACGCAACAGAACTGCGCGAAATGAGTTCGGAAGAGATTGAAAAGAAACTTTTGGGACTCTATCAGGAAGCGTTCAATCTGCGGTTTCGCCATGCCACGGCCCAGTTGGAAAATTCTTCCGAAATCCGGAAGGTACGCAGGGATATCGCACGGATAAAGACGATCGTTGGCGAGAAGACACGGTCCGCGGGTAAGGAGATTTAGGCATGCCACCACGGGTTCTTCAGGGTGTAGTAGTCAGTGACAAGATGGAAAAGACCGTCGTGGTGCTGGTGGAGAGACGTGTTCGTCACCCATTGTACGGCAAGATTGTGCGGCGTTCCAAAAAGTACAAAGCCCACGATCCTCAGAACAAATGCGCGATTGGCGACATTGTCAAGATTCGGGAGTGTCCGCCGGTCAGCAAGGACAAGCATTGGATGGTGATTGAGGAGGCGGTGGCATGATTCAGGTACAGACGATGCTGGATGTTGCCGATAACTCAGGGGCCAAGAAGGTGCAATGCATCAAGGTTCTGGGTGGGTCGAAAAGGCGCTATGCCAGAGTCGGCGACATCATTACCGTAGCCATCAAATCGGCTATTCCCCGTGGTAAGGTGCAGAAGGGTGAGGTGGCCCAGGCGGTGGTGGTACGAACCAAGAAGGCGATCATTCGCGAGGATGGGAGTTATATCCGGTTTGATACCAATGCGGCGGTCCTGATCAACAAGCAGGGCGAACCCATCGGGACACGTATTTTTGGACCGGTGACCCGTGAATTGAGAAGCAAGAATTACATGAAGATCGTCTCTTTGGCCCCAGAGGTTTTGTAAAGGCTCTGCGTAACCGTTCAGGGTTGATCGAATCTTTGGAATGGCTGGGCCGGGCGGTAAAGATTCAATGGCTTGGCACCCGTAATGCGACAAGGTGAATGGAATGAAGAATCAATTCAAAACCCGATTGAAGAAGGGTGACCAGGTCATCGTCCTTACCGGGAAGGACAAAGGGAAGCGGGGACAGATTCTCCAGGTGCTGCCGAAGAAGGGTGCGGTGTTGGTTGAAAAGGTCAACATGATCAAGAGGCATACCAAGGCGGACAAGGCGGGTGGAGGGGGAATCGTTGAGAAGGAAGCGCCGATTCATGCTTCCAATGTCATGTATTATGACACGATTGCCGGCAAGGGATCGGGGATCAGAATGAAGACCTTGGAAGATGGAAGCAGGACGCGTATTTCCAGGAAGTCAGGTGAAGCTGTTTAGGCTGGTTGACCCGAATGTGGTGTCAACGCGCAATTTTCCGCCGGGAATGTGATTCATGGCTAGGTTGAAGGAACATTATCGTAAAACGGTTGTCGCCGCTCTGATCAAGGAGTTTGGCTACAAGAATCCCATGCAGGTCCCGAAGATTGAGAAGATCGTTCTCAACATGGGTGTGGGTGAAGCGATTGCCGACAGGAATGCCTTGAATGGGGCAGTGAGCGACATGACTGCCATCGCAGGTCAAAAGCCGGTGATTACCCATGCCAAGCGTTCAGTGGCGGGATTCAAGCTGCGGGAAGGGCAACCCATTGGCTGTCGGGTGACCTTGAGATCGGCGCGGATGTATGAATTTTTAGATCGTCTGATCAACGCTGCGCTGCCCAGGGTACGTGACTTTCGTGGGGTGTCGGGGAAATCCTTCGATGGCAGGGGTAACTTTGCCATGGGGGTGAAGGAACAGATCATCTTTCCAGAAATCGACTATGACAAGGTGGACGCCGTTCGAGGGATGGATGTGATCATTGTGACCTCAGCAAAAACCGATGCGGAGGCGAAAGCTTTGCTTCGTGGGTTCAACATGCCGTTTGTAAATTGACAGTTTAGGAAGCAGAAATCCCATGGCCAAGAAATCGATGGTTGAAAAGTGGAAACGCAAGCCCAAATTTGCAGTGAGGGCTTACAACCGGTGCGCCCGGTGTGGTCGGTCGCGGGGGTACTATCGTA
The DNA here is from genome assembly GCA_002753735.1 of Magnetococcales bacterium DCbin4. GTDB lineage: Bacteria > Pseudomonadota > Magnetococcia > Magnetococcales > UBA8363 > UBA8363. The sequence continues at coordinate 33,607 of PEAN01000019.1, forward strand.
AGTTTTCATTATGCCGGCTGTGTTTGCGGTCGATGGCCTTGCGGGGAGAGGTTCCTGGAGTCGTCAAAGCTTCCTGGTAGGGATGGGAAGTGGGTAGGCAATTTGCCGGATCAAGGGTTGAACCATAATTTTATAGCATTGGAGTGGTAATCGATGGGAATGACCGACCCAGTCAGTGATATGTTGACTCGGATTCGCAATGCCCAGATGGCGGGCAAGAAATTCGTGGACATACCGTTATCGCGGATCAAACTCAGGATTGGCGAGATTTTGACGGCAGAAGGTTATGTCGGCGGGATTGAGAAACCGGAGACGGAAGAGAGCGTCAGAAGTTTTCGTCTGCTGCTGAAGTATCACATGGGCAGGCCGGTGATTGAAGAGATCAAAAGAATTTCGCGACCGGGTCGGCGGCATTATGTCCGGCATGACAAGCTCCCCAGGGTATATCAGGGCTTGGGTGTAGCGATTGTCTCGACCAGCAAGGGGGTCATGACCAGCAAGGAAGCGGGAAAGCAGGGCATTGGTGGCGAACTGCTGTGTACCGTTTTTTGATGTAACGGAAGGATTCGACTGCGATGTCCAGAATTGGAAAAAAACCGGTATCCATTCCCAAAGGGGTCGATGTCAAGATTTCGAATCAGAATGTCGAAGTCAAAGGCAAGATGGGGACATTATCGCATTTGTTCTCCCCTGAGATTGAGATTCGCAAAGAAGGGGAGGAGCTGCTGCTGAACCTGCGCGGCCATGAGAAAAAGGCGGATGCGCTCTGGGGTCTGTCCCGGTCACTGCTGTTCAATATGGTCAAGGGAGTGTCCGAAGGGTTTACCAAGGTATTGGAGATCCAGGGGGTGGGATATCGTGCTGCGGTCAATGGCCGTTCGATTCAATTGAGTCTGGGATATTCCCATCCGGTCGAGAAGGCATTGCCCGAGGGGATCAGCGCGAAGGTGGACAAGAACACGGTGATTACCTTTACGGGCATCGACAAGCAGCAACTGGGACAACTTTGCGCGGAAATCCGTGAATTTCGTCCACCCGAGCCGTACAAGGGTAAAGGGATCCGCTATCTTGGGGAACATATCCTGCGCAAGGAAGGCAAGAAGAAGTAATCACCTGAAGAGGGTAAATCGATGGCAAAGGATCGGCATCAGGCCAGATGGAAACGTGGTCGGAGAATACGTAACCGGATCAAGCATGTTCGCAAGGATCGGCTTAGGTTGTCGGTGTTTCGCAGCGCCACGAATATTTATGCGCAGATCATAGATGATGCCAAGGGTGAAACCTTGGTTTCCGCGTCGACCCTGGAGAAGGAGATCCGGGAAGGGCTGAAGAGCAGTGGCAACATCGAGGCTGCGGCAGCAGTGGGTAAAGCCTTGGCGGGAAAAGCGATTCAAGCCAGCATCAAACAGGTTGTGTTTGACCGTGGCGGATATCTTTATCATGGAAGGGTCAAGGCACTTGCCGATGCAGCACGAGAGGCGGGCCTGGAATTCTAGGCTGAATCTCAGGCGGAAGTTGCGATTTCTTCGATGAAGATGCGAAGATGGCATGCGCACGGTTGAAGGTCATGCCAAGGTAGCGTATCATTTTATGATATTGAAATTGATTTAGGAGCAAAAATGTCAAAACCCCGCCGGGCCTCTGTCGAGGAAAAAGTCGAAAGCAGGACGAGTGATGACCTGATTGAAAAGCTTGTGGCCATCAAAAGGACCGCCAAGGTTGTGAAAGGTGGTAGCCGGTTCAACTTTTCCGCCATCGTCGTTGTCGGTGATGGCCATGGGAAGGTCGGGTATGGACTGGGCAAGGCCAAGGAAGTTCCTGAATCGATTCGCAAGGCGACCGAACAGGCCAGGAAGAACATGAAAAAAGTGGCCATCAAGGATGGACGGACGCTTTTTCATGAAATCCAGGGAAGGTATGGTGCGGGACGGGTGGTGGTACGTCCAGCAGCCCAAGGGACGGGGATTATTGCCGGTGGGGCGATGCGTCCAATTTTTGAAGCGGTTGGGGTCACGGATGTCTTGGCCAAATCGTTGGGGACTTCCAATCCGCACAATTTGATCAAGGCGACGTTTGATGCGTTGGAATCAATCCATTCGCCTGCGACAATCATGGCGAAGCGTGGTTTGGCAGCGGATGCGTTGTAACCTGGAGAGACGTGAAGATCATGGCCGGAACCATCAAAGTACAGAAAATCAAATCCGTCATCGGCAGGCCGGAAAAGCACAGAAAGATCATGATTGCTTTGGGTTTGAGGAAAACGCAGCAGATCAATGAGCTTCCCGACAATCCCTCGGTGCGCGGCATGGTGAACAAGGTGATTCACCTGGTTCGTATTCTGGAAGAATAGAAGGCACTTGAACAATGAAATTGAATGAGCTCCCCCCAAGGCAGGCGGATCGGAAACAGGCTAAACGCGTGGCCCGTGGCCTCGGGTGTGGCACCGGAAAGACAGCGGGCCGTGGTACCAAGGGTCAAAAGGCGCGTGCCGGTGGCTATCATAAGGTAGGGTTTGAAGGTGGTCAGATGCCATTGCAACGGCGGTTGCCGAAGGGTGGCTTCAAGAATCCTTTTCGCAAGGTATATGTGACCGTTCGGGTAGGGGATCTGGATGGCTTTGATGCCAATTCCGATGTCCGCCTGGAGGATATGCAGAAAAAGGGATTGATCAGAAAGAAGATGGGCAATGGTATCAAGCTGTTGGCCGATGGTGAATTGACCAAACCATTGAACATTCATGTGGATAAAGCATCCAAAAGTGCCGTGGCAAAGGTTGAAGCTGCTGGTGGTAAGGTGCATCTCCCAGCCGGTGACCAATAGGTAGCTACCTTTAATGGCCACAACGGACGCACAATCTCCCTTTGCCGGACTCGCCAATCTTGGGCGAATACCAGAACTACGTAAACGGATCATGTTTACGTTGGGCATGTTGATTGTTTATCGGATCGGGGCGCATGTACCGACCCCTGGGATCGATCCGAATGCATTGGCAGTGTTTTTTGCGCAGCAACAAGGGACGTTGCTGGGCATGTTTAATATGTTTTCCGGTGGTGCATTATCCCGGCTGACCGTTTTTGCCTTAGGGATCATGCCTTATATTTCCGCATCAATCATCTTGCAACTGATGACTTCGGTGTTCCCCAAACTGGAGTCGATCAAAAAAGAGGGTGAATCGGGGCGGCGAAAGATCAACCAATACACCCGGTATGGAACGGTTTTGCTTTCCATCTTCCAGGGATTTGGTATTGCCTATGGTCTGGAATCGATGCAGGCGGGGGGGATGAACGTTGTGGTTGAACCGGGTTGGTCGTTCAGGATGATGACGGTGATCACCCTGACTTCGGGGACGGCGTTCATCATGTGGGTAGGCGAGCAGATTACCTCTCGCGGGATTGGAAACGGTATTTCTTTGATCATTTATGCCGGGATTGTCGCCAATTTGCCGATTGCCCTGGTGCAGACGTTGCAGTTGGCGCGAACGGGCGATTTGCAACCGCTGTTTGTATTGTTTTTGATGGTCATGGCGGTTGGTGTAACAGCCTTTATCATTTTCATGGAACGAGCCCAGCGGCGGATTACCGTGCAGTATGCACGCAGGCAGGTGAGCGGTCGGAGAATGGTGGGCGGTGAAAGTTCACATCTGCCACTCAAGGTCAACACCGCAGGGGTCATACCACCGATTTTTGCCAGTTCGATCATTTTGTTTCCGGTCACTTTGGCCAACTTTGCACCATGGGATCAGGTTAAAGCGTTTGCGGGGTATTTTTCCCCTGGCCAGATTCCATATATGTTGATGTATGCTCTGGCAATTCTCTTTTTCTCCTTTTTCTACACGGCGATTGTATTTAATCCCGAGGAGACGGCGGATAATCTGCGCAAGTATGGTGGGTTTGTCCCTGGGATTCGACCCGGGAGCAAAACCGCCGAATACTTGGATACCATTTTAACACGGCTGACATTGGTGGGTGCTCTTTATGTAGCGTCTGTGTGCCTGTTGCCGGAAATATTGATCGCTAATTACAACGTCCCGTTTTATTTCGGTGGCACCTCAATGCTGATCGTTGTCGGTGTAACCATGGACACAGCAGCGCAGATTCAATCGTTTTTGATCAGTCGTCAATATGAAGGACTCATGAAGAAGGCCAAGATTCGTGGACGCCGTGGTTGATGTGGTTGTCTTGCGGATGTGGATGTGCAACGGAGGAATGGCATGAAAGTCAGGGCATCGGTCAAGAAAATTTGCAAGGATTGCAAAATGATCAAAAGAAAAGGTGTTCAAAGGATCATTTGCACCAAAAGCCCGAAGCATAAGCAACGCCAGGGTTGATTCTGTACTCTATTCTTGGTGGAACATCGTCTGGAGGTTATAAGTGGCTCGTATCGCTGGTGTCAACATTCCTGTCAATAAGCGGCTCGTAGTTGCCCTGACCTATATCTATGGGATCGGAAAAAAATCAGCCGAAGAGATCATGGTCAAAGCCGGGATCGAATTGGCAACCCGAACCAAAGATTTGTCCGAGACTGAAGTGGCCAGAATCCGCAGTGTCATCGACGAAGGGTACCAGGTGGAAGGGGACCTCAGACGCCAGATTGCGATGAACACCAAAAGGTTAATGGATCTTGGCTGCTATCGTGGTCTGCGGCATCGCCGGGGTCTCCCTGTGCGTGGACAACGGACTCATACCAATGCGCGTACCCGTAAGGGTCCAAGAAAGGCCATTGCAGGCAAGGTTCGTTGATTAAATTTGAATTAAACCACTCAATCACACGGTAAATCCCGATGCGTTTGTAGGTCAGTCGATTTTACAGACAGAGTTTTACTCAAGAAGGAGATGATATGGCGAAAGGGCAGAAGACCAAGGGCAAGAAAAAAGAGAAGAAAAATATCGCTTCTGGCATTGCCTATATCCGGTCAACATTCAACAACACCCTTATCACCATTACAGATAGCGTGGGTAACGTGATCTCCTGGGGATCTGCCGGTTCACAGGGGTTTAAAGGGTCACGTAAATCGACCCCCTTTGCTGCCCAGATGGCTGCTGAAGATGCCGGGCGTCGTGCCCAGGAACATGGGATGAAAAATCTGGAGGTTCGGCTGAAAGGACCAGGTTCCGGTCGGGAGTCGGCACTCAGGGCCTTGGCGACGATTGGATTTGCCATCTCTCTGGTTCAGGATGTAACGCCCATCCCCCACAATGGGTGCAGACCTCCCAAACGCCGTCGTGTTTGAATCAATTTCAATGCTTTGAGCAGGGGAACAGGAAGAGACATGTCCCGATATTTCGGTTCCAAGTGCCGTATGTGCCGGCGCGAAAGCACAAAACTTTTCCTTAAAGGTGAAAAGTGTTTCTCCGATAAGTGCGCCATTGAAAAAAGAAACTATGCCCCTGGGATGCACGGGCAAAGACGCAGGAAAGTATCCGATTATGGGATGCATCTGAGAGAAAAGCAAAAAATCAAGCGAGCCTATGGCCTTCTTGAATCGCAGTTCAGAAATTATTTTATGAAAGCTGAACGGATGAAAGGGGTTACCGGCGAAAATCTGTTGGTCCTGCTGGAACGCAGACTGGACAACTGTGTTTATCGCCTCGGCTTCTCCTCATCACGTTCCGAAGCGCGGCAGATTGTCACGCATAAACAGATCGTGGTCAATGACAGGGTGGTCAATCTCCCTTCCTACTTGGTGCGTCCGGGCGACAAAATTGAAGTCCGGGCCAAGGCCAAAGCTCATTTGCGCATCAAGGGTGCGGTGGAAACTTCCCATAAAACCCAGGCGGTGCCCTGGATGGAAGTCGATCCTGCCGCATTATCAGGTAGATTTGTTTCCTATCCTGACCGGTCGGATCTGCCTGCGGAGTACAATGAAAATATGATTGTCGAACTGTATTCCAAATAAATAACCTGCTGGAGGCAATGGATGTATCGGAATTGGACGGAATTGATAAAGCCTCGGAAGGTAGAACTGGCCAGTGAAGGTGATGCACAACGTAAAGCGACGTTGGTAGCAGAACCATTGGAACGGGGTTTTGGCACTACGTTGGGCAATGCCTTGCGTCGTGTGCTTTTGTCTTCCTTGCAGGGAGCTGCGGTATCCTCAGTGCGGATCGAGGGGGTATTGCATGAATTTTCCAGCATACCCGGTGTGATGGAGGATGTCACCGAGATCATCCTTAATCTTAAGGAATTGGCGATTCGGGTCAATGGTTCCGGAACGAAAAGGATGCGTTTGTTTGCAGACAAGGAAGGACCGGTCACTGCTGGGATGATCGAAACCGGTTCCGATATTGACATTCTCAATCCGAAGCATCATATTGCCACGTTGAATAAAAGTGGCAAGCTCGATATGACCATGACGGTCACGACCGGAAAAGGGTATGTCCGTGCAGTTCAGGGTGGTGAAGATGACAATCCATCACCTATTGGTGAAATACCCATGGATTGCAGCTATAATCCGGTCAAAAAGGTTTCCTACAAGGTTGAAAATGCGCGTGTCGGGCAACAGACCGACCACGATAAGCTTGTCATCGACATTGAAACCAATGGGGTCGTTTCTCCCGAGGATGCCTTGGCATTGGCAGCCAAAATTTTGCAGGATCAGTTGAGCTTGTTCATCAACTTTGATGACGTGCCAATGCATGAATCAAGCGATGCTGAAGCGGGTCCCAGATGGAATCCGCACCTGTTCAGAAAAGTTGACGAACTGGAATTGTCGGTGCGTTCAGCCAACTGCCTGAAGAATGACGATATTGTCTATATTGGGGATCTGGTCCAGAAAACCGAAGCGGAAATGCTTAAAACGCCTAACTTCGGCAGGAAGTCCTTGAATGAAATCAAGGAAGTTCTCGATGAGATGAACTTGAGTCTCGGAATGCATCTTGAAAACTGGCCTCCTGAAAATATCGAAGAGCTGGCAAAACAGTTTGAAGAAGAAAATTTTTAATCAGGGAACAGGTCCATGAGACATCGAAAGAGCGGTCGCAATCTGGGACGTGAAACAAGTCACAGGAAAGCCATGATCTCCAATATGGCGGTCAGTCTGTTCCGTCATGAGCGGATCGAAACAACGGTGACAAGGGCCAAGGAGTTGCGCATTTTTGCGGAACGGATGGTGACCCTTGGGAAAAATGGCAGCTTGCATGCTCGGAGGAGAGCGCTGGGATTCCTCAGAGATAAGGAAGTTGTCCATAAGCTGTTTACCGATATCGCTGTGAGAAATGGTAGTCGAAACGGTGGTTACACACGGATCATCAAAACCAGGCTCCGTTATGGCGACTGTGCACCGATGTCGTTCATTGAACTGGTGGAAAAGACAACTGTGACACCTGAAAATGCCTGAGCATATGTTTGAGCAGTGACAAAAAGACCGGCCAATGGCCGGTCTTTTTGCTTGGTCATTTCGCGACAGAGGGTGTGCACAGTGGGAAGGGAATATTGAAATGAAACGTACTGCCGCTTTTGCCATCGCTTTCGACCCACAAGGTCCCACCTGATTTTTCGACCAAATGTTTGCAGATGAATAAACCCAGGCCGGTTCCACCTGTGGCTTGCGGGGTAATGCCTTGGAAAATCAGGGTTTGATCTTCACGCGCAATGCCGATGCCGGTGTCCATGACAATGAAATGAATGGGAAAGGTTGTGGAATCCCGGTCGGGTGTTTCGGTTCCAGGCTTGACGATGACGGCGATAAAGCCGGACTGGGTGAATTTGATGGCATTATGGATCAGATTGATCAATACCTGGCGGATACGAATGGGATCGCCAAGCAACATCGGTGGAAGTGGATCTTTGAATTCACTCGTCAGGTAGAGCCCTTTTTGTTTGGCGGGCAGCTCCATGATCTTGAGCGCTTCCTCGGTGACTTGGTGAACACTGAATGGGATCGGTTCCAATATCAGTTGATCGGTTTCGAGTTGGGAAAAATCAATGATGTTTTCCATGATGGCAAGCATCGATTCGGCAGAGCGATGAATCTGGGTTACATGGTCCCTTTGATCATCTTTTAATGCTGTTTTGAATGCCAGTTGGGTTCTGTCGAGGATGGTATTGAGGAGGGTGCGCAGGTCATGGCTGATGTTGGCCAGCAAAATGCCACGCGTATGACTGGTCCGGTTGGTTTTTTCCTGGGTTTTTGCAAGTTCTTCGGCATGGAGATGGAGCTGGACCCAGTATCCCGCAAGGATGACGAAGATCAGGAAGAATATGGCTCCGGAGAAAAATTCAGGACTGAGTCCGGGTGCTGTTTCATCGGCCATGGGGATGGGAATGAAGATTGCCGCCATCATAGCCGTATAGTGCAGGCCACAAATGGCAATCGCCATGATCAGTCCGCTGAGGAGTTTTTGCAGTATGAAATCCTGGTCCTTGTGCTGCACCATGCGGGCGGTGAACATCAAGGCAAAAAAGGAAAGGATGACCGCCACCAGGATGGAAACCAGAAACAGATCGGGTAAATAACGGATGCGGGCCGGCATGCGCATGGCGGACATGCCGATATAGTGCATGGCACCGATTCCCAATCCCATGATCAGGCTGGCCAGGATGAGTTGCAAACGGGTACTGTTTTTTCTGATGGCCAGACGCAGGGCAAAAAATGAACTGGCGATGGCAGGGATACTGGAAAGAAAGGTCGTCAGAAAATCATAGGAAATCCGACAGTGCATATCATAAGCGAGCATCCCGATGAAATGCATGGACCAAACGCCCGTACCCATCATCAGTGCTCCGACCCCAATCCAAACTCCCTTGGATGGGAATGCAGTGATGTGTTCGGCGTGAAGCAGTTCAACGCGAAGTGCAATATCGAGACTGGTCAGCGAAGTAATATTGGCGACGGCAAAAGAAAGCAGAACGAGTCGCCAGTCATAGAAACCGTACATGAGGCTGGTCGGTAATGGTTCGACCAGGAAGAAATCGGAAAACATCAGGATTGGCCTGGATGCGGAATGGGAGTTCCGATATCAATGGTTGGATGGTTGGCAAAGGGATGAGGAACTCCCCCTGTATCGATTCATAATTGCATGTTGTCCAGGGTCTCTTTATATTCGCGATTAAATTGAAAGTACAGTCTGATTTTCATGGAATTCCATAGTGAGGGAAAAAATCTCTATGATACAGTCGGATAAGCTGGACCGTCTGTCCTGTGCGACGTTACGGATGCTGGCGGTGGATGCCATCGAAAAGGCGCGCTCTGGACATCCAGGGATGGCATTGGGGGCGGCGACGTTGGCACATGTCCTTTGGTCCAGGTTTTTGAGCCATGATCCCACCGATCCCGAATGGCCCAACCGTGATCGGTTTGTCTTGTCGGCTGGGCATGCCTCGATGCTTTTGTATGGATTGTTGCATTTGTCCGGTTATGATCTTTCCATGGAATCCCTGACCCGTTTTCGCCAACTGGATTCGGTGACGGCTGGACATCCCGAACGAGGGTCCCCCCCCGGGGTTGAGGTGACGACGGGTCCTTTGGGGCAGGGGATGGCAATGGCGGTGGGAATGGCCATGGCGGAACAACGGTTGGCGCGAACGTTCAATGGGATGCAGAACCCCCCTTTGATCGATCATTATACCTACGTTTTGCTTTCCGATGGCGACATGATGGAGGGGGTGACGCATGAAGCGGCATCTTTGGCGGGTCATTTGAAGCTCGGCAAATTGATTGCCCTTTATGACAAAAACAACATTTCCATTGAGGGGGATACCGATCTTGCCTTTACCGAGGATGTTGCCATGACATTCACGGGGTGTGGTTGGCATACGTTGTCGGTGGCGGATGGTGAATCCTTGTCTGCCATTGAGCAGGCCATTATTGCGGCACGTGAGGTGACGGATCGTCCCAGTCTGATCGTGGTCCATACCCGGATCGGCTTTGGCAGCCCCAAGCAGGGGTCGGCGGAGTCTCACGGTGCCCCGTTAGGGCAGGCCGCTGTGGCGGCGACGCGTCGTTTTTTCAACTGGCCGGATGAAACCTTCCATGTCCCGGAGGAGGTCAGGGAGTTTTGGCATCAAGTTCGGCAGCGTGGTCGGCAATCGAGAATCCAATGGCAGCAGCATCTACGGCAATGGATGACTGCAAACCCAGAGATGGGTGCAGCCTTGAATTCACGTTTGGAATTGTCTTTGGGTCACTCCTGGCGTGAAGTTTTGGATCGGATGTCGTTTTCTTCCGGTGATCATGCAACACGTACCGTGTCGGGTTGGATCCTGAATGCCATGGCCCGTGAAATCCCCGCGCTTTGGGGTGGTTCAGCCGATCTGGGATCTTCGGTCAATACGGATCTGGTGGATGAACCGGAGCGCATAATTCATTTCGGGGTCCGGGAGCATGCAATGGGGGCCATCGTGAATGGCATTGCTGCGCATGGGGGCTTTTTGCCCTACTGTGGCACCTTTTTTTCATTCTCCAATTATATGATGCCGGCCATGCGGATGGCGGCTTTGATGCACTTGCGGGTCATTTACCTGTTTTCGCATGACAGCATTGCCGTGGGTGAAGATGGGCCAACCCATCAACCTGTCGAACATTTGCTTCATTTACGGGCGATTCCCGGGATGACAACCATTCGGCCCGGCGATGTCTGGGAGACCCGGGCGGCTTGGCGTTTGGCGTTGGAGTTGCCCGGTCCGGTGGCGCTGATCCTGACTCGGCAGAAAATTTCCCGGGTCGATGAAGAACCGGTATCCGTGGAACGTGGGGCCTACATCCGGCGTGATTGTGTGGGGGTGCCTGAATTGATTTTGATTGGCAGTGGCAGTGAATTACCCTTGATCTTGAACTGTCATGCACAACTGCTCGCCCGGGGGGTTCGGGTTCGCCTGGTGTCGATGCCTTCGTGGGAGTTGTTCGCGCAGCAATCGGAGTCTTATCAAGAGGAGGTGTTTCCGGCCCGGGTGACCCGCAGGCTCGCCGTCGAAGCCGCTTCCCCCATGGGGTGGCATCGATGGGTGGGGTTACAGGGGAAAATCATTGGTGTCGAAGGGTTCGGTGTTTCGGGACCTTTTGAGCAGGTGCTCGACAAATTTGGATTTTCCAAGGAACATGTCTTGCGGACCGCTTGGTCGATGGTTCGTTCCGGATCATGGAATTGAGGAGGATGCGGTTGCAGTGAAATGACGATGCCAGGGACGATCCTGGTTTTCGGGGGGGGCTGTGAAAAAAGGTTTCATGTTGTCTGGTGTCGGCTTGGCATAAAGCTGGTCCAGAAAGTCGGTGGCCTGTTTCATTTCCAGATGGTATTGCGTCTCCGACATCGATTCAAATTCCCGGACATGTCGTTCAATGTCGCCAAGGGAATGGGCCACCCGTTTCATGTAGGGGCAATCAATCAGGGGGTCTTCCTCCAGAATGTCACTGGATTTCAGATGAATGACAGGGACACCCAGCCGAACCGCCGTCATGACGGCGGTTGAGGAAATATAAAGAACAACCTCCCCCTCCAAAATGGCTTGAGCAAGGTCGCCGGGATGGCTTTCGGCAACCGGACCTGCATCGGTCAGGGTTACACCCGCCTTGGCGGCAATTTCCCGGGCGGGCATGACCGGATGCCCGCGTATGATGAAGGTCAATGCGTGGTTTCCTTTTGAAACATGGGCAATCCAGCGCAAGACTGGAATCACGGATGGTAACCCTTCAAAAAGAACCACGATGCGTTTGACTTGGCGTGGAGGATGCCGTCGCAGTTGTGTCATGGTATTGGAATCACGAAACGCACATCCAACGGCGACGTATTGGGGATGGTGCGCCCCCAGGGAGAGGAACATGGAGCGGCTGGCGCTCCCGGTACATACGATCATATCTGGTGCAGGACGCAACAGGGTTTCTTCGGGGGAAATATGATTTTTAAGATGTGATTTCAAGACCGCGCAATGCAGATAACCGGTGACGCTGCGTGGATTTGGGAGTGATTTCGCCGCGATGGCACATGCCCGTTCCCAGGGATTGTTTTCATACATGTGTATGACGCGGCACTCGGGGTTGGCCAGTAAGAATCGGCGCAAGGATTGTTGCAGCATGTAGCCATTGGCGATGATGCCAATTGACATGCGCCGTAAATCCCATTGCACCAAATCAACGGTATTGATACCCGTGGGGTTGTCGAGTTGGACTCCTCGTATCTTCTGGGTATAAGCCCATCGGATCGAACGCCAGACATCGCCAAAGGTCAGGAAATCCCAACAGGTACAGAGTGGGATCGATGTAATGCGGCGAATATGGGAAAATAATTCTGTGCGAAAATCATAAGGGAATCCAAAGACGACGGTGGTCCCTTCCGTCTTGTTCAGTTCATAGGGCAGGCGATCAAAATAAATATCATTATAGGTCCCGGCTTCAGCCTGTTTTCGCAGGTTGGGGAGCATGAGTATGGAAATGATGACGACTTTGGCATGTTGGAATGACGCCATGGGGGCTGGAGATTTTTTTGCAGCATGGGCCATGCGCAAACCGTTGATCAGCCAGCGGGCACTGCCAAGGAGTTTCTTGATGCTGAAGAATATTCTTTTCACTCCCCACCGCAATTGATCGTGCCAGGAGCGTTGGACCTTCCAACCACCTTTACGGGCAATTTGTGCCACCCATGTGGCGATGTACGGGTCCGGACAAACCCAATAGCACGATTGCGATCCCTCCAGGGTCTTGACCAATTGGGCAAAGCGAAAGCCCGTAACCAATACATCGAAACTATTGGAATTGAACCGACATCGCGAGGAAAGCCAAGTGTACCACCATGAGGGTTGGGCGTGGTTTGCTTCGGACAGTTGGGTGACCAGGGTGTTGAATGTGTTGATCACCTGTTGGGCTTCGGTCGGGGAGAGAGAAGGTAACAGGATGATGGAAGGATCGGTCGAGGGTTGCCCCGGAATGTCGGGAGATTCAATACGTCGCCATTGTTCCTGGGACACTGGCCGCGAACGGGAGAGGATACGCAAATGGTGCATGGTCAACACTCGTTGACGGAACAGGAGGATGCCACACTTCTGTTGCACCCGGGAAGGCGGTTATGGTTGCTCAGTACCAAATTTCCGATGATCAATCCCCTTGGCGACCTTCGACTCACCATAGACCCGGCCCGGGATGTTGGTCCAAACCAATGATTCAGAAAAATCATAGAGTTGATCGCAGTCGCGGCAATAAGGGATATCATCAAAACGCTTTTCAACGTGAGCGGCCCGCAATTGTTGATAGGGTTCTCCAGAAACCACTTCATGGATGGTCTGGGAATCCAGGTGGCCGAGTACCCCCTGGGAATCTTTTCCGAGGACCATGCAACATGCGACCACGGCGCCATGATGTGAATCCAGTCCACCTGCCCGCACTTGCAGGAGGGGCGAAAATGGACGACCACAGGAGCGCTTTTGGGGGGAACCCGCCAGGTTGCGGCGGTCGTAGGGTGCATCCATGCCACCCGACCAGTTGTGCATCATCCAAATTTCGGCCAAGGCACCGGTGGGTTCGACCCAATTTTGCCGATACCATTGGATTTCCTGTTCTTTTTGTGCAACGTTGGTCAATAGATGATAGAGATGGACTTGAGTTTTCCCTCCCAGGCGCTGGTTCAGGGCGACAAATTGACGGACATTGTTGCGGACCAGTTCAAATTCATCCTTGCTCATCCAACGTTGATAACTTTCACGGTCATATCCAACCGCTGAAACACGAAGAATATCGATTTCCGCCTCAATCAGGCGTTGCGCAAGGGACTCATTCAACTTCAGGCCGTTGGTAAAAGAGACGCATTGAATCCCTTTGTTTTTGATATGGCGGACCATCTGTGGCATGTCTTGATTCAACGTCGGTTCGCCCGATCCGTGCAGGGAAACCGATTGGACACCATATTGCATGGCGTCCTCAATCATTTTTTCAAAAACGGGCCAGGGCAGTTTTTTGAGGAAATCCTTTTCCCGACCGTTTGCTTGGGGGCACATACCGCATTTAAGGTTGCAGCTACCGTTGAGTTCGAGGTCGAGTTGACGAATTTCAATTTTTTCGGGAATCGGCATGGTTGGATTCGATATCGAGGTCAGAGTGAGCGAATCTATTGCGGTTGTTTTTTCAAGACCGCTTCTACGCGTGCGATGTCTTCCAAATGATCGACGCCGATCGATCCCGCAGGAATCGGAATACATGCGATCCGTTGGCCGTATTCCAAAAATCGCAATAGTTCGATGCTTTCCGCACGCTCAACCGGACCCTGGCTCCACGTTGAAAAGCGGAGGAGGGCGGGCTTGGTGAAGGCGTACAGACCGACATGAACATTGCGCCGGAAGGGTTCCCGAAAACTCATGGGGATCGGAAGACGGGAAAACGTCAGGACACAATGGTCGAGGGTGGGGACCAGATGGACGCTGGAAGGGGAGGCTTCCTGTTCCGGGGTCGCCCCCTCGATGTAGCCGGTCGAAACTTCGATCCCCCGTTGCTGTTCCTTGAGCAGACAGGTCACGACGGCATCGATGGCATCAGGTTGGATGATCGGTTCATCTCCTTGGACATTGACGAAGATATCGGCGTTGACGCGTGAAGCAACCTCCGCCAATCGGTCGGTGCCCGTTAAATGATTGGGTGAAGTCATCATACAATCGATGCCATGGTCCTTACAGACGATGGCGATGCGCTCATCCTCGGTTGCCACGATGATTTTGTGAACGGTTTTTGCCTTGGACGCCTGCTGCCAGACCCGAACAATCATGGGAATCCCAGCAATCAGTGCCAAGGGTTTTCCAGGGAATCGTTGTGATTGCCAACGGGCGGGAATGACCGCCATGACACTTTTGTTCATCTAAGGATGGTTCCTGTACAGTGCGGCCAGGCGATGACGAATCGGCCCATCATAGGGACGAAAGATCGGCCACTTGAGCTGATAGAATTCCTGATGCCATGGACAGAGCTCATCAAGCATGATGTGATCCTTCGTGTGCCAAGGGTAGTCGTTAAAACGGACCAGAGTTCCATCCGGCAGATATTTATCCTCACGATTGCAACAATAGAAGTATATTGGTTCGCCCGATACCTGTCGCAAGGCGGAAAAATAATTGGCAATGGTGGGGGGATTCATTTCCTGCATTGAGGCGATGTTGACCGCCAGATTCACTCGGGCTCCTTGGAAAAGTTGATAATCATCCGCTTTGAGTGCGATGACTGCAATCCGGTCATCGTTCATGGCGTGGTCAAAACCGGTTTTGTCGGTCGCCAAGGCGATGCCAATATCGGGCAATGCCGTCTGGATGAACGACAAATCAACGATCAATGTTCTGATAATATTGACAACGATGACTTTTTTGACGCTATTCGTGAACAGAAGCAGTGTTGAGAACACGCCAAATCCATCGCCGATGACAAGTGCGGCTTCCTCGTTGTTGGCGAAAGCATGGGGGATGTGTTCAAGAAGCAGGGAAAGCGTCAGGGTTTGACGCAACCGGTCCAGGCCATATTGGCGGTTTTGCCGGTTTGCGATTTCGCGTCCTGCCCGGTCGATTTCTGGAAACCGGGAAAATCCGTTTCCCATCACGCGAAAACGATTTTGAAACAGTTGGTGCGTGACCCTCTGTATCTGCGACTTGATGCCTGCACGCAGGGGTTGATTTTCACCGAACCCTTTGATGCCGGTTAAGGTTCCCTGGTTGACACTGAACTCCTTGTGCATATCCACCCAATGTGAAGAGATGCCCGCCTCAAGGACGTTGACCTGTTCACAAAGGGTTCGGATGGCTTCTGAACCATGAAACAGCACGGGTTGGCTCATCCCACTTGTTTTCCTAATCCCAGCAAGGTCTTGACTGCCGGGTGGAGGTGCAACAATCCGACCAGGACACCATCGGTCCGGACGACGGGGAGATCCCAGATCCGTTTGTCCCCCATGATGTTGACCGCTTCGGTCAGTTTGCTTTCCGGGGTGATGGTGGTGCATTTGCGCGTGATGTGGACGGAAATGTCATCATTGAACAAAGCGGCAAACGGTTTTTGCTCCTTGAGGAGCAGGCGCCGGACATCACCGTCGGTGAAAACCCCTTCCAGATGGCCGGAACGGTCCGTAATACAGACAACCCCGAGGCGGAATTTACCCATGAGTTCAAGAATTTCTTTCAAGATTGCCGTTCCAGGCGCAACAGGTGCATCCTTGATGGGCATCATGACATCGGCGACGGAAAGGTCAATTTTCAAGGTGGACACGGTCTTCCCCCCATTGTTTCAACAGTTCGAGACGTAATTCATGGAATGCCTTGGATTGAGCCAGGACCCGTTCCAGATATTTGATGTCCATGACCGTATTGCCATCGGACAGGGCATTGGCGGGATCATCATGGACTTCGCAAAACAAGGCGTTGATGCCGCAGGCGGCCGCGGCTCGGGCCAAATAGGGGATGAATTCCCGTTGACCACCGGATGCGTTGCCCATGGAGGTTGGGAGTTGGATGGAGTGACTGACATCCATGCATACGGGATATCCTGTTTCCATCATGATGGGAAAACAGCGGAAATCATTGACCTGCATGTTGTAGCCGAAAAAAGTGCCACGGTCGGTGAGCAGAATCTGTTGGCCACCCCAATATTCAATCTTCCGCACCGAGTTTTTCATGTTCCAGGGACTCATGAACTGTCCTTTTTTCAGGTGGACAGGGCGTTGGGTCCGGGCGGCGGCACGTAGTATGTTGGTTTGTCGGCACAGATAGGCCGGGACCTGAACCAGGTCGCAGACTTCGCCGGTGGCTTGTGCCCAGTCGGCAGCCGAAAAATCAGAGGAGACGGGAATCCCGAACTCTTTTCGGACCTCCTCGAGAATTTTCAACCCTTCATCGACACCCAGGCCGTGGAAGCTGTCGGGTGAGGAGCGGCAATCCTTGTCATAACAGGATTTGTAGATCCAAGGTACCTTGAGTTTGTCACAGATGGCAGCGATCTGTGAGGCCATTTTCAATGCATGGTCGCGGTTTTCAATGGCGCATGGGCCACCGATGAAGGCCAGCGGTTGGTCGCCGCCGATCTTGACCTGACGCACAGCGCCATAACCAATGGTGATTGTCTTGGTCAGCACGTGGGTTCCTGGTCCTTTCTTGTCTTGCCTTTCACAGTTTTGGATCCGAACTGGACCGGGTCGATGCTGATGACACGTTCCAGCGGTAAGGTCAAAATCCAGAAGGGTCGCTGTTTGGTTGAATCGATTCATCAACGTGGATTTTGTCGTTCCACCGCTTGATGGGGAATTAACAAACCCTAGCGAAAAAAACAGTCTATCGATCCAGATGATTTTTTGTCCAGGAAAAATTCCTCATCCCTGGTGCGCTCGATGGGGTGAAGGGGCGAATTCTCAGGTGAAACGGAAGGCAATTCTTGATTGTGACATCGATCGGCATGGACAGTTGCAAGGGATTTGTTTACCATTTCGCGGTTGATTATCGAAACGAACATAATCCGGTTTTTTTCTTGGAGCAGGTTATGTCTGGACACAGTAAATGGGCAAACATAAAACACCGCAAAGGGGCCCAGGATGCCAAGAGGGGCAAAATCTTCACCAAACTGATTCGTGAAATCACGGTGTCGGCCCGAATGGGAGGTGGTGATCAAAATTCCAATCCCCGGTTGCGTGCCGCTCTGATAGCGGCTCGTGGACAGAACATGTCCAAGGATACCATGGAAAAGGCGATCAAACGCGGAACGGGCGACATGGATGGTGCCGATTACCAGGAGGTCCGTTTTGAGGGTTATGGTCCAGGTGGCGTCGCGATGATCGTCGATACCTTGACCGACAATAATAATCGCACTGTCGCGGATATACGATATATCTTTAATCGGTATGGCGGCAATCTGGGCACTTCCGGTTGTGTTTCCTATATGTTTGACCGCAGGGGGCATATCGTTTTTGAACAGTTCAACGAAGATCAATTGATGGAAGCGGCGCTCGAAGCGGGTGCCCTGGATGTGGTGGTCGATGGCAATACCTGTGAGGTGATCACCGAACCCGATGATCTGGAAACGGTGCGGGAAACGCTGCTTGCCAAAAATGTGGGAACACCGGTCGAATCGGGGATGATCATGCGTCCGCAGAATACGGTGACCCTCGATGAGAAAAATGCCGCCTCGATGTTGAAGATGATGGACCGGTTGGAAGACAATGATGATGTGCAACGGGTATCGGCGAACTTTGATATTCCGGAAGAGGTCATGGAACTGTTGGCGGTCGAATGATGCATGCCATGCGCGTATTGGGGATTGATCCCGGGCTGTCGGCAACGGGTTGGGGGATTGTAGAATCCAATGGCCACACCTACCGGGCGGTGGCGCATGGATCCATTCGCTCCGATACGGCATCCGCCTTGCCGGTGCGGTTGGGTGAAATTTTCTCCGGGATCCAGCGGGTGATTGTCACGCACCAGCCACAACTTGCTGTAGTAGAAGAAATATTCATCGCGCGCAACCCGACCAGTGCCCTTAAGTTGGGACATGCACGGGGGGTTGCCATCGCCGCCGCCAACCAGGGGGGGCTGCCAGTGTATGAATATACCGCCCTGCAAATCAAAAAAGCGGTGGTCGGTTATGGTCGGGCGGAAAAACCTCAGGTTCAGGAAATGGTGCGCGTGCTGCTTTCGATGCCCAGAAAAGCTGCGGTCGATGCCTCCGATGCCCTGGCTGCCGCCTTGTGCCATCTGAATCAGTCCCCATTGTTGCGTTTGGCGGGACAACGTGCTTCATGATCGCTCACTTGCAGGGGATTGTGCTGGAAAAAGGATCCGATGAAGCGGTCATTGATGTTCATGGGGTGGGCTATCGCGTCTTCATTTCCCTTCAGACGCTGGAAAAGTTGCCGGAGATCGGTAAAAGCTGTCATTTACTGATTCATACCCAGGTGCGTGAAGACGCATTCCATCTGTATGGTTTTTCCCAGCCAGAGGAACGCAGTTTGTTTAAATATTTGAATAACGTTAATGGGATCGGTCCCAGGCTGGCGCTTGCGATCCTGTCAACCCTCTCTCCCCGATCCCTGGTATCCGCCATCGTCTCCGAGGATCTTTCCTCCCTGGTTCAGGTTCCCGGAATCGGAAAAAAAATCGCTCAAAGGATCGTCATCGAACTCAAGGAGCGCTTGGCGCCGATGATGCGCCCGGGGGGGGACGATGGGGGGACTTCTGGTACGGTTGCAACCGGGGATACCATTGCTCTGACGGGGCGGCAGACGTTGTTGTCGGCATTGCTGAATCTGGGGTACAAGCGCAGCGAGGCGGAACGGGCCATCCAAGCCCTGCCGCCTGAAACTTTGACCGATATTCCCCAGGGGATTCGTGCCGCGCTCAAGGTGTTGGCCAAATGATGGATGGGATCGATGATTCCCCGGATCGATTGATTTCCGGGTCGCAAATGTTGGGTGAGGCGACGGGCGAAGGCTCCATTCGTCCGTTGCGTCTGGATGAGTTTATCGGTCAGGGACGCCTGAAAGCCAACCTGGTGGTGTTTCTGCATGCCGCCCAGGGACGCGGGGAACCTTTGGATCATCTGCTGCTGCATGGTCCGCCGGGGCTGGGTAAAACGACCCTGGCCCGCATCATTGCTGCGGAAATGGGGGTGAATCTGCGTGCCACTTCTGGACCGGTGATCGAAAAGGCAGGTGATCTGGCGGCGCTGCTGACCAACCTGGAACGGGGGGATGTCCTGTTCATCGATGAAATTCATCGATTAAGCCCGGTGGTCGAGGAAATCCTCTATCCCGCGATGGAAGACGCGCAATTGGACCTCATGATCGGTGAAGGTCCTTCGGCCCGCTCCGTCCGGATCGACCTGCCTGCCTTCACTCTGGTCGGAGCGACGACCCGGGCGGGCATGTTGACCAGTCCCCTGCGGGATCGGTTCGGCATCCTGGCCCGCATGGAATTCTACATGGCCGAAGAATTGGTGATGATCATCCGGCGCTCCAGTGACATCATGGGGATCGGTATCGAGGAATCGGGGGCATGGGAGATTGCTCATCGGGCACGGGGAACTCCTCGGATTGCCAATCGCCTGTTGCGGCGGGTCCGTGATTTCGCACAGGTGATGGGAAAAAAAGTGATCGACCGGGAGATGGCTGATCAGGCATTGAACCATCTGGAGGTCGATGCTTTGGGGCTGGATGCCATCGACCGCCGGTTATTGGAGGTCATCATCGACAAGTTTCATGGCGGACCTGTGGGGTTGGATACCCTTGCGGCCGCCATCGGTGAATCTCGTGATACCATCGAGGACATCATCGAACCTTATCTGTTGCAACAAGGTTTTCTGGATCGGACCCCCCGGGGTCGTCGTGCCACTGGGGCTGCCTTCGTCCATCTGGATCGGGAGCCGCCGCGGACTGGAGGATGACGTTTCAAGTGAACCATGATTCTTTTGCCTGGCCGATCCGGGTTTATTACGAAGATACCGATTCGGGTGGGGTGGTGTATCACTCCGTCTATCTGAATTTCATGGAGCGGGCGCGGACCGAATGGTTGCGTTCTTTGGGCTTTGACCAGTCCGCTTTGGCCCGGGATCGGGGGTTGGTTTTTGCGGTCAGCCGGATTCAAGTCCATTTTCTGGCGCCAGCACGCATGGATGATGCACTCTTGATTACATTAACACTGGCCAAACAGGGGGGGGCCAGCTTACACTTGCATCAGCAGATATTGCACATGCCCAATCGACGCCCGTTGGTTCGGGCGGAGGTCAGGATTGCGATGTTGAACCGCGCGTTTAAACCGGTCCGCTTTCCCCCCGATCTTTTGCAGGGGAAGGGCCGGGAAGCGGCAGTGGGGGAACGGGTGGATTCGTTCACCGATTTTGGATCAATACGTAACAAGGAAACGGCTGCTCATGAATGAAGCGATCGCCTCGCATGGCGTTTTGGATCTGGTATCCCAGGCGGGACCGGTTGTGAAGCTGGTCATGCTTTCCCTGATGATGTCATCGGTGGTCTCCTGGGCCATTATTTTTGATAAATGGCGACGCTTTCGCCAGATTGCCCGGGAATCGGAAGCGTTCGAAGAACGATTTTGGAGTGGTGGGAGTGTCGGCAAGCTGTATCAGACCGCTGCCGATGAGTGGCCGGGAAGTCCCATGGTCGCGGTGTTCTTAGCAGGATTTCGCGAGTGGAAACGTTGGGAAGGGGGCGGAGGGACTGCCGCTCGGGATCCGGAAGTGGGTGACTTGTTGACCAATGTCCGCCGTTCCATGACGGTGACCCTCAATCGCGAAATGGATAACATTGGGCAAGGGTTGACGTTTTTGGCTACGGTGGGTTCGACCAGTCCGTTCATTGGTCTGTTTGGTACGGTGTGGGGGATCATGAATTCGTTTCGTGGGTTGGCAGGGGCCAAGACGACGACTCTGACCATGGTGGCCCCGGGTATCGCCGAAGCATTGATTGCCACTGCCATGGGATTGGTCGCGGCCATTCCTGCGGTGATCGCCTACAACAAGTACGCTGCGGACCTGCGGCGCATGCAACAGAGCATGGACAATTTTGGTGCCGAGTTTCTCAATATTCTGGAACGTCAGGCGGCCCGGCGGTTGGGGAGGACAACGTCATGAGCATGGGGGTCAATCTGAACGGCGGTCGGGACGGTCTGTCGGCCATGAGTGACATCAACGTCACACCCATGGTGGACATCATGTTGGTGTTGCTTATTATTTTCATGGTGACTGCCCCGTTGATGACTCAGGGGGTGGAGGTGGACCTGCCTAAGGAGGATTCTCAAGCCATTTCGACCGATACGGAACCTTTGGTGATTTCGGTTCGCTCGGATGGCAGTACATTTATTGAGGAGAAGGCAATCGGTATTGACGAACTGGGCGATAAGGTCCGGGGGATTCGCTTGGCAAATCCGAAGTTGCCTGTTTATGTTCGTGGGGATCGTGCTGCCGACTACGGTTTTGTGATCAGGGT
The DNA here is from genome assembly GCA_002753735.1 of Magnetococcales bacterium DCbin4. Classification (GTDB taxonomy): domain Bacteria; phylum Pseudomonadota; class Magnetococcia; order Magnetococcales; family UBA8363; genus UBA8363. Next base: position 55,485 of record PEAN01000019.1, read on the forward strand.
GATGGCTGCATTGCAACGCTCGGGAGTGGATCGAGTGGGACTGATTACGGAATTGCCTGAATGATGTTGCGTAGAAATTCTCTGATTGGGTCGATTGTTTTCCATCTTGTTTTTTTGATGGTGGCCTATTTTTTACCCATGGCCAATTTTGAGAAGGCGCAACCGCCAGTATTGGCGGTCAGTTTGATTCAAATGCCCAAACCCGCCCCTTCGCCCATGTCGGCCCCTGCCAAACAACCACCGCCATCTGCGCGGTCGGCTCCAGAGCCTGCCGCCGCCAAGGAACCTCCGCGTCCCAAACCAGCGCAACCCGAGGCGCCACCTCCGCCCGATGTGGCCAAACCGATTGTGAAGCCGGAACCGCCCAAGGCTCCTCCTGAAAAACCAGTCGAAAAGCCTCGCCCCAAGCCAGAACCCAAACCTGAGCCCAAGCCCGAGCCCAAGCCCGAGCCCAAGCCTGAGCCCAAGCCCGAGCCCAAGCCTGAGCCCAAGCCCGAGCCCAAGCCAGAACCCAAGCCCGAGCCCAAGCCGGAAAAAGTTCCCGAACCGGCCAAAGAGCCTCCGAAGGAAAAACCCAAGCCCATGGTCGAACCGGGACCCAGGAAGAAGGCACCGGAGAAGCCAGAGAAAGCGGAAAAGACTGAGAAAGCGGAAAAGACTGAGAAAGCTGAAAAGACTGAGAAAGCGGAAAAGACTGAGAAAGCGGAAAAGACTGAGAAAGCGGAAAAGACCGAGGCCAAATCCGCGGCTAAGGCGGAAGATGCCAAGGCGGCGAATGATAAAAAGAAGCCGGCGCTTGATTTTTCCAAGGCCATTGCCAAATATCAGGATCAGGTTCAGAAGGATGAGCCGGTTGAGGACGGGCAACAGGATGCGTCGGATCAACCTTCGCCATCGGTTTCTCCGACGGTTCTGGCCCTGTGGCAGCGCAATATTACCATGACGGTCCGCAACAATTGGAGCAAGCCCAACGGTTTGGTCAATGAGACGCAGCTAGAGGTGCGGGTACGGGTTCGGGTGGGGCAGGATGGATCGCTTCAGGACGCCCAGGTGGAGCAATCCTCCGGAAACAAGGGATTTGATGGTTCGGTGTTGCGGGCCATTTGGAAGACACGGGTTGTCGATCCACCGCCAGCAGGATGCGATGAATGTCGTGAGTTGGAATTTTCCTTCAAGCCGGTGGAATAGTTGAACTCCGTGGACCCAATGGAGGAGCCATTGCGTGGTTTTGGCAAGTTGGACAATGCCCTGTTGTGTACCCATTGCGGATTTTGTTTGCCGGTATGTCCAACCTACCGTGCGGAAAATGTCGAAATCCAGTCACCACGCGGGCGCGTTTCAACCATTCTTGCCTTTAGAAACGGTACGCTGACCCCGGAAGAGGTTGGTGCGGTCCTTTCCTATTGCATGGCATGTCGTGCCTGTCACAGCGCATGTCCTGCCGGCGTGCGGGTGGGTAAACTGGTGGTCATGGCCAGGTCTTTGGCCGTGGTGTCCAAACCTTGGACGACCCGGTTGTTTCATTGGATTACGGACCATGAGGGGCGATCCCGACCGGTTGCCCGGCTGGTGCATCACTATCAACGCTCCCCGGTGCGGACCATCCTCAGGAAAACCCTGGGGGTGATGGGTCAAGCGCCGTGGCACCGCCTGGATGGGATGATACCGGAATTCAGGGGGGCGTTTCGCCAGGGAACCTCTCCGGTCCCTGATGCTGCCCAACCGATACGGGCGGCCCTTTTGTGTGGTTGCATGGCACGCATGTTCTATCCCAATGTCGCGTTGGCAACCTCCGCTTTGCTGACGCATTTGGGGGTACGGTTGTCGCTATTGGAAGGATTCGGTTGTTGTGGTGCGCCGCACCGGGATGCCGGGAATAGAAAAAAATTTCTCAAACAGGCCAGAAAGGTGTTGGATCGTTTTCGTCCCCTGGAAGGTCGGATCGATGTCGTTGTGTGTGATACGGCGGCGTGCAGGGTCACGGTCTTGAGTTATGCCAGGGCATTGGCAGGTGATCCCGAATATGCGGCATTGGCCCAACGGTTTGTCGAACGGGTGGTTGATTTTTCTTCACTGGTATTGCGCCAGTGCAGTGATCCGGCCTCCTTCTTTGTGAAGAATATTTCACAAAGAGTTGTTTTCATGGATCATTGCCAAACCAGGCATGGCTCGGGGATAATGGATCAACCGCGACAACTGCTTGCGCTTGCCATGGCGGATTGTGTTGAACTCCCCCGCTCCGATCAATGTTGTGGTGCGGGGGGGGATACCATGTTGTCGCATCCGGAACATGGTGGGCGGATACGTGCTGATAGAATCAAGGCAATCGAAGAATGTGGCGCTCAGATGGTGACAGGAACCAATTCTGGTTGTCTGTTAAATATGGAGGCAGGGTTGCGTTCGGCTCGGAGTTCGGTTGCAGTATGTCATCTGGCTGAAATTCTTTGGGAATCTCACGTCTGTCATAATGATGGGTTGTGATTGCATAATGAATCTAATGGGGAGTGAACCATGAAGCGATCAAATGTGGCAATCATTTTCATGGCAATGATTTTTGGTGCCTTTGTCGTATTTTCTGAAACTGCTGACGCCAAACGGATGGGAGGGGGTAGCTCGTTCGGATCCCGAGGATCCAAAAGTTATTCGGCGCCGCAACAGGCTGCTCCACGCAGCGGTTTGAGTCAATCTTCATCCACCCCGTATTCGTCGACCCGTCCTGGAGCAGCGGCAGCGGGTGGCATGTTCGGCGGAATGGGTTCCGGGCTCCTGGGTGGCCTTGGAGGGTTCATGCTGGGCGGATTCCTGGGTTCGATGTTGTTTGGTGGAATGGGTTCCGGGATGGGTGCGGGTGGGGGTGGGTTTGGCTTGCTGGAATTGATCCTGATCGGGGGGCTCTTGTGGTTTGGTTTTCGTTGGTTCAAACGTCAACGTGCCATGGCACCCGCCGGGGGGCCGTCGTCGCCCGGGCTGGGTGGATTCAATGGCGCGGCGGGCCGCGTTTCCGACATGATGAATCATTCCCGTGAGGGGGTGGGGCATGGATTGCCGCAATCGTTCAAGATCGGGGCGTCCGAGTCGGAGTCGGGTGTGGATGAAGTGTCCCAAGGGGTGGGTCACATCGCTTCCATGGATCCCACCTTTAACGAAGGGCATTTTTTGGAGGGTGCGCGGGTTGCCTTCCAACAATTACAAAAATCCTGGTGTGACGGTCATATCGAAAATCTGCGTCCACTGTTGACTCCGGCCATGATGGAGCGCATCCAAGCTGATCTCAGGGCGCGACAGGAAGCCAACCTTAATGATGTCATCGAAAATATTCAATTTCGTAAGGCGGAGATCAGCGAAGCATGGCAGGAGTCCGGGGAAGATTGGATTACCGTCCACTTCCAGGTGGTCATGCTTGAATATGCTACCGATGGTCGAGGGGTCGTGGTCGAGGGGGATCGTTCGACTCCGGTCAATGTGGAGGAATTCTGGACCTTTACCCGTCCGGTGGGTTCAAAGAACCCCAACTGGTCCCTGGCGGCCATTCAACAGCCGGGTCAGGCATTGAATTAAGAATGAAAATGATCAATAAAACATGGTTTTGGTTCATCGTCTCGGTGTTTTTGGCTTCCTGTCAGCCACCGCCATCGGAACCGCCACCGGTCGGTGAACCCAAACCTTTGGTTGAAACCAGTCTGGAGCCCGCTTCCTGGTCTGAGATCCAGGGGGTCTTTGCTTCCGATGTCAATTTGCAAACCTGGGCGGGCGCTTTGGAGCAGAGCGCGGTTTATTATCAAAGATTGTCAGCAACGGCTCCGTTGAAGTTTGGTTCCCGGAAGGTGGATGCTTCCGTCATGTTGCAGGCGACACGCGCTCTGGCCAAAGCGGCCCGGACGATGAAAGGCGCCGATTTTGAACGATGGTTGACCGATGAATATCAACTGCTGCGGTCAACGGGTTCAGATCAGAACGGTCAGGTGTTGGTGACGGCCTATTATGAACCTTTGTTGCATGGATCGTTGAAGCGTTCAAAAAAATATCATTTCCCCTTGTACCGGCGGCCTGACGATCTGTTGGAAGCCGACCTGGGGGATTGGTATGCCGATCTCAAGGGCAAGCGCCTGGTTGCACGCCTGGATGCGGGACGGTTGACTCCCTATTATGACCGGGCTGAGATTGATCGCAAGAAAAAGCTTGAAAGCCGTGGTCTGGAGCTGGTCTGGGTTGATGATGTCATTGATGCCTTCTTTCTTCAGATTCAGGGGTCGGGTCGGGTGTTGTTGGAGAATGGTGAGGTGTTGCGTGTCGGTTATCACAGCGCCAACGGTCGTCCCTATCGGGCCATTGGCAAGCTTTTGATTGAAGAGAAGGAAATTTCAAAGGAGAACATGGGACTGCCTGCGTTGCGCGAATGGTTGACCCAACATCCGGATCAGATTGAGCGGGTGTTGGAGTACAATCCGTCCTATGTGTTTTTCAAAAGGATCGAGGGGGGACCGGAGGGCAATATTGCGGTCCCGCTGACGGCGTGGCGTTCCATCGCAACCGATCATCGGTTGTTTCCCAAGGGGGCACCGGGCATTTTGAAAACGACGCTGCCAGTCTTTGAACATGATGGCAAGACGGTACGGCAATGGCGTGATGATGTCCGTTTTGTGGTCAATCAGGATACGGGGGGAGCGATTCGTGGTCCGGGACGGGTGGATTTGTTCACCGGCTTTGGTGATGAGGCGGAGCGGGTTGCGGGGATCATGAAAAGTGAAGGATCTGCCTTGTATTTCATCATGCCAAAATAAAAAGGCTGGTAATTCTAATGTGTCACATTCATTAATCAGGGATTGTGGACACTCAATAAATTATTGAAAGAAAAAAGGGGTCTGGGGGATTGCCCCCAGGGTGTTGATTTTGATTTTGTTTTTTACGCGCCCCATTACCCG
>PEAN01000020.1 GCA_002753735.1 Magnetococcales bacterium DCbin4
ACCCCTTTTTTCTTTTAATAATTTTTCAAATGTCAACACGCCCTGGAACGTCATCCCGATCCATCTTCGAGGAGGGATCGGGTATTCAACGCGATCAATGCCCCTTTTTCTCCAGGTTCAGTTCCCAATAACCGAACAACGCCTTGCGCCGTTGCAGATGCATGCTTTGGGCGGAGGCGACCAGGCTTTCGATCTGTTGCATGGATTTGTCATAAATTTCAAAGGTGAACCGGGCACGAAAGAAAGGATCGCCATTCTTGCTGCATGTTTCGATGAGGGTGGTATTGACCCGGGTTTCAATTTTCATGGAAGGCCAGATGAAATGAACGGTATGTTGGTCACCCGACGCCAATTTCGGGTGATGATTTTGCGCTTTGAAATAGAACCCACCATAACTGACATTTTCCAGCCTGGGTTTGAACGCCTCTTTCCGACCCACGGCCACTTCCAACACGATGTTCCAGGCAGAATCAATGTTCACCCGGACCGATTTGCGTTTTTCAGTACGAACGATCACCTCCCGGGGAAAGGTAATCTTCAGAACATTGCCACCTAATCGTTCAATGAAATTGACCTCCATGACCACATTGTACGTTTGGGTGTTCAAACTGATGACGATGATATCGGCATGCCGGATACGCACATTTCCGATGGGCGGTGTCAAAGCATCGATGAGCAGATAGAGACTCTTGTCCGTATGTCCCATTCCCCCTGCCATCTTCAGGTAGGAATGGTAATCAAAAATCTGCTCCCCGATGTGCAGCAGAATCGGCATCTCCCCGTCCATGGTCAGAACAGCCATCAATTGCTGCAACAGCACCGGGTCATCGACACGCACTGCATCTGGTGAATTCAGGTACCCCTTGGGATAACGAACCCGGGCGGTCTGGTAGACGAAATCAAGAAAGTCCATGGAGTTTACGTTTCCTTATGTAACCTGACCGTGTTGACTACATCATGGAATGTTTCGGCGTTTGAACGCGTGGGGTCAAGTGAAATCACATTTTTTTTTTGAAGTTTTCCCGTCCACAGTGATAGAATATCCGGTATCGGAAGATTGTTTAAAATAATCCATAAAAAGGAGTTGTTGACCATGAAAGCCAACGTCGGCGGAATTGATCGGATCTTGCGCATTGTCGCAGGATTGGTCTTGCTTGCCCTGGTATTTGTCGGACCGCAAACACCATGGGGATGGATCGGCATCATCCCTCTGGTCACCGGTTTGCTGAAGTTCTGTCCGTTCTATCCCCTTATCGGCCTGAACACCTGTCCCACAAAAGAATCCTGACCAGGAGCCGTTCATCCCCCTGTCGCGAGAAGGTCGGTCACCATTTCCAAAATTTCCTTTCTGGAGAATGGTTTTGCCAAAACGCGCACGGCACCGCACATTTTAGCGACATCCAGGGCGAATTGAGCCTTTTCTCCAGGACCACCGCCGGAAATGGCGATGATGGGCAGATTGGGATTTTGTCCGATCAATTCCTCAATGGTTTCCAACCCATCCTTGTTGGGCATGAGGATATCGGTGATCACCATGTCGGCAGGCTGTTGGTTGAAATGTTCCAGCCCCAGTCGTCCATCTTCGGCGGTGTCCACCTCGTACCCCGCCCGTTCGAGAATTTGCTTGAGGACTTCCCGAATCTGGCGCTCATCCTCGATGATGAGAATTCGACTCATGACTGCCTGTCTCCCCTGATTCAAACCGTTGACGTCGTCTCCGGGTTGCGCACAACCGGTAGAAACACCTGGAATATGGCACCCTGATCTTCAATACTGTCCACCTTGATGGCACCTTCATGGGTTTGTACGATGCCATGCACAACTGAAAGTCCCAACCCCGATCCTTTACCAATGCTTTTGGTGGTGAAGAAAGGTTCGAAAAGCCGATCCAGGCTCCCCGGAGCGATCCCCACCCCCTGATCTTTGACACTCAAGACCATATGCGGTCCTGGCTGTAATTTGGCGAGTGCGGCATGACGCTCGATCAATGCCTGATCAACCAAGATCCGTTCCAAATGTACCCGGATCACCCCTCCGTTGCGTTCCATGGCCTCTGCGGCATTGGTACACAGGTTCATGACCATCTGATGAATGCGTGTCGGATCGGCCATGACCTGATCTTCCTTGTCGGAGAAAGAGGCTTCCAACGTAATTTTGTCGGGAAGTGCCGCCTTGAGCAAGGAAATTGTCCCCTTGATCTCCTGTGACAGGAACAGGGAAATCCGTTCCTGTTCATTTCGTCGGCTGAAGGTGAGCAATTGCTTGACCAATTCCTTGGCACGATTGGCCGCCTCCATGACCTCACCCAGATTGCTGTATTCCAGGCTCGACGGATCCAGATCATCCATGGTCAAATCGGTATAGGAAAGAATGGCGGTCAGGATATTATTGAAATCATGGGCAACGCCCCCGGCCAGGGTTCCAATTGCTTCCAATCGTTTTGACTTTCTGAGTTGCCGCTCCAATTCCAATTCGAAGGTGACATCTCGTCCCACCACGACATGACTGGTGATGGCCCCATCGCGGTTGCGGACCGGAGACCAGGTGATATCGGCGTGAAAGATCGACCCATTTTTTTTCACGGCGGGATAACAGTGTCTGAACGCGATCCCTTGGGACAGTGCCATGGAGATCTGGTGATGCCATTGTTTTCCCAATCCGCCATCGGGCAGATTCAGGATGCACAAGCCGATCACCTCATGACGACCATGGCCGGTCATGGTTTCGAATGCGGTATTGACGTAGAGGATGTTTCCTTGAGGATCGATAATGACGACCATCTCTGCAGTTTGATTGACGGCGGCAGCCAGACGGTTCAATTCCTCCTCGGTGTGCAAGCGTTGCGTGATGTCGCGAAAGGTGACCACGGCACCCGCTGAAGGCTGGTTCGGATCGAGTGGTGTGACGCTGTACTCGACAGGGAAGGTTGTCCCATCGGTACGATAAAACGATTCCTGGGCACAAAGACGGATCTGACCATCGGCCAAGGTGTGTTCCATGGCGCTGGAAAGGGGGTCGGCCGGGAGATCGGAGTGCGCCCCCCGGAGGGTACGCGGTTCAATCTCCATCCGTTGGCCCGATGCCGTCCCGAGCATTCGGGCTGCCGCCGCATTGACAAATGTGATCTGTCCCTTGCCATTCAAACCGAACAAACCGTCACCAACGGCATGAAGAATCGATTCATTGCGGTGATGGAGTTGGCTGATGTTCTCTGCATCACGCTGCAATGTACGGAAACGTTGGTGCAGATGCCAGATCAGATGGATCATGAACGGCACCCCCCATAAAAGAAGTATGGAAATCAGTTCATCCAGATACCCGCCCCCCCCATGCCACAACCAGGAGGAAAACATGCCGAACACGTCAAAATGGATCGTCACGGCAATTGCGGAAAGAAACCAGAGCAGGAAAAAAATGAAACCGGATTGGGACGGCCAGGGGGTTGCCTGGATCTGGTTTTGGAAATGATCATTGGGTGGCATCATGGTCCAATCCCCTGAGCGCAAAAAAGATTAAAGCAATAGACGCTGCCAAACCGATACACAAGTCTCCCATCTTTGTTTCCCAGCGTCCAGATGGCAACCGCAGGAAAACCTTGTGGGAAGATCCTCGACAGGAATCATGTTTTTTCAGTATCTTTCGAAAGGGTACGTGGCATCCTGTTCCTTTACCGTCGAGATCATCATGAACTTAAAGATTTTACTGGTGGGTGGGGGTGGTCGTGAACATGCCCTGGCATGGAAGATCGCCCAATCACCGTGGGTGGAAAAGCTTTACTGCGCCCCTGGCAATCCAGGCATCGCCGGGATTGCTGAATGTGTGGACATTGCCGCGGGAGACCTGGAGGCCCTGGAGGTGTTTGCGGTCGAAAAGAAAATCGACCTGACGGTGATCGGTCCGGAAGCGCCGCTGGTTGCAGGCTTGGCGGATCGCCTGCGGGCGGCGGGCCAGGCGGTATTTGGCCCTTCGGCATCCGCCGCCGCCATCGAGGGATCCAAGGCGTTCATGAAGGATCTGTTGCAGCGCCACCACATTCCCACCGCGGGTTATCAGGTGTTTTCCCAGCCCAAGGCGGCTCTGGCGTACATCCGGAAACAGAAGATTCCCATTGTGGTCAAAGCATCGGGTCTGGCCTCGGGAAAAGGTGCGATGGTGTGTCATTCCCTCAAGGAGGCGGAAGAGGCGGTCCACCGGGCCATGATCGCCAGGGAATTCGGCGCCGCCGGACAGGAAGTGGTCGTGGAAGAATTCCTGACCGGGGAAGAAGTCTCCTTCATGGCCTTTGCCGATGGCGAACGTCTCCTGCCACTGGCGAGCGCCCAGGATCACAAAGCCATCGGTGAAGGGGATACCGGTCCCAATACGGGTGGCATGGGTGCCTATTCCCCGGCCCCCATCGTGACACCCGGGCTCCATGAACGGATCATGAGTGAAATCATGGAACCGGTGATGCGGGCGATGACCATGGAGGGACGACCCTATCGGGGATTGCTGTATGCAGGCTTGATGATCGATGGCGACCTATTGAAAGTCCTTGAATTCAATGCCCGTTTCGGCGATCCAGAAACCCAGCCCCTTCTGATGCGGATGCGTTCCGACATCGTTCCTCACCTGCTGGCATCGGCCAGTGGGACCCTGGCGGGAATGACCATCGATTGGGATCCCCGTCCGGCGGTCTGTGTCGTCATGGCTGCCGGGGGTTATCCCGGAAGCTACGCGGGCAATCTTCCGATCACCGGCCTCCAATCGGTTCCCCCGCATGGGGATGTTCAGGTATTTCATGCCGGAACCCGTTTTGACGGCGGTCAGGTCGTCACTGCGGGAGGGCGGGTATTGGGCGTGACGGGCATGGGGGAAACCATCACCCGGGCGCGAGATGTCACCTATGATGTCGTCCATCGTATTCACTGGCAGGATGTTTATTTCCGAAGAGACATTGCCCACCGGGCCATCGCCAGGGAGGTTTCATGAATGCTGCCACACCACCCCTTGTAGGAATTCTCATGGGCTCCGATTCCGACTTCGATGTCATGCGGGAAGCGGGACGGGTGCTCAAGGCTTTCGATATCGCCTTTGAAATGCTGGTCACCTCAGCCCATCGCACCCCGGAACGGACGCATCAATATGCCATCCGGGCGCGGGAACGAGGTTTACAGGTATTGATCGTGGGTGCAGGAGCCGCAGCGCATCTGGCAGGTGTCGTCGCTGCGGTGACCCCCTTGCCGGTCATCGGCGTTCCTTTATCGGCCACGGGGCTTCAGGGAATGGATGCATTGCTGGCGACGGTACAGATGCCCGGAGGGATCCCAGTCGCGACCATGGCCATTGGCAAGGCCGGTGCCACCAATGCCGCGTTGTATGCCATCCGAATCCTCGCCCTGACCCGGCCCGATCTGGCAGACCGGTTGAATGCCTATCATTTGGACATGGCGCGGAGCGTCGAGAAAAAAAACCAGTTGCTGCAAGAGCGGCTGGCCGACCTGTAGCACGTATGAACCGTGATTGATTGGAAAAAGGGGACCCGCCTTCCCGGGGGCGATCCCCAGCCCCCTCTTTCTCGAAATATTTTTATCCCGGCCCCAAGGGCATCACCATTCATGACAAACCCAATGCCCTCCCCCCACGAACTGACGCATGCCCTCGAAACCCTTCATTCCGGGGGCATCATCGCCTACCCGACCGAAACCGTCTACGGCATCGGAGCCGACCCCTTTCAACCCCGGGGACTCGACCAAATCCTCCGCCTGAAAGGACGCGACGCCACCAAAGGATTCATCCTTCTGATCCCGAATCGCCGCACCCTCGAAACCATCGTCACCCCCCCCTCCCCCCGGGCGGAACGACTCATACAACAATTCTGGCCCGGTCCACTGACACTGGTCCTGCCCGCACAACCCGGATTACCCGAACAGGTCACCGGGGGACGAACCACCGTCGCCGTCCGACATTCCTCATCCCAACGGGTCGCCACCCTGCTGAATGCCTGGGGCCGTCCACTGGTATCCACCAGTGCCAACCCTTCCGGTCATCCCCCATTCCGCAACCACCTCCAGGTTCAGGATTTCTTCGGATCCCAAATCCCCTGCATCATGACGGGACATTGCCCAACCCATACCCCCCCCAGCACCATCGTTGCTTTCGAAAATGACCAGCCCGTCATCGTGCGCCAGGGAGCCATCACGGCAGTCATGCTGGGCATCGCGCCACATCCGCGGATCGATCCCAATAAAATGGAAAAGGAACGTTGAACCCGGATCGGGAAATGTGCTAAGGAGTGAAGTGTCAAAGGAGAGGCGATCTGTTGATCAAATGATTTTGAAGGGCTACGGGGTACCCGCCACTGCGACGGTTCCTGACATGCCACTCAAAGTTGTCGTTCACGGGTTTTGACAAACTTCTCCGAAACTCCATCAATCGTTTCCCAAGGATTCCCCTATCGTGCATTCAAGCACCCTGGCCAAACGTTATGCTTCGGCGCTGGCTGATCTGGCTCAGGACCGGAGTCTGTTGCAAAAGATCGGTGAGGACCTGCGTGGATTCCTGTCGGTATTGGCAGCCACCCCCGAATGGCGCGCCCTGGTCAACAATCCGACCATCTCCCGTGAAAAACAGTCCAAGGTCGTCGATGTCTTCCTCGCCAAGGTCGAAACCGATCCCTTGACGATCAGTTTTCTTAAACTTTTGATCCAGAAAAGACGCATGATCCTGATTGATGATGTCGTCACCGCCTATACCCGGATCGAAGAAGAACACAGCGGTGTCATCACCGTTCGGGTTTCCGCCCCCAAACCCCTGATCAAAGCCCACGAAGAACGTTTGATCAAAACTCTTTCCACCAGCACCGGCAAGGAGGTCCATCTCGACTTCGAGCTGGATCCGGAACTTCTGGGTGGCATGATCGTGCGGATTGGCAGCGTCATGATGGATTATTCCGTGCGTGGTCAATTGAACCGGTTGAAAGCGCAATTGAGAGGGTGATTCGATGCAGATCAGCATTGCCGAAATTAGCGAAATAATCAAAAAAGAGATTGCCGACTTCGGCAAAGAGGTGGAAATCTCTGAGGTGGGACAGGTGATCGCCGTTGGCGATGGCATCGCCCGGATATATGGCCTGGACAAGGTGATGGCAGGTGAGTTGATCTCCTTTTCAGACGGCACCCAGGGAATGGCGCTCAACCTTGAAGAAGACAACGTCGGCGCGGTGATTTTCGGTGACGATTCCGGCATCAAGGAAGGATCCACCGTCAAACGTACCGGAAACATCGTCGCAGTCCCGGTCGGCAAGGAGTTGTTGGGACGTGTGGTGGACGGACTGGGTATTCCCATCGATGGCAAAGGTCCTGTGACCGCCAAGGAAACACGCTTGGTTGAACTCATCGCGCCGGGCATTGTTTCACGCAAATCGGTTCATGAACCGCTGTATACGGGGTTGAAAGCGCTGGATGCATTGGTTCCCATCGGTCGCGGCCAACGCGAATTGATCATCGGAGACCGGCAAACCGGCAAGACGGCGGTCGCCATCGATGCCATCATCAATCAAAAACGGTCGCACGAAACCAACAAGCCGGTCTATTGCATCTACGTTGCCATCGGTCAAAAGCGTTCCACGGTCGCCAAGGTGGTCAAGATTCTCGAAGATCATGGTGCCATGGCCTACACCACGGTCGTAGCCGCAACCGCCTCCGATCCCGCCCCCATTCAATTCCTGGCACCCTACAGCGGGTGTTCCATGGGCGAATATTTTCGTGACAACGGCATGCATGCCCTGATCATCTATGACGATCTGTCCAAGCAAGCCGTTGCCTACCGGCAAATGTCACTGGTGTTGCGCCGTCCCCCCGGACGTGAAGCCTATCCGGGGGATGTGTTCTATCTCCATTCGCGTCTGCTGGAGCGGGCCGCCAAGTTGAGCGACGCCCTGGGAGGCGGCTCACTGACAGCACTTCCCGTCATCGAAACCCAGGGGGGTGACGTGTCGGCCTATATTCCGACCAACGTGATCTCCATCACCGATGGCCAGATCTTTCTGGAGTCGGAACTGTTCTATTCCGGCATGCGACCTGCCATTTCGGTGGGGCTTTCGGTCTCCCGCGTCGGCGGTGCCGCCCAGGTCAAGGCGACCAAACAGGTTGCCGGTTCGTTGCGTCTGGACCTGGCGCAATTCCGTGAAATGGCCGCCTTTGCCCAATTTGGCTCCGACCTGGATGCTTCGACCCAAAAATTGCTGCACCGGGGTGAACGGTTGATGCAGTTGCTGAAACAACCCCAGTATCAACCCCTCTCCATGGAAGAACAGGCGGTCATTCTATTCTCGGGAACCCGGGGACTTCTGGATGAGATACCCGTGAATCGGATCTCCACTTTGGAACCCAAAATCCTGGAATACTTCCACGGACACCACGCCGACATCCTGGAAACGATCCGCAAGGAAGAAAAAATTTCCGATGCCACTGAAGAGAAATTAAAGTCTGTTTTGGCCACCTTCATCGCCAAATTTGTCGATATCGAAAGAACCGATGCGCCGGTGAACACCAACGAATGAACGCGATGAACGCAATACGGCAGAAACGCACATGCACATCACACGCTGACCGGAAAGCCAAACGATGGCCAATCTGAAAAGCCTGCGCAACCGGATCCGCTCGGTCAAAAATACCCAGCAGATCACCAAAGCGATGAAAATGGTCTCTGCGGCCAAACTTCGCCGTTCCCAGGAACGGGCACAGTCGGCTCGTCCCTACAGCCAACACATCCGCCGAATGATCGGAACCATCGCTGCCCAGATGGATCCCCATTCCGCCCCGGCGTTGTTGGCACCGGCCAAGGGGAAACGGGTGGAATTGTTGGTATTCACTGCCGACAGGGGATTATGCGGCAGTTTTAACAGTACCATCATCCGGTCGGTCCGCGCCAAAATCAAATCCCTCCAGGAGGGTGGCCATACGGTCACCATCACCTGTGTCGGCCGCAAAGGTTTGGATGTGCTCAAACGGCAGTTCAAACCATTGATTCGCCGGTCGCATATCGGCATGGCCCGGAACCTGACCTTTGCCCGTGTCGATTCGATCATTGCAACCCGGGTGTTGTCCGATTTCGGCAAGGGGGAATTCGATACTTGCCTGATGGTGTACAACACGTTCAAATCAGCCTTGAACGTCGAGTTGACCTGGAAACAGATCATCCCCATGACGGTCGATTCCACGGAAGTATCCCGTGGCAGCGCCCCCATGTATGAACCCGAAGAAGCGGAAGTCCTGACCGAGTTGTTGCCTCATGGTGTCTCGATGCAACTCTATCAGGCCATGGTGGAGTCAGATGCATCGGAACAGGGAGCACGCATGACCGCCATGGACAACGCGGTGCGCAACGCGGGCGATATGATTCGCAAGCTGGGCATCAAGTATAACCGGACGCGTCAAGCTGCCATCACAACCGAACTGATGGAAATCATCGGTGGTGCCGAATCCCTCAAGGGCTAGGGTGTCCTGGCATTCATGATCAGGGAAAGACCCGGCCTCACCTCCGCGGGACGGACGGTTGCCCCTGTGGGTTTTGATTTTGATGTGGCTTTAGTCACTTGAAGCGCGTCGGCATACTGAGCATTTTGACGAATCAATTGGAACAACGGATGACCTTTCAAATCAGGATCAATGGCAAAACCTTGGAGGACTTGGCCTCCCAACCCCACTGTGGGGGATATGAAACAAAAGTAAAATATAAATTTGGAACCCTGGGGCGCTCCCCCGTCATTCCCGCAAAGGCGGGAACCCCTTTTTTTTCTTGATCATGAATGTCAATCCGCCCTGGGTCGGGGTGCGTTTGGAATCGCGAGCATATGGAGTCTTTGCCAATGAGTAAGAACGTGGGACGGGTGGTTCAAGTGATTGGACCGGTGGTGGATGTGCGATTCGATGGCGAACTTCCGGCCATTCTCAGCGCCCTGCACATGCATCGGGAGGGCAAGCCGCGTCTGGTATTGGAAGTGGCGCAACACATTGGTGAAAGAACGGTTCGAACCATTTCCATGCAGAGCACGGATGGCATGGTCCGCGGTACCGAAGTCATCGCAACGGGTCAACCCATCATGGTTCCGGTTGGCAACCCCACCTTGGGACGCATCATGAATGTCGTAGGCGATCCCATTGATGAACTGGGAGAAATCAAGACCGGAGATTACCTTCCCCTGCATCGGCAAGCCCCCACCTTTGCGGATCAATCCACCGAAGCGGAGATTTTGGAAACCGGCATCAAGGTGGTGGATCTTCTGGCGCCTTATGCCAAGGGTGGTAAGATTGGACTGTTCGGTGGCGCAGGGGTCGGCAAGACGGTGTTGATCATGGAATTGATCAACAACGTGGCCCAGGGACATGGGGGTTATTCGGTTTTTGCCGGGGTGGGTGAGCGGACCCGTGAAGGAAACGATCTTTACCATGAAATGATCGATTCGAAGGTGATCGATCCCAAGGATTTTAAAAATTCCAAAGCGGCCCTGGTGTACGGACAGATGAACGAACCCCCGGGTGCGCGTGCCCGGGTGGCGCTGACCGGTTTGACGGTGGCGGAATATTTCCGGGATGTGCAAAACCAGGACGTGCTTTTGTTCATCGACAATATTTTCCGTTTCACCCAGGCGGGTTCCGAGGTGTCGGCCCTGTTGGGACGGATCCCTTCGGCGGTGGGTTATCAACCGACCCTGGCCACCGACATGGGTGCCCTTCAGGAACGGATCACCTCCACCAAGACCGGTTCCATCACATCCGTGCAGGCAATTTACGTCCCTGCCGACGACTTGACCGACCCGGCACCGGCGACTGCATTTTCCCATTTGGATGCCACCACCGTGTTGTCACGGCAGATTGCCGAAATGGGGATTTATCCGGCAGTGGATCCACTGGATTCCACTTCGCGCATCCTCGACCCCCAAGTGGTGGGTCAGGAACACTACCAGGTCGCGCGCAATGTGCAAGAGGTGTTGCAAACCTACAAATCCCTTCAGGACATCATCGCGATCCTGGGAATGGATGAATTGTCGGAAAATGACAAAATCACGGTGGCACGTGCGCGCAAGATTCAGCGGTTTCTTTCGCAATCCTTTCATGTTGCCGAAGCATTCACGGGACAGAAGGGGGTACTGGTTCCCCTGGCAGAGACCATTCGTGGGTTTAAGGAAATTATCGAAGGACGGCATGACAACGTCCCCGAGGCTGCGTTCTACATGGTGGGCACCATCGATGATGCCCTCGACAAAGCCAAAAGGCTTTCCCTGTAACGGATGAGGGTCGTCTCATGATGGGAACTACCTTTCAACTGGATGTGGTCACACCTGAAAGTCTTCTGGTGTCTGGACAGGCGACATTCATCACCGCACCCGGCAAGGATGGCCGCTTTGGTGTTTTGGCAGGGCACACCCCGTTTGTTTCCCTGCTCATGGCAGGGGAATTGACGATTGTCATGGAACGTGGCACGCCGGAACAACGTTATGCCTTGAGTGGCGGCTTTGCCGAAGTTGCAAATGACCGAGTGACACTGTTGGTGGAGCGTGCCCTGGAAAAGAGCCAGATCGATCTCAACGCAGCCGTGCGGGAAGAACAGGAAGCGATAGAACGACTGGCGCAATTGCCACAAGGGGGACATGAAGCGCTGGTCTGGGGCAAACGTCGTGATTTTGCCAAGACCTGCCAACAGCTTGCCCGGGCGACGAACGCTTGATCGGACACATCTCCAGGCCAAACCAAATCAAACCATGACCCAACTCACCGTCCTCATCCTGGCGGCGGGCCAGGGCACAAGAATGTGTTCCGACCGCCCCAAGGTATTACATGAACTGGCATGGCAGCCGTTGCTGCAACATGTGATCAGCGCTGTCAAACCACTTGCGCCCGAAAGAATGTTGATTGTCACGGGGCACGGTGCCGAACAGGTGGAACAAGCCTTTGCGGATCAGGCGATCACCTGGATACGCCAGAAGGAACAGAAAGGGACAGGGGATGCGGTACGCAGTGCGTTGCCCACATTGCACGGCGCTTCGGGAAATCTGCTGATCCTGGCTGGAGATATTCCCCTGATCCGTTCAGAGATCCTTGACCGGATGGTTCATGCCCATGATGCAGCGGGACGGCCTTTGACCTTGTTGAGTACCACTTTGGAGCATCCGACCGGTTATGGACGTGTCGTTCGGGGTTTGGATGGTGAAGTGCAGGCGGTGGTTGAAGAACGGGATGCCAATGCGGAAATTCGGACCATTCGTGAGATCAATTCAGGAATTTATCTGGTTGCTCTTTCACATCTCGAGGGCTGGATCAACCGATTGAATCCCAACAATGCCCAGGGCGAGTATTATCTGCCCGACATTGTCGCCATGGCACTTGAAGAAGGTGGCATTCATGCCATGCATCATACCGACTCCCAATCGCTTGAGGGAATCAATGACCGCAGTCAACTGGCGCGGGCGGAACGGGTCTTTCGTGACCGCAAGGTTGCAGCATTGATGGCTTCAGGGGTCACCTTTACCGATCCCGAATCCTGCTGGGTCGCAGCCGATGTTACCATTGGACGCGATACCAACATCGCCCCGCACAACATCCTGGGGCCGGGTGTGGTCATTGGATCCCAATGCCAGATTGGACCTTTTTGCCATTTGGTCGATACCACCATCGGACCCGAAGTTCATATTGACGCATTCAGCCACCTGGAGGGGGCCAACATTGTTGGTCACAGTGGCGTAGGTCCTTTCGCCCGTCTGCGACCGGGGGCCTTGTTGGAACGGGGGGCCAAGGTTGGCAACTTTTGCGAAATCAAAAAGTCGAGAATCGGCGAAGGTTCCAAGGTCAGTCATCTGGCCTATATCGGCGATGCCGACATTGGCCGCAAGGTCAATGTGGGCGCGGGAACCATCACATGTAATTATGATGGCAAAAACAAGTTCAAAACGGTGATCGAGGATGGGGTGTTCATCGGCTCGGATACCCAGTTGATTGCGCCGGTACGTTTGGGAAGGGATGCAGTCATCGCTGCAGGAACTTCCGTATCCAAGGATGTTCCCGAGGGGGCCTTGGCCATTACCCGAGTTCCACAAAGACACATTCCGGACTGGCACCAACGCAAAAAAAAATAAGTCCTGAATCGCCCTCAATATCCATGTCCATCCATCATGAGCATAGACAACCATGTGTGGCATCATTGGCGTCATTGGAGAACGTAACGCCACTCCGGTACTCCTGGAAGGGCTGAAACGTCTGGAATACCGCGGATATGATTCCGCCGGCATTGCCATTGCGCATGACGGACGCATCGACATTCGGCGCTCCGAAGGAAAGTTGCTCAAGTTGGAACAACTGGTCAAGGAAGAACCGCTGACCGGACTTTTGGGAATCGGCCACACCCGCTGGGCCACTCATGGTCCGCCAACCTGCGCCAACGCCCACCCCCACCGATCGAAACATGTTGTCGTTGTTCATAATGGAATCATTGAAAATTTTCGTCAGCTTCGCAAGGAACTGACGGAGGAAGGGGTTACGTTTCTTTCCGAGACCGATACCGAGGTCATCCCTCACCTGGTGGAGCGGGAGCTTCAAAAGGGTCTGGCGCCCCAAAATGCTGTGCGAGCCGCCATCCATCATCTCGAAGGGGCGTTTGCACTGGGGATCCTGATCCAGGGGGTCGAAGATCGAATCTTCGCCGTACGCCGGGGATCACCCTTGATTGTCGGCTTGGGGGTGGGTGAACAATTTCTGGCCTCTGATGCCCAACCCCTGGTTCCCTATACCCGGAAGATGATTTTTCTTGAAGACAATGATTTCGTCACCCTTGGCCGCAATTCCGTCGAGATCACTGATCTGCAAGGCCGGCCCGTAGATCGGCCCATCAAGCAATCGAGCGTCAGTGCCGAAACCGCCGACAAATGGCCCTATCGCCATTACATGCAAAAGGAAATTTTTGAGCAGCCATCCGTCATCGGTGAGACGCTCAAGGGGTTGATCCATTCCTACCACCGCACCGTGGAAGTGGCCTCTTTGATTGAGAAGATTGATTTGGCGCACATTTCCTTTCTGACCATCGTTGCCTGTGGCACCTCTTTGCATGCAGGAATGGTGGCGCGGTATTGGATCGAAAAGCTGGCGAAAATCCCGGTTGGAGTGGAGATTGCTTCGGAATACCGTTACCGTGAGCCACCCAAGGTTCCCGGCTCGATGATGGTGGTGATCTCCCAGAGTGGCGAGACCGCCGATACCATCGCTGCATTGCGGTATGCCAAACAGGATGGACAGCAGGTATTGGGAATCGTCAACGTTCCCGAATCGACCATCGCCCGGGAATCGGATGGTGTCCTGTATACCCAGGCAGGCCCTGAAATCGGCGTTGCTTCAACCAAAGCTTTTACGACGCAGTTGATGGTATTGGCGTGTTTTGCGATTGCCTGTGGCAGACTCAACGGTCAACTTTCCCGGGACCAGGAAAAAAAATTGGTGGAAGAGTTGATGCAGATCCCTGCATTGATGGAACAGGTATTGGTTCGGGATCGAGACATTCAAAATTTGGCGCAAAAATTGATGCACGCCAATGGTTTCCTGTTTCTGGGACGGGGATCCTGTTATCCCATTGCCCTTGAGGGGGCGTTGAAGCTGAAGGAAATTTCCTATATTCACGCTGAAGGTTATGCTGCCGGGGAAATGAAACACGGCCCAATCGCCTTGATCGACGAGGAATTGCCGGTCATTGTGGTTGCACCACAGGATCCGTTGTTCGAGAAAGTCATGAGCAATTTGGAAGAAGCACGGGCGCGCGGTGGCCGGTTGGTGGTCATCACCGAGGACTTTCAGGATGAGCAACGCAAATGTAAAGCGGACGACTTGATCCCCATGAGTCCTTGCGGAGAATTGACCGCACCGATGTTATATGTCATTCCGTTGCAACTGATCGCCTACCACATCGCCGTATTCAAGGGGACGGATGTCGATCAACCGCGCAACCTGGCCAAAAGTGTCACGGTGGAATGATCGAGAAAAAAAAGGGTTCCCAGGGTGTTGACTTTAGAAACAAAATCAAAAGCGGGGCATGGAAACCTTTTTGTTTAAATTCAAGATCAAAGTCAACACCCTGGGGGCAATCCCCCAGACCCCTTTTTTTTCTTAATTATTTTTTATTTGCGTTGCAGGGGCAATTCAACTTTTTGACGCACCTCGCCCCCCGCCAGCAGCTCCACCAGTTTCAAGGCGAAATCCAAAGCGGTCCCCGGCCCCCGGGAGGTGATCACCGTACCATCCACCACCACAGCCGTCTCCTGATAATCCACCCCCTCCAGGAGTTTCCCGGACAAAGCCCCGGGAAAACTGGTCCCCTTCCTACCCTTGAGCAGTCCCGCCGAAGCCAACACCAACGGAGCAGCACAAATCGCTGCCGTCATCCGCCCTTCCCGTGAAAGACGATCCAACAATCGATGAATGCGTGGATCGGCATTGAGATTGGTACTCCCCGGCAACCCACCCGGGAGCGCAATCATGTCAAACGCCGTATCCATCACCTGGTCCAGGGTCGTATCGGGAATGATCACCGTCCGCCGACTACCCCGCACCGGCCCCTCCTTCAACCCGGCCACCACAACCTCGATCTCGGCCCGGCGCAAAATATCAATGATGGTCACCGCCTCCAACTCTTCAAACCCCTCGGCCAGAGGGACCAGTACCTTGGACATGTCAACCTCCCTCAACGCTCAAAAACCCATGCCGAACCAGTTCATCTGCAATATTGCTCATGAATACGTTCCAAACCCACCGACACCGCATCGAAGCTACGGCGGAACGCATTGCGTTGTTTGTTGTTCCATTCATCCATGTTCCACAATTTTTTCATCGCTTGGACAGAACTGGTGAATTGAGGTTTTTCTTCATCTCTGGCAATGGTGTCCAAGACATCCACGATCGTATTCATTCCCGACTCAAACCTGGGAGATTCATCAAATTTGGGTGTTTTTGCAATGAAATCACCCAGCTCATACAAACTGTCCACAAAATCTTTCATATCCGAGCAACTCCAATCCAGAGCCGCCGCAGGGGAGGAGAACAACAACATTCCAGAAAACATGACCAATTTCAGCATCTTAAGCATTTCAATATCTCCTCCAGAAAAATCAAACCCCTAACATGCGTTGCCCCCGACCCAATGATGAACCATTGTCCATGGCTTTCAGAACGGTCGCAAGTCCTTTCGACACCGCCTGGTCCAAAGGGATGGCAAACGCCAGGAAGGTTGCGATGGCGGAAGCCAGGGCACAACCGGTACCATGAAACGAATGGCCGCCGAGACGAGGATGCCGATGGTGAATCAGGCGTCCCTGGTGGCACAGGAGGTCCAACACCTCAGGTCCTTGGCCATGCCCCCCCTTGAGCAAAACGGAACATCCCTTGGAAGCCAAGGAGAGCGCCAACGATTCTGGCGACACCGAAGGGGGATGATTGGGATGTTCGCCCAGGAGGAGATGGGCCTCGGGCAGATTGGGGGTCACCAGGGTGACACGGGGGAGGAGATACCGGCGCCACAGCGCCAACCCTTCCGGGTCCAGAAGGATTCCGCCACCCGTTCCGGCGACCACGGGATCGGCAACGACAGGAATTTTTGGATAACGCTCCAGGAGATCAATGACTGCCTGAACCGTGTCAGCGGTGGCCAGCATGCCCAACTTGATGCAATCGACCCCGATATCATCCAATGCCGCCTGCATCTGCCGGGCGACAAGGGGTCCGGGGAGGGGATGGACCACGGTGACGTGGGAGGTATCCTGCACCGTGACGGCGGTGACGGCCGCCTGGGGGATCCCCCCCAAATGTTTGATCATGCGAATATCCAACGGCAACCCGGCACCACAGGTGGGATCGGTACCGGCGACCGTCAATACCCGGCCTTTGACGTGTTGATCGATCACAGTTGTCAAGCGTTCCCCGCTGTGTCAGACTGAGCCTTTTTTGATCATCTTCGGTTTCAATCTTCAAGTTGAGCGATTGGAATCGCGAATCCCAGGCAAGAAATCCGCGGCTCGGTTGTCGATCATAGCCGCGCCAACGAGGTATTGACCATGGCAAAAGTCCTTATTTCCGATAAAATGTCCCCCGAAGCGGAAAAGTTGTTTCGCTCCCGGGGTGTGGAAGTCGATTATCTCCCCGGCCTGACCCCCGAGGAATTGAAGAAGAAGCTCCCCGAATATGATGGCATCGCCATCCGCTCCGCCACCCGTTTGACCCGGGATTTGATCCAGGCGGCCACCCGGCTCAAAGTGATCGGGCGGGCGGGCATCGGGGTGGACAATGTGGACATTCCCGCCGCATCCAAACAGGGGGTCATCGTCATGAATGCCCCCTTCGGCAATTCGGTCACCACCGCAGAACATACCATGGCCCTGATGCTGGCCGCTGCACGGCACATTCCCGCCGCAACCGCCTCCACGCGGGCGGGAAAATGGGAAAAGAACGGTTTCATGGGACGGGAACTCGCCGGCAAGACCCTGGGGATCATCGGCACCGGCAACATCGGTACGCTGGTGATCGAGCGCTGCAAAGGGATGAAGATGAACATCCTGGCCTTCGATCCGTTTATCAGCAAAGCCAAGGCCCAGGATCTTGAGATCGAGCTGGTGGAGGACCTGGAAGGGTTCTGGCCCCGGGTTGATGTCCTCACCATTCATTCCCCTCTGACCCCCAAGACCCGGCACATGGTCAATGCCGATGCCTTCGGTAAAATGAAAAAGGGAGTGATCGTCATCAACTGCGCCCGAGGTGGCATTGTTGATGAAGCGGCGCTGTATGATGCCCTGAAATCGGGCAAGGTGTTTGCAGCGGGATTGGATGTCTTCGAGAAGGAACCGGCGAAGGAAAGCCCATTGTTTGAATTGGACAATGTGGTGTTCACCCCCCACCTGGGAGCTTCCACGACCGAGGCCCAGATCAAGGTGGCGGTTCAGATCGCCGAGCAGATCTCCGATTTCCTGCTCAAGGGAACGGTTCAGAACGCACTCAACATTCCCGCCGTTTCGGAAATGGAACTGCCCGCCCTGCGTCCTTATCTCAACCTTGCCGACAAATTGGGGACCACCCTGGGTCAATTGACCGAAGCGGGGGTTCAATCGATTGAAGTGATCTATGAAGGGGGGGTTGCAAAACTCAACCATAAACCGATCACCAATACGGTGCTGAACGCACTGTTGACCCCGATGCTCGAAACGGGGGTCAATCTGGTCAATGCCCCCCTGATCGCCAAGGAACGGGGGATCACCGTCACTGAAACGACCCGGGATCAGTCGAAAAAGGGCTTCACCTCCCTGATTTCAGTGGTCATCACCACCGAGAAACGGCAGCGGTTCATCGCGGGAACCCTGTCGTTCGACCAACGGCCCCGCATCGTCTCCATGAACGAAATCCCGGTCGAAGCGACCCCCGAAGGCAATCTGTTGTTCGTCGCCAACCAGGACGCCCCGGGATTGATCGGTCGGGTTGGCACCCTGCTTGGCGAAGCGGGAATCAACATAGCCAACTTTCATCTGGGACGGACGCACCAGGGAGGGTCGGCCATCGCCTTCATCAACATTGACCAGGATGTCCCCAAGGAAGTCATGGATCAACTGCTCAAAATCCCCAATGTTCTTGAGGTCAAACTGGTTCGTTATTAATCACCCGCTGTGGGTTCCATTTCCCGGCTCATCGTCGTGATTCCCTGCCGCGATGAGCCGGATCCCGTAGCCACGTTGTCCTCTCTGGCGCAGTGTCAGCCACCCGCGGCCACGGTCGAGGTGATTGTCGTCGTCAACGGTTCCGACGGTGACCCGCCAGAGGTGCAGCAACACAACCTGCATTCCCTGGAAACGTTGGCCTCGTGGGCCGAAACCTGCCACGATTCCTTCTTCAAGCTATCGCTGCAATATCACCCCCATCTGCCCCAACGGCAGGCGGGGGTGGGGCTGGCACGACGGTTGGGGATGGATGAGGCGGCGCAACGTTTGTTGCATGCCAGGCAGGCGGATACCGGCATCATTGTCGCCCTCGATGCCGATTGTCGGGTCGCCCCCAATTATTTCATCGCCCTGGAGAATCATTTCAGCAACCGGCCTGAAACGGTCGGGGCTTCGATTTATTTTGAACACCCCCTGGAACATCTGACGCCACGGCATCGAGCGGGGATCGTCGGTTATGAATTGTTTTTGCGAATCCATCTCCAGGGGTTGCGTCACGCCGGTTCGCCCCATGCCTTTCACACCGTCGGTTCCGCCATGGCGGTCCGCGCCGGGGTCTACCGCCGGGTCGGGGGGATGAACCGTCGCCAGGCGGGGGAAGATTTTTACTTTTTGCAAAAAGTGATGGCCCATGGCCCGTTTTCCGATCTGACCACAACCACGGTCTTTCCCTCGCCCCGCATCTCCCACCGGGTCCCCTTCGGCACCGGACGCGCCATGGGACAATGGCACCAAAATCCAGACGAAACCTACACCACCTACGACCCATGCATTTATTCGGAGCTACGTACCTTTTTCATGAATGCCAAGGAGACGCTCCACCTTCAAGGCGATCTTCTGGCACACGCTTCGACAAGCTTGGTCTCATTTTTGGAACAGCAACAGTTTGCTGCGGCACTGGAGGAAATGCGTGCCAACACCTCCAGCCTCGATTCCTTGATGAAACGGTTCCACCTTTGGTTCAATCCATTTAGATTATTAAAATTTGTCCATTTTGCAACGGAGCGGTATCATCCACGGGTACCGGTCACGCAAGGGGCGGTGACATTGCTTGAACAGATGGGAATTTCTACGGAAGGTTGTGATGGTCATGCCGAACAATCATTGATGATCTTTCGGAAATTGGATCGATTGGCGCCTTAAGCCGATGGATGAGGACAACCGCCATGATGCATGGGAGTGAATCATCATGCTCAAACGATTGACATTGACCCATGTGGGACCCGCGCCAAAAATGAACCTGGAGTTTGGCGACCGCCTGAATCCTGTCACCCCTGAACCGGACCCCTCTGATTATGATACGCTCGTGCACCAACCAAGCCGGGCTTGGCTCACCCAGTAGGGAATCGACTTCGACCAACCTCCCCCTGTCGCCTCGGAACCACCCCCTTTCTGGCAAAGATCGTTGAGCCGTCTCTGGGAATCCTACGGCAGGGTATGTGCGTATCCATGTATTTATTTTGAGACGGCGACCTCAAAAGAGCGGTTTTCCGTGTCATACCTGGAAAAAAAATCCCCCTTTGTCTGGACCGAGGCCAGGCGTCAAGGGTTGCTTTGACCCTTTTCTCCAGCCTGTTCGACTTCATTCCTCCCGGTTTCCCTCTTGTGCGCCCGGGGATGGGCGGCGTCGTAGATGCGGGCGAGTCCGGCGCGGTCCAGGTGGGTATAGCGTTGGGTGGTGGAAAGGCTGCCGTGGCCCAACATTTCCTGGATCGACCGCAGATCGGCGCCCGCCTGGAGCAGATGGGTGGCGAAGGCATGGCGCAAGGCGTGGGGGGTGATCTTTTCCGGCAGGCCAAGCCAGCGCCGGCGCTGTTGCACCAACCGTTGCACCTGTCTCGGGTTGAGACGCTGCTGTAATTCGGGCCACTTTTGACCAATGAACACCGGTTTGTCGGATTCAAGCACCCCCACCCGGTTTTTCAACAACCCCAGATAGCGTTCCAAAGTCGCCAACGATACCGTACTCAACGGAACGATCCGTTCCTTGTTCCCCTTGCCGATCACCCGGACCTCCCGCATCGCCATCTGGAGACGGCCGTGATCCAGGCCACACAGTTCACCGATACGCAAACCCGAACCATACAACAATTCCATGATGGCGGCATCGCGGGCGGCCAGCCATGGTTGATCCTGCGCACGTTCCGCCTCGCCCGGTGCCGGAATTTCAATGAGACGGATGGTATCTTCCTCACTGGGGGCGCGCGGCAGACGAATGCCGGTCTTGGGCGTCGCGATCAATCGCGCCGGGTTGCCGGTGACCCGGCCATGCCGTTGCAAATAAACGAACCACGAACGGATGGCGGCAACCCGCCGCTGCATCGTGCTCTTGGCCAGTTTTTCCCGCAAACAATGGCCCAGATAGGCGCGCAAATGGGTCGGACGAATGCGCTGCGCCAAGGCAACCGTCAGTTCCTCCCCCGTCGATTGGTGCCAGAACCGGGCAAAATGTAATAAATCCCTTTGATAGGCGAGCCGGGTGTTGACGGCAGCCCCTTTTTCCAATTCCAGGCTCGTTATAAAATCATGAAAAACAGGAGATGCGTCCATGGAACACCAGGTTCTATTGTATTTTCAATGGCATGATGAAATGACCATCACGATGGCCATGGACTACTTGCAAATTTCTGGCCGATTATTGAAATCACCACGGACACACACCGCGGAACATCATTGCCACGCGACGAAAAGATTGACGCCATACCTGAACCTTCTTATTATCAGAAGAGTCCGGCAGTCCGGCAAAATGGCCTGTAAAAAAATAATGTACAATAAGCGTTTCCACCCTGAACAAAAACGATTGCGTGCCGTGGATTTCGAAGAAAACAACATAGAAAAAGTGGCCCGTTGCATGAAGGCCCTCGCCCATCCACTCCGGTTGAAGGTTCTGGTCGCTCTTAACGATCAGGAACTGAGCGTCCAGGATCTCGTGGATGCGGTCGGTACGACCCAATCCAATGTTTCGCAGCACTTGACGATCATGCGCGATAAAAACATTCTGTCCTCCAGGCGTGAAGCCAACCAGGTGTTCTATCGTGTGGGTGACTGCAAGGTGCTGGAACTGGTTGCGTTGACCAAATCCATTTTTTGCACTCCTTGAACCCCAGGGGCGGGCATCATGGACTTTGACGTAAGGAGTTGATCATGGCGTGGTTGCAGGAAAACGGCGCGTTGGTGCTGATGGGAATGGTGTTTTTATTTCTCATGTTGCGCGGCCCGCTGCTTGCCCATTATTACCGGATCGGCTCCATGAGTGTGCATGAACTGTCGCAACGTCTGGCGGCCTCCCCTTCGCCGCTCCTCATCGATGTCCGCACCCCTGCCGAATACGCCGGTGGCCATGTCCGCGAAGCGCGATCCTATCCCCTGGGCAGCCTGGGATCCAAGGTGGAGGAGGTGAAAAAAGCGGCACGAGATAAAGATGTGGTGGTCATCTGCCGCACCGGCAACCGTTCGCTCATGGGATCGGTTACCTTGAAACGTCACGGCATGCAAAAGGTGTACAATGTCCCGGGCGGAATGATGCATTGGGAAGGACAGGGATACCCTGTCAAACGGGGTTGATTGTGGATCATCGCGCCTCAATGGAACAGGAAGTCAAGCTGACCGCCCCCGATGGGGATACCTTGGAACAAATTTCTCTGGACGCTGACATCCTGAAACGATGCAACGGTGCCCCATGGACCGCCAAACCTTTGGTCACGACCTATCTGGACACTCCTGGACGCGCATTGCTGGCCCACGGATTCGGATTCAGGTTTCGTATCGAAACCCAGACCCAACGATGGCAGGCTTGTCTCAAGGGTGAAGGAAATATCGTCGATGGCTTCAGTGTCCGCCAGGAGTGGGAACAACCGATCGATGGTCCGGTTGATCGACTCTCGCTACTGCCGGAGGGGCCTTTACGGCAACAGGTGTTGACCCTCGCCCCGGGGGGCGAATTTCTGGCCCCACTGGTGGAAACCGCTTTTCTGCGCCGTCTGTTGCTCTTGACCCTTGAAGAGGGGTGCATCATGGAACTCGCGCTGGATCAGGGAGAAATTCGCGCCGGGGGTAAAACCCTGCCGCTGTTCGAAGTCGAACTGGAATGCAAATCGGGACCCACCGCACCCATGCTTCGCTTTTCGCATGCGTTGCGCCAGCGGTACCCCCTCATTCCCTCGTGGAATTCCAAATTTGCGTTGGGATTGACCCTGTTGACGCCAAGGCCATGATAAAGATTAAAATGGAGTCTGGGGATTGCCCCCAAGGTTTTGATTTTGGTGGTCAATCACAATCATAAAGAAGAATCTTGGGGGACTTCGTCCCCCACACCCCCTGTGGGGAGATGTGAAAACAAACATCAAGGTCAAAATCAAAGTCAAAACCCCGGGGGCGATCCCCCAGACCCCTTTATTTTGTTAATAATTCATCATAGTGAATGTCAAGGAGCCTGACTTTGAAGTACTTGAGTACCCGCGGAGGCATTCAACCCATCCCTTTTTCCCAGGCGGTCATGATGGGACTGGCGACCGACGGTGGATTGACCCTGCCCGTATCCATCCCCACAGTCACCACGGCCACCCTCAAACACTGGGCCGATCTTGAATTCATCCCGCTGGCCTTGGAAATCATCTCCCTGTTCGTTGCCGAAGATGATATCCCCCGCCATGATCTTGACCGATTAATTCACAAAGCATTTGCCAGCTTTACACACCCTGAAATCACCCCCCTGGTCACGGTCGGAAACCATCACGTCCTGGAACTGTTTCACGGACCCACCCTTGCCTTCAAGGATGTCGCCCTGCAATTGCTGGGCAACCTGTTCGAATACCTTTTGCAACGCGATGGTGGAACACTCAACATCCTCGGAGCCACTTCGGGTGATACCGGTTCCGCCGCCATCCATGGCGTGCGTGGCAAAAAAGGGATGGAAATTTTCATCCTCCATCCCCATCGCCGGGTCTCCCCCATCCAGGAACGGCAAATGACCACCGTCCTGGATGCCAACGTCCATAATATCGCCATCGAAGGAACCTTCGATGATGGCCAGGCGATCGTGAAAAAATTGTTCAACGATCTCGCGTTCAAGAAGAAATATCATCTGGGTGCCGTCAATTCCATCAACTGGGCCAGGATCGTCGCCCAGGTGGTCTATTATTTTTATGCCTGGGGCCGCCTTGCACATGGGGATGCCACACGACCTGTGGAATTCTCTGTCCCAACAGGAAACTTTGGTGACATTTTTGCCGGGTACATTGCCAAACGAATGGGATTACCCATGGGAAAATTGCTGTTGGCAACCAACCGTAATGATATCCTGACCCGGTTTTTCTCTACCGGAAGTTATCGCATCGGTCAAGCCCATCCCACCATCAGCCCCTCAATGGACATTCAAGTTTCTTCGAACTTTGAACGATACTTGTACTATCTTTTGCACGAAGACCCCGTGGCTGTGGGTCAAAAGATGGCCGAACTGGATGCCACAGGCGCATTTCAGGTTCCACGGTCGGTCATCGACGCCGCTGGCGAATTCAGAGCCACGGCGGTGGGGGAAGAGGAAACCGTGACCACCATCCGTTCCGTCCACCAACGATACGGATACCTTCTGGATCCCCATACGGCAGTCGGATTTGCGGCTGCCAAAGAGACACCGGGGATGGTCTGTCTGGCTACCGCCCATCCGGCCAAGTTTGGAGATGCCGTCAAACAGGCCATCGGGCGTGAACCCCAGCGTCCCCCGCTTTTGGATGGATTGGAACAACGCCCTTACCGCTGCCAGGTGATGGCGGCCAGTGTACAGGCAGTTCGTGATTTCATTGCAGGTCAGTTGGGCTGATGTTTTCACGTCTCATTGGCCGTTTAAGAAAAGATCGAGGTCAGGATCAACGTTCGTTGTCCCGTTTTCCTCTGAATGTTCGAATCTCCCTGGTCTTGGAAAACGGTGCGGTTGTGCATGGAACCCTCAAGGAAATGACGACCCGAAGTTTGTTTCTCCAAACCCGGGACCGTCCCTTCGGCTTGGTGGCCGGAGAAGAGGGAGATGTCGGTCTGGAAGCGGATAACCCCATCGAAGGAGCGCAAATGCGTTTCCCATGCGAAGTTGTCCGGGTGGACCGTACAGGCGTTGCCTTACGTTTTTTAGTTAATACCGAGAGTCAAGGAGAAAATTTTTACCCGGAAGATTTTATGGCAAAATAATCGCATACCACTCCTCGCGAAATGAGGGCTTCTTCACTCCCAGGACTGGTTCAACCATTATTGAGACACGATGAAGCATAACTCTTCCATGAAAAAATCACATATCCGGTCGCAGGTCGGCAGCATCGTCATCCTGGCCATGTTCCTGGTCCAAGGTTCGGCCCAAGGCGACATCTATACCTATGTCGATGCACGAGGCGTCGTCCATCTCACGGATCGGCCAACCGATCCACGCTACCAACTGCTGATGCGGACTCAGCCGTTGGAACCGCGTACCGACCGCAAGGCCAACGCCAAAAACCGATATAGTTATGGTTATGATTATGACAGCGAAAAATATGACGCCAGCCTGGGCAATGCTTTCAGTTCCTGGGGCAATTCGGTCGAACCTTACATTTCCATCATCCGTGACGCCGCCAAACGGACCGGAATCAACGATGCCCTCTTGAAAGCGGTCATCCGTGCCGAATCGGCGTTCAACCCCCTGGCGGTCTCGCGTAAAGGTGCGGTCGGCCTGATGCAGCTCATGCCCGACACGGCAAAAAGATATGGTGTCAAAAATCGGCTGGATCCACACGCCAACATTCATGCAGGCGCCAGTTTCCTCAGGGATCTGCTGTTCCAATTCGATAACGACTTGAAACTCTCCCTGGCAGCCTACAACGCGGGTGAAGGGGCTGTTCGCAAGCATGGCAACATTATCCCTCCCTACCCCGAGACACAACGGTATGTTGCCAAAGTGTTGCAGTTCTACAAGCAATATCGATATGCAATGTAAATCAAGACAGATTCGCCTTCATCGGCCATGGTTGAACCTTCCCCATCACCTCCTCCCGGCGGTCCTGGGAATATCATCGCTCCTGCTGACCAGTTCCGCCTTGGCTGAACAAAAGCTGTCCGATTCATTCAACCGTCCTGACAGTACGGTTCTGGGTGAAGGATGGGTCGCAGTGCCCAATCAACAATCGTGTATCCAGCTTGATGAAGAAGCTCAAGAGTTTCGAAAAACCCCTGAAGGAAGCAAGGAACCTCAGAAAGGTCACGAACTTTTTTCAGAAATTTCCCGGGAAATCGAAGAGACCACTGCCAAATCACGCCCCCCCAGGACGGCAGCTCCCGGCGATCCAACGGCTGAAATCAGCCATGGCATGCTCTATCTTCATTATGGCAACGGTCAAAGCCCGGTCATGGTACAACGGCTTATCGACAAAAAGGTGATGCAGCTTTCATTGGATCTGACCCCGCTCTATGCCATGGCCGGAGAAGATGATCGAGCCTGGATGGCGATCAAGATCCTCTACCTGGACAACACCAACCATCCATTGGGTGAGATACGGTATTATCATTATCATTCAGTGTTGGAAGAAAATATTAATTCCGACACCATCCATTCCATCCTGGTCAAGGAACCTTTTGATGGCGAGTTGCGTCACGTCGTCATTGATGCGGGAACGATTCTGAAACAAAAACTTCCCGGGATCGATCACCGAAAAATTGCCCAGAGCCGCATTTCCCTCGAAATTTCTTCCACCCTGTGTGATGCAACCGTAGAAGGTTATTTTGACAACGTGGTTGCCGTTTTGGCCGATGGTGCAGGGCTGTTGCGGTTTACCAAGGAAGAATTGAACCAATTGGTTCAGTCCGGAATCAAACTGCACGCCAAAGATCCCGTCAATTTTCAAAAAGTCTGGATCGATGGGTTGATCAAAACCTTCGGCAGAGAAAAAATCGTCGCCTGGCTCAGTGAAATTCCCCTGGAGGCACGAACCAATCCGGCAAAGCTGTTGACCATGATCAAAACGACCTATGGCTTTTCGGGGCAACAGGCATTCGATACGGCCTTTGTCATTCAATATTTATTGCAAGCGATGTAGGATCTTCAGGCATATTGAAAACATTGGAAAGAAATATAGATTTGGGGCAATTCACAGCCTCCGCCCTTAATTGATCAATTCCTGGCGTCAAGATCCTCCACCGGCAACGTCGCATGTCCCAGGCGAATGTTTTTCTCCTCGGTCGCCTGACGCCGTTTTCCCTGCCATATTCCCGCCTGAATCCGCAGTTCCTCCAGCCGTCGCTCCAAGATCACCCGCTCGTCCTCATTTGCATTTTTCAATTGTCCCTTAACCTCCCTCGCATGCTGCGTCAGTTCCCGCAAGTGTGCCAATGCCGCCAATTCATCCGCTGACACGGCATCCATGGTCGAACAAAAACTGCCAGCAATACGGTTACTATTGGCTTCGACAATGGGGATGGTACGAAAAGTTTTCAAGCTCATAGACGACTCCCATCAGACACACCCATGTTTCCATATCCCGACATCCATCATGCATTTAAAATAATACAATTTTATTCTGAAAATGACGGCCCCTATTCACACCATTTTCCAGAAATACTAAAATTAGAGGAACAAATTTTCAAAAATTAGTACTGTTTGCGGAGTATTTCAATAGATCTACATTTCATGAAGCAGAATTAAATACAGAACAACTCCAATACACAATATGCACTTAAGCAGATGTAAAATATTCTATTTTCACTCAAATGACAATATTTGGGAACCATCTACCAACAAGGAAGTCTTATTCAAGTAAAAATCAATGTTACAGTGTGGGGTATAAGACCGAGGGTATGGGGATTTGATTTGGGAGACTTGGCAAATGGATGTCAACATGTTCGCAACCCGGTTGCGTATGGCGCGGGAACGAATGGGATTTACCCAAAAGAAACTCGGAATACTGATCGGACTGACCCCATCGGTAGCTTCCCCCCGGATCAATCGATATGAACGCGAATCCCGACAACCCAATGTGACCACTGTGGCGCGCATCTCCAAGGTGCTACAAGTATCTCCATCCTATTTTTATGAACCTGATGACCTCATCGCCGAAATCATCTTGCGCCTCAACCGTATGCCAAGAACCCACATTGAAGCCTTGCTGTCGTCACTACCGCCCTTGGAGCCCAAGCAGTAAGAAAAACAGCTTGGGGAAAGTACCGGAATCAAGGGGACGGCGACGTGTGTGTCTGAAAAATGAAGGGCCTCCATGAGCCAGCCCCAAGGTGTAGATTTTGCAGGATCATCCGCCGCAGGCGGTTAAGCGATCAGCCTCAACCCCTTGGAAGCCACTCCCCGTCATTCCTGCGAAGGAGGATCCACTTTTTCAGCAGCATGGATCCTTTTTCACACATGCAACGCACGACCATCCACCGCCAAGGCCGCCTCTTTGACCGCTTCGGCCAATGAGGGATGGGCATGACAGGTACGCGCCATATCCTCTGCCGTCAAATCACTCTCCATCGCCAAAACCACCTCGGCAATCAAATCACCCGCCTGCGGTCCAATGATGTGCGCACCCAGGATTTGATCGGTATCGGCATCGGCCAATAACTTCACCCATCCCTCGGTCTGATCCACCGCCCGACCCCGGGAATTGGCCGAAAACGGAAATTTACCCACCCGATAAGCGATCCCTTCCTTGTTCAAGGATTCCTCAGTTCGCCCCACCGCCGCAATCTCGGGATCGGTATAAACCACACCGGGAATGCGATTCCAATGAACGTTCCCCCCCTGTCCCACCAAGCGCTCTACGGCACATACCCCCTCCTCCTCCGCTTTGTGCGCCAACATGGGTCCTCCAATGACATCACCAATGGCAAGAATACCCGGAACCACCGTCCGATAATTGCCATCCACCGGAATAAACCCACGCCCGTCCAATGCAATCCCCAACCCCTCCAATCCCAATGATTGGGTACACGCAACCCGCCCCACCGCGACCAATACCTTGTCCACGACCAGGGATTCCGGTTCGCCGACAGCGGGTTTCAAGGTCAATGCCACCTCATCCCCCCTGACCTCCATCGCCTCGGCCGACGTGGACAGGCGCAATTGCAACCCCTGTTTTTTGAAAATACGCGCCGCCTGCTTGCGCAATTCACCATCCATCCCCGGCAACACATTATCGGTGAATTCGATCACCGTCACCGCACTGCCAAGGCGCCGCCAAACCGATCCCAGTTCCAAGCCGATCACGCCAGCACCAATGATCGCCAATCGCCCAGGGACCTGGGAAAACGCAAGTGCTTCCGTCGAACTGACCACCCGCTGGCCATCGAAGGGAACTCCGGGAAGCGCTGCCGGCACCGACCCCGTCGCAATCAATATGTTTTTTCCCTGTAACTGATGGCGTACCCCCGCATCATCAAGCACGGTCACCGTATCGGTCGCCGTAAGGGTGGCAAGCCCCCGAAGACGGGTCACTTTGTTTTTCTTGAATAGGAAATCGATGCCCCCCGTCAACTGAGTCACGATGCGCTGTTTGCGTGCCATCATGGCATCAAGATCCACCTCAACCGCACCCCCACAGCGGATCCCATGTCCCGCAAGCCCGCCACGAGCCATCTCCAACAGATGAGTTGAATGGAGCAATGCCTTGGACGGGATACACCCTACATTCAGACAGGTCCCCCCCAAATTCGGCCCCTTCTCCACGACAATCGTCTTCAAGCCCAATTGTGCTGCCCGGATGGCCGCCACATATCCCCCCGGTCCCGCACCAATGACGATCAGATCACAGGTCTCCGACATGAACCCCTCCGTCAGGAAAAAGTCAGGCCCCGAGCATGATCCGGCTGGGATCCTCGATACATTCCTTGATACGCACCAAAAAAGAAACCGCTTCCCGACCATCCACGACCCGATGGTCATAAGTCAAGGCCAGATACATCATGGGCCTGGCAGCGATGGAACCATCCGGCATCACCATGGGCCGCTGCTGAATCTTGTGCATCCCCAGAATACCCACCTGCGGCGTATTCAAAATCGGGGTCGAAAGAAGAGAACCAAAAATGCCACCATTGGTAATGGTGAACGTCCCCCCCTGCAACTCCTCCAATGTCAGACGCCCCCCTTCGGCACGGCGTCCAAATTCGGTAATCTGCTGTTCGATCCCCGCCAACGATAGGAGATCCGCCTCACGCAATACCGGGACCACCAATCCGTTGCTCCCCCCCACCGCAATGCCAATATCGTAATAGTTGCGATAAACCAGCTCATCCCCTTGAATCTCGGCATTGACCGCAGGGAATTCCTGCAATGCCGCAACCGCCGCCTTGACAAAAAACGACATGAACCCCAAACGGACACCATGTCGCTTCTCAAAACTGTCACGATACGACTGCCGGAGCGCCATCACTGCCGTCATATCGACTTCATTGAAGGTCGTCAACATGGCAGCGGTATTTTGTGCCTCTTTCAACCGCTGAGCAATCCGCTGGCGCAACCGCGACATCCGTACCCGATGTTCCCGCGGGCCCACAACAGCAGGAGGAAACTGCCCCACCCCCGGTTTCCTGACCGTACCCGGACTGCTTGAAGCGGCCTGATCCCCCCCCTGCGCGACAAACGCCCGAACATCCCCCTTGGTCAGGCGATTGCCAGCACCGGTTGCAGGAATCTGGGACAGGTTGAGATCATTTTCCTCAAGGATCTTGCGCACCGATGGTGACAACTTCGGAGATTTGGCAGGAGTCGCCGCCACGGGAACAGAAGTGTCCTTGCCATCAAGGTCCTCAACAGCAACACGCGTCATCGGCGACGAACCCTGACCCTCGGCATCCAGTTGCCCCAGCAGGGCACCCACCGCAACATCCGTATCCACCGGGGAAACGATTCGCCTGAGGATTCCTCCAGCCGGGGCAGGCACCTCCAGGGTCACCTTGTCGGTTTCCAGTTCGCACAACACCTCGCCCGCCGCCACCGGGTCACCTTCCGCCTTGTGCCATTTGACGACGGTCGCTTCCATGATGGATTCCCCCAGCGAGGGAACGATGATATCGATTGCCATTATTCCACCTGTCCCATGATGACTGTTACATCCACGTTCACCTGCCCGAAACCCGTCGGAACGGTACCGGCAATGCCTTCATTTCCCAACTCAGCGCCTGCTCGACAAGGAGCGCCTGTTCGATCACATGTTTCTTATGCAGACCCGTCGCCGGAGAGGCGGATGCACCACGGCCCGCATAGCCGGGTTGAAGTTGCGTCCGGCCCAGATCCTGAAGAAGATAGATCAATCTGGGTAATACGAACATCCACGCCCCCATGTTGGCCGGTTCCTCTTGACACCATACCACTTCGGCGCCCGCATAGCGTTCCATAATTTCAGACAGCGTGTCCCGGGGCCAGGGATAGAGTTGTTCCACGCGAATCAGTGCCACATCATTGATCCCCTTCTGGGTACGTGCTTCCAGCAGGTCGTAATAGATTTTGCCCGTACACATGACCACACGCCGTATCCTGGCATCCTCCACCAGGGGAACCGTCTCCTGCAACACCCGCATGAATCGCGATCCGGTGGACATTTCCTCAAGTTTGGAAACACAACCTGGATGCCGCAACAACGATTTCGGGGTGAACAGGACCAGCGGTTTGCGGAAATTGCGCCGGATCTGCCGCCGCAGGACATGAAAATAATTGGCCGGCGTACTCACATTGCAGACCTGAAGATTATCCTGGGCACACAATTGCAAAAACCGTTCGGGCCGGGCTGATGAATGTTCGGGACCCTGCCCTTCATAACCATGCGGCAACAAAAGCGTCACCCCGTTGAGCCGCAACCATTTGGATTCCCCGGCACTCAAAAATTGATCGATGATCATCTGGGCACCGTTGGCGAAATCGCCAAACTGGGCTTCCCACAGGACCAGGGTAAATGGGTCATCGGATGCATAGCCATATTCATACCCCAGGACCGATGCCTCGGCCAAAGGGGAATCGTACACCTTATAGAGTGCCTGTCCCGGGCGGATGTGGTTGAGCGGATAGTAGCGGGATTCATTTTCCTGGTCCACGATCACCGACTGCCGTTGGGAAAAGGTGCCACGCCCACAATCCTGCCCCGACAAACGGACCCCCACCCCTTCCACCAGCAAAGAACCAAACGCCAACGCTTCGGCGGTCGCCCAATCCAATCCGATGCCGGAATTGATCATCTCCTGTTTACTACGCAGTTGCCGGGCAATTTTGGAATTGACCGCAAACCCCACAGGCATCGTCACGATTGCCCGCCCGATCTCCTTCAAGGTATCGAGGGCGACATCGGTTTGATATTCTTCATACTCTTCCTCACGTCCCAAGGGTGACAGCCCTTTCCATCCCCCTTCCAGCCAATCCGCCTTGTCGGCCTTGTAATTTTTCGCCTTGGCAAACTCTTCCTCCAGGAGCGTTTCGAAGGAGGCCCGGATGTTGGCTGCCATATCAGAACCACTCAACCCTTCACGGTCGAGCTGCCGGGCATACAGTTCGGGAGTGGACAAATGTTTGGCAATGGTACGATACATGATCGGCTGGGTGAACATCGGCTCGTCACTTTCGTTGTGACCATACCGGCGATAACAAAACATGTCGATGATCACATCCCAGCCGAACTGCTGTCGGAATTCGACCGCCAACCGCACCGCATGCACCACCGCTTCGGGATCATCTCCGTTGACGTGGAAAATGGGGGCCTGAATCATTTTGCCGACATCGGAAGGATAAGGTGAGGAACGAGAGGAGGAGGGATTGGTGGTAAACCCGATCTGATTGTTGATGATGAGGTGGATGGTCCCCCCGGTGGAGTATCCTTCCAACCCCGAAAGGGCCAGACTCTCGGCCACCAACCCCTGCCCCGCGAACGCGGCATCTCCGTGCAGCAACACCGCCATGACTTCCCGCCGCCCCTGATGCCCCCTGCGATTTTGTTTGGAGCGTACCTTGCCCAACACCACGGGATTGACGAGCTCCAGATGGGATGGGTTGGGATTGAGGGTCAGATGGACCGGGTGACCATCAAGAATCCGATCCGCCGACGATCCCAGGTGATAGCGCACGTCGCCGGAACCCTGGACATCCTCGGGATTGGCCGATCCTCCCTGGAATTCGTGGAAAATCACACGGTAAGGCTTTTGCATGATGTTGGCCAGGACATTGAGCCGCCCACGGTGTGCCATCCCCAACACCACCTCGCGCACCCCCAACTTCGCACCCCGTTCAAGCAACTGTTCCAGGGCGGGGATCAACGATTCCCCCCCCTCCAGGCCAAACCGTTTGGTCCCGGTAAATTTTTTCTGCAAAAATTTTTCATACTGTTCCGCATGGATCAACCGCTCCAGGATCGCCTTCTTCCCCTTGACCGAGAATACGGTACGATTGCCATTGCTTTCGATGTGACGTTGAATCCAGGCTTTCTGTTCCGCATCCTGGATGTGCATGAATTCCACCCCGACCGAGCTGCAATAGGTCTTTTCCAAAATCTGGAGGATTTCACGCATGGTGGCCGATTCCCGGCCCAGGACATGATCGATGAAAATCGGCCGGTCCATATCCTCTTCATGAAACCCATAGGTTTCGGGCTTCAATTCGGGGAACTCACCCTTTCCTTCCAATCCCAGGGGATCGAAGCGGGCATGAAGGTGACCACGGACCCGGTACGAGCGGATCAACATCAGCGCACGCAGGGAATCGAGGGTCGCCTTGCGGATCTCCTGGGGATCCTGTGCTGCGTGTTGCGACAGGGCGGCATTTCTGCCGGCATCGACATCCGGATCCCCGCGCCCCAGAATCCCGGGACGGTGCCGGTTCCAGAGTGCCCCCTGCAACTCCTGGAAAATCTCGTCAGCACGATCTGCCCGCCACTGAGCGAACAACCGGGCACTCGCGGGGTCCACCGAACGTTGGTCCTCAAGAAATCGTGCATACAGCTCACTGACATAAAGGGCATTCGCACCATTCAAAAAGGAATCCACCGGATCAGACATGTCCACCCCCAAAAGAGACCTTGCCAACGTTCAATTGCCCGACGACCCATTCCGTAGCATGCCGGTGCCGCGGCCAGCAAAAACCAAAACGTCCCCCCCCGGTCCCCAGCAAGCGGAAGACAGGGGGAGACACCCCCTTGAAGCTGCATGGATCATCAAGGTTGTTGGAATATCTTCATCAGTTGATCGCCATATCGTTCCACCAGTTCCATTTCCACCTTGGGCAACGAACCGGCCTCGGAATGATCAGCACGCATCCCTTCCTCCATCTTCTGGAGGTATTGATCCATGTTCCGTTTCATCAGCTCACGTTGCTGGGGCGGGATGAACGGATTGTTGGCCACTGCCGCTTTTTGTCTGGCCACCCAGGCCTTCTGCTGTTTGAACATGGATTCCCGGTCCATTCCAGGACCCATGTGATGTTCACCTCCGTGCATCATCGCCGCCTTGTTGCTTGGAGTTGCAGTCACCTTATTGGCCTGCATTTGCCGGATCATCCAATATTTTTGCGCTGCAGAAATATAAGGATTGCGCAGGATGGCCTGTTTTTGGGATTGGCGCATCTGTTCCTGCCAATCCTGCATGGAGCTGCCGGGATTGACGGATTGTTTCATGAATTGGCGCTGTTGCTGAAGCAAATCAAGGGCCTGACGCCGTTGCATCGGATTCATATAGGGATTTTGACGAATGCGACGTTCTTCAGCATCGAGTTGCTCGGTCATCGAAGCCACCCTTTGCTGGGCCGCCGCCGCCATTTCTTCCTGGTTGGACGCTGCACGGGCACGCGATTCAGCCTGTAACCGCTTCATCTGTTCCTGCATCCGTTTCCGGGACTCCAATTCCTGCTGTTGGGTTTTCCGGATCATGAGGCCCTGGTTCAGATGATTGAAAATATAGAAAAATCGGTCCGATTTCCACCCTTTTGCCGCCAATTGTTCGACGAATTCCTTATTGTAGCGCAGGCCGGCAATCATCCAAGGATGATTCTGCCACGCCTGATCACCCTGTTTTTTGCGATTCCATTGGATCATTGCGGGATAGTCGGCCATGAAACGTTGGATTTCATCCGCAGAAAATGGTTTCTCGCCCTCCTGAGCCAACACGACGGTGCTCAAGGAAACGGACACCCCCAGCACCATGGCCAACACCCCTCTTTTCACCATTTTTCCCAACATGAGAACACTCCTTCAAGAATCACACAGTACCAATTTGGCAAAACAATCCACCCCTGCCCACCATGACGCAAACCTACATTGCGAGGATTGCACATGATTCAATGTTTATCAA
Organism: Magnetococcales bacterium DCbin4; assembly: GCA_002753735.1. Taxonomy (GTDB): domain Bacteria; phylum Pseudomonadota; class Magnetococcia; order Magnetococcales; family UBA8363; genus UBA8363. The sequence goes on from PEAN01000020.1 coordinate 34,985, forward strand.
CCAAATCCTTGAAAATCATCGTGCTGTGTTCCCGGATCCGAACATGGCCTGTTCCACATGTGCTGCGATGAGATGCCCCACCAGAATATGCCCCTCCTGGATTCTGGGGGTCGAATCGCTGGCAACGCGGATGCAACAATCGCACAATGGCGCCATCCCCCCCCCCGAACGCCCTGTCAGGCCGATGATGCGCATCGATCTTTTCCTGGCCGCCTCGATGGCCGCGATGATGTTGGGTGAATTGCCGGAGGTGGAAATCGCCATGAACAGATCCCCTGCCCTCCCATGGGCCTCAATCTGACGACTGAACACATGTTCAAAGCCATAATCATTGCCAATGGCGGTCAGGATGGAGGTATCGGTCGTCAAGGCGAGGGCGGACAATGCGGGGCGGTCAAAGAAAAAACGACTGACCAGTTCAGCGGCGATATGCTGGGCATCGGCGGCGGAACCACCATTGCCGGCGATGAGAATCCGATGTCCATGCCGGCAGGTTTCCTCCGCCATGGTGCAGGCCCGGACCAACTCGGCAAACAATGAGGCATCATCAAGGAACGCCTGTTTGGCCTCCAGGCTCATCCTGATTTGTTGGCGCAAACGATCTTCCCACCCTGAGTTCTCCGTGTGGTCCATGCCCCGGCCTTTCCGCTTAGACAGAGTTAATTTGGCATGCAAGATGCTAAGCGCTTCATGAAGAAACGCATTACCTCAGGGAATCGCACTTCCCCATGGTCAGTCAACGGAAAAAACAATGTCCAACAGAAATGCCAGCCAAAGATTTTACGGCGTCTGCGAACGATGCTTCAAAGAACAGTGGAAACATCACCCCCCCGGGCAGGCCAGGCATTGCTATTGTCCCCACCATCAGGCACTCGCCTACGAATCGCCCGAAGGGGTCTCCATCCGCACCAACGTGACCATCGAGGAATACAACCAGATCATCGCCCGCTCCACCGCCACCCCCCAACACCTTTCCGTTCCCCGGCGCAAATGGGGACGATGACCCATTCCAAAGATCAAAAACCACGACGGATCAGGCGATTTGGAACACTTCGACTTCGGTTTCCAGGATGCCTGATGCCTCCAAACGATCCCGTTCCAACTCCATTTCATAATGGACTTGCAGGTTGATCCAGAAATCAGCTTCCATGTTGAAAAACCGGCCCAGACGCAAAGCGGCTTCGGCAGTGATCGAACGATGGCCATTGATGATCTGGTTGACCCAGGTCGGCTGTACGCCCAAACCCTTGGCCAGCCTGTACTGGGTAATGTTCATGGGGGTCATGAACTCTTCCAGCAAAATTTTTCCCGGATGAATCGGTTTGAGCTTGTCTCTTGTTTCAACCGTGTCCATGGACATCCTCCTGATACGGACTTGAAGGTAAGGGTGGATTCATGGTAATCAACGATTTCTACCGCATCCACGCCCCCGTCCTTCCAGACAAAGCAAATTCTCCATTGATCATTGATCCGAATGCTGTATCGCCCCAACCGATCACCTCCCAACGCTTCCAACCGATTGCCCGGAGGAATTCGAAGGGTTTCAAGCTTGGTCGTTGCGTGCAGCATGTTCAGTTTGCGTTAAGCGATGATTTGAATAGACTGAAATTTTTTGCAGAAAATGCGCAGAAAAATCTTTTGGGTATCGGAACAACGAAATGAACGAATCATGCCAGGAAGTTCGGAAAGGGGAATTGGAACAAAACCCGCAACCACTGAAGACATGAAGATATCACGGCGCAATCATATCGAAAAGCGCCATGATGCCAAAAACAGGTTTCAAGGAAAGACATGGATCCTTCCTGGTCCCTCACTTCGGATGCCGGGTGCCCTTCAGGCAAAAAACCAAACCCCCGGGGGCAATCCCCCGTCATTCCAAATAAAAGTGGGCCTCCCTTTTTTTCATGATCGCCGCACCTGCACCATCCCATGATCGACCCGTACCGCTACCACCTTGACATCCTCCTCGGCGGGCGGGACCAACACCGCCCCGGTCTTGATGTCGAACCGGGCACCGTGCAGGGGACAAATGATGTCGCTTCCTTCGACGTCGCCGCTGGATAAATCACTGCCGTCGTGGGTGCAACAATCCTCCAGGCCGTAGAACCCGTCGTCCAGATGGAACACCACGACCGCCTGACCCTCCAACATCAACGTCTGCCAGGTCCCTGACGCAAATTCAGCCACCGGAAGTACATCTACCCATTCGTTCATGGTCGTTCTCCTTGCAGATCAAAGCATTTCCATCTGCCAACGTGCTTTTTCATTCATCATGTCGCGGTTCCATGGGGGATCCCATACGATCTCGACCTCCACCTCGCGCACACCGGGAATCCGGCCCAGCGTCACCTTGACCGTGTCCGGCAAGGATTGCGCCACCGGACAACCAGGGGCCGTCAAGGTCATGCGCACCATCACCACACCCAGCGGCGTCACCTCCAGGTCGTACACCAATCCCAGGTCGTAAATATTGATGGGAAACTCCGGATCGACAATGGTACACAAGGCGGCGATCACCTGTTCTTTGAGTTTTTCAGTCGGTGGCATGTCATGGCCCCTATTCGGTACACACGGTGTTGGCATCCTTTTTCAGGGCGGCATGGAGGATGAACCAGGCAAGGTTGGCGCATTTGATGCGGTCTGGGAAATCAAGGACCCCACCCAACACCTGCAGTTTTCCCAAATTTTGAATCTCTTCGTCGGAAATGGCGGAATCTCCGTGCAAAAACGCGGTCATGCGCCGAAACCGTGCCTCCGCCTCATCCATGTGCAAACCCTCCAGGGATTCGATCATCATCGAGGTGGAAGCGACGGAAACGGCACATCCCACCCCCTCAAACCCCGCCTCCCGGATCACCCCATCCTCGATTCGCAGATGAATCGTGAATTCATCACCACAAAGGGGATTGAATCCACAGGCATGATGGTTGGCATCCCGCGGTATCTGCATATAGTGGACAGGCCGCCGGTTGTGATCCAGAATCATCTCTTCATACAATTCCCGGTCGATCTTCATCACGAACTCCTTCCCCCGGATTGAGACTTCTCCCAACCCATCCCCGGACCTCGGCGGGCGCCACCCGTTGCAGCAATTCTTCGGCAAATCCGTGAATCAGCAATGCACGGGCTGCGTTGACATCCAGGCCACGACTTTGCAGATAAAACAATGCATCCGGGTCCAGGCTGCCTACCGTGGCACCATGGCTGCATTGGACGGCGTCAGAGTGAATCTCCAGTTGCGGCCTGGCGTCGATCTCCGCAGTGTCGGACAAGAGCAGATTGGCGGTCGTCTGCCGGGATTGGGTGTGATGCACCCCCGGCGGCACACGAATCACACCGTTGAACACCCCCCGTGACTGTTCGTCCAAGATCCCCTTGTACAACTGACGTGACCGGGTATGGCCACAGGCATGGTGCATCGACGTTTGAAAATCCATGTGCTGACGCCCGCTGGCAAAGAACAATCCATCGAGTGCGCATTCCGCCTCCGCGCCCGCCAGGGTGACATGAACCTCCTGGCGGGTCCGTTCCCCACCATTGGCAAACAGATGGGAACCCAGATGGCTGCCCGCTTTCTGGGTAACCTGCACCGTCCCCACATGGTTGGCGGGGAGACGCTCCCCCAGCAGCAACAGATGGTGTACATGCGCCCGGTCATCCAGGATCAACGAGGTGTAGGGATTGGTCAAATGGTGGGTGGTATGGCCCAGGGTGACATAATGTTCCACGACCAGCGCATGGGTATCGCTCCCGAAGATCAACACATTCCAAGGTTGGGTGATCATCGGTTCCCTGGAGGCGGTCGTGATGAACAACAGGTGCAACGGTTGCGTCAACCGGGTTCCCGTCGACACATGGACAAAGGCACCATCCGGCCACAAGGCATGGTTCAACTCGGAAAATCCTTGATCATCGCCGGTCGGAAAGGTTTCAATGCACCCCGCCACCACACCGGGCGACTCATTGACGACCCGTGCCAGACTTCCTGCCTGAACCCCGCCGGGCAAGGCACTCATGTCGGACAACGAATTCACGAACAGACCATTGATGAACACCAGACGATGGATCCCTTGCCGGGCGATCAGATGGGGATCGAGATCGGCCGGGTCCAATCCGACGCAACCGGGATTGACGTGTCGATATACGGTTTGGGCAATGACCCGGGTCGAAGTATGCTTCCAACGTTCCAGCTTTCTCGTCGGGAACCCCATCCCCATGAACCGCTGCATCGCCGCCTGTCGGCTGGCATGGATGAGCGCGGAATCATGTCCCGGAAGGGTTGCCGCATGTGCGATGAAATGGGCCTGGTGGCTGTTCATGGCGGTATTCATGAGTGTTCCTCCGCAAGCCAGCCATACCCCCGCGCTTCCAGTTGACCCGCCAACTCCGGGCCACCGGTCAGAACGATCCGGCCACCGATGAGGACATGGACCTTGTCCGGGACAACCAGGTCGAGCAACCGGGGATAGTGGGTGATGAGGAGCATGGCACGTTGCGCATCCCGCAGGGAATTGATCCCTTCCGCCACCGTGGTCAGGGCATCGATGTCCAACCCAGAATCGATCTCGTCGAGGATGGCCAGATGCGGTTCCAACACCAACATCTGCAACAGCTCATTGCGTTTTTTTTCACCGCCGGAAAAACCGACATTGACCGCCCGGAGCAACCAGTCATCGGCCAGTCCCAAACGTCGTGCCCGGTCCTGGAGCTGACTGCGGAAGGTCATGGCATCCATTTCCGGCAACTGGAGATAACGCCGATGGGCGTTGGAGGCTTCCTTCAGCAGGCGGACATTGCTGACCCCGGGAATCTCCACCGGATTTTGAAAGGCGAGAAACATCCCTGCCCCGGCCCGTATTTCCGGGGTCATGGCCAGCACATCCATTCCCTGATAAAGCATCGTTCCGGCAGTGACCTGAGCATCGTCCCGTCCCGCCAGGACATGGGCCAGAGTACTTTTGCCGGAACCGTTGGGTCCCATGATGGCATGGATCCCCCCCCCGTGCAGCACCAGGTCCACCCCCCGCAGGACAGGCTTGTGCATGACGGACACGTGCAGGTCGCGAACTTCCAGAATGTTCATCCCACACTCCCCTCCAGGTTGACTTCAAGGAGTTTGCGCGCCTCAACGGAAAATTCCATGGGCAGTTCGCGCAACACCTCCTGACAAAAACCGTTGACGATCAGGGCGACCGCCTCCTCACGGGTCAGCCCCCGTTGACGACAATAAAACAGTTGCTCCTCTCCGATCCGGGAGGTCGTGGCTTCATGTTCCACCTTGGCACTGTGATTCCGGACCTCGATGCAGGGATAGGTATGGGCGGAACACTCCGACCCCAAGAGCAGGGAATCACATTGACTGTGATTACGCGCCCCATTCGCCCCGGCCAGCACCTTGACCAGGCCCCGATAGGCATTATGGCCATGTCCGGCGGAAATCCCCTTGGAAAGGATGGTGCTGTGGGTATCGCGTCCGATATGGATCATCTTGGTGCCGGTATCGGCCTGCTGGTAATGGTGGGTCAGGGCCACGGAATGAAAACGACCGATGGAACCGGCACCCCGCAGGATGACGCTGGGATATTTCCAGGTGATGGCGGAACCGGTCTCGACCTGGGTCCAGGAAATGCGGGCACGATCTTCCCGGCATTCACCCCGTTTGGTCACGAAATTGTAGATCCCGCCCCGCCCCCGGGCATCTCCCGGATACCAGTTCTGCACGGTGGCATAGTTGATCTCCGCCCCTTCCAGGGCGATCAATTCCACCACGGCCGCATGGAGTTGATGGCGGTCACGCTGGGGCGCGGTGCATCCTTCCAGATAGCTGACGTAACTGTTGCGATCGGCGATGATCAGGGTGCGTTCAAACTGGCCGGTGCGGGCGGCGTTGATGCGAAAATAGGTGGAAAGTTCCATCGGACAACGGACCCCGGGGGGGATATAACAAAAGGTGCCATCACTGAAAACCGCCGCATTGAGGGCGGCAAAAAAATTGTCCCCGGCGGGGACGACCGAGCCTAAATAACGGCGCACCAGTTCACTGTGTTCCCGGACCGCCTCGGACATGGAACAAAAAATGATTCCCAGTTGCGCCAGTTTCTTTTGATGGGTCGTCGCCACCGAAACGCTGTCGAATACCGCATCCACCGCCACCCCCGCCAGACTCAACCGTTCATCCAGGGGGATGCCCAGTTTGGCATAGGTGGCCAACAAGGCGGGATCCACGTCTTCCAGGGCTACCGCATCTTGATTTTTGGCAAACGGCGAGGAGTAATAGCTGATCCCCTGATAATCAATGGGGGGATAGCGCACGCTGGACCAGTGGGGTTCGGTCATGTCACACCAGTGACGATACGCAGCCAGGCGCCACGCCAGCATGAATTCCGGTTCCTGTTTTCGGGACGATATCTGCTGGATCACCGCTTCGTCGAGTCCTTCAGGAAGGGTATCGGCATGGATGGAGGTCACAAATCCATGTTTGTAGCTGCGAGAAAGCGCACTGGAAAGGATGGTTGCGTCGTTCATGGCACGTGGACCTTGAGTTTCGACTTGAACATGAATGATGCTTGCGCCGCATCCCACAACATGCCGGGATGCGGCGCCAGCCACCCTTCACATTGGCACCGGGAGATGCCGGAGGGGGTGAAAACCTCCATCCTTCGTAGCGTCGAACCCTATCCTTCGTCCACCCATTCGGCGGAATCGCTGGACAGATCCAGGGAGGAGGGTTCAGTGGGAATGGCCAGGTATTCCTGGCGGTTGGCTTCCGATTCAAAATAGACGGTCAGATAGTCGTCGCCCCGCCCATCGACATAACAAGGCAAATCGTCGGTGCAGCCATGCAATTCCTTGAAACTGATCGGATCCGTGGTAGAGACAATGTTCATTGTATGCTCCATGAATTCCTGAAATGTCACACGTTAACAAGGATTTTGCAATCTTCGGCAATCCTTTGGCAGCCGTTTGTTCCTGCGTGATTGTTTCATTGGACAAAACTTGTACCATTTGGTTCATCGAAGATGCTGCCACGGTCATGGGGGAACCTGTTATATTTTGATTGTATTGACTCTGAAAATATTGGATCCTATCATGATCGAAGAAAAAAAGGGGTTCCCGCCTTCGCGGGAATGAAGGGGGGATTGTCCCCAGGATTTTGATCTTTCTTTCAGTTCCGAAGGGCATTCATGCGCAAACTCGCCCCCATCATCCTTGCATTTGTGCTGTTTCTATCCGGAACGAAGGCCCATGCCGATCAAATCGTTCTGATCCATGGCTACCTGGGCGAAGCCTACTCCTGGCAGGCGAGTGGTGTCGTACCCATCCTTGAATCCCGTGGCTGGCCTTTGGCGGATCTGCTCCTGCCGAATCCGCCATGGATCCTGCCGGTGCAACGGCCCGATACGGCAAAGGCCCCCGCCGCCAAACACACCGTCCACCTGGCCCAACTCCCTTCGTTGGCACCGTTGGCCCTGCAAGCGGTGATTCTGGAAGCGGAACTGCAACAACTCGGCCGTGCCCATCCGGGTCAGGAGATGATCCTCGTTGGTCATTCGGCGGGTGGCGTCGTCGCCCGGCTGGCGCTGATCCGGCACCAACTCCCCCCCGTCAAGGCATTGATCACCATCGCCGCCCCCCACCTGGGAACCCCCCGGGCGGAATCAGCCCTGGATGCCATTTCCGACCCTTGGCCGCTTGAGGTCATCAAGGAATTTTTTGTCGGCGGTCCCTATCCCTTGTTGCGGGAGTCAAGCGGCCTGTTGTTCGACCTGACCCGTCCCTTTCCCGGATCGCTCCTGTTCGCCCTCAACAACACCCCCCACCCCGACATCCGCTACATTTCCCTGATCCGCAGCCAACCTTTCGCCTTCGGCGACACCCTGGTCCCCGGCTTCAGCCAGGACATGAACCAAGTCCCCGCCCTCCATGGCAAATCCCAGGTCACCCTCATCCCCGGCGATCACCCCCTCCACCCGGGAGATGGCTGGGCACTGGAACGGATCCTTCGGGAGTTGACCCGGTCGCGGTAGCGGGAATGCAACCGTTAGAGGTGCTGGTTTCGTGATATTCAGTCTGGAATAGAAACCACGTCCGATGGACGCTTGGGTCTCATCTGAGAAAGCGACGTTTGAGAAGCGTTTGGAAATCACGACGGCCATCGGCAATCAGGAGGATGTAAACGCGCTGCCCTTGGATCCGATAAATCACCCGATAGGGCTTGAAGCAGATCTCGCGAAATTCCTTGATACCAAGGGAATGAAGTTCCTGGGGATGGGTGCCGCGCCCCGGAAACCGGGCCAGACTGTCAATGACATCGGTAACGGCATCCAGTACATGGTCTGCCTTTCCAGGTGCGTCATGACGTGCGATGTAGTCGTGGAGTTCCTCCAGGTCGCGCATGGCACTACGGGTCATCAGCACTTCAAAGTGCATGAAGTCACCCCTTGCGCAAATGCTGGATGACCTCCACGGCAGGCATCACCTCCCCTTGCTCAATCTCTTGATTGCCCATGACCAAAAGTTTGAGCAAGGCCAGCGTCTCCTGGGTCTGCTCGTAGGTTCCGATGTCCTGCAACACCGCCTTCGCCTCACCATGGAGGGTGATGATCATCGGACCGTTGCCTTCAGCCAAACCACGAATGACCTCGGGAGCGTGGGCTTTCAGATAGCTGATGGGTTTGACCTGCTCGGACAGTTTCATGACCGGATCTCCTTTTCGACCAAAATAGGGTCTTTCTCTGATCCGATCAAGCGTAAAGAATCGAATCGTTCGGAAACTGGCGATCTGCGCTGGCCAGGCTGAATCTTTTGCCCTTCAGACGCCCGGACAGGTTTTGATCACGCCACTCATGCATCCTCCTTGATGTATGGCTGTGAATCGATTAGGGTCGACTTCGCTGCCATTTCGGGGATTGCATCCCGATCAAAATCAAAGCCCTGGGGGCAATCCCTTGAGACCCCTTTTTTTTCTTGATCGTTTGTTCTGCTGACCCGGGACCCGCATGGTTTGGTATACCACCTCACTGATCCTGGTTGCCCTGGGTGTCGCCGCCTGTATCGGACCGCCCCCGCAACCAACACCGTTGCCCCCGGTGCCACCACGCTGGAGTGTCCCCTCCGCCTCCATGGAAAAGATCTCCCATGGATGGTTGCAGGATTTCGCAGCCCCCGAACTCGAAATCATGGTCGCCCAGGCCCTGCGTGACAGCCCCGACCTGCGCTCGATCCATCTGCGGATGGAAGCGGCACGGGCACGGATCCTCATCGCCGACAGTGCACGTTGGCCCCGGGTCACCCTGGATGCCGATGTCCAGCGCAGTGGGACGTCGAGCGTGCAAACAACGTCCCATGGTCTGGACACAACGGTCGCATGGGAAGTCGATCTGTGGCAACGATTGTCGCTGAACCGGCAAGGGGCCGAGGCGGACTGGCGCGCAACCGAGGCCGATGTCCGCGCTGCGCGCCTCGCCCTGGCCGCCAAGGTGGCCCGCGGATGGTTCCGGGTGGTGGAAACGGGCGGACAGATCGGCTTGGCCCAACACCATCTGGAGAACCTGCGCCGCGCCCTGACGGTCATCGAAGAACGTTACCGCATGGGCCTCGCCACCACCCTCGACCTGCGTCTGGCCCGAACCGACATCGCCCAGGGCGAAGAACGACTGGCCTCCCGGCGGATGGAACTGGATGAAGCCAAACGAACCCTGGAAACCCTGTTGGGACGTTATCCCGAAGGGACACTGGAAGAACGATCTTCATTGCCCACCCGCTTCCGCCCCGTCCCCGCGGGATTGCCGGCGGAACTGTTGGAACGCCGCTGCGATCTGGTCGCGGCCCGGCATCGCCTGGACGGTGCCACAACCCGTCTCGAAGAGGCTCGGCGCAACCGCCTGCCAACCCTCAAACTGACCACCACCGGCGGCTATTCCAGTCCCGAACTGCGTGACATGCTGGATTGGGACCATCTGGTATGGCGTCTGGTGGGGGGATTGACCCAACCGTTATTTCAGGGGGGACGGCTGAAGGGGGAAGAGGCACTGGCCCGGGTCGAACACCAACAGGCATGGACCGACTATGCCAAGGCGGTGTTGAATGCCTTGCGCGAAGTGGAAACCGCCCTGGCCGCCACACCCCGGCTCCAGGAACGTGAAGCGGCCCTGGAAGACCAGGTGCGCGAAGCCAACGCGGCAGTCACTGAGGCGGTCGCCCGCTATCAGGAAGGATTGATCGGCCTCGTCACCCTGCTTGACACCCAACGCCGGGCATTCACCGCTGAAAGTTCCCGCCTGAGCGTCGCACGGGAACGGTTGGACAACCGCATCGACCTCTACCTCGCCCTGGGAGGCGATTTTGGCACCCAATAAAAATGATCAAGAAAAAAAAGGGGTCTCAAGGGATTGCCCCCAGGGTTTTGACTTTGATCGTATTACATCTTGCCTGAACTATTGGATAATGCGGATGATCCATCAAAAATGCCATCCTTCAAAGGCAAAACCTTGGGGGACTTCGTCCCCCGAACCCCCTGTGGGGGATGGGAAAACAAACTCAAAATCAAAAAAACAAAATCAAAACCCTGGGGGCAATCCCCCAGACCCCTTTTCTTTTTTAATAATAAAAGGCACAAACATCGCCGCCCCGGATTGCCCTTGATGAACGCCTTTGTCAAAACCCTTTTGGCCGTGATGGTTCTGGGGGGATCGGCAGCCATCGGGCTGAACCTCCTCACCACCGCCCCCAGGCCCGAAAAGAAAAAGATCCCCCCGATGGTACCGGTAGTCGAGGTCATTCAGGCCCAACCCACCCATTACCGGATCCAGGTACCCAGCCAAGGGAGTGTCACCCCCCGGACCCGGATCACCCTGGCGGCCCAGGTGGCAGGGGTCGTCATGGAAATCGATCCCAGCCTGCGCAACGGCGGTTTTTTCGACCAGGGACAAACCCTGGCCCGCATTGATGGGGTCGATTACGAACATGCCGTCACCATTGCAGCGGCGGAAGTGGCCAAGGCCCGCCTCTCCCTGAGCGAAGCCCGGGCCCAGGCGGATCAAGCCCGACGGGATTGGAAAAAATCGGGACTGGATGGGACACCGGGAGACCTGGCGGTGCATCGGCCCCAATTGGAACAGGCCCAGGCACTCCTGGCAGCGGCCCGGGCCCGGTTGAACCAGGCCCGGGTTGATCAGGAACGGACCCGGATCCAGGCCCCCTTCGCGGGACGGGTGCTGGAAAAGATGGTGGATGTGGGACAATTCGTCTCCCGGGGAACCGTCATCGCGTCCATCTATGCGGTGGACAGCGTCGAAGTCCGCCTTCCCATTACCGATACCCACGCCGCGTTTCTCCGTCTGCCCGAAAGTTATCCTGGCGAAACGACCCCGGAAGGACCACCGGTCACCCTCAAGGGGGTTGTCGGAGGGAGGATGCAACAGTGGCAGGGACGGATCGTCCGGACCGAAGGGACCCTCGATACCCGTACCCGCCAACTGTGGGTCATCGCCCAGATCGACGCCCCCTATGCCCGCGCCGCCGAAGGTCGGGCACCGCTCAAGGTGGGTCAGCATGTCGAGGCGACCATCAAGGGATCCATCCTGAAAAACGTGTTCGTCATCCCCCGGCATGCACTGTTGGAAGACCAGCATCTGCGCATCGTGACCGAAACCATGGAACTCATGACCCGTGCGGTACAGGTGGCATGGATGGACCGGGAACAGGCGGTCCTGACCGCGGGACTCCGCACGGGTGAATCGATCTGTCTGACCCCCCTTCCCTATGCCATCGATGGCATGAAGGTCCGGATCCATCGACCCGAAACCCCGGTCACCGCAACACGTCGAGGTCGACCCTGACATGGACCACGGCATGATCGCATGGTTTGCCAGGAATGGGGTTGCAGCCAACCTGCTGATGCTGGTGATCTGCCTGTTGGGATTGTGGGCGGTATCGGACCGGATCGTCCTGGAGGTATTCCCCGAATTCGAACGGGATGCGGTGACGATTTCGGTGCAGTATCGGGGAGCGACCCCCGCCGAAGTCGAAGAAGGGGCGCTCATCCGCATCGAAGAGGCGATTGCCGACCTGGAAGGGATCGAGGAAATCACCGCCAGTGCCAAGGAGGGGAGCGGGCGGGTGACCGTCGAGGTTGCCGCGGGACGGGCACGGGAACTGTTGGACGACATCAAAGGCCGGGTCGATGCCGTCGGCACCTTTCCGGCAGATATGGAACGACCCGTCTACACCTTCCAATCCTTTCACCGGGAAGTGATCGGGGTCGTGGTGGCGGGAAATCTGCCCGAACGGGAGCTGCGTCGCCTGAGTCAGGAGGTGCATGACGAGCTGGCAGCGCTGCCCGAAGTCAGCCAGGTGGAACGCTCCGGCCTCCGGCCGGCGGAAATTTCCATCGAGGTGGCGGAACAAACCCTCACCCGCCATGGTTTGACCCTTGATGGCATCGTCAATGTCATCCGCCAACATTCGGTCGATCTGCCCGCCGGTTCGATCAAGACCCGGGCACGGGAAATCCAGCTGCGCACCACCGGCCAGGCCCGGAACGCCCAAGATTTCGCCCGCATCCCCATCATCTCCAACCTCGATGGTACCCGTCTGACCCTGGGAGAAATCGCCACCCTCCGGGATGGCTTTGAGGAGGAACCCCTCTCCTCCCGTTTCAATGGCCAACCGGCAGTGATGCTGTCGGTCTACCGTGGCAGCCATCAAAGCGTCATCAAGGTGGCACAGGCGGTGCGCGATTACGTCGCGGCCAAACAGGAATCCCTGCCAAAGGGGATCCATCTCGATTATTGGCGGGATCATTCCCGAGTCGTCAAACTGCGGCTCAATACCCTGTTGGACAACGCCGTCCAGGGGGGAATCCTGATCTTCCTCTGTCTTGCCTTGTTTCTCCGGCTGTCGGTGGCCATCTGGGTGTGCATCGGTATCCCCATCTCCTTCATGGGGGCGCTCGCGGTCATGCCGGAATTGGGGATCACCCTGAACCTCATGAGCCTGTTCGCCTTCATCCTGGTCGAAGGGATCGTCGTAGACGATTCCATCGTCACCAGCGAAAACATCCATGCCCACATGCGCCGCGGAACCGACGGCCTCACCGCCGCCATTCGCGGAACCCGGGAAGTCTCGGTCCCGGTCACGTTTGGCTTCCTGACCACGGTGGTGGCATTCCTGCCCCTCATGTTTCTGGGCGGGGTGCGTGGCCCGATCTTCGCAGAGATTCCGATGATCGTGATCCCGGTGCTGATCGCCTCCTGGGTGGAAACCAAATTGATTCTCCCCGCCCACCTGAGCCATGTCCGCCTCAACCACTCCCGCCCCCCCGGCCCCCTGGTCCGAACCCTGGAAACGGTCGCCAATGGCCTGGAACGGTTCATCCTTCGCGGGTATCAACCCTTTTTGGAACGGGTATTGGTGTTCCGCTACCTGACCCTGGCCCTTTTTTTCGGGCTGTCATTCATCATTGTCGCCTACGTCGTCAGCGGTCGCCACGGATTCACCTTCTTTCCCCGGATCCAAAGCGAAGTGGCACGGGCCTCGCTCACCATGGAATCGGGGACCCCCGAGGCGATCACCGCCCGTCATCTGGAACGGATCACCCGGGCCGCCACCACACTTGCCAATCAGTATCGTGATCCCACAACGGGCGTTTCCGTCATTCACAACATCCTGACCACCCTTGGTTCAACCTCCAGCACCCCTGGTGGTCGAAGCTCCGGAGGCAGCCCCGAGCTGGGTTCGGTCAGTCTGGAACTGGTCCCACCCGAAGAACGAACCCTGGAAGTGGACACCACCCGACTGGTCAACGAATGGCGCACCGCCATCGGAGCCATTCCCGGGGCCAAGGAACTCAATTTCAGAGCAGAAATCGGCCGCGGTGGCGATCCCATCGCCATCCAGCTCATCGGTCAGGATTTTACCACCCTGGGACAGGTCGCCCATCAGGTACGGCAACGCCTGGGCACCTATTCAGGGGTGTTCGACATCCAGGATTCCCTGGACGACAGCAAGCGGGAAATCAATCTGACCCTCCGCCCCGAGGCGCAACACCTGGGACTGACGACCCAGGATCTGGGCCGGCAGGTACGGCAGGCGTTCTTCGGCGCCGAAGTACAACGTTTTGTCCGGGGGGAAGACGATATCCGGGTCATGGTGCGCTATCCCCCCGATGAACGGCATTCCCTGGAACAGTTGGAATCGATGCGCATCCGCACGACCGACGGTCAGGAAATCCCCATCGGTCAGATCAGCGATATCGAATTGAAGAAAGGATTGGCCCGGATCGACCGGATCGACCGGCAGCGTACCGTAGAGATCACCGCCGACCTCGACAAGGAAAAGGTGGATGCCAACCGCATCGTCAAGGAGATGGATGAATTCCTGACCGAACTGACCCGGACCCACCCCGGATTCCGCTACCGTTTTGAAGGGGAAACCCGCGAACAGCGGGAATCCTTCGGCAACCTGTTCCATGGCGCCCTGTTGACCCTTTTCGCCATCTATGCCCTGTTGGCGATCCCCCTGCGATCCTACCTCCAACCGCTGCTCGTCATGCTGGTGATTCCCCTGAGCATCGTGGGTGCCATCATCGGCCACCTTCTGCTGGGGATGAACCTGAGCCTGATGAGCCTCATGGGAATGCTCGCCCTGGCCGGGGTCGTGGTCAACGACAGCCTGGTCCTGATGGATTGGATCAATCAACGGCGGCAGGAAGGTGCCGGTCCCCTGGAGGCGGCGCGAAGCTGCGGCGTCGCGCGATTCCGGGCCATCTTTCTGACCGCGCTCACCATTTTCGTCGGACTGGTCCCTCTGATCCTGGAACAAAGCACCCAGGCCCAATTTCTCATCCCGATGGCGGTTTCCCTGGGGTGTGGGGTCGTCTATGGGGCCTTCCTGAGTCTGCTCCTCGTCCCCTCGGGCTACATGATCCTGGAGGACATCAAAGCTTTGGTGACAAAAATCACCTCCGCGAAGCATTCATGAAGCATCCGCTGCCAGTGCCACCTCGATCTTCTGAATGATGCCATCGATATCCCCGGGGCCGACCCCGCGAAAAAATTCCCCTCCGGGGGCCAGACGCATGTTGGGACCCTTCTTGCATTGACCCAGGCATTGAATTTTCTCAAGATCGATGTTCAAACCACGCTCTTGAATGATCCGTGTCATTTGTTCAAGCAGGGCCAGGCTGCCGCGACCGCCACACGAATCAGCACCCGTGGTGCGTTCCTTAACACAGACAATCAACCTGGGCTTCATGGCCAGCCTCCACACCCTTCAATAAATATCCTTCGGGGTTTTCCAACACATGGACCGGGAAAACGCAAACGATTCGTGATGAAAGGTACCCAGTTTCTTGCAAATCATGCTAGATTTGAATATTGAGTCCGTCAGGCAGAATCTTTTGACATCCCTGTTCATCTATTCGTTCGCCGACACAAAAAAAACTGCAATAATCCTCTCATAAAATCAATGAAAGGGCAAAACGCTGGGAGCAGACCATGGAAAAAAATGAAAGCAAGAAAAAGATCGGCATTGTCGGTGGTGGTGACCGGAGCAAGGAACTCCTGGAAATATTTCATAAGAGCAAAGGGGCGGAGCCGGTCTATGTCGTCGATCCCGATGCCAACGCACCGGCCATGACCCTGGCGATGAAACTGGGAATCAAAACGTTGACCAAACCGGAAATGGCGATCAAAAATTTCTCCGCCGACCTGATCCTGGACGCATCGGAATCAACGGAAACCTCCGCATTCCTCCATGAAAATCGTGGCGCAGCCAAGATCATCGACATTGATGCCGCCATGATGTTCCTTGAAATCATGGAAGAAAACCGCAGCAAGGCCAATGATCAGGTCTTCACCGACCTGTCGAGTGTGCGCCAGGAGATCGACCGCAACACCCGTGATGTTTCCAAAACCTTGCATGGAATCGAGAAAATTTCCAATGAACTGGAAGTTTTGGCCATCAATGCCGGCATTCAGGCATCGCGTGCCGGTGAATTCGGCAAAGGGTTTGCGGTCGTCGCCGGCGAAGTCAAAAGCACCGCCCGCGTCGCCCGGGATCTTGCAGGGGACATCGACCGGGTCATCAGTGAAATTTCTTCCATGTCCAACAAGATCGAGCAATCCTTGAAAAAGGTTTTGTAGCCCGGTTCAATGAGAGGGTATGCCTTACGCGGAACGCCACCCATGGCCGAACAGGATTTCAACGGTCACGGGCAATGGCTTTTGGGTGGGCGCATGGCGGGATTGATACAGGGTTTGCACCTCGGTAAAAAATTGTTGCCCCGTCAGGGTGTTTTTTTGATCGGAATGAGGGTTGCAGCCGCCCAGGGTTCGCAAGTGTCGGATCAGGGACCGGGTATCGGCAAAGGTTGGATGGATGACCTCCCGGTCCACCACCGGCAAGCGGAATCCCAATTCGAACAGTTCGTCGCCCAATTGGTGCAGCGTTGGGAATTGGGGAATACGGGGCCAGGTCCGTTGCCAACGTTGTTGGTCCACGGTCGCCAGGCAATCCCGCAATTCCATCAAGGTTTCCGCGCCCGACATGGTGAAGAGAAAAACCCCTTCCGGCTTCAATACCCGGCGAATTTCCCTTAACGCCCCTTTTCGGTCACCGATCCAGTGCAGGGCCATGTTGGAAAGGATGGCATCGAAGGTGTGGGTGGCGAAGGGGAGGGCCAACGGGTTGAGACAAGTGACTGCCGGTCGTTTTTTGAACAGGGTGAAGGGACCCTGGTGACCACGGAGGGTGATGGCACAACTTTCGGCAAAACTGGCCGAAACCACCCGGGGAATGTTTTTTTCTGATTGTTTCAATCGTTCCCGGAGGATGCCACTGCGACATCCCAGATCCAGAACCATGGCGGGTTGCATGCGCAATTCCAGCAGACGTTCCACCAACCATTCCCCAACGCGGTTGATGAGCGACCGTTGCCACACGTCTGAACCTTGTTTCCCGGCCCGTTCCCAGGCATGTCGGACCCGGGCGAATTCGAGGGTGGACTCATCAGAAACCGGCTGAATCGGAATCATTCGCATTTTTTGATTCTTTTTTTGGGATCAAACCAAAACCCTGAAGGTAATCTCATCGACCCGATGCTCATTCCAATCACTTTTTGAATGTCAACAGGCCCCGGATTGAAGCGACTGCCAACCACATTCAGTCGAACCTTGCCACAAATCAAACCGGCACTGCACGGACTTTTGGATCTGTTGTTTCCCACGTTTTGTCCTGCCTGCGGCATTCCCGTCCCCCATCCGCAACTGTTTTGCTTCGACTGTATCCGGACCCTTCCTCCTTTGCCGGAACACCATTGCCTTTACTGTGGCACGACCACCAGTGGACCCGTGCTGGGATGTGGTTCCTGTCTTCTGGTACCCAACCGGCCTGACCGGGTCTGTTTTCCGTTCACCTACACCGAGCCTATCGCCAGATTGATCGTCCAATTCAAGTTCAGCGACCGGACCGAATGGGCTGCCAGCCTGATTGACCTGGCCATGGAACGGGTGGGTGATCTTTTGATCTGGGAAGATTTGGAACTGGTCGTCCCAGTACCGCTTCATCCATTGCGTCTGGTGTGGCGTGGCTACAACCAGGCGGCGTTATTGGCGGGAGCCTTGGCACGGCGGCTTGATCGGCCCCTGGTGACAAACGGATTATATCGGATCAAGATGACCCGGCCACAGACCAGGTTGCGGCAAAAAGAGCGTCTGATCAATGTTCGTAACGCCTTTACCACCCATAACGATGTGATCGCAAACCGCACAATCCTACTGGTGGATGATGTCTTCACCACCGGTTCCACGATATGGTCTGCAACCCGTGCCTTGAAAAAGGGAGGTGCCCGGCGTGTGGTGATCTTCTGTCTGGCGCGTGTAGATCATTAGCGCGTATTGTTTGACATTCATGACCTTGATTTTCAATTTCTGGTTCATGTCCCCTTGACCCCGTCCTCTTTAGTGATTTCCCTGGCCATTTCCCCCTTGAAGACCAAAAAACGAAAAAGTCCCACGAGTCACAAAACGGTGAAATCCCGAAATAATTCCAATGACATCCACCTTATATTCTGATAAAAACGCATTCACGGCGTGCCCTTCCCGTCAAGGCGTCACGCCCACTTCCCGTCTTGGTTATGGAACCTCCCCAACAAGGCGGTACAGGCCCGGAATGAGGATTGAACATGGCATCAGGCAACTTGCTCAGACAGCTTATTCGATCAGGTGCGGAAGGAAACCTGGAGGCATTCAAGAAGGCTTCCGAGGATGTCATCCGAGAAGAGCGGGAAAAACATCACCATCTGCTCGCCAGCGATCTGGAAAAAATCCTGTATGGCCGGTCCAATGTCACCAGTCAGCCATTCATCTCCCTGATCAAGCAGGTTCCAAGTGACAAGGAGCGGGGTCTTCCACTCCTCCATATCAAAGAACCCCTGCGGCGACTGGAAGATGTCATCCTTTCCGATGACAACCGATCCCTGATCGACGAGATCCTCCAGGAACATCATCGACAGGAGGTGTTGAAAAGTCATGGGCTTGCGCCAGCGGATCGCCTGCTTTTCTGTGGACCTCCCGGGTGCGGGAAGACCCTGACGGCGGAAGTCCTGGCTTCAGAACTCGGTTTGCCATTGGCCATCGTGCGTATCGATAGTGTGGTTTCCTCCTATCTGGGAGAAACGGCCTCCAACCTGCGTCAGGTTCTGGATTTCGTGGCTTCCGTCCCCATGGTGGCTCTGTTCGACGAGTTTGACGCCCTGGCCAAGGAACGCGCCGATGCGGCGGACCATGGCGAACTGAAAAGAGTGGTCAATGCCTTCTTGCAGCTCCTCGATGCCTACAATGGAAGAAGCCTGCTCATCGCCGCCACCAATCACGAAGGCATTCTGGATGCCGCCGTTTGGCGCAGATTCGACGAGGTTCTGGTTTTCGAACTGCCCAACCTGGAACAGTTGCGAAAATTGCTGACCTGCAAACTGCGCGGTCTGCGACGGGATTTCGATGTGGACAGTAACAAGATTACCAGCCTCTTCAAAGGGATGAGTCAGGCTGATGTGGAACGGGTTGTACGCCGTGCCGCCAAGGAGATGGTGCTGTCCGGCAAGGAGTTTCTGGACGAACGACACATCAAATCGGCCATCCGTCGGGAAGATGCACGCCAAGCCCGGATGAAGAGGGGTTGATGACTCATGGCTGAATCCTATCCTCATCTGCCGCTGCAAAGGGAAACTCGGGTCAATGAGAAACGACCGGGCACGCCACCCAGATTTCCTGTTCCGGAAGATACACGTAGCCACGGTCGAAAATTGCAGCAATCGCTCACCCGAGCCAAAGAGCGAGCAGCCGGTGATGTGGGCGGTTTCGATGAGCGCCGATTGTTCCGCTTTTCCGTACAGAAGGGGTTCAATCCCGACGATCTGAGCAAAATTTCTCCGGAGATCGAGTTCGTCAGTCAGGAAGATGAGACGGTTGTGGTCGGTTTCGCCAGTGACACAGCCCTTGCAGAGTTTGAATCCCGACTGGCCACCATGGCCAGCGGAAGTGACGTCACCAACAAGCAGGTCATTTATGCCCTGCGAAGCGTGGATGGATGGAGTTCTGAGGATCGCAAAGGGTGGGCGCTGAGAAAACATGGCCTTCCAGAATCGGACACCTTCCTGTTGGATGTAGAACTGTGGCCACTGGAGGATCATCGCCAGGAACGCGAACAGGAATGGGAGGCGTTCGAGAGATGGCTAACTCAGGCAGGTATCCACAAGGAGGACCAGATCAAGCAGTCCGGTTTGACGCTCTATCGGGTTCGTTGCGACGCCATCCAAGCTGAAAGGCTTCTGCGACATCGGGACGTGCGATCCGTCGATCTGCCGCCCAACTTCGGTTTGGATTATTCGCTTCTGATCCAGGATATTCAGAAGATTCCCCCCATTACGAATCCTGGTCAGAATGCGCCCGGAGTGGTGATCCTCGATAGTGGATTGGCTACGGGGCATCCTCTAATTGGGGCTGCCGTTGGTGAGTCGGATAATTTCTTGCCGAATGAATCAAGTGCCGCTGATGAACATGGCCATGGAACCCGGGTAGCAGGATTGGCGCTTTATGGAGACGTTGAAACCAGTTTGAAATCAAACCTATTTATTCCTACCCTTCGATTATTCAGCGGTCGGATTCTTGACAGAAACAAGCAAAACGCAACTGGTCTCATTGAAAAACAGATAGAAGCGGCTGTTCGGTATTTTTCAAATGAATATCAATGTCGGGTATTCAATCTCTCCGTCAACGATGACAATAAGCCCTATCTGGGCGGTCATCTGAGTGGGGTATCTCTGACCCTGGATCACCTTGCCAGGGAACTTGGTGTTTTATTCGTGGTATCAGCAGGCAATCACAGGGTTGATGCTGATTCTCCAAAAGGGATGGAGTGGCGAGACCAATATCCCGACTATCTGTTATCTGACTCCTGGAAAATTACCGAACCTGCTCCGGCACTAAATGTTCTTACTGTAGGTGGTTTGGCTAAGCACAACAAACCATTCACTACGACTCCAGATGAAATAGCTCTTGCCCAGCCGGGGCAACCATCTCCGTTTACCCGTCATGGACCTTCTATAGGTGGAGCGATCAAACCCGAGTTAATCGCTCATGGTGGAAATTGGGGGATCAAAGTCCATGATATCGATGCGAGGTTACTGGAACAAAATCATGGATTGGGAGTCGCCACTTTAAACCTCCAATTTGCCCTTGGATATCCATTCAGCGAAGGCACTGGCACGAGTATGGCCGCGCCCCAGGTGGCCCATCTGGCGGCGTCCATCCTGCGGGAACATCCCGACGCCAGCGCCAGCCTGTTACGGGCGTTGCTCTGCGCCCATGCCGTCATGCCAGAAGAAAGCCAAGCCCTGATAGAACGCGACAAGGAGTTCAGAAAGGTTTGCGGCTACGGACAAGTGGATGTCACCGCGCTTCACCGCTCTCTTGAAAGCGCGGTGACTCTTATCGCCGATGGTTCCATCGAAAACAAGCGCCATCACTTTTACGAAGTTCCCATTCCAGATGAGTTTACCAGCGGTGGCCGACGTCGATTGCGGGAAATCGCCGTGGGGCTGGCCTATGCGCCCATCGTTCGTTCGACCAGAATCAAGTACCGAGCCACCCGCATCGACTTCCGACTGGTGACGGCATCAGATCTGGAACATATCACTACCATGTTCAACAAGGCCACCGAGAAGGACGATTACGAGAACATCCCCGAGTTAAAGACCGCTACCGTTGGCCAGCAAGCCCGCAGCAAAGGCACGGTGCAGGCGGATACCTGGCGGTTCAATCAGTTCAACAAAAAATCGAGGTTGAAGAAGGATCGGCTGTTCGTCGTGGTCACCCGCAACGATTTTCCGTGGGGTGAGCCGCTTTGTGCCACCGAAGAGGATTATGCCCTGGTGGTCTGCCTGCGTGACCGGGAAAATGAAGAGGCTCGGCTTTATACTCAGGTCAGGAATCAGCTTCAGGCACGGATGCGAGGGAGGGCAAAAGTATGAACCACCATGCAGGTCATTCCGGTTCCAGACCAAACGAAAATTCAACGATCCAGATTTTTCGCGGCTCGATCAAAACCCTGGAGGCGATTCCCGAGACCCATTTCTTTTCTTGACCATTCTTTCAATATCCAAAAGGAGCATCTCATGCCCAAGATTGAAATCTACTCCACCACTGTCTGCCCCTACTGTATCCGGGCCAAAATGTTATTGGACAAGAAAAAGGTTCCCTATGAGGAAATCAATCTGACCCATTATCCCGAACGACGCGATGAGATGCTCAAACGGGCCAACGGCAAAAAAACGGTTCCACAAATATTCATCAATGGCAAACATATCGGCGGTTGTGACGATATGTACGAACTGGATCAGAAAGGACAACTCGACCCCTTGCTGGTGGACAAATGAATGCACCCGTTGCCATCATTCAAATGAATTCAGGTTCCAACCGATCAGACAATCTGTCTCAGGCGGGGCACCTGATGGAACAAGCGCTGGCCCAAGGAGCGGGATTGCTGGCATTGCCGGAAAATTTTTCGCACATGGGCAGCAACGAGGAGGAAAAGCGCCAGCATGCAGAAAACCCGGTCGATGGCCCATCGCTGGCATTTTTGCGTGATTTTTCCCGCCGTCACAAAGTTTGGATGGTTGGAGGCACCATTCCACTGGCCACGCCCACGGGTGAAAAGATCACCAATACCTGTTTTGTCCTCGACGATCAGGGAGAAATCAAAGCCCGTTACGACAAGATGCATCTGTTCGACGTGGTCCTCCCACAGGATCGCGGTTACCGGGAATCCAGCCTGGTTCACCCCGGGGACACACCCGTCGTCTGCGACACCCCCTGGGGACGGCTGGGACTGGCCATCTGTTTCGACATCCGTTTCCCGGCTCTGTTTTCCCATCTGGTCCGGCAAGGAGCGACGTTTTTCACCTTGCCCTCTGCCTTTACCGCCGTTACCGGCGCTGCACATTGGGAATTGTTGGTGCGTTGCCGGGCGGTCGAAAATTTTTGCTACCTGCTGGCCCCTGGCCAGAGCGGCCGCCACCCGGGGGGACGCATGACCCATGGCCATTCCATGATGGTGGAACCCTGGGGCACCATCATTGCTCAATGCCCCGAAGGACCCGGGTTCGCCATCGGCCACATCGACCAGGAGCGCATCACCTCCTGCCGGCAACAGATCCCTTCATGGAAGGGAAGCAGCACCCTTCCTTAAACCGCACCCTTTTCCTGCCCAGATCATGTTCATGCGCTCTGGATTCCAAACCTTCGCACCAATCCAGAGCGCATCACTCTGTTGAACAAAAAACCTTGTTTGATCAATGGATCTGCCCCAGCGTCCGGGAAGCCCGCCATCCTTGCTTTCCATGGATTTTCACAGAGGGTGCATTTTTTTTCTCTGAAACGCATTTTTTTGTTAAGGCCATTCCACGATATTCCGATAAATTGAATAGAGGAATTGTTAACCCATAATTTTCAGGCTTCAAGCACCAGGAACAAGACCATGTCCGAAAACACTGAACAGGTTCTGGATCAGGTTTTGGCCCGCGTACAAGGAATCTGGGCTTCACCGATTCCAACCTCCCGTTTTGAATTTGAGTTGAAACGGTTGGTACGTGTCGTCAAGGAATATCGTCGCCGTGAACCCACGCGCGCTTTTTACCTTCTGGGCCTTCTGGCAACATTGCTGGAAGATCCACAAACCATGAGGGCAAGTTTCAAAAACGCACTCGTCCATTCGGGCAACGATTTCGATGTTCGCCATGGATTCGGTTCATGCTTGGCACGTCTGGGATTTTTTTCCGAATCCCGTAACCAGTATGAAATTTTGTACCATGAGAACCCTGAAGATTTGGACGTGCTGGCGGAATTGATCGTCTCTTCCCTGGCGGCGGGACGGATCCAGGAAGGGGTCAAATGGATCCAATGCTGGAGCGAACTGAACCCGGATCGACCGTTCGAAGAGGCGGAAACCATTGCCAAGAGCGGAGCGTTGCTGGAAAAATTCGGCATTTCCGACGATCAGGTCGAACGCCTGCAAGGTTTGGCACTGAAGATCCTCGAAAAAGAACGCAAAGAGGTCAAGACGATCAACTATCGCGGCATGCCGGAAGAAAATCCTCAATGGATCGATGCCAGTCTGGTTTTGGATGAACCGGCGGATGTGGTCGAGGAATTGAATTCCAAACTGGCCTCGGCGCTTTCAAGTACCGCCACGCCACGCAAGGTTGCCGACCTGGTGGTCTTCAATTATGCCCGGGAACACCAGTCGGTTTCCTGAAAGGCAGGTCTTCCAGCCCCCTTTTGAAAAAAATGATCAAGAAAAAAAGGGGTCTAATGGTATGGTCCGCCCCGTTCCCAACGGCCTCGAAATGGGCCAAGATGGAGTTTCTAACCAACCATCGAACAGAGAACG
>PEAN01000021.1:0-40470 GCA_002753735.1 Magnetococcales bacterium DCbin4
GACTGGGCGCGCGACTTGGCGTGCGACTGGGCGCGCGACTGGGCGCGCGACTGGGCGCGCGACTGGGCGGGCGACTTGGCGCGCGACTTGGCGCGCTACTTGGCGCGCGACTGGGCGCGCGACTGGGCGGGCGACTTGGCGCGCTACTTGGCGCGCAAGTTACCAGATTCTGTAACCGAAAAGATCAATCTTCAAATGCTTGCTTCTTTTCTTCAAAGTGAGCTTTTTTCGTCAGGTCGTTCAGGTACCCGAGCACTATTGGTTCAAAGTATTGAATCGATGACCCCCCTGAACCAAGACCCACTCTGGCCTGAAATCGAATTATTTCACCACGCTTGCCGTCTTTCTTATGATCAAGGTGGAGATGACGGGGAATTCAAGAAGGCGTTGGCCCACTACGATTCATTGCAACGCCCCGATCCCCTGTGGCGCGGCCTTGCCCGGCACGTCGCCCGGCAAAGCACGTCTGAAGATCGGGCGTTGTTGGAGGACCTTGCCCGTCACCCCGAAAGGCGCGAGGGCCGTTTGAACTGGTGCCTGCGTGCCTATATTCGGGGTGATCTGGTGACCCCTGAAGGGGAGTGGCTGTTGCTGGATGAATTCCTGAATCGCTTCGGCGTCACATCACCCCCCTACCTGGAACCGATGCCCGATGAATTGTTTTGGGATCCGAAGAAGAAACGTATGTTGAATATGCCCGATTGACATGAGATTCTTGGACCTGGGAATCCCATGATCAGACGGAGCGGTTCCGGTGAAATTCATCGACCCTAAAATCGATTTTGCGTTCAAAAAAATATTCGGCAGCGAGGATGCCAGGGATATTTTGATCAGTTTTCTTGAAAGCCTGTTGGGTCTGGAAGGTGACCGGCGCATCGCCGAGGTGACGATTCTGGATCCATTTTTGGCACCCAAGATCAAAAACTTCAAATATTCCATACTCGATGTCACCTGCCGCGACCAGCGTGGCGTTTCCTACATTGTCGAAATGCAGGTGCAAAAGGCGGTCGCGTTTCTCAAAAGGATCCAATACAACGCCGCCAAAGCCTATGTCCATCAGATCGAAAAGGGTGAGGATTATCCCAGGCTCAATCAGGTGATTGCCGTCACCATTACCGATTTTCCTCTTTTCAATGGTTTTGACCATTGCGTCTCCCGCCATGAATCCAGAGAAACCGTCACCGGACAACCTTTTCTTCAGGAAATCCTCCATTATTTCATTGAACTGCCCAAGTTCACGGTTCCCCTGGAGGAATTGACCCACGTCCTTGATCAATGGATCTACTTCATCAAGTTTGCCGGAACGCTGGAAGCCATTCCGGACAAAATCCGGGTCGAACCCATCCGCCATGCCTTTGAAAAAGCCAGGGTCGCCAACATGACCCCCGAGGAATATGAACTCTACGAAAAGGCGGGCATGGCCATCGCGGATACCCAGGGGGCCGTCCAATGGGCACGGGAAGAAGGGATTCTGATCGGGGAACGTCGAGGTGAACAAAGGGGGATCCAGATCGGCGAACAAAGGGGGATCCAGATCGGCGAACAGAAAGGACGCCAGGAAGAAGCCGCATCCTTGCTCCTGAAACAAATCCGTCGCAAATTGGGCCAGGTCCCCGGCTGGGTCACCGCCAAGGTAACCGCGGCAACCTTGTTCCACATCGAGGCATGGAGCGAAAATATTCTGTTTGCCAATACGTTCGAAGATGTGTTCTCCCTTGGCCCGAATGACCGGGACACGAACCCCTGATGATTCAAGGATCATCTCGCCCCAGGTCATCATACGTGAAAATCATGAAAACAATGAACATATACGACCGGGTCGGGCGGCTTCTGGCCGGTATTCGGGAGGTTCGTTCATGGTGGCCGTTCATGGGCGCCCTGCTGGTGTTGTTGGCCGCATGTTGGGCCTCGACTGGAACCCTGGCGCCTTATGCCACAACCCATCCGACGCCTTTGGAATTGCGCTGCGGCTATCTGGCCAATATTGATCATCTGGTTCACTTCCAACCATTCCTGTTGTTCAAAGGGGCGCCGCCGGAGTTGTGGCAATCGTCCATTTTATTGCGGCGAATCCTTTATCCCGTTTTGGCGTGGCCTTTGGTGGCGCAACTGGGCTATGACATGGGTGGTTTGCTGACCAATATTCTATTGACCTTGGCCGGGATTTTGGTTTGGCTCCTCTTCATCCATCGTCAAGTGGGTCGAACGGGGGCGATCACTTCGGCCTGGTTGTTGGCGACCTATCCCGGCATTACCTATTGGGTCGGTTTGCCCTACAGCTATGCCGTGATTGTCCCTGCCATGTTGATCGCATGCGTTTTGTTGTGGAAGATGGCCCAAGAATCAGCGCCAATATCTCACATTGTTCTTTCTTGCTCTGGCATCGGCATTTTGTTGACCTCCTACGATGGTCTGATGCCCATTCTGGTGCCGGCGGTACTCTGGATCCTCTGGCGACGACGGTGGGTGCGTCGGATTCCCGTGGCCATGGTCGGGTTGATTTGGCCCATGGGGCTGAACCTGGTGTTCCTGCACGGGGTATTGGGCGTCAATCTTTACAATTCAAACTCCCAAACGTACCGGATCATTTTGGAAAGTTGGTTGCACGCTTCGTTCTCCTGGCAGAATGGATGGGATCAACTGCTGGAATTGCCAACCCTGGCCGCCCATTTGTTTTTCTTCAGCAATTTTTTCTTTCTGCCGCTGGCATTCCTCTTTTTCGTGGTACTGATGAAAAAGTATGACGGGATGGGGTTGAACCTGGTTGAAGAAGGCATTCTGATTGCGACCGTGGTGTTCTTCCTGTTTTTGAACCTGGCTCCGGAATATCCGGGCTGGCAGATGCGGGGTACGTGGATCGCACGGATTTATCAACCGGTTTTTGTGGTGTTTGTGTTTTATCTTTCACGGGGTTTGGGTCAAACGTTGGCAATTCAATCAGGCCGACGTCGGTGGGCGATTGCAATGGTCGGAGTGACGGTGATCGCAAATGGATGGATTGTCTTTGGGGGATTGCACGCCAGCCGGATCAGCGATTGGGCCTATCGTAATTTTTATCAGCATGGCGAACCGTTTCGCTATTCCTATAATTTGGAAAAATATGGCATCCGACCCTTGGGCTTCTGCCGACAACCCTCGGCTTCACCTTGAGCGATGGATTCACGGGTGGGGCAGAAACAGGCAGTCCAGATAACCTTTTTTGTTCAATAGTTCCGACAGTTCGTCGGTCGTCACCGGGCGGATTCCCTTGCCATGGTGAATCCAGTGGGGATGGTAGTTCCATTCGGCCAATATCGCCATGGTCGCCAAACTCCCCGGCTCATTGAGGGTGAGTTCCACGAACAGGGCGGGACGATACCGCTGAATCAACCGTTTCCCTCCCATCAACACCCTGTTTTCAGCCCCCTGGACATCAATTTTGATCAAACTGACCATGGGCCATCCACGCCGCTCCATAAGGGTGTCCAGGGTGACCAGGTCAATCGAAATTCCTGAGGTGGACAGGCGATGATCGGCGGGATGATTCGGGTTGAGGTGTAAAAATCCCACCCCATCCTTTTCAGCAGCGGCGGCGCAAAGAAAATCAATCTGTTTGATACGGCGGTGTCGTGCCATGCGTCGTCGCAGACGCTCAAAATTGACCGGTTCCGGTTCAAGGGCCAGCACCCGGTTGGCATCCTGAACCCAGTTGGCAAAAATTGCGGTGAAAAAACCGATGTTGGCCCCGACATCGATGATCCAGCCGTTGGCCGCAACATACCTGCGCAGCACTTCCACGCCACGCGCCTCAAAGAAACTTTTATAAATAATATAACAAGTCTCAAAAAACCAACGCCCCGGCATGCTGGAAAGAAGTCCAGAACGGTTGATCGTGGCATGCAGCCATAACAAAATCCGTTGCACCAGAGGTAGTTTGTAGGGCATTGATCTATCTTGTCGCGTTCAACGTTTCTTGTGGCGCATCATGGAATCTTCATGCCGCCGGACAACACAAGAATCGTATTTACCAAACTTTTCAGTTCGGGACACTGACCAATCGCCACGGACAGATCACTTTCCCGTAAAATACGCCCGGCATCCCGTGGCTTGCTGTAATGTTGACGACAGTGACCGGCAGCAAACAGCTGTTGGATCCGATGTGCAGGTGGGTTGTCGTGGTTCACCGATTCGGGAACCCCCTTCGGTGCCGATCGATTGTGTCCCGCCAATCGTTGGATGGCTGGCCAATAGGGGAGCAGCCAGGCTTCAAAATCATATTGGGCCGCATGGGGATGAAATCGGGGTTCGTTGGGAACCCATTGACGCATTTTGTGTTTTGCATCCGTAGCGTCTATGAATTCTGGGGGCTTGATTCCCGTATACACATCAGTCAAGGCGATCACATGGTCAGCACGTTGGCGAAACAGGGAGTTGACGATTCTCCTTAACTTGTCCTCTTTTGGAATACGACCATCATAGGGAAACGGGTCCAACGCAGGCATCCGTCCTTCCAGTTCCCGGTGCAGGAAAGATCGCAAATGTGGAATGAACACTTTTTCTGTTTTTCCTTCCACAATCAAAGCGATTCTCATGCCCGCCCACCCATGCGGCCCATGCGCCAAACCTCATCAAGACTGTATTCCTCAAGCCAACCTTCCAGGTCCATGGCGTCCCCCCATATGGCTTTTGCATAACCTTCCTCGTCCATATCCAATACCAATACTTCGTGCGGCTTCATAAAGCGGATCAGGCGGTCGGAATGGGTGGCGACAATGACCTGAGTTTCCCGTGCCGCTTCCCGCATCGTATCCGCCAGCAGATTCAATAATTCCGGATGCAAACTGACCTCGGGTTCGTCTATCATGGTGATGGTGGAAAGATCAGGACTTTTCAACAAGGAGACCAGCCAGAGAAAACGCAGTGTTCCCTCTGATAATTGATGGATATGAAACGGATTCTTCCATGGTCGCTCCTTCCATGTCAAAGAAAGCATCCCCGCCGCCACCGGCGGAAAATTCATCGTTTCAAACCCGGGAAAAGCGGCTTTCATGGAATCCTCGATGACCTCGTAACGTTCCCGGTCACTCTCCCGCAGATAGTATAAAAAAGAAACCAGATCTTCCCCATTTGTCCCCGGAAAGGTCACGGGTCGCATCTGTTGCGGCAGTCTGATCGGCGAACGATGACCTACCTCAAGGACGTGGTATTGGGTGGCGGAACCGATGACACGCCGAAAATCCTCTGCAACCTTGAACATTTTTGGAACCTGCGCCAATGCCGATTCTTTCGGATCGTAAGTCCAATCGGGGCGGACCAGCGCTTTCTTTCCCGTATCATAATATTGAACAAAATTGTTGACCGTCTCCAAATGTTTGAAAGGTTGTCCATGTCCAGCAAGTCGTTGCGTCAATCGTTCCCGATCAATCTGATACGTCTGCCCCTGAGTGGAGAGATGCAGTTCGTATTCGAGCGGTGAAGCACCAGGATCGTTCATTTTCGCTTCAAACGTCATACCTCCCATCCAACCATGAGTATACAGGTTGGTTACGCCACCCAAATCATTCAAAGTCTTGTTCAAGGTTCCTGACGCAGATGCAGCCAGCAAAGACAGTGCATCCAACATGGAAGTCTTTCCGACGCCATTGGCCCCGATCATCACCGTCAAAGGTCGCATTTCAACAGCAACTTCTTGAAGGCGACGGACCCCACTGATTTTGATACTCATTATCTTGTGCATGATGTATCCGACGCCTGTTCTTACTGTACTCTGATTTTTATACCGGACCCGATGGATTGGTTTCGTTTTCCTGGCTCAAGGTGTTGGATTGGGTGGGCGTGACCACCATGTCAATGGTCTGGGGGGCGTCCTGGCCCGGGACGTTGACCTGCAATCTCAGTTCGACCGGGGCCGATCCTTCAGGTGGCGTTCCCGAAACCCGCATCGAAACCATGTCCACACGCAGCCATGAAGGCAACGGTTCCCCACCTTTGGTCCCTACTGAAAGGATACTACCCTTGGGAACCAATGTCGTTAAATCGGAGATGAAACGGGTGTCCGCCTTGACCGGCAACGTCAACGGCAGGCCACTCAAAATCGGCGCGACCCCGCCCTCGATCCCAAACGTCGGGCGGACCGTCGGCGTCGTCGGAAGCTGAACCGGAGGGACTGCCCGTGCCGCCGCCAATGAGCTGCCTGCACTGGCTAAAGTGACTGCGGTGGTGGTGTTGTTGCCCGTCGCTACCGCCGAAGTGGCACCACCCGCCTGCCGGGCGTACTGCTCAGGATCAGGGACGCTCGCGGTCGTCAAATAACCATGTCCCGATTCGGTCACCCCTGCGGGGGGATATTGATCATACCAGGTTTCCAAACGTCGGAAGGTGTAGATCAAACCGCCCAGCCGATCCACCAGTTCCGGGTTGTCATCATAGATCAACCACCTTCCATTGGGCGCCCGCACTCCATCGACACCCGCCTGATTGTAAAACGCATTGGTCGCCGCCAGAACCACCGCCTGGGAATCGCTGCCATTGCCCGTCACCTGTCGCACCGTCGTCAGATCAGCCCCGGTCCGCACCCACACCCGGCCACCCGCAGTGATGCCACTGGTCCCTCCTACCGAATCAATCCAGAGACTGCCCGTGTCATAATAACTCAAATCGGTCCCCGCCACGCCGGAGAGCTTGTTGACATGATTGTTCCGGGTCAGCTTGGCCGATCCCCCCGCAACCAGTTTCAAGGTATCGCCACTGACCACCGCCGATCCATTCTCGCTGATGCTCCCTGAGGTCGAGGTCAACACCACGCCGCCGCCGTTGGTCGCAATCCCCGTCAGATCACCCACCGTATCCAGGGCATAATCCCCTTTGTCGGTAAACGATACCCCCGCCCCCCCATCGGTGACCCTGACCGCAAG
Organism: Magnetococcales bacterium DCbin4; assembly: GCA_002753735.1. GTDB lineage: Bacteria > Pseudomonadota > Magnetococcia > Magnetococcales > UBA8363 > UBA8363. The sequence continues at coordinate 6,894 of PEAN01000021.1, forward strand.
AAGACCAATATCATTGGCCTCTTCCAGGGTGACCGCTTTCAAGGCGGCAATCCGCAATCCCTTGGTGGCCGCAGTCGTGATGACCGATCCCGAATCCTGGCGCAACGTTCCCGGAACCGTCAACAGGAGATCCCCGGCAACCGAAGTCAATCCCACACTTTTCCCCGCCGCATCGGAACCATCAACGGTCGTTACACTGCCGATCACCAGGTCACTGCCATCAACTACGGTGAACGTACTTCCCGCACGTCCCGCAATCGTCCCAATGGCATTGGTTGTCCGGTCGAGGGTGATGCCCCCTCCCGCCGTCGCCCGCACCGAGGTCGCATTCAACCGGCCCGCAGTCCGTTGCGTAATCGTATGGTCCGAGCCATCACCCGCCAACAAGGTTACGGTCTTGCCCGTCACATCGGCGGTCAGGTTTTGGCTGCCGGAAACCTTGAAACTGATATCACCCTGTCCCGCATTGATCCCCTGACCCACCGTCAGGTCACCCGCTGCCACCGTCAGGACGATGGGGGCATTGACCGTACTGATACCCGATTTGCCTGACACTGTACGATCCAGGGATGATGCGCTGTTCTTTGCGAGGATCGTTCCCAGCGTTGCGTTGCCCGATGATTGCCGCAACCATTGCCCACCGACCGAATCGGTTGCCAAGGTGTTGACACCACTGAGTTCAATGGGGTTCGCATCATTGCCCAGGTAGGAATCGACGAGCAACAGCACATCACCTCCCGTCTTGATTTCCGTTCCCGTGCCCGCCTTGCTGGTGGTTGTCAATGTATTGCCGACCACCAACTGAATCGTACCAGTGCTGCTTCCAAGGGTTGCAGAATTGTCAATCACCATGTCGCCCGCATTCCCCGATCCCGAAGAACGCAAATCGATATAACCGCTGCCATGTGCCGTGATGTTCTGGGCAATCGTCAGGTCACCCCCCTGGGTCGTCAGGGTGATGTTGTTATTGTTGGCCGTCGTGGACAAACCGTTCAGTTCGGTCGCCTGGCCATTCGCAACCGTCGCCTGGCCGGTTGCCGATACCGCATGATCCAGAGTGCTGGCACTGTTCTGGACCGTAACCCGTCCAACCTCCAGATTACTTGTGCTCCCCAGTTTGCGTAACCACAGATCTCCCCCGGAACCGTTGCTCAGAGTACGGGCCGCCACCCTGGAAACATTACCCAGTTCCATCCGATGGGTATCGGTCCCGATGTTCAGGCCCGCTTCCAGCAGTACCTCACCCGTCGTCATGATGTCGGTCGTCGTGCCGTTTTGGCTGTCGGTGGTCAGGGCATTGCCCACCACCATCTGTACCGTGCCGCTCGAACTCGATACCGTCGCCCCATTCTTGAGGGTCACATCACCCAGATTGCCCGTATTGGCGGTCCGTATGTCCACAATACCGCTGCCATGCGCAGTCACATTCTGGGAAACGGTCAGGTCCCCCCCCTGAGTGGTCAAGGTGATGTTGCCATTATTGGCGGTCGTCGAAAGTCCTTTGAGGGTGGCCACCTTGCCGTTGGCAACCGTGATTTGACCCGTGGCCGACAGCGCACGGTCCAGGTAACTTTCACTGTTGATCGCCGTCACCGTCCCCAATTCCAGATCGCTCGCATTGCCCAATTTGCGCAACCACAAATGGCTGCCCGCTCCATTATCGAGCGTCCGGGCCGCAAGCAACGGGACAAGGCCCAGTTCGATGCGGTTGGCATCGGTCCCGATGCTCAAACCCGCTTCCAGCAGAATGCTGCCGCTCGTGGACAATTCCGTGGTGGTCCCGTTGGTGCTGTCGGTCGTCATCGTGTTGCCCGCCAAAATTTGCAGGGTGCCGCTGGTACTGGCCACCGTCGCGCCATTGTTGATCTTGATGTCGCCCAGATTGCCCGCGTAGGCGGTACGCAAATCAACCACACCGCTCCCTTGCGCCGTGATTCCCTGGGTGATGGTCAGATCCCCCCCCTGGGTGGTCAGGGTGATGTTGCCGTTGTTGGCGGTCGTCGAAAGTCCTTTGAGCGCCGTTGCCAGCCCTCCCGAAATCGTCGTCTGGCCCGAGGCCAGAACCACGTTGTCCACGGTGCTGGCACTGTTTTGCACCGTCACCGTCCCCAACTCCAGATCACCCGTCTCCCCCAATTTGCGCAACCACAGATGACTCTCCGCCCCATTGCTCAAGGTGCGGGCAGCCAGGGTATTCACCCGGTCCAGTTCGATCCTCCGGGTATCGGTACCGACACTCAGTCCCGCTTCCAGCAATACATTGCCGGTCGTGGATAGTTCAACAATGGAGCCATTCACGCTGTCGGTGGTCAGGGTATTGCCCGCAATGATTTGGATCGAACCGCTCGTACTCGACACCGTGGTTGCGTTGCCGATCAGAATATCCCCCAGATTGCCGCTATTGGCGGTGCGCAGATCGACATAGCCACTGCCATGGGCCGTCACGCCCTGGGCAATCGTCAGATCACCCCCCTGAGTGGTCAAGGTGATGTTGCCGTTGTTGGCGGTGGTCGAAAGTCCTTTGAGTTCGACCGCTTTGCCTGCCGAAACAGTCGCCTGCCCCGAGGTCGCCACCGCATGGTCCAGGGTACTGGCACTGTTTTGCACCGTCACCGTTCCCAACTCCAGATCACTCGTGCTTCCCAGCTTCCGCAACCACAGATGACTCTCCGCCCCATTGGTCAGGGTACGGGCTGCAAGTTTGGTGACACTGCCCAATTCGATCCGTTTGCCGTCGGTTCCAACACTCAAACCCGCCTCCAGCAATACACTGCCGCCAGTGGCGATTTCAGTCGCTGTTCCATTGGAACCGTCGGTCGTCAGGGTGTTGCCGGCGATCAACTGCACCGTGCCGCCGGTACTTGAAATCGTTGCGCCATTCTTGATGGCGATATCACCCAGATGACCCGCATTGGCGGTGCGCAGATCGACATAACCATTGCCCTGCGCCGTAATCCCCTGGGTCACCGTCAGATCACCCCCCTGGGTGGTCAGGGTGATGTTGCCGTTGTTGGCAGTGGTGGACAACCCCTTGAGGACCGTTGCCACGGCGCTGGCAACCGTCGTCTGGCCTGTAGCGGAAACAGCATTGTCAAGCGTCGAGGCGCTGTTCTGAACCGTGACCGATCCGACCTCCAGATCGTTTGCCGCATCAAGCTTTCTCAGCCACAAATGACTGCCTGCGCCATTGCCCAGGGTACGGGCCGCCAGAATTGCAGCATTGCCCAACTCGATCCGGTTGCCATCGGTCCCCACGCTCAATCCCGCCTCCAACAAGACATTGCCGGTCGTGGAAAATTCGGTGGTGGTGCCATTGGCGCTGTCGGTGGTCAGGGTATTGCCCGCAATCAACTGGAGCGTGCCGCTGGTACTCGAGATCATCGCTCCATTGTTGATGGCAATGTCTCCCAGATTGCCGGCGTTGGCGGTGCGAAGATCAACATAGCCGCTTCCGTGGGCGGTCACGGCCTGGGTGATGGTCACATCGCCACCCTGAGTCGTAAGGGTGATGTTGCCGTTGTTGGCGGTCGTGGACAACCCCTTGAGGACCGTCGCCACATCGCTGGCCACCGTCGTCTGGCCCGAAGCCAAAACTGCATTGTCAAGCGTCGAAGCGCTGTTTTGTACCGTGACCGATCCAACCTCCAGATCACCCGTAAGACCCAGCTTGCGCAACCACAGATGACTGCCGCTGCCATTGGAGCGGGTACGGGCGGCCAACACGGCAGCATTGCCCAGTTCCAGTCGGTTGCCATCGGTTCCGACACTCAACCCCGCCTCAAGCAACACATTGCCGCTGGTGGAGAGTTCGGTGGTGGTCCCATTGGCGCTGTCGGTGGTCAGGGTGTTGCCCGCAATCAACTGAATCGTGCCGCTCGTACTCGATACCGTGGCCCCATTGTTGATGGCAATGTCTCCCAGATTACCCGCGTTGGCGGTACGCACATCCACATAACCGCTGCCATGGGCGGTGATTGCCTGAGTGATGGTCAGATCACCCCCCTGGCTGGTCAGGGTGATGTTGCCGTTGTTGGCGGTGGTGGACAATCCTTTAAGATGGGTCGCCACCGCATTGGCCACTGTCGTCTGTCCCGTTGCGGAAACCGCATGATCCAGGGTGCTGGCGCTGTTTTGTACCGCCACCGTTCCCAATTCAAGATTGCTCGTCGTCCCAAGCTTTCTCAACCACAGATGACTGCCGGCACCGTTGCCCAAAGTACGCGCCGCAAGCAGGCTCGCACTGGCCAGTTCAATCCGATTGCTGTCGGTCCCCACACTTAAACCCGCTTCCAGGAGTACATTGCCGGTGGTGGAAAATTCGGTCGTCGTCCCATTGGCGCTGTCGGTGGTCAACGTGTTCCCGGCGATGACCTGCAGCGTCCCGCTGGTACTTGAGATGCTGGCTCCGTTGTTCACCAAAATATCGCCCAGATTGCCGGTATTGGCGGCGCGCAGATCGACATACCCACTGCCATGGGCCGTGATCCCCTGGGTAACCGTGAGATCCCCGCCCTGGGTGGTCAGGGTGATTTTACCGTTGTTGGCGGTCGTCGACAGACCTTTCAGCTCCGTTGCCACCGCATTGGCCACCGTCGTCTGGCCCGAGGCCAGAACCGCATTGTCCAGGGTGCTGGCACTGTTTTGTACCGTCACCGTCCCCAACTCCAAATCCGCCGTGCTCCCCAGCTTTCTCAACCACAGATCACTGTCAACACCATTGCTCAAAGTCCGTGCCGCAAGCTTGACCGTATTGCCCAACTCAATCCGGTTGCTGTCACTCCCGACACGCAACCCCGCTTCCAGCAATACATTTCCCGTTGTCGAAATCTCGGTGGTGGTCCCATTGGCGCTGTCGGTGGTCAGGGTATTGCCCGCGATCAACTGAATCGTGCCACTGGTACTCGAGATTGTGACCCCATTGTTGATGGCGATATCGCCCAGATTGCCCGCATTGGCGGTGCGCAAATCGATATAACCGCTGCCATGGGCCGTGATCGCCTGGTTGATGGTGAGATCACCCCCCTGGCTTGTCAGCGTGATGTTGCCGTTGTTGGCAGCGGTCGAAAGCCCCTTGAGTGCGGTTGCCTTGCCCGCCGCAACCGTCGTCTGACCCGTGGCCGATACCGCATGATCCAGGGTGCTGGCGCTGTTTTGCACCGTGACCGTGCCAATCTCCATGTCGCTCGTGCTTCCCAGTTTCCTCAGCCACAGATGGCTGTCCGCCCCATTGGTCAACGTGCGGGCCGCAAGAAGGCTGACACTCCCCAATTCAACCCGCTTGCTGTCGCTTCCCACGCTTAATCCCGTTTCCAACAACACGTTGCCGCTGGTCGAAATTTCGGTCGTGGTCCCATTGGCACTGTCGGTGATCAGGGTATTGCCCGCAATCAATTGAATCGTTCCGCTGGTGCTGGAGACCGTCGCACCGTTGTTGATGGCGATGTCACCCAGGTTGCCGGTGTTGGCGGCTCGCAGATCGACATAACCACTCCCATGGGCCGTCACCCCCTGGGTCACCGTCAGGTCACCTCCCTGGGTCGTCAGGGTGATGTTGCCGTTGTTGGCGGTGGTGGACAGCCCCTTGAGCACGGTTGCCACCGAACTCGCGACCGTCGTCTGGCCCGAGGCCGCAATGGCATTGTCCAGGGTGCTGGCACTGTTCTGGACCGTCGCCGAACCCACCTCCAGATCATTCGTGCTCCCCAGTTTTCTGAGCCACAGGTCGCTGTTCACCCCGTTGGTGCGCGTCCGTGCTGCAAGCAGGGATGCATTGCCCAATTCAATCCGGTTGCTGTCGGTCCCGATGCTCAACCCCGCTTCCAACAACACCGTTCCCGTCGTCGAAAGTTCCGTAGTGGTGCCACTGGCGCTGTCGGTGGTCAGGGTGTTGCCCGCGATCAACTGTACCGTACCACTGGTGCTGGAGACCGTCGCTCCATTGTTGATGGCAATATCACCCAGATTGCCCGCATTGGCGGTCCGGAGATCGACATAACCGCTTCCATGCGCCGTCACCGCCCGGGTGATCGTCAAATCCCCCCCCTCGGTGGTCAACGTGACATTACCGTTATTGGCGGTTGTGGTCAGACCCGACAGATCGGAAGGACCCGTCACGAAAGTGGTCAAACCGTTGAAGTTCAAAGCACTGACGGAACCGATTTCAAGATTGCTCGCCGTCCCCAGCTTCCGGATGAACAGGGTGTTCCCCGCCGTTCCCGCCAGCTTTGCCGCACTGGCGATCTCGATCCGGTTGGCATCGCTGCCAAGGGTGGAACCGGTTTGCAGTAAAATGTTCCCCGTGGTCTCAAGCTCCGTCCCGGTGCCATTGGCGGTATTGGTGGTGATCGATTGTCCTGCGTAAAGTTGCAGGGTGCCACCCCCGGTCGATTGCACCGTCGCGGTCTGAGACGTTGCCGGGTTGATGGCGATATCGGAGGTGGTTCCATTGGCCCTGAGATCGACCGTCCCGGTCCCTCCGGCGGTGACATTCCGGGTCACGGTGATGCTCCCCCCCTGGGTGGCGATGGCAATCTTGCCGCCACTGGCGGTGGTGATCCCCGAGGTCGAATTCACGGTGCCGATGCTCAGGCCATCCTTCTCGTTCAGGGTGTAGTCCTTGTTGGCCCCGCTCATGACGCTGGACAGGGTGCCGATTTCGTTGGTATTGCCGCCGGTGATCAGGTTCAGGGTGATCTTGCCGGTATCGACATCCGTCTTGAGTCCACCTGCCTTGACGAGTTGGGTCTGGGTTAAATCATTGGTGGTGGCCGCATTGATCAACGTCAGGGTGACATCACCCGTCGTTGCGGTGATGCCACTGGTTGCCCCGACCCCGTGGGAGGCACTGACCGTCCCAATCTCCAAAGACCGGGCGTTACGGAACTTCAATCCCTGACTCGTACCACTGATGCTCGCGGCGAGGATCCCCCGTTCGGTCCCTACGGTGCTGTCATGGAGTTCATTGACGTTGTCAAGCGAAGAGGTCGATACCGCATCGACCAGCAATGATTTGGCCTTGACGATGGCAGTACTTGATTCAGTGACCGCCCCCTTGCCCGAGGCGAGTCGGATGACGGCCCCGGAACCGATGGTCCCCCCGTTGGTGGTATCGATCGAATGGGTCAGCTCGGTGTTGCCGGAAGTGCTGGTGGTGTTGGACGATGATTTGAGAATCACATCCCCCACATTGGTCGTGATGCCACTCACCGTCGTACTGGAACCGGTCACCGTCGAGGTGATGCTGCCCACCGTCAACCCGTCCGAATCCATCACACTGATCACCTGCCCCGCGCCACCCAATACCGCTGCGAGGGTACCGATCTGATTGGTGGTGTTATCCAGGGTCACGTATCCCGAATCAATCTTGAGCGATAACGTGGTCGCCTGGACATCACCCTGCCGCACGGAACCATTGGCCGTGGTCTCCTGGGTCAGATTGCCGCTGGGCAGCCACAAAGCCACGGCGCCGGAACTGGAAAAACCATCCTTGTTGGTGGCTGTGGTCGTGACGGTACTGGAAGAATCCGCAGATCGGGCGCTGTAGGAAACCCGTCCCACCTGAATCCCTCCCGCCGCAGATGCATTCTTGAACTCCAGGCCGTTGGTGGCGGCAGCGGCCAACAGCCCATCGGCGGCGGCTTGTTTGATGACGTTGTCATTCCTCAGTTGCGACAATACCCCGCCCGAACCCACATACAGGCTGCCCGCCGTGACGATGGCCGATCCCGTTTCGACGACCCCTCCGGTCGTCGTATGGGTCGCATACAAGGCCGCGACCCCCTTGTTTCCGGTATCGATGGACTGGGTGATGGTCAGTGCCCCGGAGGTCGTACCGACGTTCACTTGGTTACTGGTGGTGTTGGAACTGGCAACAATCCCGGTGGCGGTACGGACGGTATCCAACCCTTCGCTCGTGATGCTGCCAATGGTCAGGGCTTGGGCATTATTGAATGTCAGATGACCCGTCGTGGTTCCCGTCAGCGTGGAAGATAACGTCCCCACCAGATTGCTGCCGGTAAAGACATAATTACCCGCTCCCAACAACAACAATTGATCCGCAGTGATGGCACTCGCACCTGCACCCCCCGCAACGGTATCCATGGTCAGGATCCGTGCTGTCGGAGCGGACGATCCTTGGACCGTCAAAGGTGCGTTGACCTTGATATTGCCGGTCGTGCTGCCCAAAAGCAGGGTGGTGTTGTCCCGGATTGTGGTCGAATCGGCCACCGTCAAGGTTCCCGAACCATCGGTCCGACCGATGGTGATGGCTCCCGTCGCCCCCGATCCGGCGGTGCCATAGCCGCTACTGCCAAATCCCGCCTGGAAAATGCTCAAAGAGCCGCCGTTGAACCAGTTGCTCCCCAGATAAAGTTTTCCGACCACGCTGCTGTCGTCATTCAAATCGGGCGAGGAGGGATCGCCGTGGAATTGAATGTCACGACTGGCGGTCTCGGGTTGAATGCGCAATTCCCCCCCGGTTGCCACTTTCAGGTGCAGGGAGGAAGAATTGACGAATTCCATGGAATTGGCCGTCAGGGTAATGATCCCCGAGGCGGTGATCCCTGAATTGGTATCGCCCGAATCGATGGCGGCATAGTTGGCCGTCCCCAGATACATCGTCTGGCCCTTGGCGTAGATGCCATAGCTGTTTTCACCGGTGGTGAAGGTGGTTTTGCCACCCGAGGTCCCTGCAAGTGAAATATTGCCGCTGGTGGAGGTAATGGCGGTATTGGTATCCTCGATGCGGATACCATGATTTTCGCTCAGGAAGGTTTGATCACCGCCACCCCCCTTGCCCGTGATGGTGATGTTGCCGGTGGCCGATTTGATCAGGGCCTTGCTGGAGATGATCACCCCGTCATAACGTGAACCACCGGTCGGATTGGTCCCGATGGCGGAACCATCGCCGGTCAGGGTGATGGTACCACTGCCCGAAGCCTGAAGGGTCACCCGGGAGGATCCCCCTTCGCCGATGATCAGTCCATCCTTGTTGCCGGCGTTGGTGGCGACGGTGACCCGGCCATCAAGGATCAGATTGCCGGTTCCCGAATTCAAATCGGTCTGCGCCCCCGAAAGACGGATTCCGGGGCCGGCGTCGTTGGTCAGCGGTGCCTTGCCATAGAGCGAAATATTGCCATTGCTGGACAACAGTTTGCCATTGAGGAGATAGATGCCGTCCGTCACCCCGTCCTCGTCGCTGCCGTATCCCGTTGCGTAGGCGGAACTGGTCCCCAGGTTGATGGCGCCCCCATTGCTTTTGATGCTGGCGCTGTTGAGATAGATGCCACCTCCCGTCGCACCCGAGGCGACAAAGGGATTGAGGGACACCGTCAGGGTGCCTCCGCCCGTTGTCCCGTCGATGGAACGGTTTTTGATCTTGATGGAACGATCCGCATTGATGGTCAAGGTACGTGCGGTATTGTTGGGGGTGCTGAAATCGAAGGTTTCCTGCTTGTAATCGGCATATCCGTTCACCCCCGCCCGGGTTCCACCGGTGACGTTCACCACCGTGTCTGCGGCATACAGTTTGATTGCAGGGGTCCCCTGGGTACTGGATGCGACCAGGACGTTACCCGAGACATCCATCAGGTTGATGGTTCCCGAATTGAGCGTGACGCTGGTCGGCCCGGTCAAGGTCAGGCTTTTGAGCTGGGTATTGGCGGCCGATCCACCGACACTGTTGGTGGAGGCGCTCCCCAGGGTGATGGCGCCAGGGGTGACCCCCGAGGTATCGACTGTCAGGGATTGGGACCATAACACTGCCGGAGAACTCGGTGTGGAGCTGGCAATGTTGTTCTGGAAGTCGATGGCACCCCCATTACCGGTATAACTTCCACCACTTTCCGGACCGGTGGCCGACAACGTAACCGCATATCCGGGGGCCGCGAGCGAAACGTTCTGGTAAAACGTGATGTTGCCCGAAGTAGAAGTACTGGTTTCGGTAATTTTGGTGGAGACCGGAGTTGCATGTCCCAGGATCGTCGGTTTGTAAAACCTGACAGCCCCACCGTTGGTCGCCAGGGTACCACTGAGGGTGATGGTTCCCGTGGTCGTTGATGTCGTGCCGAAATCGAGACTGAGGGCGCCGGTGGTCGAGGAAATATCGGCACCGGTGGAAAGGGTGATGTCATTGGCGGCGGAGAAAATGATTTTTGCTGCGCCACCCGATGTTTTGGAAATATCGGAACTGATGGTGATGTTGCCCGATTCGGCACCGGCGCTGCCGGTACTCAAGGTGACATCCGTACCCGCATTGATGACCGCCTCAATGGTACTGGCCTGAACGATGGCCCCGGAACCCGTCGCCTCGAATGCGGCTGCGTTGCTGGTCGCCGCAGTTGAAATGGTCAGGTTGTACGGATCGAGCAACCAATCGCCACCATCCCCCTCCGGGTTTGCGACCTGGACCTGGCCTGACACCCCCAAGGCACCCCGGCTGGAAGTTTCAACCTGTCCACCTTTGCCCGTTCCCGCCCCTCGTGCCGCAATTGAACCGTCATGGTGCGTTTCATCCTTCGACCACAAAACGACCGTTCCGCCATCCCCCTCTTCCAAGGCATCAGCTTTGATGGCGGCTTTTTTGGCGACGGTAACCCGTTTGGGTTCGGGAATGGCGGGATCCTTTCCCTGCCAACCACCACCGACCAGAACCGTACCCCCACCCCCCGGGCCGGAGGCATCGATCCTGGCTCCCGACGTGACGTTGACCTGGTCACCGGTTGCCACGATCCGTCCGCCCCGTTCTCCCGGCGCAGTTCCACGCGCTTCGGTCGTCCCTTCCAGTCGCGTTTCTCCACCGCTTCCCTCAATCCATAGTTCACCGTTTTTCATCGCCAGGGTGTTGGCTCGGACAATGCCGCTTTGATTGACGGCCTGGGCCAGTGTGGGAGAGGCTGTTTTCGCGGTCATCCACACCCGACCGCCATCGGCGATCACTTGTCCGGTATTGTTGACCTGCGCCCGGTTACCCGCGGTATCGACCTTGACGCTCACCAGACCGTTGGCGGTCAGGTCCAGGGTCACCCCCTGACCCGCAGCCATGGCGGCCTGACCCGAAGTGGCCCGAATGACCCCCTGGTTATCGACCTTTCCGCCGACCAGGGCCACGAATCCCCCTTCACGCGCCGCAATTTCCCCGGCGTTGGTCACCGTCCCCTCGCCACCCGAAAACCGGTAACGCCCTGCATTAAAATCTTCGTTGGAGAGGTTCAATGCTGACGCGGCCAGCCCCGCCGCATCGACCCGGGCGGAGGAACCAAAATAGACCCCCGATGGATTGACCAGGAACACCCGTCCGTTGGCGGACAGATTGCCGTAGATTTGGGATGGATCGGCGGAACGGACGCGATTGAGCGCCGCCGCATCGGCGGATGGCTGGACGAAGCGGACACTTGCATCCTTGCCGATATCGAAAGATTGCCAGTCGGTGATCATCGACGGTGTGTGTTGATTCACCGTCATGTTCGATCCCGAGGTCACGACATTTCCCTGTCCGGAGACGACCTGGCCACCCGTGGGCAACTGGTTGGGCGCTGGGGGATCGGCTTGGGCCTGTGAACAAAAAGCGGCCATCAGCGCCGCCAGGACCATGGCACGGGAACGGCCAAGGCAAACACTGGGTGGATTCATGGGTCGAGGGTTCCGTCGCTGGAGTCGATCGGTATTCATGAGCTTGGCCGAATTGATATGATTGATCAATACTTCCAGGTAGTTTCTTCATGGCTTACGCTACCGTTATGACAGCATACAGGAAGCATGCCGTCCGATGGAACCCTTTTTTGAATGGGCGAAAGGCAATGGGTCTGCCGCAAAATGACAATCAGCCCTGTTGCGCTTCTATCATTTCGATGTTCAAGTTGGGAGGCGAATGCGACAGATTCAAGCGGCTATTGATATTCAGGAATATTATTAAGAAAAAAAAGGGGTCTGGGGGATTGCCCCCAGGACTTTTACTTTAGTTTTACATTCCCACAGGGGGGTGGGGACGATTCGCTGAATCCCAGATCTCCGGTGATTTGTCGGAAATCCTTCAATGGGATCATGTCGTCATAAAACGTGGTGACGGATTCCATACCGATGTTCTTGGGATACGGTTTACGATTGTTTGCCAGGCTCCATGAATTCAAACCAGGTTTTGGTTGCTTTGGCGATGGTATCGACATCCCACAAGGGGGCATCGCGCCAAAGATCAATATCCTTGAGCATGGTGGCGACACCGGTGGAAAAATCGACGACCGGACGCCATCCCAGGTGGTGTTTGATTTTATCGATATTGGCCCGGGTGCAGTCGGGTTCTCCCGGCCTTTTGGGGACGAACACGGTTGATCCACCCAATAATTCCACCAGATGAAGGATGGTTTGGGGATTGTCGGCGCCAACATTGTAGATTTCTCCCACATGTTGGCTTTGTGCCGCCTGGTAGAAAGCTTCGGCGACATCGGTGACATAAATGAAATCCCGGCTTTGCGTTCCATCGCCCACCACGGTGTAGGGTTTTCCCGCCAGTTTTTGCCGGAAGAAGACTCCAAATACGGCTCCGTAGGCGCCGGTTGTTCGGACACGGGGACCATAGGCATTGAAGATACGCATGGAATTGATGGGCAGGCCATAGACCTTGCCCCAATGCAATACCGCCAGTTCACCCAGATATTTGCTCAAGGCATAAGGATATTGCGGTTGAATGGGGAAATCTTCACGGGTCGGGGTTGCGGCCAGGCCGTAACAGGAAGAGGATGCGGCATAGACAAAACGATGGATCGGTCCCCCATGGCGCGCCGCTTCCAGGACACGCACCGTTCCTTGTACGTTGGTTGCCATGTATTCGGTCGGTTGTTCGATCGAAGGGACGATGTCGCCGATGCCGGCAAAATGAAATACCAGCCGGACGTCCTTGAAGAGTGAACTATCTTCTGGCAGAAGGCGAATATCCGTAGTTTCAAGTGACAGGTCGGGGTTACGGGCATGGTGCGCCAGGTTGGATTCCCGTCCTCCACTCAGATTGTCAAGGATGCGAACCTGGAATCCCGCATTCAACAGGCGGTCCGTCATGTGACTGCCAATGAAACCGGCACCGCCGGTGACTACGGCAACGGGCTTATTCTGCATGATTCGATCCATTTCCTAATGGAGCGTTGGCGATTCACGTTCTTTTTCGACCAGGGCCTGCAATACTTTGAGTGCCTGTTCTTTTTTACCCGCATCGTCGACAAATGAAAAACGTTCATGCCATACCCGGGAACCATTGAGGTTGTCAATTTCGCGGATAAGTGCATCCATGGCGGGACTGTCGGGCAATCCATCCTTGGTTTGGACGCGGAGTTCGTCCAAAATCCTGAGGATGGTTTTGAGTCTTTGTTGCTGTTCTTCCTGATCGGACATGATGTTGAATCCTGCTCGGATGTGCCAAATCCCGAAATCGGGGCGTACGTGGATGATACCTCTCTTTCTTGAATTTCCTGCTGCTGCGAGGTGACATTTCCCATTGTGATGGATCTGTTCCCGGGAAACAATTATCTTTTTTTCATTTTTTTATGTTTAATGAAAATAAAACCACATTCCATTCACTGCCGACACGATAAAGACGATGGATGATCATGAAAAGATGGCCATTTATCTGATGCAGGCCACCCCCACCGAGGCCAAGGAAGTCTTGGAGCGGTTGCCGAAGGGCGATCTGAACGAAATCTTGTCCTTCATGGCACGCCTTGAACGGGTGCCCGTGCGCGTGGCACGACAGGTCCGGAAGGAACATCTTCCGGGGCAATGGATGGGTGACGGTGCGATTCATGGGGGTCCGGAACAGGCGGGCAGATTCCTGAAGACGGCCATGAAGGGCAAGGCACGGGGATCAATGGCGCCAACAACATCCGATGCGCTCCCCTGGCCATTGCTGAACCGTTTGCCTGCGACGACCGTGGCGCGTTTTCTGGAAAAAGAAGCCCCCCGGACCATCGCTCTTGTACTGGGACGGTTGGAGGCGAAACAGGGTGCGGAAATCATGGAACTCCTCCCCGCTCCGCTTCAATCGAAAATCGCCCACGCAATGATGCATCAGCGATCACTGTCACTCCAGGAATGGCGTGCCGTGGAGTCGGTGATCATGGAACAATGCCGTGAAATGGGATTGGACCGTGAAGGGGCTGCCATACCCCGGGCAATCGGTCCCGAAGGCATTGCCACACTTCTGCAACGGGTTACATCGGGGAGCGCTGCAACGGTACTGGATCGGTTGGACCGGGATGATGCCATCCTGGCGGAACGGATTGGACGCCGGTTGGTTCTGTTTGAAGATCTGATCCTGCTGGAAAATCGGGATATTCAATGTTTACTGCGCATGATCGATTTGAAAGACCTGTACCTTGCCCTCCATGAATCTCCCTCTGCACTGGTGGAACGGTTTTTCAATAACATGTCCCAGCGTATTCGTGCCATGAATCGGGAAGACATGGAATCGAGACCGCCTCCATCTCCTGACGAAGTCCGGGACGCCAGGGAGCGGATCATCCACCGGGCCAGACAGTTGTTGCGCGACGGTATCATAGGGATCTCCGGAAAGAATCGTACGCCCCCTGCTTTTACTCGCCAGGGCGAAGACCTGCTTCGTATCACGGACAAATGATAAAATTGCATTGGCTCTTTGACAAATGGTCAGGATGGCCTAAACTTCAAAGTGTCAACACCCATCAATCATTGCCAGAGATGATCCATGCATAATCCCGTTAAAGCTTCCGAGAGGGTCCGTATTACTGGAAAACGAAAACATTTGCGTGCCAGTACACGCGAACATGCCACCTTGATTCTGGATGGGATTGGCGAAATTTCCGGATTCGCTGACGACATTGGTTTCGGGGGGGTGTTTTTCACTGCGGATCAGGATCTCAAGGAGATTCCCGTCGGCAGTGCGGGCGTCATTGTCTTTAAAATGTTCAATACCCTCGTGGATATGAATTGTCGTGTTGCTTCCTGCCGTGGCGGTGGGTTGGGCATTGAAATCCAGCGTCATTACAGTACCGAGGACCTCAAGGAACAGGTTCGCAATATTTCGACTGAAAAAGAGCCTGCACTACTTGAACTCAACGATGACGAAGTCACCCAGGTGTTGCATCGGACCGCTGCCTTCCTCCGTACCTTGGCCACCTCCTCCGATCAAGGATATTCCAGGCCGGAAGCAGAACTCCTGGCCAACAACATCAACCTTGTCATCGCCAGATTGGCCAAGACTTGAAGATAGAATCGGGATACGTTTCCATGAATCAACTTCTTTCCCTTGTGACCCTTGGCGTGTCCGACATGGCAAGGTCGCGTGCCTTTTATGAACGCCTGGGCTGGAAGGCTTCCCTGGCCAGTTGTGATCATGTCTGTTTTTTCCAGACCGGTTCCATGGCGGTTGCCCTCTATCCCATGGACCATTTACTCAATGATTCTGGAAAAACGGGGACTGCACCCGTGGCGGGTGGTATCACCCTGGGGATCAATGTTTCCAATCGTCTGGATGTGGACCGGGAATTGGCGGCGGTACTGGAATGCGGTGCAACGCTGCTGCAACCTGCCAACGACACGCCATGGGGTGGAAGGACCGCATATTTCTCCGACCCCGATGGTCATCCCTGGGAAATCACCTGGGCACCCATGTTTCCCTTGGGACCGGATGGCGCACTGCTTCTGCCTTAGACCCGTTGGCAGGAATGGTCCGGCGTGAAAGAAGAAGCTCCTTTCACCAGCCGCCTCTTTTCTTTCTTTCTGGAATACGTTATACTGCGACCGGCATTACGTTATCTCACATATCAGGTTTCTGTGGGATCCTCTGATACTTCTGGACAACGTAGATGACATCCGGTTGCCGACGTAGCTCAATTGGCAGAGCAACGGATTTGTAATCCGTAGGTTAGGGGTTCGATTCCCCTCGTCGGCTCCATATGAAACAGGGGGTACTGTGCCCCCCTGTGGTTTACGTCACTTTTTCCCCCACCGATTTTTCAGGATCGGAGGATTTTCGATCAAAAAGCTTGCGGAATGTGGTGGTGAACTCGTCAAAGATATTCTTGCCCCCCTTTCGACCCGAAACCTTCTGCTCCACTTCCTTCAACTGATCGAACAAATCCTTGTAATCGACCTTCCTGCGGCCATAACCCAGAAGTTCCGCCATTTCCATGCTTTTCTTCGCTCCTTCCAAGAGCTCCTGGAGTCGCTTCTCCTCATTGTCGCTTCGCGCGGTATTGGATGCCAATGACTCAGCCTCCTTGAGCATGGCCCGGCAACGCAAAACGGGAAGAGGCGAAACCTTCTCCTGTGTGACCACCAGTGTTCCGAGTACCGTCTGAAGGGCCATCTTCGCGTCCAGGAAGCGGTTGGCATCGACCAGGGGAACCACGGCCTTGATGGCATGGGGATAGGTGGCCAGAGGCAGACAGGAGGTTTGTATGGAGATCTCGCTGGCAAGGTACGAAAGTATTCTTCTGGCCTTTTGAACTTCCCCATTCTTGAGCGCCTTGATGGCGTATTCGATGCTGGGCTTGATCGAATCCGTCACGGCAAAAGTGTCGTGAACCACTGTTTTCACCTCAACCGGGGCCAGCGCCAGGCTGGGATTGCGGGCCAACATCATTTCCAGCTTTCCGATGGACCCCGCCAGTGCGGTCAATGCCTTGTCCTTATCCTTGGCATCCAGGGCGGCCAGCGCATTCCGGGTTTCCTCCACCGCGATTTTGGCGTCTTCGACGATCTTTTCTCGCTGTTTGGCAATTTCGGCCTCCGCCTCCTGATTCACCTGCTCCTGAACAGATTGGGTGACCTGGCTTTGTGTCTCCGGTTTGACGGAATGGGAAGGCGCAACGGGGTCGTCAAGTTCAACTTGAGCTGTTTCGTCGTTGTTTTGATGGGCGGTCATGATGCTCCTCCTTGCGAACCGGATCAAAGAAATGAAGGATATTCCGGGGCGCTGAAACGCGCCCCCAAGACCTGTTCATTACAACATTTCTGACACCTTTTCCCTGATGTTGGCAAACCACCCTCGTCCCGATTTGCCCCCGGAGATCTTCTCTTCAATTTCACCCAGTTGGGTATAAAGCGGCTTATAGGATTCCTTGTCGCCGTAGCCGAGCAATTCAGCCAGTTTCAACTGGTCTCGAACTGCGGCAACCTCCTCTTCCAGGGTTTTGTCTTCTTCCGGGGATCGATCCTTCTTGTTGGCCAACTCCTCAGCCTTCTTCAACAGATGTTCGGTGCGAAGCTTGGGCAGGGGAATGACCTTGTCCGTGGTCACCACCAGTGTGTTAAGCGCGCTTTGCAATGCGATTCGGGCATTGTCAATCTCGCCTTTGTCGATCAGCGAAACCACTGCCTTGATGGCTGCGGGATAGGTGGCCAATGGAATGTTCCGGCTTTGATAGACGATCTCGCTTGCCAGGTTTCGCACAATAGGACGTGCCTTCTGGATTTCACCGTCTTCCAGATAGTTCTCCGCGTCGTGAATCATCGCCTTGACCGTATCGATGTTGGCCAGCAGGTCATAGGTCACAACGCTGGTATCCACCGGTGCCAGTGCCAAACCCGGATCCCGCGCCAGAATCAGTTCAAGTTTTCCCGTGGCTTTTTCCAGGGCTGAAATCGCTACATCTGGTTTTTTCTCTCCGAGCGCCTTCAGCGCCGTTTCGGTTTCGCTCAGCGCGGTCGAAGCCTCTTCAAGTATTTTCTTCCGTTTCTCCAAAACCATATCGGAAGAAGCCCCTTCCACCTCTGTCTTGACCGAATCGGTCGCAGCCGACTGTTTCTGTGGTTCAACAGGCAAGGATGATTCAGTGGCGTTTGCCATGGACGATGCCATCATCGCGATGACGATCAGTGTTGCATCCAATGATTTGAAACGGCTTTTTCGCATGTTTCCCTCCTTTGATTTCATTCAGTACACGTCAGGTATTTTGTTCACGGCGTTCCAACCGGAGTTCAATGAATGGATGAACTTTTCATTTGCACTGGGATCAAGTATGGAAATTGCTTCGTGACGGATAAAATACCCGGTATCCCTGAGCCGTCTCCGAAGCGGTGACGATCAGCAGGGACAACCCTGTGACCGGGGAAACTGGCGCTTCAGATCCGGTCGGAACCAGGGGATGTCCTGTTTGAACATCCCACCAAAGCCTTTAGAAAAAACACGCTCGGCCTGGATGGGAAACCGGATCTGCGAACGGCGGGAGAAAGATTCCCGGAGTTCGGCCCAATTGGGTGCTTTCAGAATTTTTTCAATACGTGTCCTCGCCATTTCTCGAGCCTCCATCAACAACGACCCCGGTATCGCCGGAGGGTCATTAATAAAGGGCCAAGAGCTGGTTTGTGATGCCTGGCGCCGATTTGACGCCAAGCTTTGTACCGCCGTGCCCGAATGTTCGTATCCGTATGGGGCCGATTCAGCGAACTCGCTGGATCGGCCCGGTTGTCATGAAATGTGCCTGAGTCTGAGGGCGAATCCCCTTTGAACGTCAGGCTGACCAACCTCAGTTGAGCTGCACCTGGATGGAGCGGGGTTTGGCTTCTTCCAATTTGGGCAGGGTCACCTCCAGAACGCCGTTCCTGTAGGAAGCGCTGATCTTGTCGGCGTCCGTGGTGCTGGGCAGTTGGAAGGAGCGGCTGAAACGACCGTACGCGCGCTCGACGCGATAAGCGTTCTCTTTTTTGGTTTCGTCATCGAACCTGCGTTCGCCGGAAATGTTCAGTCGTCCGTTGTCGACATGGATGTTGATGTCCTTCTGCTCCATGCCGGGAACGTCAGCTTTGATGACAATCCGGTTCTCATCCTCAAGGATGTCCACCCGCAAGGGCCAGGCAGTCATCTGACCGGTGGAATCATCCATGTCCCGATCAAACAGACGGTTGATCTCGCTCTGAAGGGAACGAAATTGACGGAACGGATCGTAGGAAACAAGTGTGGACATGTTTGACCTCCATAACGTGACTGGATGTTACTTGCCGCGTCGGCGGCCCGAGTGCGCAAACAGATAGGTAGTGATTTTTCGAATGCAAGGGGGTAAAGAAATGTTTCCGGAAATGTCCCGCTGTGGATTGCAACATGAAGGATGGCGGTCGCTCATCCGCCTCCCTGCAACATCGGGGAAGTGGTGGTGTGGCGAAAATCAAAGTCGTGTAGGACAACAGGGATGGTCGCTTTGACGACCATCAGGCCAGGAAGTCCTGATGATCTTCAAATGGAAATCAAATCCATCAGGACACCTGGCTGAAGGGGGTTTGTTCGGCGCTCACTCAGAACCGTTCAAACGCATCATCCGATCCGGAGACGGTCAGTGCCGCAGAAGTGTTGCCCGTATCCGGTAACGATGTGGCAGCGGTTCTGCGGGCAGATTTGGGTGCGTTATGGCCAAGGGTTGTCTGTCCTCGATTGGCCGGACGGCTTTTGGGTGCGAGGGCGTGTGCTCTGCCGGTATTGAAAAAACTGATGGAAGTGGCGAGAATCTCTGCCTGGGATGACAACTCCTCCGCCGTGGCTGCCATTTCTTCCGAAGATCCCGCATTCTGCTGAATGGCCTGATCCAACTGTTGCAACGCCTGGTTGACCTGGGAAATCCCCTGATTCTGTTCCATGCTGGCGGCAGCGATTTCCTGAATCAGTTCGGCGGTCTTGCCAATGTCCGGCACCAGTTTGGCGATGATCACCCCCGCCTTTTCGGAAATCTGGACACTCGATGTCGACAAGTGGCTGATCTCTCCCGCCGCCTGTTGGCTCCGCTCCGCCAATTTGCGGACCTCGGCGGCAACCACCGCAAATCCTTTGCCGTGTTCTCCCGCCCGGGCCGCCTCAATGGCGGCATTCAACGCCAACAGATTGGTCTGCCGGGAAATCTCTTCGATGATGGAAATCTTGCTGGCGATTTCTTTCATGGCACCCACCGCCTCGGTGACTGCTGCACCGCCTTCCCGGGCGTCATTGGAAGCCCGGGTCGCAATCTTGTCGGTGGTCTGGGCATTGTCGGTATTCTGTTGAACATTGGCGCCCATCTCTTCCATGGCCGCCGAAGTCTCTTCGACGGAGGCTGCCTGTTCCGTCGTCGCCTGCGACAGTTTCTGGGCCGCATCCGACATTTCATTGCTGCTCACCGCCACCTGTTGCGAGGCTCCCAGAATATCCCCAACCACATGCAGCAAACTGGTCTTCATTTCTTGAATGGCGTTGGTGATCATTCCCAATTCATCCCGGCGGTTCATGACGCACTGGACGGTCAGATCACCTTTACCAATTCGGGCGATATTGCCCATGCAGGCATGCAACGGTTGCACGATGTCCCGGGTCAGAAACCATCCCAGTGCGAACGAAAGAAGGAATCCGGAAATGCTGGCTGAAATAAGAAAAGTTACAGAATGTCCGTGGGCTTCATCGGCTCGTTTCATGGCCAAAGCCATGTCGGCACCGACCGCCTCCTCCAGTCGTTCCAAGGCGGAATGGAGTTTGTCTCCCGATTCATCCAGCCGACTCATGTTCTCTTTGGCCGACGTGAAGGCCGTGAGCGATTGATCTTTGCTTTCCATCAGCGCCAGACTGTCGGCGATGAATTCGGCATGGCCCTTCACGACCTCCGCGGGCAGATGTCCACGAATCGCCTCGAACGCCTCATTCAACGATTGGAATTCCTTGCGTAACTCCCCACTCCCTTCCTGGTTTCCAAGACGCGCATATCTTTCGACGATCCCCTTCTGTTCCCACAGGATCGCCTTGGATTCCATGGCGGCATCGACCCGGGGATCCACGGGAATCTCCTTGGTGATCGCCGCCTCGTGACGTTGCAACAATTCCTTGATCTGCTTCGTGCGCGCATCGAACCGAACCATGATCGCAGAACTCGCTGCGTCCTTCGCCACATGCTCTTTCTGGGCCGCCATCAACCTTTGGGCCGTCTCGGTCAGCAGGGACAGGTCTCCCATGTGTTCCTTGGCCATGCGGGCAACGGTTACACCCCCCTTGGATTCCAGGGTGCGCAGGTTTTCTTCCAGCCCCGCCACCGATTCACCATGACTCTTGGCAAGAGTTTCGTATTCTTTCGCCTCTTCGGCCAATAAAAATTCACCCATCAGGTCGCGCATGGAGACCATGTCGATGATCGCTTCCATGGAGGCATCCGCCAATGGAACCTGTTCCTCCATGATGAAGTCCGCTTCCCGCATCAATGCGTTCAGGCTTTGGATCCCCAGTCCCCCCATCAAGGCACCAATCAGCGCCACCAACAGAAAACCGGTCAGTAGCTTGGTGCCAACCTTGATGTCGCCAATATGCATGATCTACTCCTGAACAATCATTTACATTTTACATTTTATATATTCTATTTTGTTGGATCATCATATCCATGTACACACAATGCGCAAGGATTTTTTTCACCTGATCAATTGGACTTTTCATCACGCAGATGAAACCATGATCCCGGTTCCCCGGACAATCGTCCCGTATCGATCTGATGACGGACGCGGTCGGTTTCGATTCGCCGCCAACCGCCTTCAATGACATCCCGGGAATCAAACTTCAGATGGTAGACCACGCAAACAGCGGTCAGAAGCATGATGATTCCGAACCCGAGTTCCCGCCCGCCCCATGTCCGAACGGGTTGAACGATCCGGGATCCTTGTGAACAGCGACCGCAGCGAATGCAATCGACATGGTATTCATGTTTCGCCCCGAGGTCACAACGACGGAATACACGTTTTGGGACAAAGGGATTGAACCATGCCAGGCGGTTGCCCAAGGCCAGAAACGCCCCCATGGGACACCAATAACGGCACCAATAGCGGTAGAAGATCAGTGCCGCCGCCAGGCTGATTGCGGTCAGTGGCAGCAGACGGGGTTCCACGTCGAGACTGAAAAAACGTTGCATGGGGTTGAAGGAAGCCCAACGGGGGTCGTCGCCGATCCAGACCGTGACCAGGATGAGGGCCAGCAACAGATATTTCCAGAACCGTCCCAGCCGTTCGAGGGTTGGGTGCAGCAGCGTATTCATCAGTCCCAGCCGCATTCCCAGTCGCGAAATGAGACTTTGAAGTGCGCCGAAGGGACAGATCAGACCACAGTGGACCGGTCCTGCGAGCAGGGCCGTGAGCAGGGCCACCCCTCCGATCAGCCACCAGGCTTGATGGTGTTCCCACCCGCCGACATGACCCAGGGTCAGGTTGACCAGGTCAAGTTCAGTCCAGGGAAGATTGAAGGCAAAGCCCGGGATCGTCACCATCGCCACCTCAAGCAACAACCGTTCCCGGTCCCGGTTGCCAAAATATACGGCGGCAGCCAGCATCAACAGGATCATGGCAGACCAGAATGACAGGGGGGGCCAGGACCAGCCCGGTCGGCGTTCCCCGGCAAGGGGGCGGCCAAAGGTTTGATGAAGCCCATGACGTGCCGTTTTTTCGATGGTACTGCGTGCCGCTTCGCGGGTGATGGTTGCCCCTGAAAGTCCGTCAAGTCCCATCAGGGCGAATTGGGGGTCGTCGATGCCGATCCCCTTGAACCGTTCCAGCCAGGGGAGGAGACCTTCGACATAGGCCGGGGTTTCCCGTGAATGAATCAGGCGGATGCCACGCAGAACGCCCCCTTTGTCGATGGCGATCAGAAGATGGAGGGGACCCGCATATCCCCGGATGTCGGCGGCTACGGTCAATGAGGAGAGGATGACCGTATCGGGGTTGGAGGTACTGTTTTCTCTGCCGAGATGGTGTGGCCAGGGATCGGTCAGGGTTTGGAAATGGTGGGAACCGGACAGATCGGCCAGGAGGGATTCATTGAAGGTGAGCGACTGTTTTGTCGTTTGATGTCTGGCCAATGCGGTGAGGAGACCGACGCTGAGGGTGATGATCAGGAGGATCCGTATCGACCCCTGCCATGGAAAGGAGGGGGCACGGCCTGGTCCGGTTTTGTACCAGGATTGGGGGAGATGGAGTGATCCCAGTGCCACCAACCCGAGCAGAATCATGAAGGATGCCAGATGTGCGGTCAGGGTCGTTCCCAGAACCGGGATCATGATCAAGCCCGCCACCCAGGCTCCCATGGCACCGCCCCAATGATCCCATGCCTGGACCAGGCCGCTGGTGACGCCGGTCAACCGTTGACGGCCATGGACCATTGCCACGCCCAGGGGAAAGACGGCACCGCCCATGATCCCCGTCAGCACGGCAAAGGAGTAATGCAGGGGTTCCTGCCATGGTTCTCCGCCCCATTCCAACCATTGCGGCAGGAACCAACTGAATACTCCCATGCCCAGGTGTATTCCCGCCAATCCCAATGTGACCACGCCACGCTGGACCAACCATCGGCCGACCCAGGTGGCACCCACGACCAGACCGGTCATGAACAGGCCATTGATGAGGGCGATACGACTGAAGATCACGCCCACCTTCATTTGAAAGGAGAGGAGAATCACCAGTTGTATCGCCATGGTGACGAAGCCAAAGCTTCCCAGGGAAAAAAGGGCGGTATTTTTCCTGTCGCGCGACCGTCTTGCCGATCCCCGTCCATTGCGGGAGGCGATCAACATCCCTGCCACCAACAGGGATGGCAGTGCATGGGGCCAACCCTGCAAGGATTTGAGCCACGATAAAAACCTGCCTGACTCCGAGGCGGTGAACCGGCTCCACAGGACCAGGTTGTAATAAAGGCTGGCGGGCACGGAATCGGTATTGATTTCGGCGTCGGGACGCGCCAGTCGTTCACGGGTGAACGCGATTCTTTTTGGGGGGAGCAGGTCGAGAAATGCGACTTCGGGGATGGAGGGAGCGGAAGGGTTCAGATGTGAAAAACGTTGATACAGGCGTGCCGGGTCTTGTTCCAGGGGGTGGTTGGCGGCACAGAAAAGCAATTCATCTCCTGGAACGACAACCCGATGTGAAAAAACCGCCCCCAGGGTTGCCCATACCGAAGCCCCGAGACCGGCGACCTCCTGTCCCAGATAGTTGGCCGCACCGCCGATGCGGGTGCAGACGACACCCCCCGCCGACAACAGGGGAACAAGGGATTGGAAAAATTCCAGGGTATGAAAACGATTATGGCGCACACTCGTTGGATCACCCGTGTTGATTGAAACCAGGTCGAACGTTTCCCGTCCTGTTGCCTGGCGCACCCAAACCCGGCCATCCCCGAATGCCAGCTTGAGACGCGCATCAGCCAATGTGGCACGCTGTTGGGGCGGCAGATGGGGTTTGAGGGTTTCAAAACCCTGGGCATCCTCCAGTAGCAGTTGCAGATGTTGCACGGAAGAATCCAATAACGCCCGGGTGATGCCCTGATGGAATCCGCCGATCTGAAGCACTCGATCCGGGTGTTCCACCTGACTCAAGGTCCATGCGGTTTCAATCAGAGTTCGTGGTGGTGGCGGAAAAGAGGCGGTGATGGCTCCGTCGTTGATGGTCAGATGTTCGCGCTCCAATGTCGCCAGTTCCATCAGGCCATGTCGGGTTTCGACCCCTGCCACCCGTTGCAATCCGGGATGCAGGCTGTGAAAACGGAGGCCATCGAGCCAATCATTCACCCCGGTTCCGAAGGGGGTTAGAAACCACAGACCCGCAATTCCGCCCACGAAGCTCAACCCGCGGGACCATTTCGGCAGGTCATCGGCGAAACCAGGGGTGATCCACGGCAGCAGCGACAACGGCAGCCACAAAAGCGCCACCATATGCAGCGGTCCCGGCCAAAACATGAATACCACGGTCGCCAATGCCGAACCCGTCAATGCGCCCGCTGCCTCGGCAACAAAAAGGCGGGTGACGGGTTCTTCCTGACGTGATGAGACGGCGCGGCAGGCCAGGGGAAACAAAATTCCCAAAAAGAGGCCAATCGGTAGCACCAGCAGCGTCGTGGAAACAAACAATGCACCCAGTCCAGGCCATTGACCGACCGGTACCACCCACACCTGGCGCAGCAACCGGATCACCACGATCAGCACCGCCAACAGCCATGGCAAACATGCCAACCATGGAACCCAACGCCAGGGGTTCCCCTTTGAAAAACCCCGTCGTTCAAGGATGATCGCCAGCCATCCCCCGACTCCGATCCAAAACAGCCAACTCCCCAGGAAAAGGCCGATGGCCAGTTCGTTGCCATGGAAAATCGATAAAAATTCACGAATCAACACTGCCTGGGCCACCTGGGCATACATCCCCAGCCACAGCATTGCTCCAACCGAAAAATCAATACGCATGAGGATCTCCCCTCCATGCAGGGCAGCATTTCATTGAGCATCCCGGTGCCATCGACAGTCTGTCATTGACTGCAAATGGAAATCCAGGGACTTCATTTTTTTCACACATGACTCGTATTTTATGTATTTCATATATTTCTCTATTTGCATTGTTTGCACAGTTTTGCTATCGTGAGTATAAAAGATTAACACTTATTCATAAACTCCAATGAGGCTGGATTCAGGAACTTGAATGATGGATGAACCGATACGCCCAAAAGAAGAATTGTTTGTCACGGTCAGTGAGGCATCGCGTATTTTAGGTGTTTCAAAACGGACGATTCACAATTGGTTGGAGCGTGGCACCTTGAAATTTTGGAAAACCCCGGGCGGTCATGTGCGCATTCCGGAAACTTCGGTCAATGCACTGTTGGAAGACCGGCACAGGCAGATGGAACTCCAGGAACGACAATCGGCGTGCTCCATTCTCATCGTCGAAGATGACCCGATTGTCATCGATTATTATGAAACCAGTATGAATCACTGGAATTTGCCGATCCGATTGAATATTGCGGAAAACGGGTTTCAAGGATTGATTCAATTGGTCAAGGAACGGCCCGACCTGATTGTGACCGATCTGCGGATGCAGGGGATGGATGGTTTTGAGTTGATTCGTAATCTTCAAATGCGTGATGACTTGAAAGATATTCGCATTGTGGTGATTTCTGTATTACAGCCACATGAAATCCAGGAAAAGGGAGGTTTGCCGGCCGGGATCCCCGTGTTTGGCAAGCCCCCTCCCCTGGAACAAATCAGGAAAATTGTCATGGAGATTCTAAGGTCACGGAATCGAAGGATGTTGCGCTTTTCCGGGACGGAATGATTCTTCCGATTCCCTTCGTTTCATGTTGATGGAATTGGCCAACGCAGGGGGGGGTCCATGAACAGATCGAATCAATACAATAGTACAAGGAAGTTGGGTCTTGTCTACTTTTCTATTATTG
Organism: Magnetococcales bacterium DCbin4; assembly: GCA_002753735.1. GTDB lineage: Bacteria > Pseudomonadota > Magnetococcia > Magnetococcales > UBA8363 > UBA8363. The sequence goes on from PEAN01000021.1 coordinate 33,052, forward strand.
TACTTGTGTTCATGGCAATCAACACCTGGTTTACGATTGTCGATCATCAGGAGGTGATAGTAGAGACCTATCATTATCAAATCTCGGAGGAGCTGGCGTTTATTGGACGGTTGATCCGGGATGCCGTGGTTCGGGGGGATGATGTCAACGTTAACGAAACATTGGTCCTGTGGGGCGCGGCGAGACATGAAATTGTTTATATCGTTCTGAGGCCCTCCAACAGCGATTTCCCTACGGTCAGTTATCGACGTGAAGGGCCGTTTCAGCGGATGCAGGTCCATCAGGAAATCATCTCCATGAATGGCCGGGAACTGTTCCAGCTGGAAGTCGGGCACGATCTGGATGCCATCGATCATGCCGTTCACAACGTGGAAACGGAAATGGGTCTGCTGACTTTTTTGTGGACGGGGACCATCGGTTTGGTTTTATGGCTGGTGTTGCGTGTCCTGGCAACCCGTCCCTTGGAACAGGAAATCCTCCGTCGGGAACTGGTCGAACGGACGCTGCTCCAGGCTCAGAAAGACCACCACATCATATTTGAATCGGTGGGGGCGATGATCTGGTTTTTGGATGATACCTTTCATATCCGACAAGCCAATCGACTGGCGGCGGCGTTGACCGGTCATGAGCCGGAAGAGGTGATTGGCAAGACCGCTATGGATCTGTTTCCCGGTGCGTTTGCGGAAAAATTCCATGCGGACAATCAAAAGATCATGGAAACCGCCCTCCCTTTGATGGACATCATCGAATCGGGACCCGTTCTTTCTGGAGAAATTCACTGGTTCCGCACCGACAAGGTACCCTACCTGGATGATGATGGTCGGGTCGTTGGCATTACGGTTATCAGCAAGGACATTTCCGATCTGAAACACATGGAGGCCCGTGTCAGGGAAAGTGAGGAGCGTTATCGGCAGCTTTTTGAAAACAGTCCCGATGGCCTTCTGATCGCTGATTTTGAAACGCAACTGATCGAAGTTGGCAATCAGAGGATGGCCAGCCTGTTGGGTTATAACAGTAACAAACTGCCTGGTCTGGGGGTGAAGGATATTTCCCAAAAATTTATTGAACTTCAGGAAACGTTGGAACGACTTGCCCAGTTGGGTCATTTACAGATTCCTTTGATTGAAATCCAGAAAAAGGATGGTGGGGTGCTTCCAGTGGAACTCACCATGTGGACGTTCTGGGAGCATGAACGGATGAAGTTTACCGGCCGGTTTCGCGATATCAGCCGCAGACTCGCCATCGAGGAAACCATTCGTGCCCTGAATTATCGCCATGAACTGATTCTGGGTGCCGCCGGAGAAGGGATTCACGGTTTGGATCGTATGGGAGTCACGACGTTCGTCAATCCGGCAGCGGCACGCATGTTGGGCCGGATGGAACAGGAGCTCGTCGGGCGGGATAGCCATGATCTGATTCATCACAGCCAACCTGATGGATCGCCCTATTCCAGGGAACGTTGTCCGATCCTGACCACCATTCGGGATGGTCGCGTGCGTCATGTCAGTGATGAAGTCTTTTTGCGGGGAGATGGCACCTCTTTTCCCGTGGAATATGTCGTTTCCCCCATTATGGAACAGGGTGAAATCGCGGGGGCGGTCATAGTTTTTCGTGATATTTCAGAACGCCTGGAGATGGAACGGGCGCTCCGGGCCAGCCAGGAACGGTTCAAACGGCTTTCCGACTCGGCGTTTGAAGGCATCGCCATCATTGAGGATGGGATCATTCGGGATGGCAATACTGCGTTTGCGACCTTGTTCGGTTGCGAACTTGATGAAATGAAGGGGACTCATTTTCTGCAATGGACCGCCCCGGAGGATCGGGAAAAGGTCGAGGAATATGCGCGTAACGGATACGCCCAACCTTATGAAATCGTGGGGTTGAGAAAAAATGGAACATCCATATTCCTCGAAATGCACGGCAGCGACACCCAACTGGATGGAAAAACCGTCAGAATTATTGCCATGCGCGATATTACCGCACGCAAACAGGGGGAAGCGGATCTCAAGGAGGCGCATGAGGCTTTGCGGATCGCCAAGGAGGCGGCTGAGGAGGCCAACCGGGCCAAGAGCCGTTTCCTTGCCGCCATGAGCCATGACATCCGAACCCCCATGAACGCGGTTTTGGGGATGGGAGAACTGTTGGCCGACAGCGGATTGAACGACACCCAGCGCGGATATCTCAATACCCTCAATCGGGCCGGGGAGACCCTGCTGGCACTGATCAACGACATTCTCGACCTGTCCAAAATCGAAGCCGATCAACTGAAATTGGAGGTCATACCCTTCAATCTGCATGACCTGGCTTCGGGAATCCTGGAAATATTCAGTCTTGGGGTCCATGAGAAGGGATTGAATCTGGTTTTGGAGATGGATACCGCCAAGGGATGGATTGTCCTGGGGGATCGGGACCGGTTGCGCCAGGTATTGATGAATCTGATTGCCAACGCCATCAAGTTTACCGAGTCTGGTTCCGTGATCGTATCGGTACGGCGAGGGGAAGGGGGGTTCGTGAACTTCCAGGTGATCGATACCGGCATTGGCATTCCGGAAGACAAACTGGAATCGATCTTCGATCCGTTTTGTCAGGGAGAACGCTCCATTACCCGCCGTTATGGTGGAACGGGATTGGGGTTGACCATTTGCCACCGTCTGGTCCAGCTCATGGGGGGAACCATCAGGGTGGAAAGTCAACCCGGGGTGGGCAGCCGGTTTTATTTTTCCGCCCATTTGCCGGTGACGGAACCGGGTTCATTTCAGAAACGGCTGCCTTGTCTGGAGTCTTACCATGTTTTGAATCCAATATCCAACGTATCGTCAAACGACGGATTGAAGATCCTCTTGGCCGATGACGCCGAAGACAACCGAATCGTCATCGAAGCTTTTCTGTCGCAGACCAACCACCGCCTGACGCTGGTGGAAAATGGTCAAATGGCCCTGGAACGGTTCCAGGAGGCGGCGTTTGACCTGGTGCTCATGGATATCGAAATGCCAGTCATGGATGGGTTGACGGCGACGCGAAACATTCGTTCCTGGGAACTGATCGAAGGACAACCACGGACCCCCATCATTGCCTTGACCGCCCATGCCATGAAGGAGGAATCGCAACGTATTCTGGAAGCGGGCTGTGATTTTCATTTGACCAAGCCGATCCGCAAGAAAAAATTGTTGAACCTGCTCCATTGTCTCATCAAAGGAGACCGACTTGAGGAGGGAGCCGACGATGATGACGCATGAACCTGCAAGTGAACAACGATGTTCACGGCGTAATTTTTTGAAGACTTCGGGTGCCCTCCTTGCGGGTGGGGCGACGATGTTTCATGCCCCGTTCATTCACACCGCATCCCAACAACCCCTCAGGGTCATGGGGACTGAGGCGACGGTTCGGGAGGCGATTCGGAAGAAGGCGCAGGAGGATCTCGGGTTTCCCATCGTCTTTGAACAAGGTGGCAGCGCCTGGGTCCAACAGAGGGCTTCGGCCCGTCCCCATGCCTTTGACATTTACGAACAATGGTCCAACTCCATGAACATCCTTTGGCGGGCCAACGCCATTCAACCCATTGAAATAAAACGTTTGAAGTATTGGAATGAAGTCAACAACCTTACCAAAACCGGGCGTCTGACCCCCGATGCCCGGATCGGGCTGGGCGACGCCCCGCACAAGCTCCTTTATGTCCAGGCCAATGGTGAACTGGGTGCCAGGGAATCGGACAAAATCAGTTTCCTTCCCTATGTCCACAATACCGATTCGTTCGGCTACGATACCCGGATCATTCCCAAGTCGGCGGCCTATGTCGGAGAAAGCTGGGCCTGGCTTTTGGACGAACGTTGGCGTGGCAAGGTGGCGGTGGTGAGTGAACCCACCATCGGCATCTTCGACATGGCCATGGCGGTCGAGGCCAAGGGACTCATGACCTTTGCCGACATGGGCGACATGACCGAAGCGGAAGTGGACCAGTTGTTCAACATATTGATCCCCATGAAGCGCAAGGGACATTTTTGTGGTTTTTGGAACTCGATACCCGAATCCTGTGAATTCATGGAATCGGGGTTGGCAGTGATTGCCAGCATGTTCTCACCTGCGATCAGCGATTTGAATGAACAAGGCATTCCTGCGGTCTATGCCGCCCCGAAGGAGGGATACCGGGCGTGGCATGGTGTGATGTGCCTTTCATCGCTTACGACCGGTCGAGTTCGGGACATGGCTTATGAATTCATGAACTGGTGGCTCGATGGTTGGGCCGGTGCCTATATCGCCCGGCAGGGTTATTACATTTCCATTCCCGAACGGACCCGTCCCCATCTGACCCGGGCGGAATGGAACTATTGGTATGAGGGAATGCCTGCTGCCGAAGATCTGTATGGGTCCAACGGCAAACGGTGTGTACGTAAGGGAACGATTAGAAATGGAGGCTCCTATTGGCAGCGGTTTTCCCGTATCGCGGTCTGGAACACCGTCATGGATACCTATGAATATATTCTGCCTCGTTGGCACGAATTTCTGTTGGCATGAAACGGGACGTGGATGAGGTTCATGAGGAGTCTTCCGCCCATGTTCGATAGGTTGCGTCGGTTCAATCTGACCATCGGTGTGCGCATCTTTCTCGGATTCGGCGTGGTGATGGCCTTGTTCACGGCTCAGGCGTTGGTGAGTAATCTTGGTTTCCACAATGTTGTCAACTATTTCGTCCAGTATGGTCACACCAACAGGGAAGTACGGGAGATCCTGGAGATCGAACGCAGCGTTCTGGATCTTCAGCGGGCGGTCCTGGGCTTTACCAATTCGGGTTATTCGGGGGTGGTTGACAAGGTCAGAGACCTGCAACGGATCCTTTCCCTCCAGATGAAAACGGTGCAAAAAAATCTGACGGATCCCCGCCGAGCCGACATCATGCGGCGGATGGATCGCCATTTTTCTCAATATTCCGATAGTTTTGAGTCGGCAGTCGAAGAACGGCGTCTCCGGGATCGGATCGCCTTGGAAAAATTGGACATGGCCAGTGGCAATGCGCTGCTCCTGTTCGATGAAATCTACAATCAACTGCGCCATCAGGGCGATTTTGGCGGCAGCATGCTGGTTGGCGCGGTCCAGAAGGAATTGTTGCTGACACAACAAACCGCGCTCCATTTCATGATCAATCCCAATTCCAAACTGGTTCGGGAAAACAAGAGAAGGATGGCATTGCTGAATGCCTCCATGAACACCCTGACCGATCATCTGGAACAAGGGGACAGCAGTCATGACATTGATCGAATTCGCGAACAGTCGAATCAATTCGGCGAAGCCTTTCTGGGAATGGTTCGGGCGACTCGGGCCTACATGCATCTGGTGTATGTCGTCATGGGCAGCGAAGCGGCGGAGATTGCCCGGCTTGCCCGTGAACTCAAGGAGTTGACCCTGATCGAACAATCCAACGTGGAAGGTGACCTCAACGATTCAATCTTCTATTCCTTGTGGATCAGTCATGTCGTGTCGCTGACGGCCATTCTCATGGGGTTGTTCATGGCCTGGATGATCACCCGGAACACCGCTTTGCCCATTCGTGCGATGACCCGTAGTTTGACCGATCTGGCACGGGGGAAAATGGATGCGGAAATTCCCGGCAAGGGACGTAATGATGAAATCGGTGCCATGGCGATGGCGGCACATGTCTTCAAGGAAAAGGCGATTGAGCTGGAACATGCCAGCCAATACAAATCGGAATTCCTGGCCAACATGTCGCATGAATTGCGCACACCCTTGAACAGCCTGTTGATCCTTTCCAAGATGCTTGTGGCCAATGAAACAGGAAATTTGACCGATGATCAGGTGGAATCGGCCCAGGTCATTCATGAAAGCGGATCGGATTTGTTACGTCTGATCAACGATATTCTTGATTTGTCCAAAATCGAAGCGGGTCGCATGGATCTCCTGGTCGAAGAACGCTCCCTGGCTGGTTTTTCCCGGCGAATGGAACGAATGTTCAAACCGGTTGCCGAAAACAAGGGGCTTTCCTTTGAGATTCAGGTTCAGCCCTCGCTGCCGGCATCTTTGGTGACCGACTGGGACAAGGTGGAACAGATTGTCCGCAATTTTCTGGCCAACGCCTTGAAATTTACCCATGAGGGGCGTGTCCGAGTCTCCATTGAGCTGGCGGAACGTACCCGGGTCTTCATGAATCATGACCTGAAACCGGGTAATTGTCTGGCCATCACCGTTGCCGACACGGGAATCGGAATTCCGGAAAACAAGCGGGAACGTATCTTTGAGGCGTTCCGGCAGGCGGACGGGACCACCAGCCGTCAATATGGGGGGACGGGGCTTGGACTTTCCATCTCTCGAAAATTCAGTGAACTTGTCGGTGGTGAAATCCAGGTTACCAGCAAAGAAGGGATCGGTTCGGCATTCAGCTTGTTTCTGCCACTCAAATGTCCTGGTCATCTGTTGCGCGCCAGTTCAACCTCGCAACCGGAAACGATTCAGGCAGATCATGCCACCGTGGACGAGACGATGAGGTTCAAGGATCCGACCCGTACCATCCTGCTGGTGGATGATGATCCGCGCAACCTGTTTGCATTGAAAAAATCACTGTCAGGTCATGTGGGAAGGATGATCACTGCGGGCAATGGACGGGAAGCATTGGACATTCTCTCCAGGGGAACCCCGGTCGATTTTGTGTTCATGGATATCATGATGCCGGTCATGAACGGATATGATGCGATCCAGAATATTCGAAGACAGGACCGGTTCAAGGCTCTGCCCATCATCGCACTGACCGCAAAGGTCATGCCGGAAGACTGGGAAAAATGCCTTGCGGCAGGTGCCAACGATTGGTTGACCAAGCCGGTCGACAAGGAAAAACTTTTAAGCTCCCTTTCCGACTGGTTGGGTCCCTCCTCCACGGGTTCCTGCCCGCCACAACGGCCTGTCCCTGCTCCAGTGCCCGGAAGAACTGAATCAACGGCAACGCCCATCGTGAAGGGTACGGATCGGGAGGGAGCAGACCAGGCACTGGAGCCCCTTCGTCCGAAGAAAGATTCCATCACGGTGTTGATTGTGGACGACGATATGAAAAATACGTTTTCCATGACCAAGTTCCTTCAAGGCCGGGTCGATCGGGTGTTGATGGCGGGTGATGGTCTTGAGGCGTTGAAAAAACTGGAGCGGATTGGAGGCATCGATATTGTCATCATGGATCTCATCATGCCCGTCATGAACGGCTATGACGCCATCCGGGAGATCAGGAAACGGCCCGGATTCAATCAGGTTCCCGTGATCGCTCTGACGGGTCGTGTTTTGTCGGAAGACCTGGACTCCTGTTTGGCAGCGGGTGCAGACGATTTGATGACCAAGCCGGTGCAATTGGAAACACTCATGGAAAAAATGAACTCCCATCTGACTTCCCGCCGCGTTCCGAAGAGCGGCGGGGGTGGCAATGCT
>PEAN01000021.1:40480-58409 GCA_002753735.1 Magnetococcales bacterium DCbin4
GAGGGGGGGGGGGGGATGCCAATGCTTGACTGTGATCGATGATGAATACACGACCCACCATATTGATCGTTGATGATCATTCAGCAAACCTGAAGGCATTTTCTCGCCTGTTATCCCGTTTGCCCGCCGATATCATCACCGCCCGCGATGGCAATGAAGCTTTGCACCAGGTGGCCAAACATTCCATTGCTCTGCTGTTGCTGGATGTGGATCTGCCAGGGATGGATGGGTATGAAGTGGCCCGCATGATCAAGGGGGTGGAATCGACTGCGGACATTCCCATTATCTTCATTACCGCCGCCTTCCGTGACGATCATCATCATCTGCGTGGATACCGTACCGGTGGGATTGACTACGTCGAAAAACCGATCAACGATGAAATCCTTCTGGCGAAAATATCGGTATTCCTGGAAATCTTCCGACAGAAAGATCAGATTCAACGGTTGAATGCCCAACTGTTGGAACGGGTCAATGAACTGGAACGAACCCGGCAACTTCTGCAATTGAGCGAAGAGCGCTTCCGGGGACTGGTGACCAACCTTCCCGCCATCGTGTTCCGCTGTCGTGTGGACCGTAACCGGACCATGATTTATGTCAGTGACATGGTGGAACAGATCACGGGTTACCCTGCGACCGACTTCATCGACAACCGGATTCGCGACTTCCTCAGCATCATCCATCCCGAAGATGCGGCGCATGTCAACGACATCGTGACTGCCAGCATGGCGGATCAACGACCCTATGAGGTCGAATATCGGATCATCGACGCAGGTGGAACCCTCCATTGGGTTCATGAAAAAGGCCAGGGAGTCCGGTTTCACGATGGGCAACCCGAATGGCTGGATGGTGTGCTGTTCGATACGACCGCCCGCAAGGCGGTGGAAGCGGAACGGGTCAAATTTCAAAGGGTGGTGGAACAAAGTCCTGTTTCGGTCATCATCACCAATCTTGAGGGGACCATCGAATATGTCAATCCGAGGTTTTGTCAGTTCACCGGATATCGTTTCGAAGAGGTCGTCGGCCAGAATCCCCGGATGCTTAAATCGGGCCATACCGAGTTGAAAACCTATGAGCAATTGTGGGCCTGTCTGACAAGTGGCAATGTTTGGCAGGGAGAACTCCTCAACAAGAAAAAAGATGGATCCCTGTTTTGGGAGCTGGCGACCATCAGCCCGGTTTACCTGGTTCCTGGTGGGCCGATCAGTCATTATATCGGCGTCATGGAAAACATCACGGTCAGGAAACAGGCGGAAAAAACCCTTGAGGAGGCACGACTTAAGGCGGAGGGGGCCAATCGGGCCAAAAGTGAATTTCTTGCCGTCATGAGTCATGAGATCCGTACCCCCATGAATGCCATCATCGGCATGGCGGATCAGTTGGCGGAAATGGATCTGGGTTCTGAGGGGCGACGCTATCTGGATGTGATCCATCGCAATGGCAACCATCTTCTGGCATTGATCAACGACATTCTCGACCTGTCAAACATTGAGTCGGGTCGCCTGCAACTGGAACACAAACCGTTTGACCTGAAAAAGCTGGTCGATACCATCATGGATGAGGTTATTCCCAGGGCGCGCCGGAAAAATCTCGGCCTGACCCGGGAGATCGATCCCCGGATTGTGATCCATCGCAAAGGAGATCCTGATCGACTGCGACAGGTGTTGGATAATTTATTGGGCAATGCCATCAAGTTCACCCGGGAAGGAAACATCAACCTGTCGGTGATCCCCGTGGCGGAGGGACACAATGACGTCACGTTTTCAGTGTCCGATACTGGCATTGGAATTCCGTGTGAACGACAGGAGCATATGTTTGCATTGTTCACCCAGGCCGATAGTTCCAACACCCGTCAGTTTGGAGGAACCGGTTTGGGTTTGGCCATTTGCAAGCGATTGGTGGAAAAGATGGGAGGGAGAATCATGGTGGAAAGCAAAGTCGGCCATGGAAGTCAGTTTTCATTCACGCTCCCGCTGGAGCCGGTTGCTCCGGAACGGGTGCTGGAAGATCCTTTGCCTGAAGTGGCATCATTACGTTCCAATCACAAAGCCGAGGCCCATATCATCCCCTCTTTACGCATTTTGCTGGCAGAGGATGTGGAAGACAGCGTCATCCTGATCCGATCCTTCCTGGAACACACCCCACACCGGCTTGAAGTGGTTGGTAACGGCTTGGACGCATTGGAAAAGGTGCGGTCGGGAACGTTTGATCTGATGTTCATGGACATTCAGATGCCCAACATGGACGGATTGGAGGCGACGCGGCAGATTCGTCAATGGGAACAGGACAATCATCGTCATCCTCTGCCAATATTGGCATTGACGGCCCATGCCCTTCGGGGGGAAGCGGAAAAATCACTGGCCGCTGGTTGTGATGCCCATCTGACGAAACCCATACGAAAATCGGAATTTGTCAATCTCCTGGATCGGGTGATGGCCAATCTGGCAACCCGCGGATCTTCCGGCAAACCTGGAACCTTGCTGCCCATCTGCCGTTCCGATTCCCGTTCCGATGGCGATGGCAAACCGGTTCAGATCATCAATCAACATCGCTGGCAGGTCATGAAACAGGACATGGGTCCCAACATCGAGCGGATGGTCGGACGGTTCCTGATACGGTTGTTCGAACGTATCGAGGAAATTTCCCGGCTTTGTGTTCAGGGAGGTTATGACCAGGTGGCACTTGAGTGTCACAAACTCAAAGGGGCGGTTGCGACCATGGGGGCGGATCGACTGGTTGATTTGTGCGAACAGATGGAACACCAGGCGAAAGCGGGTCATTTGAACGCATTGCTGTCCTCTTTGGATCGGCTCAGGCATGAAGGCGCAGAGACACGGCTCATTCTGGAACAATCGATCCATGAAGAACAACCGACGATCCGGAATTTTTCCCAAAACACGGCAGTGCAGCGCCCCTCGCCTTCCGACTCCAGCGGTTCCCCGAACCTGACGACCCTCGCGCCACCGCTTCCTGACGCTGACCCGTCCCAGATGGTCATTGATCACAGCAAACTGGAACAATTGCGTCGGGATATGGGAGGACATATCGCGCCTCTGATCGCAAAATTCATCGAACTGCTTCCCGGCCGCATCGAGACCATCGCCCGCGCCATCGAAGAAGGTAATGGGCAGGGATTATCCGCTGAGGCGCATCGGCTGAAGGGAAGTGCCATGTCTTTGGGGGCGGATCCATTGGCGGGTCTGTGTCTGACTTTGGAGGCGATGGGAAAGGACGGCAATTGTCTTGAAGCGGTGCGGTTGCTTCCACCCTTACGTCGGAACGGTATTGCGGTTCAGCAAACCTTGATTGCAGTACTGGACCAATTGAACGCGCCTGAATCCATGAATTCCAACACAACTTCGTCACGATGAATCGCGCTTATTGAGGTTGACTCCGTGGCCATGATTCAACATCCTGTCTGAATTAGGAAATCGGGAGTTCCTCAACCTGCCCCATCGTGATCTTGCAACGTTCACTGGGTTCAGTTTGTTTCTAAATGAACGTAAATATTATTTCTCGCGAATGCTTGGAATCCAGGAATATTGAAGGGTGAAATTCCCGTTCAACCAAACCTTGGCGTCATAAAGAAGATTCGTCTTGACTTATGGCGCAAACCCTTACGATACTGGTGCAGGAGTTGTTTTAAGTCAGGAGAGAAATTGTTTATTTATTGCACTTATTGATTGTAATTTTTTATTGAAATAGCGCTGTGTATAAAATTTTGTGCTTGTTGCGTTTGGAGAAAATTCACCTCCTTCTTAAAGATCTCTCCTGGTAAGGGAGAGGAGGACATCCATGTTCAAAGACCGCGAAACCGAAAAAAAGAATCGTGCCGGACATGCCTTGCGGGCGTTGATCCAGGGATCGACCGCGAATCGCCGGGTCAATCCGATCCGTCCCCGCCTGTTGCATGTGGAAGCGATGGAGCCGCGGTTTCTCCTCTCCGGGGAAGGGTTGATGCTGCCGCCCACGCCTTCGCCCGACGAAGGACTCGAAGCACCCCTCAACCAGACGGTTTCGGATCCACGCAGTACCCAGTCGGTTGCGGCACTCCACCAAAATGAACAAATCGATTCCCGGCAGGCGGCCGCGCAAACCGAAGGGGCCAACGAAATCATCTTCATCGATCCTTCGGTCAAAAATCATGAATCTTTAATCGCCGCCGCCCTCAAGGCGCGCTCCGGTCAGACCGAACCGGGACGGGTCGAGGTCGTCGTCCTGGATTCGACCCGGGACGGTGTTGAGCAGATGACGACCTGGTTGGACGGATACAAGGATCTTCAAGCGGTCCATGTATTGAGCCATGGGGATATCGCCGCATTGCGCCTGGGGATCACGACCCTCAACCAGGCCAATCTGGATGATTATCGTGAACAACTGGCCGCCTGGAATGTCGCCATGGCCCCTGGCGCCGATCTGTTGTTCTATGGTTGCGACATTGCCGCGGGAACCGAGGGGCAGGCGTTTGTCGAACAACTTGGACAACTGACAGGGGTTGATGTTGCCGCATCCATTGATGCCACGGGTGCAACCGAACAGGGTGGCGACTGGCTTTTGGAACAAGCGACCGGATCCATCGAGACCCAACCCTTGAAGCTCGATGCGTATGATCAACTGCTGGCGGTGGTCACCCCGACCCAGGCGGGTTCCACCACGGCAACCATTTCTTCCACCGCTCCGTTTGACGCGGCAGCCCGATTCGGTCTGCAACTGAATGCCTCCAGTGAATTGTCCTATACCCTTCCCATGGTTGATCTGACCTTCGGTGGCCTGATCAAGACCAATGATGGACGTTCCCTGGGTGACCTCCTGAGCTTCAAAACCACCGCCAATACGACGGTCCTGGATGATTATCTGGCGACTTCAGGCAGCCATACCTCGGGTGGATTGATGAGTCGCCTGGGTGACTACCTCAACGGCATCGGGGCCTACAGTCATCTGGAATCATGGGTCGATCACGCTGCAGGTGCCCCGTCGATCAGTTTCAATTACGATTCCGGCACCGATTCTTTGAATGTCAACCTGACCCTGTCGCGGGAATTCACCCAACGTTTTGGTTTCGACAAGCAGCTTAAAGCCCTGGGTTTCGATTTCCAAGCGGATCAGGGGATCCCTCTGGTTGCCGATATTCACTATAACGCAAACTACAACTTTGCCGACGGCACCATTGAGGTGGTCACCCTGGATGCCCAGGTCCAGGCCAAGTCGGCCACCCTCAATACTGAGGCGGTTTTAGGTATTCTTGATGTGACCGCTACGGGGACGATGGCGTTCGACACCGGCAAGGTGGAATTTGCAGCGGTTGCGGCGAAGGGGGTGGCGGACATCAAGGACCCCGGTGACAGCACCTTCGCAAGTGCCGATAATGTGATTGCGATCAAAGCGGCGACCACCCATAACGTCAAAGGCAATGTTCACTTTGATTTGACCGGTACGGTGGGGACCACGGCGCTTTCGGTCCTGGCGGGGGGAACCCCCCATGTCGATGTGGTTTTTGGCAATGGTACCACCGCCGTTCCCTGGACTTCCATTCTGTCCACACCGCTGACGGTGACCTCCACCAATTTCAGCCAGCTCCAGGCGTTTTCAAGCCTCAATTCGACCCAGCTCGTCAACATGTTGCAGGATCTGGGGACCTATCTGGAGTTGTTGCGGGACTCGGGCCGGTTTGATGCCCTGATGCCCTTCACCGAACTCAAGTTGGGCCAGGCCCTTGATTTCAGCAGTGTGATCAACGATGTCATTGATAACCAACTGGCGACGACCCTGGTGGAAGGGTTGACCGCGAGCAAAGCCATTTCGCCGGTTTTGACCCCGATGTTCACCGGTAATGCCGCATTCGACCTTTATGTTCAGCGGCCGGGGGACGAACGGATCTCCACGATCACCATCGCTGTCGATCAGATTGAAACGCTGGGTTTTCGTCACATCAATCAACTGGCCGAACTCTTGGGGCAGAAAATCGCGACCGCGGTCAATGGGTGGCTCGCCTGGTCGGGGAGCATGTTTGAAATCGAAGAATCGCTCAAAGGGGGACAGACCATTGTCGGTTCCGACAAGAGCAGTGAGGAACAGACACTCAAGATTCATGCCGCCAAAGGTTCTTATCAATTGAAACTGGGGGCGGGTGGTACGTTGACCGGGGACATTCCGGTGTTGGCCTCTCCCATTGAAGTCCAGAATGCATTGGAGTCGGTTCTGGGGGCCGGCAACGTTGTGGTGACGGGACGACCCAAACATTTGCACATCGAATTCACCGGTACCCTGGCTGAAACGGACAATCAAAGTCTGGTGGTGGTTCCCGGCAGCGATGTCGTGGCGGGATCTTTGATTGATGTCAGCGCCAGCGAGTATTCACGCGGCAGTGATGGTACAACCTGGGGCAAGCTCAATCTGGTCCAGGCCGAACCAGGGACGTTCACCATCATGAGGGTCGCCCCCTCTTCCACCGTCAAGGTCAAGCAGATCACGCCGGGAGACGATAATTCGGAGGCGATACAACGTTTGACCATCGTTCATGGGGGTGGTTCCTCGTTCTACCTCAAGGGAAAACGGGCCGACAATTCCGATTTCACCACCGCAGCCATTGCCGCCAATGCCGTCACCACCACCAGCGTTGCCAATGCCCTGTCTGCGGTCCTGCCGGGAGTGACCGGTTTGTCGGTCACCGATGTCAGCATCGATTATGCCGCCGACAACGGAACCAAGGTGTTTGATATCGGATTCGGCAAGAAGGATGCGATTAATTATGGGGCCTACGCCCTGATGACGGTGGATACGACGACGGCAGGGACCTGGACCAGTTCGGTTCCCGCCCAGGCGATTCTGGCGACCCAACAGCAGGCCGCCGCTGCGGTCGGTGCCACCCCGGCCAAAAACGAAATCCAGCGCATGTCGATCGACAATGCCACCGGGGGACAGTATTCCTTCGGTGTCACCCTGGGGACCCTCTTTTTTCAGAGCGATCCCCTCGCCCTGGCAAGTTCCGCTGCGACCATCCAGACCGCCCTGGTCAACATGTTCAAGCAGGGCAACCCCGATTTTTCCACCAACGATGTCAGTGTCACTGCCGTCGCGGGGATGGCCAACACCTTCGACATTGAATTCAAGGGAATCTGGGCGACCAAGGACGCGCCCCATTTGCGGCTCAATACCTCGCAACTCACTTCCGCTGCCGGCGGTGCCTATGGCCCGTTGACCCGTTTCGGGTTCATGGCGGAAGGACAGGATTCCGCCGTCAACAAGGTGACCACCTTCGTCACCTTCAATGACATGATGGATCGGTTCCAGCATGCGATCAATCAAACGCTTCCTTCGGGCACGACCTTTTCAGTCAATCCCAGTTATGATGCCGCCAGTAAAAGTATCATGTTTAATGTCAAACTGGCCCCCGATGCGACGGTAAACGCGGTTCCCCTGATTTTTTCCAGCAATGTCGGTGATCTGTCGGCGTTATCCACGGATACCACACTTGACCTTTCCACCCAGACCTCATTCCAAAGCACCATTGGTTTTGATTTTGACAATCTCAACACCTTTGCCCTGCGTGCTGCGGGGGCCTATACCGGCACCATCACCGCCAACGCCGCAAGCCCTGGTGCCTTCACACTGACTGCTGTTTTTCCGTTTGGTGCCGATGCCGTATTCAATCTGGCATTCGACGGTGAAGGTTATGATTTGACGGTGGCTGCGGCTGATACGACAACCAATACCACCCAGAACGATTTGATCGCCGATTTCCAGGCGGTATTGGATGCCAAAACGGTGGTTGCAGGTGGCCTGTTGTCGCGACTCGGGTATGCCAACCTGGGTGAACTGGTCACCATGGGGAAGAATGCGAGCAATCAACTGCAATTCACGATCAATGCGGCGTTGTCCAACATCAAGTTGACGCCTTCTCCTTTGAGTTCGATGGCCGGCATTCTGGGATTCAAAACTTTGACCGCCTACCCCGCCCCCAAGCTGGTGACCCTCCCCAGCAATGGACGGTTGAGTGCCACGGCTACGTTCAAACTCAAAGTGGACCAGACCAGCCCGGTGACGGTGACGGTGGCGGCTGATGCGGGCAATACGAAAACCAGCGATCTGGTGGACGATCTGAACACCGCATTTGCTGCGACCAGTGTTGCCGGACATTCCTATCTGGGCAGTAGCCGGGGATTTGCCAATCTGGGTGAGGTGGTCAAGGCGATTTTGCGCAACGGCCAGATTGAAATCGCTACATTGACTTCAAAAATTGCCTCGCTGCAAATGGTGATTGATGGCACGGATCCGGCAACAACCGAACTCGGGTTCACTCCGGGACAGTTCGCCAACACGACCGGGGCGTATGTCTTTCTGCAAAATCCCACCATTGGTGGCAATTACAGCGCCGTTGTCCATGGCCAGAACGGGGCGACTCCCGCCACCCTGGCAACACCGGGGCGAGCCACCCTTGGGATGCTGGATCTGACCTTCGGGACCCTGGGGGCCGATTATCAGGGGAGCATGACTTTTGACTTGCGCAACGGTCTGGCCGGGGTTGCGGGTGATCGGATCAGTCTCAATGCCTTGTTTGATTCCGCCTCCTCCCAGGAATCGCTGTTGGGCATGGGTGGATCGCTGCAAACCAGCGGTTCCGTCTCGGCGACGGGGGTTCCGTTTCAAAGCAATGGCGAACTGCTGCGGGATGTCGGACTCAAGGTGACGGTGGGGAGCCTTGATCTTGAAGTCATGGTTGCCCGGTCGGCAACTCTGAACAACACTTCGGTCACGGACCTGGCTGCCGATGTCGATGCCGCGATCCATGCGGCACTGGTGGCGAAACTGGGCAGTGATCCGTATGCGGCACACACCTTCGTCACCATCACCGATACCGGGACCGTTGGTGCGCCCAAAAACGTACTGACCTTCACCGCCCCCACCACCACGCTGACCCTCGCCGCCAATCCAACGCAAATCTACAATGCGACGACGGGTGTTCTGCTGACCGACCTTAAGTTGTCGGTCGCGGTCGGCGGTCTCGCGCAACCGGTCGATGTCATCGTCCGCACCAGTCGGGCCGCGACCAACACCTCATTGGCCGATCTGGTCAGTGATGTTTCCGAGGCGATCAAATCGGCGCTCAATTCGGCCAAGAACAATACCTCCGATACCACCGTCCGGGCCAACATCGACACCCTGATGGCCGCCACCGACCTGGTGGGCCAGAGTGGTGGCCTGCTCACCCTCAAGGCGGGGGTCGTCAGCGCCAAGGAGATCACCCTGAAGAATCTGGTCGTCAAGGGGCGCCTCCTGGAGGGAGATTTTGTGACCGATCTGGTATTCCGCAATCAGGCGGGAACGGTCGGGACGGTTCCCACCGCCAAACTGGAATTGGCGGGGATTGGCATTCTGACCCCCACCGGGGTCACCTCCTCCGGGTTGAACGCAGTGACCCGGATCACCATCGACATCAGCAATACGGTCGCCGCCCTCGGTGGTTCGACGCCCATGACCGCCATCGTGGTGGTCCCCTCCGACGGTTTGGGCAACCTGACGCCGTTCAAGGATGTGACCTGGTCGGAGATTCGGACCGATCTGGGTCAGTTGGGCAGCCTGCTTGGCAAATGGGGTGATCTGGGGGCATTCGGTGAATTGGGCCGGGCGTTGCCGATGTTGGGGACCAGTGTCTCCGACCTGTTCGATTTTTCCAGCCGGTTCAAAAATATTCAAACCGAATTTGACGCCCGGGACGGTATCGGTCTGCAAGGGTTGAAATCGATTCTTGCGGCGGGGTTCGGCATGGATGAAAGTGCGATCACCCTGGCAAATGATACCACTGCGGGTCAGGAGGCATTGCGGATCACCGTTCCCTATCGGGTGGTGTTGAACCAGTCGGTCGCGCTTGACATGATTTTCAACGATTCGGCCCTGTTGGATCTTTTGTCCGATGCCGCCAAGGCACAACTGGCAGGGTTGATCGGTGCCCTTCGGGAACTCAAGGACACCGAAGGGACCGCCAAGGCGCAACTCTACGCCGATATGACCTTCAATCTGGCGCTGGGGATCGACCTGGCGAGCGCCAGCCCCAACAAGGGCAAACTGTTTTTGTACGACCATGTCGCAGGTGGTGCGGCGGGATTCACCGGGGATACGGGAACCTTTGCCCGTCTTGACGCCTTTTCCGCCAGTGCGGCCGGGATGACCTTTGATTCCAACCAGGGGATCTACAGCCTGGGGGTGACGGGCGGTACCGCCAGCCTGACCCTGAATGGGACCAGCGGACTCATGCTCCATTCGGACGACAAGGATGGAGTCAGTGATGGTCGGCTCTACCTCAGCGCCTATGGTGCCATGGCGACGGCCGATGCGACCACCTTGAAAAAAAGCAACTTCGAAGTACTCTTCGACGGATCTTCTTCTGTCGTTCTTCCTTTGGTGCTGTCGGTCTCCGACGACCTGGGTCAATTGGCCATCGAGCAGATCGACGGCTTCATCAACCCCCTCCCCCTGGGAACCATGGAGGTCAAGTTTGTCAATCTGGGGGATACCTTCGCCAAAATGGGGGGGAAGACGGGGTTCACCCTTCAGGAAAGCGCCGAGGCGACCAACAGCCATACCGTGATTTCAAGTCAGGTGGTCCAGGCGGCGTTGCCGGAGCGTCCCAGTGCGGGCAACGGGGTGCCGGTGGTTTCTCCCGAAGGGGCGCCGGTGGACAATGACAATGAATCGGCCCTGGTGGATCCCACCCTCAATCCGTTCTTCTCGTCCGCCGCCGGTGCGGGGGCCACAACGACGCCATCAAGTGTTACCATCGGGTCGGCCAGTCTGTTCAGCGCCACACCGCAGACCAATGCCCCCAGCGCCGGATTCGATGTCAGTCTGATCCTTCCCGACATCGAATATTGGCAGTTGGAATTGACCGTGGTCCTGGAACGTGCCCTGGGGCCGAACTGTGAACCCGATGAACCGGTGCATGGACCGCTGCTGTTCCTGTTGCGTGACCCCACCATCGTCGTCAATACCGTGGACAAGGTTTTGGAGACCATCCAGAAAGGACTGGACGCCTTCAGCGATGTCCTTTCCGTCCCCATCATCGGCGATCAACTGCGCGAAGCGACCCAGTTCGTCACCGATCTCAGGCGCAACGTGGTCAAGGCATTGAGCGAAGCCCTGTCGGCGGCAATCGATACCTATGGTGGATTGGACAATGCCCTGCGCATGTACATGTTCGACCTGCTCACCACCGATTCCAACAACGATTTCATCATTCAATCCAACGAGGTCAGCGCCAACCCGTTCCTCAACTTTTTGCAGGACTACAACGGTGATCGTCTGATCACCCCCGATGACATCGTGGTGGAATACGTCGCTGGTATCGGGACGCCCAAGATCGATCCCGCCCTGGCCGAATATCTGGGGATCACCCAACCCTCGATGATTCCAGCGGTGCTACCGGGTCAGCGGACCGCCTGGGTGACCTCGGGGAAAAACCTTCCCAATCTTGACAGTCATGGCGATCCCATTCTCCATGCCGACGGCACCCCCTGTTACATCGGCGATGCGGGCGACATCATCATCGATCCCAGTCTGCGACACATTCTCGAAGATATTTCAGGTGCCATCGACAGCATGGAGGCGACCGCAGGCGACCTGCTCGGATTGATTCAAAGTACCGGGCAGGACAAAACCTTTTTTGATTCCCTGCAAAACATCGTCACCTTCATTGCAAACAAGATTGCCGACGGTTACACCTACCAAAGTCTGCTGCGTGATGTGTTTGGTGCCGGGGTCACAGCCTCGGTCCTGACCGATGTATTGACCGACTTCGTCCCCTCCTCGGGGGCGCTCGCGGCGGACGCGGCAGCCACCAAAGCGGCTCGCCTGAGCGATCCCAATGCCATCGTCGTCAAGGCGAGCCTGGCGGAACTCAAGGCGGCGGTGAAGGAAAAAGCGCTGCATGTCGGGACGGAGGTCGCCTTGGCGCAAAGTACCGCCATCCAGTTCCGCATGCATCTGGGTCAGACCTATACCCCTTCCCTTGATCTCAGTTTCGATATTGGTGTTCCAGGTCTTCCTTTGAGTCTGGAACTCGATGGTGGCATTCAGCTTGAACTGGACTGGGATCTGTTCTTCGGTTTTGGCATCGACATCAAGGATGGGTTCTACCTGATCACCAACATGCCGGGATCCGCGGGACTTGGCGAAATCACCACCTATGATCCGGTTGACAAGGGGGTGGCCACGGGGATCAGCAGCAACCATCATGATGTTCATATCGACAATCTGTGGCTGGTGGGCAAACCGACCTTCACTCCGGCGGTCAAGGAACTCAGTGCCCAGCTCAATGTTTTTCTCGCCCCGGGTGGTGGCGGTGGACCGGCACGGCTCAACGCCGAACTGTTCGTGCTGAATGGAACCCTGACCGACAACTGGGATGGATGGATCAAGGACAACGATACCGGCATCTGGGGGACCGGTACCGACTCGATGGGCCGGTTGTCGGGAACCCAGTCGCCCACCTTTGGTCGTACCAATACCTTGTTTGACGGCGATACCGGGGCGGATGGTTCGCGTACCCGGTTGCAGTTCAATCTGGCGGTCGATCTCAAGGACAAGGGATTGTTTGGTATTTCCGCGCTCTCGGGTCTGACCAATGGCCGTCTGACCTTCAGCGATCTGCGTACCGCCAAACTGTCCGACCTGGTCAAGGTGGAATGGGATGCCAAGGCCCAGGTCAACATGCATGCGGAACTCGGTATTTCCCTGGGTGGCGAAGGCTACCTGCCCAAGATCATGGGTGATTTCCACATGACCTGGCAGGCGAGCAATAAAAACCAGTATGTCGAGAAAATTGAAAAATTCTTTTCTTCCGGCTACGACAAACTGTTCCATGTCGGTGCGCCCAACATTTGGATGACGGACATCTATCTGGATGTCGGTACCTTCTTCACCAAATTCTTAAACCCCATCGTCGGCATGATCCAGGACGTCACCGATCCCATCATGCCGGTGATCGACGCCCTGACCACTCCGATTCCGGGTCTGTCCGACCTGATGGGTCGTAATTATTCGGCAGTGGATCTGGCAAGCGACATGTCGTCCCTGTTCGGTGGCATCTCCCAGGTCGATTTTCTCATTGCCATCGTCAACATGCTCGATGTCATCGATAGCCTGCCGACCGATACCGATGGCATGTTGATCCCGGTCTCCCAAGCGTTCGTGGTCAGCGGCACCAAGGATCGTAAACTCAATCTGGCGGCATTGCCCTCCATTCCCGGTCTGCCCAACATCGATGTCCCCGTTGATCTGCCCTACGCCCAATTGGCTGATGTCGAGGTCAACCAGGATGGGTTTGAATTCAGTCTGAACATGGGGGTTGGCTGGCACGAAGACACGACGCTGCTCAATATTTTCCAGGCCAATCTCCCCAACCTGGCGTTTGATTTCTCCTTGAACGCCGATGTCAAGGTCCCCGCCCCCTACATCGATGTCACCCCGTTTAATTTCACCATCGACGGCCTCAGTGGTTCATTCCGGTTGGACATCAAGGCGGGATGGCAGGATTTGCGTCTGTCGGATATCCTGTCGGGCGATTTCGCGCCCCGCTTCGATGTCACGCTGGTCCTGCCGGATGGGTTCGACATCAATACCCAAATCTTGCCGGTATTGAAGGTGATGTTGCCCCGGATGACCTGGTCCATTGGCAGCCACACCTGGGTATGGGCGTCGGGGGGTGAATTCGTGATCGATTGGCCCGATGCGTTTTCGATGTTCGTCGATCAGGGCAATGTCAAGACCATCGACATGACCGGGGCCTCCTTTGATGTCAATCTGGGGAGCATCAGTCCGTTCCTGCCGCAGGTTCAGGTCAAATGGCCGACGGTACGCTGGATCGGGCTGGGCAAGGAATTTGCCTGGGCGCAAACCGATACGACCAACCTGGGTTGGTCCAGCATCATTTCCGATGCGGGGCTTCTGTCGGCCCTGGTCGATCCGAATCGGACCATCACAGTGGAAATGCCCGATGTCTGGTTGCCCAGCATCAGCCTGTTCGATCTGCTGCCCGACTTCAACTTTGACTTTGATTTCGGATTGCCCGGCCTGCCGTCGCTGCCCGACATCAACATCGATCTCCCCGACATCGACATGCCGGGACAACAGACCGTTTCGCCCAAACAGGCGTTTGATGATTTTAAAAACGGCCTGAAAAAGCCGGGTAGTGCCTTGAAATTTCCCATCATCGACGACCCGGTCGGATCGGTCATCGCCATGTTGATGGGTGAACCGGCCGATCTGGTGACTTTCACTCCGAACAATCTGAATCTCCAGGTGGGCTTCAGGGTTTCCTATCCGATTTACCCACCCCTGTATGTCGGCCTGGGCGGCAGTATCAGCATTGATGTCGCCCTGACACTGGGGTTCGACACCTATGGGATCGGCAAATTTTTCGACAGCCACAATCTGACCGATATCCTTGACGGGTTTTACGTCAGCGACAACA
This sequence comes from Magnetococcales bacterium DCbin4, assembly GCA_002753735.1. Classification (GTDB taxonomy): domain Bacteria; phylum Pseudomonadota; class Magnetococcia; order Magnetococcales; family UBA8363; genus UBA8363. Next base: position 54,942 of record PEAN01000021.1, read on the forward strand.
TCGTCAATGGTGTGGACAAGCCGGAAATCACCCTCAATGCCAAACTTTACGCTTTCGCCGAACTCAATGTCTTTGTTGTCCGTGGTGGGGTCGAGGGTGGCATCAAGCTTGAGGGAACCCTGGATATCTACGACGAAAACAAGGATGGCAAATATCGCGCCTCCGAATTGATCGCCGCCGTTTCCGAGGATCCCCTCGATGTGGTTGAGATGCACCTGCGGGGATCGGCCTATATTGCCGCGTATGTTGACATCAACCTGTTGTTCGACTGGGTCCGGGTGTGGGAATGGACCTTCATGGATGTCACCCTGTTTGAATGGGAACATGATCCCGGTGCCAAGAAACCGGTCCTGGGCTCGATGGACGGTTCAATTCTGACCTTGCATGCGGGTTCGACCACCGGCAGCATTGATGGTGAAAGTACCGTGACCAAGGGGGCCATCGACCGCAAACGTCGCAGCACCGATGACGGCAACGAATCCTTCACCCTGACCGGCAGCGGCGGCACGGTCGAAATCAGTGCCATCCTGACCAATGGTCAGACCTATACCAAAACCTTTGCCGGGGTCTCCCGGGTCAAGGCGTTTGGCGGCGCAGGTGACGATACCTTCGATGCTTCTGCCCTGGATCTGCCCGTATTGTTCATCGCCGGGGGCGGAAACGATACCCTGACAGGTGGTTCGGGTGATGACGTATTGATCGGATCCGATTCAGGAACGGCAACCCTGATCGGCGGAAGTGGCAACGACCGTCTGATCGCCCGGGGGGGAACAACGACCATGCAGGGCGGCACAGGTGATGACACCTACCGTTTCCCGGGTGATTGGGGCACGGTGACCGTCGATGATACCAATGGCAACAATATCTTCGATTTCACGGCCCAAACCGGGGCGATCAACATCGACGATGCCTATTTCACCGCCACGCGAAGTGCCAATACCGTCACCTGGGATGGCACGACCAGCATTGATGTGATCAAGGGGGGTACAGGCGCCGATGTCATCGATTTTTCCGGCGATGCCGCCAATCTGTTGGTCACCATCACGGATACCAACAAGGGTTGGGTCAAGGGGAGCGGCAGCGGGAAAACGCAGACCTCCTTCGATGCCGCCACCCATCAGGACATGAAGGATGTGGGGGACAATGGTGGACGTGGTTTCAAATTCGAGGGCTTTGAAAACATCATCGGCGGCCAGGGGAGCGACGTGTTCCGCATGCGTGATGGCGCATCCATAACGGGTTCGCTGCATGGCGATACCGCCACGGGGGCTTATCACGATGCATCCGGCAACGAAGTGGCCAATGCCCGCAACACCATCGACTTTTCTGAATATACCAACTCCGTGACCCTTGAGGGTTTGCGCGAGAGCGCCTTTGGTTCCGCGGGGGCAACGACGATTACGGTTCGCGGTTTCCACAATATTTTTGGTGGTTTAGCAGGAGACCGTCTGTTTGGCGATGGCCGCAACAATCTGATCGTGGGCAACAACGGTACCGATACCCTGGAAGGCAAATCGGCGCACGACCTGTTGGTGGCGGATACCTTTGTCACGTACAAAAATTTGATCGGTGCCCAAACCCGGCCCGCCGATGCCGATTTGAAAAATGTCACCGACTACCTGACGCTTCAAACCGCAGGTGCGGCAGAGTTCGGGGCGGCAAGCCGCAACTGGATCTGGAAAGGTCAAACCCTGGAGAACAAGAGTCTTTCCACTGCGGGTAAACAAACCCTCAAGGGAGGGAGCGGCAACGACATCCTCCTGGGGGCGTTGGGCGGCGATCTCATCAACGTGGGTGGCAGTGGTGAAGGCAACGACACCATCATGGCGGATCTGGGCAAGGTTGAAGTTGATTTCAGCTTCCGTTCCGCCCTTTCCGCGACCACCTTTGGCAGCAAGGGGGGTGGTGGCGACACCATCTATCTGGGAACCGGCAGCAATCTGGTGTTGGCGGGCAGCGGTCGGGATGTCATCACCGGCGTTGATTCGGCCAACAGCACCAACATCATCCTGGCCGACAACGGAACCGTTCAATACAAGACGGCGGAGGTCACCGTTTCGGGACAGACCAAACTGACATTTGCCGGCGTTGCGGGTCGCAGCCATCTTTTGGACTTCATCGAAGCGCCGGTTGCGGAGACGGGTGGTCTGGGCAGTGATGACACCATCAACCTCAGTAGCGGTTCGGCGATTGTCCTGGGTGGTGCGGGCAAGGATATCATCAATTTTACCGCCGCCAGTTCCACGGGAGGCAATTCCCGCTTCATCTCCGGTGACCATGCCCGGATCGATACCGACGCCAATGGCGGTGCCATCTCCTTCAAGAGCCTGGATTTACTCGAATCGACCGGTGATGCCGATGTCATCGCGGTCGGCAACCAGAACGATTTGGCAGCGCGCTATCTGGGCAGCAATTTCATCATCGCCGGTGCCGGAGCGGACAAGGTATTGATTTCCGCCTCCATGGACGCAACCACGGGTGCCATCACCTCGGGTGCTGCCAACAGCACCGATGTCATTTTGGGTGACAATGGTGAAATCACACGTTGGGATTCGGTCGCATCGACGACCTATAACATTTTGAAGCAGGTGATCAGCACCCAATTGGACAAGGGGGGCAATGATCTGATTCAGACCGCCAATGGCGATAAGACCATCGTCGGTGGATTTGGTCAGGACACGGTGACGGTGACCACGACCAGCAATTCCATCCGCCAGGTGATCGGCGACAATGGTCAGATCGACTACAACAGCGTCGGCGGCATGCTGACCATGACCTCACTTGATACGGTGACCACGACCGGCAACAACGATGTCATCGTCATTGCTCCGACCACGACGACTCAGGATCTGGGAATCAATTTCGTCATCGCCGGGATGGGAGCGGACAAGGTGGTGGTTGCCGCCGCGCTCGATCCGGTCACCGGTGCCCTGACCCCCAACGCAGCCACTTCGGTTGATGTCATCCTCGGTGACAACGGCACCATTACCAACTGGGCCGCCACGCCCGAAGTGGTGCTGCACCATCGGCAAAAAGTGATCAGCACCCAGTTGGACATGGGTGGTAACGATCTCATCCATGCCGCCAATGGCGACAAGACCATCATCGGTGGGTTTGGTCAGGATACGGTGACGGTGACCACCACCAGCACCTCCATCCGCCAGGTGATCGGCGACAATGGTCAGATCGACTACAACAGCGTCGGCGGCATGCTGACCATGACTTCACTCGATACGGTGACGACCACCGGCGACAACGATGTCATCGTCATTGCCCCGACCACGACGACACAGGATCTCGGGATCAATTTCGTCATCGCCGGGATGGGAGCGGACAAGGTGGTGGTTGCCGCCGCGCTCGATCCGGTCACCGGTGCCCTGACCCCCAACGCAGCCACTTCGGTTGATGTCATCCTCGGTGACAACGGCACCATTACCAACTGGGCCGCCACGCCCGAAGTGGTGCTGC
>PEAN01000107.1 GCA_002753735.1 Magnetococcales bacterium DCbin4
CACAAGAAGGCCGGATATATGGGTGCAACTCTTCCTTCACTATCGATGAAATTTCCTCTTGCATCGCGGGGCGGACCATATATGGGGGATCACCCCCGGGGTTTTGACTTCAAGAACAAAGTCAAAAGCTGGAGCATGGAAACCTTTTTGTTAAAATTCAAAAACAAAGTCAACACCCTGGGGGCAATCCCCCAGACCCATTTTTTTCTTGATCATTCAAATCAACACTTTTTGCGGAAACGCGGAACGATCCAGGGAAAACACCCCACTGGCACCGAAATGGAAATAGATCCATTCTCCCGGGAAATCAGGCCAGACCCGCATGATCGTCTCTTCCCCCTCATCCCCCACTTCACAAATCAACACCCCTTCCGGACTCAGAAAGTCGGCGGCCTGGCGGATGATGCGCCCCACAAGGTCAAGCCCCTCAACCCCCCCATCCAGAGCCATCGCCGGCTCATGGCGATATTCCATGGGAAGGGCATCCATCGTCGCCTTGGAGACATAGGGGGGATTGGTCACGATCAGATCGTAACGTACCGGCGGCAACCCGGAAAAAAGATCGGCATCAAACAATTGAACCCGGTCCCCCAGGGCAAAGTGTTCGATATTGAGACGGGCCACCGCCAATGCGTCGGGAGAATGATCGGAGGCATGAACCCGGGCCCGGGGAAAAGCCAATGCCAAGGCCACGGCAAGACAACCGCTGCCGGTACACAAGTCCAGGAACAGCGGCGCTTCGGGCATGGATCCCAATGCGGTGAAACCGTTTTGGTCATCAAAAAGATTTTCAATCCGCGAACGCGGGATCAACACCCTGGAGTCCACCTGGAACCGATGTCCAGCAAAAAATGCCTCCCTGGTGATATAGGCTGCGGGCAACCTTTGAATCATACGTTGGTCAATGATGCGTTCCATGCGTTGCCTGGCATCGGCAGGAGGGAGGGAATGCAGACAGGAATCCAATGATTCCATGGGGATGGAAAAGGCGAAAGCGGTCAGATACTCAGCCTCATGGTACGGATTTTGCATGCCATTGTCGAAACTCAGACCCGAACCCGCCAGCTTTCGGGCGAAAAATCGGATCCATTCCAGAACGGTCGCCTTGTTGCTGGGATAAGCTGTTTTATTTAAAGTGTTTTTCTGTTTCAGAGCATATTTTTTCTTCATCATGGTTCCGTTATGGATCTGTTTGGCGTGTAAAAAAATTGCCCTTGGAAAAAAAAAGCAACTTGTTGGTAAGCGTTTATTGTCGTACTCTGCCGTTGGAATTTTGACGCAAGTGACTCAGGCGCCCCCATTGCTTCCACGGGCTCGTACCCATAACCAACTCAAAAATGCCTCTTTGACATCATGTACGGAATCATCGGCAAAGCACCCCGAATGCAAAAGTTGTACAAATTGATCGAAAAGGTCGCTTCGACCCATTCCACCGTATTGATCCATGGCGAAAGCGGTACCGGGAAGGAACTGATCGCCAAGGCATTGCATCAACTCTCTCCCCGGGCCGATCAACCGTTCATACCCGTCAATTGCGGAGCCATCCCGGAAGACCTGCTCGAATCGGAACTGTTCGGTCATGTCCGTGGTTCATTCACCGGGGCGGCCAACAACCGGACGGGCCGTTTTGAACTGGCCAACGGGGGATCGCTGTTCTTGGATGAAATCGGCGACATGAGCCCCAAGCTACAGGTCAAGATGTTGCGTGTCCTTCAGGAAAAAATGGTTGACCCGGTAGGTGCCGCAAAATCCATCAAGGTTGATGTCCGCGTCATCACCGCCACCCATAAGAACCTGGAAGTGGAAGTGGCACAAAACCGGTTCCGTGAAGATTTGTTCTACCGCCTCAACGTCGTTCCCATCAGCGTCCCCCCCCTGCGGGACCGGGCCAACGACATTCCACTGTTGGTTGAACATTTTCTCAAGAAATGCGATGCCACCGTACCGGAAACGTTCATCACGGATGAGATCATGGAAATCCTGAAGAACTATCAATGGCCGGGGAATGTTCGCGAACTTGAAAACCTGATCGAACGATTGACCATTCTGGCGGATGGCCAGGTCAAACCGGAAGATTTGCCTGACAAGATTTTCAACGCCGTGGCCGTCGAATCCCAGGATGATGATGACGATGAACGGCCCGTGGTCCCCATGACCCATTTCGTACACAATCCCATTGTCACCGAAGGTATTGATTTCAACACCGAAGTGGCCAATTTTGAGAACAATCTGATATTGTCGGCACTCAACTCCACGGGTTGGAACAAGAACAAGGCGGCCCGACTGCTCAATCTCAACCGTACCACGCTCGTAGAAAAGATCAAGAAAAAAGGGTTGGAACCTGCGGAGACTGAATCATGACGATAAGGAATGGAACAGTCATTACCAACGCCATTGTGCCCAATGGGTTCAGGATTCTGCTGGTGCTGTGGGTGTACCTCGGATGTATGGTATTCCCCGTCCCCGAGGCGGCTGCTTTTTTCACCTCGTTGAAATATTCGACCGCCGATCAAGGCAAACGTGAAATTTTTTCTTTTTTCATTCCTCCCGGAGCCAAGAAACCGACTCTGGAATTGATCGATCCGACCCAGTTGCTGCTGACGGTACCCAATCTTCTCGCGCTGCCCGCCACCGCCTTCAACGTCGAACAATCCCCATGGGTTCAATCCTATAACGTGAAGAGCATCCCGGAACGCAAGATGGGACTGTGGATCACGTTCAAGCTGAAAAAACCCAATTTGAGCTTTCGTGACAGCCTCGGTACGGAGGATCCGGTCAATGGATCCCTGTATCAGTTTGAACTCGATGAACTGCCCAAACCCGACCCTGCGGCCGCCATGCAACTCAGGGAGGGGTTGGTGTTGCCCGGACGCGACGGAACATTGTTGGTACTGTCCCATACCGGTTCCACCGAGATCCAGAAGAACATTGAGAAAGGAAGCAATCCGGTTGTCCGGATCCATCTGAAGGCGGCGCGCCTGGCCGATACCTGGAGGTCCATTATCCCGGGAGGGCTGGTGGAAAACGTGTTCGTCTACGAATTCCCGGAAGGACACGCAGAAATGGAAGTGATGCTTAATGAAAAGGCCAACAGCGTCCATTTCCATGAAAGCACCAGAGCTGGTTTTTTCATCATCGAAGTACTCAGCCCCCGTGACATTGGCCGCAACAACGACGCCAGAAGAATCATTGGCGAACGTGAAAATGATTTGGATCAAAATATTGTCAAACCCTTGAACCGGCTGTTCCCCTTGTATGAACCCTCCAGTGAAATGAAAACCCTGGCCAAGAAGCCGGTCACCGAGGATTATTTTTGGAGTGCCGCCAAAGAATTTGAACAAGACCACCAAAATGAAAAAGCCCGTGCTTATCTGGGGAGTCTGCTGGAAACCTTTCCCGACACCCCCAACCGCGAGGTCATCGATTTCCTCCGGATTGATCTGGCCCGGCGGATGAACTGGAAACCGGGATGGGTATTGGGAGAACTCGAGTCTGCCATCGCCCGACATCCCAATTCCGCCAACCATCCACGCCATCGGTTCATGCAACTGCAACTGCTCAACGAAGCGGGACGTTTCGAGAGCGCACTGGCCATGATGAACGATCCCAACCTTCCCAGGGACAAGAGCGCCCTGTTATTGGAACAGGCGAAAACAAATATTGGACTGGCCAATTCCCATCCCACCGAACCGCGATTCATTGCCGAGGCAGAACAATTGCTGCAACAAGTGCAAACATTGTCGGAAGGCCGTGGTGAACATGCGGCGGTTGCCCTTTATCTCCTGGCGGATGTGATGGATTTGAAGCAGGACCGGACCGCGACGCTGACGCTTTTGGAACAACTCAATCCAGAACATCTGGGTTATCTGGGGATGAATCCGGACTACATCATGGGCATCGCCGACACCTATTACAAATATGGGAACTATTCCAAAGCGTTTCAGTATTATGCCATGTTCATGGATGCCTTTCCTTCCCAGGCTCATGCGGTTCCTTGGGCCATGCTGCGGGCAGCGGAATCAAGCCTGCAACTTTCCCGTCACGCGGAAGAGCAGAACAACCCTGAACTTGGAAGGGAACGGTTTGATGATGCAAAAAGGTTGTTCAGTCGATTGCAAAAGCAATATTCCGGCTCCGACGCCGCCATCTGGGGCCAGATTTTTCAATTATCCCTGGAACGGAAATCGAGCTTCAAGGAACGTCTGGAAAAATTAGACAAGGTCATCAAGTCCATTTCGTTACCCAATGCCCTGTCGGAAGCCTATCTGACACGCGCCGAACTATTGGGCAATGACGGCCAGTATCGTCAAAGTATCGAAACGTTGAACCAACTGCTCAACATGACCGAGGGAACCGCGGTCATCCGCCGGGCCATCCGTTTGAAGAAGGAATTCCTTGAGAAAGGAATGGCGGTTGCCATGGAGGATGGTCGCCCCGAATTCGCCTCCTTGCTGGGAGAAATTTTTGGCATGGATTGGCGTCAGGATCCCGAATTTTCCCAGGCACGCATCTTACTGGCTGAAGCGCTCATGCAAATGGGTGACCACAAATCCTCACTGACGGCACTGCAAAACCTGGAGGATCCCGCTGCCGAGGCATTACGGCAACTGGGTCAGATTCTTGAAGGCCGTGAATGGTTGCAGTCGGCGCGCAAAGAAGGGAAACTGGGCGGTGCCATGACTCGGGAAGTCGCCAGAGTTCGATTGGCTGAAGCCAACCGCCTGCTTGATAAAAACGAATGGGAAGCGGTACAACTGCTTTTGGATCCGTTACCTGAAGGGTTGCTCAATGGTCGCGATAAAGAGCGCCGTTTGCGTTTCCTGGCCCGGGCGGAGCTGGGACGAGGTCGTTTCCCCCATGCAGTCAAACACCTTGAGTATCTGCTTTCAAACCGGCCCATGGGGGATGGATTGGATTATTACAACTATGCCACGGTGATACAGATGTGGAAAGGTGATGACAAGGCACTTCCCCCATTCATCAAGGTTGCTGACGAAGCCACGGACAAGGAAGTTCGGGCACTGGCCAACATACGGGTGGGGGATATTCTGCAAAAAATGGGAAATTTTGAAGATGCCAAGGGGCGTTACCGGCAGGCGGCCGAAATTGCGCCGGGTACATCCTGGGCCAAGGTATCTTCTGAAAATGCATCGCAGTTGGAAATGGCAATGGAAGTCGGCAGGTGACCGCCATGACGGAGCGTAACGAAATCATCCTGATCGGACACGACAATCCAGCACTCAAGAAGCTAACGGAGCAAATTGAGACCTGCGGGTGTCGGCCCATTCAAATCTCCTTCGGGGACGAAGCACGAGCCCGGGTTGGAAGAACCAACGTTGGCATGGTGATCGTTGCCCTGGAATCAGGACCTGAATCCCTGGAATGGATCAGGGAGATCAATTTCCTCTATCGCGGCCTGCCGGTCATGGCGGCGGCGTTCCAGGGAAGCGTGACGGAAGCCAGGGAAGCCATTGGGGTTGGGGCTGTCGATTATGTCTTGCTTCCCATTGAAGATGACCTGCTCAAAACCCACCTCAACAATTATCTGGCCCGTTATTTTGATCCTGAACTGGGCAATGGACGTCGCCTGCTGTCCAGTGATCCCAACATGAAACGGTTGCTCAATCAGATTCGTCGAGTTGGCAAATCGCAGGCAACGGTATTGATTCAGGGGGAAAGCGGCACGGGCAAGGAGTTGATCGCCCGTTTTGTTCATCAGGTTTCTGATCGTTCGAGTCAGGCGTTTGTCGCCTTGAATTGCGCGGCATTACCGGAAAATCTTCTGGAGTCGGAATTATTCGGTCATACCAAGGGTGCTTTTACCGGGGCCATTACCGACCGCAAGGGAAAGTTTCTCCAAGCCAATGGGGGAACCATTTTCCTCGATGAAATTTCAGAAATGTCCCTGAATCTTCAGGCCAAACTTTTGCGTGTGCTGCAGGAACGGGAAGTTGATCCGGTCGGGGGGCGGGGTGCAGTGCCGCTGGATGTCCGGGTTGTTGCTTCCACCAACCGCGATCTCAAGGAATGGGCCGAGGATGGAAAATTCCGCGAAGATCTATACTATCGCCTCAATGTATTTCCGGTTTCGCTGCCACCTTTGCGTAAACGGGCGGGAGATATTCTACTTTTAGCCAATCATTTCCGCAAACGGTTCATCACCGAATTGGGCCGCAACGATATTCCCTTTTCCCCTGCGGCCTTGAATGCCATGGAACGTTATTCGTGGCCGGGCAATATTCGCGAATTGGAAAATGTCATTCAACGGGCCTTGCTCATGGCGGAAGGGCGGGCGGTTGAGCCAGAAGATTTGATGATCGATGCGGATTGTACCCCTGATGAGGAAGAAGGAACCGAATCTTCGGTACATCACCACACCGCCACTGCGCTTGGAGATCATGCAGATGCCATCCGTTTACCCATTGGCACCACGGTGCGGGAAATGGAGGAGATCCTGATCCATCGCACCCTGGACGAAGTCAATGGCAACCGGACCCGGGCGGCTGAGCTATTGGGAATTTCCATACGCACCTTGCGCAACAAGCTCAACGAATATGCCACGCGTTGACCTTGCGATCAGGCCAATAGTTCCATTCATGACCGCTCTGGATCATACATGGTGGATATTTGTCCTAACCGTTGTGTTGCCGACCCTGTTTTTGGCTGGGTGCAGCGATACGCCCGAGATCGAAGTCGGACCGGAGATGACGGCTGGGGATGATTTTCTGGATTACGGTAAACGAACCTTTTTCCCTGCCACCTATTGGCGGGACAAGACGGTCCGGTTCAGCCAACTGGTCGTTGAAGAGCGGGATCGTTTTCGGGCAGCGACACAAGCCTATCACGATGCCTTGAGCCATCGGCGACAGGAAATTGTCCAGGCGATGAACGAAGCGACGCAAAAGGGGCAGGATCCATCTCGGGCACGACGTGAAGTTGTGCAACGCTTTCGTGACCGATTGGACCCTTTGCGGCAGCGTTCCAAAGAGCATGGCCGTGCCGTGAGCCGCGCCATGGAGCTGCTGCAAAAGTCACGGGACAACCTTAAACGCACCCTGACTCAATAAACACGCAAAAATTGGAGCTTGATGGATTGCGCCTGGCTTTGTTCAACCAATCGGAGCCATGGAGCAGTCCATTGATTCTTATATTATTATGCTCCAGCCAGATCGACATGTATCATTCCCACCATTTTTCATCCCTGTTGGGGAATTCATGAGGCGAGCCAGCCTCCTGAGCATCCACCGAGTCATGCCACCTCGATCATCGCTGCGCGCTTCTCTGGTAGCAGTTCATCATGTGTACTCAGACTGCGCGATCTTCCATCTGCATGCGACCTGATTCAAAAAAGAATCACATCAATGATTTCACGCACACGCTGTTCCCTTCAACAGCCACCTTTTTTTTGCCTGCATCATGCGAACGGTGGTTGGACGCGATCCTGTTAAATATATTCTACATTTGCAGCATACGACTTCTTCCGCGTAAAGTGTTTATTTCTCGTTTAGATTGGCGTAAATTCATCAAAAATAGAAATAATATTAAATTTCAAATAGTTCGGTTAATCACATGCGATCAATGGATGAATCCCACCATTTTAAAGTAGTAAAGATGAATGTTTCAATTTTTAATTTCATTTAAATTACCATTGAAGTTGCCAGATTGATTATCGTACCATCCGGTCAGACAGGAACATGGGGGGAGATCTGCCGAAGCGCAACGGATCGGGGGAGATCCTGGTTCGAACTCATCACGCTGGTGGGCCAAGGTGTACATGACGCATGCCGTGCCACCACTCCAATAAACGATGTGGAACACCCGATGATCGATCCTGTCATGCCTCAAAACGCCCCAACCAGAAGGGTGAAAAAAAGAGGTCGTGAGGTTTACTTGTTCGTCAATAACGGAGTGTCACTTCAGAAAAGGGAAACAGGAGAAGCAAGATGAGTGTTCCATTTTTCAACAAGGAATTCACCTTCACCCAACCTGACGGCTCGCAGATCAAGGTATTCGGATGGGGTGATCAGCATGGCGCTGTGTTTAAAACCCAAGATGGCAAGCTGGTAGCACGGAATGAGCAAACCGGATTCTACGAAGCGGGTACGCTTGACGAGAATGGTGTCATCATGGCCACCGGGCACAGCCTTGCCTCGACCCCTGCGCCTGGAGCGTTGGAGTCAGTGACCACGAGCCGGGAATTGGCAACGGTCATCAAAGCAAACCCGGGACTTCCCAGGGGGAATCACCGTTGGCAGGAACGGGCCAAGGAAAAAAAGATGATGTTGGATGCGATTGAAAAAATGGGAACGGCGATTGGTCCCCTGACCGCTCCACCTCCCAATACGACGACGGGCAGCTATGTGGGCCTGTGCATCTTGATTGAATTTCCCGATGTGGCCCACACCATTTCCAAGGCCGATGTTGAAAATTTCCTGAACAAGGCAGGTTACACCGGAAATGGCAATGCCGGATCTGTGTACGACTATTTTAAGCAGGTATCCGATAACAAACTGGAGTACAAGGGCAAGGTCACCGCGTATTACAAGGCCAAACATAACCGCTCTTACTATACCGATGAAACCATCACCTATCCGAATCGAGCCCTTGAGCTGATCAATGAGGCCCTCAATCATCTGAAGTCCAGCGGTTTCGACTTTTCGTCCATCTCCATGGACAGTGCCGGATACATCTATGCGACCAATGTTTACTATGTCGGCGACACGGTCAATAACTGGGGAAAAGGACTTTGGCCCCACGCATACCATATGGCCAGCCCGGTGACGGTGGGCTCCGGTCGCAAGGTCTATGACTATCAAATCACCAACATGGGCAGTGGATTGACTCTTGCCACCTACTGCCACGAAAATGGCCACATGCTGTGTGATTTTCCCGATCTTTATGACTATTATGGCACAGGCAACGACTCCGCAGGCGTCGGGCATTATTGCCTGATGGGTTATGGTGGTCCGAACCCGAAAAGACCCGTGAAGGTGGGGGCATATCTCAGATATCGTGCGGGATGGGTCACTTCTCTGACCCAGTTGACCCCGGGGATGGGAAATGTCACGATTCCTGCCGGTCACGGCTGTGCCATCTTCAAAAAAAGAGCCTCAAAGGAATACTTCATCCTTGAAAATCGCCAAAAACAAGGGTGGGACACCGATCTGACCGATTCGGGGCTTGCCATCTGGCATGTGGATGAAGCTGGAAGCAACAACTTTGAACAAGGGCTGCCCAACAAACACTATGAGTGCGCCCTGGAACAGGCCGATAACAAAATGGACCTGGAAAACAATCGCAACCTGGGCGATGCCAATGATCTGTATCCCTTTGGTAGAAACAATGCGTTCAATAAAACATCCAAACCCAGCAGCCGCTGGTGGAATGGCATCTCCTCGGGTTTGAACATCATCAACATTGTCAATACAGGGGGCGGTATCACCTTCAAGGTGGTTTGAAACTTGATTCATCGTTCCAATCGTTTGCTCCCAACCCACAAGCACCCCCGGCACCGCCGGGGGTTTTTCTTGTACCGTGCCGATGCAGCTTCGTCTGCTCCCCACGCAAAGGAGGGCAAGAAAGGATATGCAATCCGGGTCTGAACGGGCTAAATAATGGTCACTGTTCAGATCCCGTCTAATTTTTGGAAACGATCAAAAGAAAAAAGGGGTCTGGGAGATTGCCCCCAGACCCCTTTTATTACATTCACTTTTTGAGTCAAAACCCCTTACTTTGCCTTCAGGCTGCGATAATACTCATAGGCTTCATTGGGCGGCATATGTTCATGAACCACCTTGCGCACCGCCTGAATCATGGCGATGGGGGCTTCGGATTGAAAAATATTGCGGCCCATATCCACCCCTGCCGCCCCTTGATCCACTGCCTGGAACGCCATGGTCAACGCTTCCGCCTCGGGCATTTTTTTGCCACCGGCAATCACGATCGGTACCGGGCACCCGGCGGTCACTGTTTCAAAGCCTTCTGAAACAAAGTAGGTTTTGACATAGGCGGCACCCAATTCGGCACACATGCGGGTTGCCAAACGCATGTACTTGGCATCACGCACCAACTGTTTGCCGACAGCGGTCACCCCAAGCACCGGAACTCCATATCGATTCCCTTCATCCACCAGGCGGGTCATGTTGTGGATGGAACGGGTTTCAAATTCACCACCGATGAACACCTGTACCGCCACGGCAGCGGCGTTGAGCCGAAGGGCATCCTCAATGGAAACGGCAATGTTTTCATCGGAAAGTTCTTTGAGAATGCTGGGTCCACCACTGGCCCGCAACACCACCCCTTTATTGAATGTGGGCGGGGTGATGGAACGCAACACACCCCGGGTACACATCAAGGTGTCGGCATAACCCAGCAAAGGATTGATGGTCACATCGATGCGCTCCAACCCCGACGTGGGTCCCATGAAATAACCATGGTCCACTGCCAACATCACCGTGCGTCCGCTTTTGGGTGAAAAAATATGGGACAGACGGTTTTTCATGCCCCAGTCCAGATGGTGGCATCCCTTCAGTGGGAAAGGTTCGGCAGTTTGGGGGATCCCAAGATGGAATTCCTTGGTTTCGGGAATGCTGTCGGTATCGGCCATGCGTTGTTTTTCCTGATGGATGGTTGATCGGAAGAACCGGAAGCGGGAACGGTGCGAATGTTTGGCTTGTACCCTGAAGGGGGAATCCCTATGATGGATACATACCTGTCGGGAAAATCAATCTTAATCCCAGGGCCAAACCTTCGCGCAATTTTAAAACAAACCCTGCCGATTATGAAGCATTATTGTTGAAAGAACCTTCCCATGCATCTCATTCACAACCGCCGGAGGAAAGCGCATCTGTTTTTCACTCTGGATGCAACCACCCCCACCATTCCCGCCATGGAAAACCATGCCCACAGCCACTATTCCGATGGCTCCAGCCCTTTGGCACAGGTGGTCCTGACCGCGTTGGAGCAGGGATTGACCCAGTTGATCATGACCGAACACACCGAACCTCAGCTCACTCAGGGAAATGGCTGGTTTGGCGACTATATGCGGGAAGGGCGGGAAATCCGGGGAATGATCCGGGGACGTAACCTGAATCTGGTGCTGGGACTGGAGGTTCCCATTACTGATTTTTCGGGGGGATTGTTGTGGGATGAAGCGATGAAGGGACAGGTCGAATGTGTCCTGGGGGCGGTCCATGCGTATCCAGGACATGGCTGGAACTTGACGGGCCTTTCACCGGAGGAAGCGATCGACCTGGAATACCGGGGATTGTTGGCATTGTTGGACAACCCACTCATCGACGCCATTGCGCACCCGGGGGGGGTTTGCCAACGTTATGTGACACCCTTTCCCGACGAACTTTTTGAAGATGTGGTACGGCGGGCGGTGGAACGGGAGATCGCTGTGGAATTGAATCCTGCCTATCTGTCACCGATGGCGCCTTATCTGGACCTGTGCCGCCGTCATGGAGCGATGATTTCACCCGGTTCCAACGCCCATGCCCTCAGGGAAATCGGGCTGGCGCGGCAGGTACTTAACCGAATCGCTTCAGGGCGTGTGACACTCGAGAAAAATATTGAAAGAAAAAAGGGGCCTGGGGGATTGCCCCATATGCGTTAATTTTCTATAAACCGTTTATTGAATGCCAGGAAATGTGTCAGAATGTGCGCATTATGGCTAATTCAATCAAACTGAC
>PEAN01000022.1 GCA_002753735.1 Magnetococcales bacterium DCbin4
CCCCAGACCCCTTTTTTCTTTCAATAATTTTTTGAATGTCAACACGCCTTAACGATGGGAAAACCGTCACATGTTGACCAGTGAAATCATCCGCCGCGTCAAGGAAATCCAAATCCGCACCGGTCGTCAGGTGACCGACATCCTCGCCGGTGAATACATGTCGGTCTTCAAGGGGGGGGGTGTCGAATTTGACGAAGTGCGGCCCTACGTCCCCGGCGATGACATCCGTACCATCGATTGGAACGTCACCGCCCGTGGCGGTCAACCCTTCGTGAAACGGTTCCAGGAAGAGCGGCAACTGTCACTCATGATGGTGGCCGATGTCTCCGCCTCCCAGGATTTCGGTTCGCAAACCCGGACCAAACGGGAAATCACGGCCGAGCTTTGCGCCTTTCTGGCCTTTTCCGCGATCCATAATGACGACAAGGTCGGACTCTTGTTGTTTCATGGCGGGATCGAACAATACATCCCCCCCCGCAAAGGACAAAGCCACGCCCTGAGGGTCATCCGTGAAGTGCTGGCCCATGGACGGGAAGATCGGGGGGCGCCCCCGCAACAAGAACCCGTGGCCAACCGTTGGACCGGCATGATCGACTGGTGGCGGCAGAGGGGGGATCTCAAGCGACGCCAACCCTCCGTCCCGCCGCCGCACCGGACCACCAACATTTCCCAGGCCATGGATTTTTTGATGACGGTGCGCAAACGTCGCGGCATCTGTTTTTTGATCAGCGACTTTTTTGACCATGACTTTGAGCGGGCCGTGGCGGCCGCCAACCGCAAACATGATGTCATCGCCGTCCTCATCAGTGACCAGCGGGAAACCACGTTGCCCGATGTCGGGCTGATCACCCTGCAGGATGCCGAGACAGGAGCGGTACGGGTGGTGGATACCGGATCCCAGGGGTTTCGCGATGGGGTGGCGCAGGCGGCCAATCAACGGATCGCCGATTTGAAAAAACGGTTGGGATCCCTGGGAATCGATTGCATCCATGTCGATACCGGAGAAAACGTCGTCGATCCCCTGATCCGTTTTTTCCGGATGCGGGAACGGAGAATACGGCGATGATCCACCGTTGGCTGCTGCTGTTATGGGTGCTGCTACCGACTCCGGGATGGAGCGATCCAACCCGGGAGGCGCCCGGGGATGCATGGGTCAAAACGACCCGAAGCGGGCCGGTGACGGCACGGGTCATCCTCACCCCCACCCAACCACGCCTGGGAGATCCCCTCACCCTGACCCTGGAGGTGGAAGCGGAATCGGGCGTCGAACCGCTGCTGCCCGAATTCGGTCAATCCCTGGGACGGTTCGTGATCGTGGACTTCGTCCCGGGAGAAAAAACCATCGACGGAGACAAAACCATCTCCTGGCAGCGTTATACCCTGCATCCCCCGATGTCGGGCAAACAGTCCATTCCCCCCCTGATCATCGGGTTTGTGGATCATCGCCCCGGCCAGCGCCCCACCCCGGAAGGGGCCGATTCCCATGAACTGATTACCGAACGGATCACCTTTGATGTCGCCTCGGTGGTCCCCGAGGGGAGCACGGCGGAACTCAAACCGCCGCTGGCCGCCCTGGAGCCGCGTCCTGAACCCGGCGACACCGACCCGGGCCGGGGATGGCTGCTGGCATGGCTCCTCATCCCCTGCGCGGGGATGGCCGCATGGATGTGGTGGCGGCGCCAACAGCGGACGACCGTGAACCGAACCCCTTTCGAGATCGCCATGTTCCGCCTGCAACGGCTCGAAGCGGAACCCCGTCCCACCCCGGAGGAGATGGATCCCTTTTTCGTGCAGCTTTCCGACATCATCCGGCACTATCTGGAAGACCGGTTCCACATCCGGGCACCGGAGAAAACCACCCAGGAATTCTTCGAGGCGGCGACCCATTCCCCCGATCTGACGGCGGAACACCGGGGATTTCTGTTCCGGTTCCTCGAATTTTCCGATCAGGTCAAGTTCGCCCGGCACCAGCCTTCGCTTGATCACGTCGATCAGGCATTGGTGGCCGCCAGGAATTTTCTGCATCAGACCGGCCAGCGGGGGTCGCATCATGATTGACAGCTTGTTCCCCGGATTGGAATTCCGGGAGCCTTTGGCACTTCTGGTCATGATCCTCGCCCCCTGGATCTTCAAACGTGCCCTGCATACCCCGGGGGCGGTCGTCACTTCCAGCCTTCAGTTGGTGGCGGCGGTCCCCATCCGTGGACGGGCACGCTGGATCGGATTGCCGGGGGGGATCCTGGCATTGGCGGTCGTCTGCCTGGCCATCGCCCTGGCAGGGCCACGCACCGGGGATGACACCACGCAAATCCGCAGCGAAGGGATTGCCATCGTCCTGGTCATCGACCGCTCCGGCTCGATGGATGCCCGTGATTTCGTTGAGGGCGACTATGGCGTCAGCCGTTTGGACGCATTGAAGAAAATCATCCGTGAATTCGTCAAGGGGGGGGGAGTCGGCCCGGGACGCCCCAATGATGTCATCGGCGTCGTCGCCTTTGGCACCTTTGCCGACAGCATTTCACCCCTGACGATGGATCACGACAACCTGTTGGCCATCCTCGATCAGGTCGAGGTGGCCCGGGATCCCGCAGAGGCTTCGACCGCCATTGGTGAAGGGTTGGGGCTGGCGGTGGAACGGTTGCGCATGCTGGAAGAAGATAACCCGCTGGGACGGGTCCGTTCCAAGGTGATCATCCTGTTGAGCGACGGCGTCAACAACGCCGGCGATATCGAACCGCTGCACGCCGCCGACCTCGCCGCCTCCCACCACATCCAGATTCATGCCATCGCCGCCGGGACCACCGGCAACGTCCCCATCCCCGTCCCCACCTTGAACGGCGGCAGACAATTGGTCCGGCAATACATGGAAGTCGATGAAAAAACCCTCGATGCCGTCGCCAAACGGACCGGTGGCCAGTTTTTCCATGCGGAAAATGCCGAAGCGCTTGCCCAGGCGTATCATGCCATTGACCAACTGGAAAAAAGTGAAATCAACGAAATCCGTTATGTCCAGTATCGCGAACATTATCCGTTCTTTGTCGTGGCGGCCATGGTCCTGATCGCCATCTGGGCCTTGTTGAACGCCACCCTCCTGCGGAGGTTGCCGTGAACGACCTTCAGTTTGCCCGACCGGACTGGATCATCCTGCTTTGGGGCGTGGCCGCCCTGATCGTGGGATTGTGGATGTTGGATCGACGTGCCCAGAACATCCTCCCCCGATTCGTTGCGGTTGCCCTCCAAAAAAACCTGGTCCGTGGCACCGGTCCCCTGCACCGATGGTTGCATCTGACCTTCCTGTCATTGGCCTTCCTGTGTCTGACCCTCGCACTCATGCGGCCACAGTGGGGCGTCCATTGGATCACCCCGCCCCGAAGTGGTGCCAACCTCATGATCTGCCTCGATGTGTCCAAATCGATGCTGGCGGAGGATGTGGCCCCCAACCGGCTGGAACGGGCCAAGGCGGAATTGCGCGACCTGTTGTCCTACCTTCGGGGCAACCAACTGGGATTGATTGTTTTTTCCGGTCGGGCGACGGTGCTTTCCCCCCTGACCCCCGATTTTGGTTTTTTCCGCCTGGCCCTCGATCAGGCAGGGCCGCACAGCGTCCCCCGTGGCGGAACCCGTCTGGAAGAGCCGATCCGCAAGGCCATCGACGGATTGGGCAGTGGTGGTGATGTTTCCCGTTCGATCCTGCTGATCACCGATGGTGAAGACCAGGATTCCTTCCCGCTGGAAGCGGCCAAGGAGGCGGCCAAACGAGGGATCCGCATCCTGGCCATCGGATTCGGCGACGAACAGGGAAGCGAACTCCAGATCACCAACCCCAAAACCGGGGTCCGTTCGGTGGTGCGCGACGCCAATGGCAATGTGGTCAAGAGCCGCCTGGATGGCGCCTTGTTGCGGCAGATCGCCTTGATCACCGAAGGGGCCTATATCCCGGCCGGGGTTGGCGTTCTCGATCTCAAGTCGATTTATGAACGTCACATCGCCCCCCTGACCCGGGGTGGCAGCGATGGTACCCGCCGCACCATTCAAAACGATGCCTTCCAATGGGCGGTCCTCATGGGATTGATCTTTCTGTTGGCAGCACTCATCAGCACCTCGGGCAGAAGCGCAATCACCGGGCTGATGTGCGTTGCCCTCATGGGAGCACTCCTGGCACCCAACGCGATGGCGGCGGAGGAACCGGCCACAAAGAGTGACACCGCAGCAACCGCGGCAACCCCCACGAACCCGGCAACCCATACCCCACGCGAAGAATTCAATCTGGGGGTGGAACAATTGGAGCGCCAGGAATTCGATGCCGCCCTGACGTTGTTGTCAACCGCCAGGGATCGGGCCGGAACCGATGGCGAGCTTCGTTTCCGGGCCACCTACAATCTGGGTTGGGCCGAAGCGGGACGGGCGGGAACCCGGATCAAGGACAAACCGGAGGAGGCACTGCAAGGATTCAATCGTGCCGCCGCCTGGTTGCGCGAAGCCATCGCATTGCGCCCGAACCATGAGGAGAGCCGTCACAATCTGGAGGTGGTGCTGGGGCGGGCGATGGCATTGGCCGATACCCTGGCCGCTGCGGGCAAGGGCGATCTCGCCACCCATCTGGATGCGCTGATTCAGGCACAAAGAGATCTGATTGCGGCGATGACCCCGGTCGCGACGCAACAGGCCGCGATGGCAACCCCTGCACAACCTTTGGCGGTCGAGCCCGGGCTGCGACAACAATTCCGCGATCTGTCGGCCCGCCAGTTGGAAGTCATCGCCCAGGGGGAAGAGCTGGGGGCCATGGCGGGGCTGGAACTGGAACAACTGCGCCAGAAAAAGGAACCGACCCCGCAGGAACGGATGCGGCTGCATCAATTGGAACTGTTGCAGGAAGACCTCCACGAAGCCCGGGAACGGATGGGACAGGGGCGCGGTGCGTTGCGTGGGTTTCAGGGGGTACAGGCATTCGGCAAGGGAAACGTGGCCCTGTCACGGTTGAAGCAGGCCCGGGAACGCCTGGCGGAATTGCCGGCCCGGCTGGATGCATTGTTGGCGGATGCAACCCAACTGGCGCAGCTGACCGCCCTCCCCCCGGCCCCGGAAGCGACAGGAGATGCGCCGCCCCCCTGGCTCACGGTCGAATGGTTGCAGGAAATGCAGGGGGTCATCAAGGATCGGACCGAGGCGTTGCGGCAGGGAATTGAAGCGGGGGTGCCCCCCGAAGCCCGGGGATCACAACCGGGGTCGCCGACCCCCGGGAAACCCGGGGAAGCCGCTTCCGAGGGGACCGCCCCCCTTGAGGAGGCCCATCCCCTGGTTGCCGACGCAGTGACCCGGTTCGGGCAGGCGGGAACCGCGCTCCAGGGGGGAGACCGGGTTCAGGCGTTGAATCATCAGGAACAGGCGCTTGCCGGACTCACCCGGGCCAGGGAATTGTTCCTTGCCCTCAAAGGATTGTTGGATCTGGCCTGGCGGGACGAACAACAGATCAAGGAACGGCTGCAACCCGATCCCCCCCCCGACCGATGAACGATTGCCACCGCATGGGCGTTGCAGGAGACCAATCTGGCACGCATGCGCCGGGTGGGGGACAAAATCGCCGCGGCCAAAAAAAGCGCCCAACAGGCCGGTTCAGCACCCCCTGCGGAAGATCAGGCCACGACCAAGGAGCGGCCCACCGGGGAAGAGGAACGCCAACGTCTGGAACGGGCGGGTGAATTGCAGGCGCTGACGGTTGAAAAGATGGACCTGGCGCGACAGGATTTGTTGGCGGCGAAAGAGAAATCCACTTCTGCCGACTCCGGGAGCAAGGACCTGGGCTCGGCACGGGTCCGGATCGATACCGTTCTTGGGATCCTGGAAGAACTCAGGCAATTGTTTTTTTCGGTGGTGGAACATTTGCGCCAGACCGCGGCGCGCCAGCAGGATCTTGTGGATGACACGCAAAAACTGGAACCCTTGACGACCCGCCCGGACGAAACATCGTTGACTCAGGCGGCAGGACCGGTCATGGAGCGCCAGACGGGTCTGGCCCGGACCACCCGGGCGATCCGGGACGCCCTGGCCCAGCAGGTCGAAACGATGAAAAAGAATACGCCGTCACCCGATGCGGCAAAGACCTCTGAGGATGCCACATCCGGAAAAGAGGCGGGAAAAGAGGCGGGAAAAGAACTCCAAAATTTTGAAAAGGTCATCACCCATGTTGAACACGCCAGGGAGGCGATGGACGGGGCGGCACAAAAACTCAAGGATCCCAAAAAGGAACTGACGGGGATCAAGGAGTTGCAGCATCGTGCGCTGACGGCGCTGCATGAAGCGTTGGCCCTGTTGTCGCCACCTCCTGAGGCTGAACCCAAACCGCAGCAGGATGCCAACGGTGACTCGGGGAAGGAACAGAGCGGAACCGAAGGGCAGTCGCCGCAGGCGGCAGCACAGGAGAAACCGTCTGATATCGCCGGCTCCCGCATGTTGCAGGGGATTCGCGACCGGGAGGCGTTGCGACGGCGACAGCGTGATGCCCGTGGAACCATGAACTATGAACCGGTGGAGAAGGATTGGTGATGCGCTCCAGGCGATGGCGGACGTTGATGGCAGGTCTGTTCTGGCTGCTGCAGGCAGGTCTGTCCCTGGCTCAGGAAGCGGAACTGCATGTCGAGGAAGGGCCATGGCAGGCGGAGGTTCCTGTGGCCATTGAGGTCGTGGCCAAAGGGTTTGAAGAATCCCCGGAACCCCGGGTACGGGTGCCGGCCCCCCCCTGGGGGCGATTGGAGCTGGTCGGGGTCAGTCCGGAAATCAGCAGCAGTGTCCAAATCATCAACGGCCAGATGAGCCAGTGGAAAAGCGTCCGTTTCAGCTTTCATTACCGATTCGTCGGCGACCGGACCGGAAGCATCACCCTGGGTCCGTTTCATGTCATGCAAGACGGGAAGGAAGCGACGACCCGACCGGTCACCCTGGAACTGGGGGCGATTCCGACGGAAGGGAAGGATCAACGGATCATATTGAGTGTACCGGAAGATCCGGTCTATGTCGGTCAACGGGTGCCGGTCCGTCTGCAATGGTGGATCGAGGAACACATGGTGGAACGCCTGGTGGGACATGAGGCCCGGGTACCCTTGTTTGAAATGCAGGAGGCGTTTGGATTTGAAGAGGTCGATCCGGGGAAGCGGAACAATGCCATGGCCATTACCTCGCCATCGGGGACGAAAAAGTTTGCCGCCGAAACGACCAAGGGAACCTGGGATGGGCGTTCGTGGCTGGTGTTAACCCTGGATCGTGTATTGATTCCCTTGAAGGAAGGCGATCATGCCATCCCCGCTGCCAGCGTCATTCTGGAGGAAGGGGTGCGTTGGCAACGCAGTTTTTTTGGCGAACGCACCGCCACCCGGGTACGACGGTTACGGGTCGCCGACACCCCCAGGGTGCTGCATGTCAAACCCCTGCCCGAGGCGGGACGCCCCCCCGGCTTTGCCGGGGCGATTGGTCAGGATTTTTCCCTGGAAGTGGCGACGGAACGTTCGGTGATCCAGGCGGGCGACCCCATTCATCTGACGTTGACCCTCAAGGGGGAGGGATCGCTGGCGACGGCGTCGTTACCCCCGTTGGCACGGGATGAAGGGGGGTTGCCGGAGCGGGATTTCCGGGTTCCGGAAGGAGACGTGGCGGGAGTGGTGCGGGATGGGGTCAAAACCTTTGAGGTGATGGTACGGGTACTGCACGAAGGGGTGCGGGAACTCCCCCCGATCAGTTATTCCTGGTTTGATCCGAAGAAAGGGGGCTACGAGACCACCCATTCCCGTCCCATCGCCCTGTCGGTTGGCGCGGCCAGGAAGGTATCGGCGGAAGATGTGGTCCGGGGGGCAACACACAAGGAGGAACAACCGCAGCCCGCACCCGCCCCCCCACAACGGGAATCCCCGGCGCCTGCTGCAACCGATGCCCCAACCACCGCAGCCCCATCGGCCTGGATCGGTGCCGATCTGGCCCTGGAACGGAATGTGGAAAAACTGCTGGGAGGGGATGCTTCGACCTCATGGTTTCAGATGGTGGCGTTGGGCGGGTATGTGGGAGGCTTGGGGCTGATCGGGATTGCACTGTGGTGGCGGCGCAAAAGGCAGGTGGATCCGGAGCTGGTGCGGCATCGAGGACAGTTGCATCAATTGGCCCAAACGGTTGCCCGGGCGCAAACGCCCCAGGCATTGGCCGATGGTTTGCGGCGCATGGCGGCATTGGTCGCACAAGTGCCCCGGGAAACCTTGGATCCACTGTTGGAAACCCTGGACAATCTGGCCTTCGCCCCCCAGGGGAATAAAGAGGCCGTGCCTGCGGAATTGAAGTCCAGAGCCGTGGCATTTGCCCGACAGATGGCGGGAGAAGGGTCATGAAACGTTGCCAAAACGCATTCCGGCCATGGTGGATCCCCCTGGGATGGCTGATGGCGTTGATGTTTGCCAACGTTGCCTGGGCCACCCCGGAGCAACAGGTACACCAAGCCCTGGAACGTTACCGGCAGGCGCAGGAAACGCAGGATCCATCGGCACGCCAGGAAGGATTCCGTCAGGCACAACGATTGTTCGCCACCCTGGTGGAAACGGTCACCCCCAATGCCGACATGTACGCCAATCTTGGCGCCGCAGCGCTCCAGGCTGGCGACATCGGACGGGCCATTTGGGCATTCCGGAGTGCCCTGGCACTCGATCCGGGCCATGAACGTTCCCTGACCAACCTCCATTTCGCCCGAGGATTGCTCCCCTCATGGCTCCCCCGTCCCGAAGCGCATGAACCATGGGACCGCCTTTCTGGATGGGCGCTGATTCCCGCCGCACAACGAAGCCTCCCGGGAGGCGTGCTGTTCCTTCTGGCAGCGGCAGGGATCGCCCTGGCCATCCGTTTCGACAGCCTGCTCACCCGCTCCCTGGCGCCAATACCGATCCTCCTGTGGTTGCTGGTCTCCTTTCCCGGCCTGCTTTTCGACCGGGAAAAAAATGATCATGGCGTCATTCTCCAGGAAGAAACCCTGGCCCGCGCCGCCGATTCCATCAATGCCCCCGTCAGCTTTTCTCATCCCCTCCCCGCAGGGACCGAAGTCCGGGTGTTGGAACACCGTGATGGGTGGACCCGGATTGCCCTGGCCAATGACCACAATGCATGGATCCGTGCCTCTGCTTTGATCATGATTGATATTAAATAGGCAATTCATGCATCATGTTGATTAAAGATTGATCATGCATGCCGCCGGCTGCTATTTTATTAGGCGATCATGAGCATGACGGTTTGAAATACTTCGAGATTCCTGCTCAGTCTTCCAAGACAAAGACCATACCCCATGTGACCGGATCGTGGTGTGATCGTTCAGCGACGAATTCACGGGGGTGTATTATTTTCCAAATTTAGAACAAAAATTTTGTGTTATAAAAAAACAAATCAAATATATACCACGGTTTTGGGGAGCGGAAGCGAGATGGCACTTTTTGATATGAAAGTCGGTTCAAAACTTGGATTTGGATTTGGCATGATCACCCTCATGTTTTGCGCGGTCATTGCCATGTTCAATCATGCCCTGTCCAACCTTGATGACAACTACTCCTATCTGTTCGATATCACCCAGGCAAAAATTGAACATTTGATCGATGCGGATCGTCATGTTTTGGAAATTCGGCATGAACAGGCCGAATTCCTCGTTGAACGCAAACCGGAAGTCCTTGAAGAAATCAAGACATTACAAGGAAGCACCATGGGGCTGTTGTCCCAATTGATTGAATTGGAATTGAAAGACAATAACAAGGAAGGCGCCCAACAGTTTGAAGCCATCAAGGAACATGTGTCAGGCTACGTGGAAGCGATCATGGAGTTGGGAAAGGTCATACAAACCCAGGGGTATACCCCGGAAGAAGGGTTGCAGGGCGAATTCCGTGCAGCCGCTCACGCCTTTGAGACAAAAATCAAGGAATTGGATACGACCAGGTTGCAGATGATTTTTTTCCAGATGGGACAGGCTGAGAAAGAATATTTCATGTCCCATGAGGAGCAGGATTTAGCCCGCCACAAAAACCTGCTCGAAACCATGATCAAAAAGGCAGAAGCATCGACCTTGCCCTCGGAAATCAAAAATCATATCGGCCTTGGCATCAAAACTTATGAAAAAGCGTTTGCGGAGCAGGTATTGCGCACCAAGGAAGGAGAGACGACAACGGAGACGACAGCAACGCTTGAGGCAGCCCGGCAGAAGATGGGAATCCTTCTATTGGAACACCATGTTGACGATACCAACATAAATTATCTGACATTGAGACGGCATGAGAAGGATTATCTATTGCGCGGCAGCCAAAAGTATGTGGATTCCGTCCACAAAGTGGCCGCAGAGATGGTGAAACAGGTCAACGCCTCTGGGATTTCCCAAAAGGACAAGGAATCCATGACCGCTTCCATCAACAAATATATCGCATCCTTCGACGCCCTGGTCAAAGAAAGCAATCGGATCACGACAATCGAAAATGCCATCCAGGAAAAAGAACAAAATGTATCGAAGGGCGTCGATGAACGATTGGAAGTATTGCAAAAACAGGGAGAGGCCAACCGAAAAAAGGGAGATGAAACGGCCAGTCAACTGAAACAATGGGCCTTGGTCATCGCCGCCATCACGGTCCTGGCGGTTGTGATGCTGGCCTATTTCCTGACGACCTCGATCATCCAACCGATTCATCAGGCAGTCAAAGCCACCAATCGCCTGGTCGATGGCGACCTGACCATCAGCCTCAATGCCCAATGCACCCGGGACGAACTGTGCAGCCAGTTGCTGTACGGAATCCAAAGATTGGTTTTCAAGTTGCGCGAAGTGGCGGTCAATGTCAAAACTTCAGCCGAGGGGGTGGCAACGGAAAGTGATTCGTTGAACGAAAAAGGGCGTCTTCTTTCGGATGGAACCCAGAAACAAGCGGCTTCCGTGGAAGAAACATCCGCCGCCATGGAAGAGATGGCCGGCAATCTGCAACAGAGCATGGACAATGCCCGGCAGACGGAGCAAACCTCAACCCGGGTGGCCACCAATGCCAACGAAAGTGGCGAGGCGGTCATCAAAGCGGTCGATGCCATGAAAGAGATTGCGGGAAAAATTTCCATCATCGAGGAAATCGCGCGCCAGACCAATCTACTCGCCTTGAATGCGGCGATCGAAGCTGCGCGTGCCGGAGAACATGGGAAGGGGTTTGCAGTGGTCGCGGCGGAGGTGCGCAAACTGGCCGAACGCAGCCAGACTGCGGCGGGTGAAATCAGCCAACTTTCAACGTCCACCGTCACGGTTGCCGAAAAAGCACGACAGATGCTGCACGCCCTGCTGCCAGAGATTCGCCGAACGTCCAGTCTGGTCCAGGAAATCAGTACCGCCTCGGTCGAACAAAACAGCGGGATCGGTCAGATCAACAATGCGTTGCAACAGTTGGATCATGCCATCCAGGATAATGCAACCGTGGCCTCACATGTCGCAAGCGCAGCGGAATCCTTGGCGGGAAAATCGGAAGACCTACTTGTCAGCATCGGATTTTTCAAACTGCCCAACGATATGGGCACAAATCATCCTGCCGGGCTGACCGTCAACCGACCCGCAGCCGCAGGCAATGCCCCCCCAGCCCTTGCTTATTCCGAATTTTAAACCCTCCCCGCTTGGAATGCCGGGTTGGAAACATCATTCCCACGCAGGCGGGAATCCCAAAACGGTGAAGGCTCCTTCACCCCCTGGGATCCCCGCTTGCGATGCGGATGGCGCGAACCTGTTTTGTCACCCGCCCAACTCCCCATCCACGACATGCTACAAAGATGATCCCGCACGTTAAAGAGATTCAGAAACCCTGATATTTGCCTGATTTTGGATTTTTTTTGCACATTTTCCTTTTTTTTGCATAAATTTGTTTGCTTCCGGGCTGCAACATGTTATAAACGCCTTGTACATTGATCAAACCAACAGGAGTTTTTCATACATGTCTGACAGGGAAACAGGAACCGTCAAATGGTTCAACGATAGCAAAGGGTTTGGATTCATTGCTCGCGAGCATGGTGAGGATGTGTTCGTTCACTTCTCGTCAATCAAGAGTGACGGGTTCCGCTCACTGAAAGAAGGCCAAAAGGTCGAGTTCACCGTTGTTCAAGGCCAAAAAGGCCTCCAAGCCAATGACGTGGAGGTGGTATAGTCGATTATCCCAGAACCAGAACCAATCGATCCACTCGATCAGTAGCAGACCCGAACTGATGTTCGCAACAAGCGCTCAATCAGTTTGTCATCTCCAAGGGAACGGATTTGCTGGTGGGTTCTGCTCCGGTGCATGAGTATCATGAGCCGTTGTAGTGGCTAAACTCTTCTTCTGGGACCTTTTCCGGGTTGATGGAGTGGGCTGATGGATTAGCCCACTTCACGCCCGGGCGGTCCTTTTTTTATTTCTCCCTTTCTCCTCCTCCCTGTTGCTGATTCCACGCCATAGTGAACCCATCGGGTTGCCATGGATTGATGGAATATTGATTCATTCCAGGGCATATTGGCATTCAAAACATTTTTTGAAAGAAAAGGGGCCTGGAAGATTGCCCCCAGACCCCTTCTGATTTTTTGATCAATCGGTCAACAAACGCTAGTTTGTCTTATATTTTTCCAGCAGTTTCAATGCCTTTTCCAAGGCGACCTTGACACTGATCCCCAGTTCTTCCATGACCGTCTTATAAGGGGCGGAAGCACCGAAGCGGTTGAGACCGACGACATCCCCCCGCACCCCGACCCATTCGCGCCATCCCAGGGTCACACCCGCCTCGATGGCAAGACGGGCGGCCACCTTGGTGGGAAGGATTTCTTCGTGATAGGATTCGGGCTGCTCCTTGAACAGCTCCCAGGAAGGCATGGAAAGAACCCGGACCCGGGCGTGACCCAGCTTTGCCAGTTCCTGTTTGGTTTCGACGGCCAGATGGACTTCCGATCCACTGGCCATGATGATCAGATCGGGATCCCCATCACAATCATCCAGGATATAAGCCCCTTTGGCCACCATCTCACGCGAGCGTTCCGTCAATACGGGAACCGCCTGGCGCGTGAGGCACAGGGCAACGGGTCTTTTATTGGCGACCGCCACCTTCCAGGCCCCCGCCGTTTCAAAGGCATCGGCAGGGCGGAGGGTGGTCAGATGAGGGATGAGCCTGAGGCTCATGACATGTTCGATGGGCTGATGGGTGGGTCCATCTTCACCCACGCCGATGCTGTCGTGACTGAGGATGAAGATGACGTGGGTTCCCATGACAGCGGCCAGACGGATGGAGCCCCGCATATAGTCGGAAAAGACCAGGAAGGTTCCGCAAAACGGAAGGGTTCCACCGTGAAGTGCGATGCCATTGGTAATGGCTGCCATGGCATGTTCGCGGATCCCATAATGGATATACCGGTCATCGGAATCCCAAATCCAGGTTTGGTTGGAGTCGGTGAGATCGGCCGAACCACCAATCATGGAAGGAAGGCGGCGGGCAATGGCATTGAGCGCCTTGCCGGACGCTTGACGGGTGGTCACCATTTTGCCGCCGAAGTCGATGTTGTACAATCCCTTGTCCCAATCCTTGGGCAGGATTCCCGCCATCCAATCGCGCAATTTTTGCGCTTCTTCGGGGAAACGGGAGGTAAAGGCACCCATGCGTGCCTCCCATTCCTCCATGAGTTCCCGTCCCCGATTGATCATGTTGCGACAATGGTTCAAGGCTTCGGGTGGGACGTGGAACGGAACTTCAGGCCAGTTGAAAAACGCCCGGGTCTGGGCCATGTCCACAGGTCCAAGGGGAGCGCCATGACTGGCACTGGTCCCCTCTTTTGGGGAACCATGTCCGATCCGGGTACGGACCATGATCAGGGAAGGACGCTCTTCTTCCGCCTGGGCTTCGCGCACGGCCCGTTCGATGGCCGCCATGTCCTCACCATCGTCCACGCGCAACACCTGCCATTGATAGGCTTCGAAACGGGCCTTGACATCTTCGCTGAAGGAGAGATCGGTCGGACCATCGATGGTGATCCGGTTGTCATCATAGAGATAGATCAGTTTACCCAGACACAGATGCCCCGCCAGGGAAGCGGCTTCACATCCCAAGCCGACCATCAGATCCCCATCGGAAACGATGGCATAGGTGAAATGGTCGATGATGGGAAGGAATTCCTGGCGGTTGAAGTTTTGCGCCAGATGGCGTTCGGCGATGGCCATTCCCACCCCCATGGCGAAGCCCTGACCCAGAGGACCGGTTGTGGTTTCCACCCCGGGCGTCACCCCATATTCGGGATGCCCCGGAGTACGGCTGCCCCATTGGCGGAATCTTTTCAATTCATCGAGTTCCAGCCCGAATCCGGTCATATACAACAAGCTGTACAAAAGCGCCGAACCGTGCCCCGGTGACAGGATGAAGCGATCACGATCAGGCCAGGAGGGATCCTTGGGGTTATACCGCATGATCCGTGACCAGAGGACATAGGCCATCGGTGCCGCACCGAGGGGCATCCCGGGATGACCCGAACGGGCTTGTTCCACCTGATCAACCGCCAGCATGCGTAACGTCGTCACGCAGAGGCGGTCCAGATCGGTGAATGGGGTGATGGGGCGATTTGCAGCAACGGAATGCGAGGAGGTATCTTTCATTTGCGGTCCAAACAAAGCGCTATACGTGGTTTGTTCATGAGAGGTTCCATCATGGATTCAAAGACATGAAACACCGTCAAATTTTGGTCCCTGAGAGGCATCCATGGTGGAATCGATCACACGGTCGTGTTCATGGGTTACAGATCGAAAAAAGGGTTAAAGTAACCTGAAAACCGGTGACGGGTCCAGACTTGAAATGAAAAGGGAATCCAATTTCTTCAATTTTCCGGCGACGATTTTTTCCTGAAGGGATGAAGAGCACTTCATTCCGGACGAAAAACTGGTTATAGTAAGCCTGCCATGTTTCATGCCCCGAACATACCCATTCATCTGGAAGACGATTTCCACTATTGCAGGGAAGTCGTCCGCAAGAACTCCGATCAGCACACCCTGGGATCGTTGTTGGTCCCGCGCAGGTTGCGTCCGTTTCTCTATGCCATTTTTGCCTTTGCCAAAACGGCCGACGAATTCACCGGCCTGCCGGGCCGGGATGACAGTGCACGGTTACGGCTTCTGGACGATTGGTCGCGGCGCTTGTTGCAGGCGGAAGCGGGCGAACCCGACCATCCCATATTCCGCTCGCTGGCGCATACGCTTGAGGTGACCGCCCTGCCCGCCACCTACCTCCACGAACTCCTGATCGCATGCCGCATGAATGTGACCAACAAACGGTTCAATACCATCAGCGAACTGGAGGAATATTGTCGCTATGCCGCCAATCCCATCGGCCGGATCGTCATGCATCTCGCCGATGAAGCCACCCAACAGCCCCATCAACAGGTTCCGCTGAAAATACGTCTTTCCGATTCCATCTGCACCGCTCTGATGCTGACGCATTTATGGCAAAACCTTGGCCAGGACCCCTGGAGTGGCCGACCCTTGTATCTTCCCATTGAAGAGATGAATCGTTTTGGCGTCACCGAAGAGATGATCCTGGCGCGCCGCTTCACCCCTTTGATGGGTGAACTGATGTTGCACCTGGTGGCCGAGACCCGACAATTGTTTGAGCGCGGCCAGTTATTGCTCGACATGGTCCAGTGGCCCCTCAGACTTGAATTGGCCACCATGCTGGAACAGGGGACGGCCATTCTGGATAAGATCGAGGAAAATGGCGGCAATACCCTGCGTTCCAAACCGCAGCTCACGCCATGGAATCGGGTCAACTGCCTGTTGCGTGCCCTCAGCCGATCCTCAGCACCCCCACAGACTTGAACCCTGACGCTTCAAGGTCAAGGAAAACAATGGGGGCCTCCCAGGGCAATCGCATTTGGAAATTATAAGAAAAAAAGGGGGCTTAAGGGATTGCCCCCAGGGTTTTGACTTTAGAAACAAAGTCAAAAACTGAAGCATGGAAACCTTTTTGTTTAAATTCAAAAACAAGATCAACACCCTGGGGGCAATCCCTTAAGCCCCCTTTTTTCTTTCGATAATTTTTTTCATACATGCCAATTTCAAATGCGATTGCCCCGGGGGGCCTCCCCTTTGCAAAGAATGACGGGGGCTGGCACCCGATTTCAGCGTCCGTTTCATTCCTCCACCGGGGTGCCGGAGGATGAATTCATGAAGGATCACGGGTAGATCAATCATTCAAGATGTTGCTTCATCTCTTCATGGAGCCGGGTATAATGTCCGATCAGTTTTTTTAAAATTTGTTTTTCCAACGTTGGCAAGGCAACCCCTTGCATCAGGCGATCCATCCCCCGTTCAAGGCATCCCCCTGCCTGTTCCAACAGCAGACGACGCAACGGCAGAATGCGGTGGGGTGCTTCGGTGATCCAACGGGCGAGGAGCGCCTTGTCCAACCCTGCCGCCGATAACAATTCATCGGGAATGGTCACCAGTTGACTGGCGCGTGCGACATCGCGTTCCAGATCGCGCAGGATGTGGATGACATAGCAGAAAACCGCCATTTCCCGCACCGTTTCGCGATAAAATTCGGTCGGTTCAGGGGTGGTGAAACGATCCTTGCGGAAACGACAGGCCAGGATGAAGAGGAAAACGGTCGCCGGGGCCACCGTCGCCCCTTCCGAATACATCAAGAAATCGTTCCAGGTCACCAGAGGATGTTGTTTGATATCCCCCTTCATCGCCTCAGCCAGGGCATTCCAGGGCCACACCCCCAGGTCGGAGCGACCCGCCGTTTGATTGAGCGCCTCGAACACCAGCGGTTCAAACGCATCTTCGGAGGATTGGAATCGTCCATTGGCGGCATCACACGCCTGGCGTTGCCACCGATCCACCTGGAGGTATACCGCCTCGGCCCCCGCGGGTTCAGCGGCGGCGGCAATCAGGAATTGTTCGTCGACCAGATCATCAACCAAACGCATGGCGGCATAGGAGGCCAGGAACAACCGGCCTTTTTCCTGCGGAAACAGACGTGACACCTGAAACAGGGGCGAACGGTTATGTGCGGCGATTGCAAAACATCGATCAAAGGGTGTCGTGTCCATTCCCATCCCCGAATGGTTGAAACGGATGCATGGCATGACCGGTACGGCGGATCGGTCGTACGATGTCATTGGCCATCAGCGTTTCATGAAACATCCCATCAAGTCAATGAATCGATGGAGGGGACCTCCGGTGCATGGGGAAGAAAATGTTTGCGGAACAGGAAAAACAGCAACCCTGGGATCGTCGCCAGAATCATGAACAGACGATTGACCAGAAATATGGTCCCAAAAGCGGCAGAGACCGTCACGGGAGACAACCATTGACACAGTTGATCAAACGCGGCCTCACCCACCCCGAGTCCTCCCGGCGAGATGGGGAGGATATTGGCAATCCAGGCCCAGGGACCGGCAAGAAAGAAGGTTTTGACAGGGATGATGAGCATGGAGAGATGGTAGGCGATCCACACGAGCGACATGACTTCCAACGATTGTCCGAACAGGGAGATGCCCAACGCCATGAAAACGTGTTTTTTGCCGGAGTTGAAACAGTTGGCGAATTCGCTGCCCAGTTGCAGCAACCGGTGCCATCGGCCACCAGGATGTCCTTTGATCCATGCGGGGAAGCGGTCGGTGCGCCGCAGGAGCCAAAGCAGGAGCAGTGCCCCCGGAGGGCCGCCAATGACCAGGAGGAGGGTGGAGAACACCAGCATCATCAAGGGTGGCGAGGCCAGGATGTGATCGAACATCAGCAATGAACCCAAGGCGGCGATCAACAACATGGAAAACAGGCCCAGGAAGCGGTCCAGAATGATGGTCAAGGCCGCCTGTCCTTTACGGGCATGGGATTGTTTGAGGACGAACGCCAAACGCATGGCGTCCCCCCCGATCCCCCCCGGGATGAGTTGATTGAAGAACGCGGTGACATAGGTCAAATGGTGGGCGAACTTGAAGGGGAAATCGACCCCCTGCCCTTTCAGCAGCCAATGCCAACGCACCCCCGCTGAAGAGACCAAAGCCAGATTGCATAAAATACCGACCCCGATCACATCGAACGACAAGGCACCTTCCAACACCATGCTCCAGTCCAGCTTGCCCCCTTTGAACATCCAGATCATGACGGTTGCGGCAATGGCGAATTTAAGGACCAGAAGGATCCAGCGCAGATACGGTTTATTCATGGTTGATCGTTTCCGATGGGATACAGGGGAGATCCTGAGGATGGATCGAAATAACTTTTGCTTACTGTAAGGTTTTCAACCAGGCGATCAGATCGCGGCGGTTGGCCGAACTGTCCATCCCTTCAAAGGCATAGGGGTGTTCGATGGTATGCTGCGCCATCTGGATTTGAGGGATGAACAAGGCGGGATTGGTGATGAAGCGTTCGAGGTTTTCCTCGGTCCAGACCACGGGACGTTCCCGAATACGGTTCAAGAAGGGACCACTGTAGGGGAACTCGACCGAACCGGCAGGCCGGTTGACGATGCCCCAAAGGTAGGGACCTTTTTCATTCTTTTTGGCCCGGGTCAGGTCATGACAGACATCACAATTGTTTCTGGCCAACAGTTCACCCACCCGGAGATCGGAACGCATGCGAATCCACAACCCGACCACCATGGCCAATGATGCCAGGACGATCAATCCCACGACCAGGATACGCCATTTTTTCACCCGCACCTCCCGCCACGATTCATCCAGGATTGCCATGTACGCCGGGTGAATGGACGTTCACCCACATGCGGTCATCATGCAGAGTATGCCACAGGAAGGGAGCGGACGAAACGGAATAGATGAAAAAATGAGTCTCAGGATGACTCCAACCGTTCTAAAGTTGCTTTCAATGTTCACCAAGCGCCCATCTGAATGATCTCGCACCCAGACAAACCAAACACACCATTCGATGACCGTCATTGCCAAAAGATCCACCTGAAACCGGCGCATGATCGAAGGCTCCTGTCACCCCTCCTCAAAGTCCGCAATGGAAGCTTTACCGAACAATCACTGTAGCGATCAAACAAACGAGCCCGGAACCTTGCGGTTCCGGGCTTCGTATTCCATCCTCATGCCGTCGCCTTCAACAACACCCCCTCCAGGTCGCGCATCTGTTTGACCAGATCCACCATGCGTTCCCCCGGAATCTGGCGGATGACATGGTTGCTGCGCGCATCCATCACCCGGACCACCACCTGGTTCAACTCCCGATCCATACTCAAATGCAAGGATTTGAACCCCGATAACGCCTGGGTGATCTCGTCGGCCAATCCCTTCAGTTCGTCTTTTCCCACCACCGCAAGCTTGCTTTCCACCTTCGATTCAGCCCGAACCAGTTCGGCATCAAATCCACCTCCCCGATCAATCCCCGGATGAAGTTTGCCCGCCAATGGTTTCATGACCGACCCAACCTTCTCTCTCTCCGTCCTGATGGCTACATCATTGATGCGCTCCATGTATTTCTCCTTGTCGGACCGCCCCTCCCGCTGATTCCCTCCGGATCCAGAGGGGGGGCGGCCTGTTTGGCCGTCTGCGACCTCAATCTACCCATCCAACAATTCCAGAATCACCTTCAGCCCTTGATTGGCCTGGGTATCGATGGCCACATCGGCATTTTGTATGAGTTCATCCCTGACCGATTCCACCGTCCACATCGCTTCGTTGACCTCATCCTTCCGCAATATGGGCATCGCCCGCCGTCCCTTCACCTGTTCCAGATTGGCCAGCAGGCCACACACCTGATCCTGATAATCCTCCAACCGTGTACTGAGATCAGTCGCCAAATCCAAAGCCTGCTCAATCCGGTCGACCGTGAAATCCTCCCGACCCTCGCGGATCACCTGGCCCATACGCATCAACGATGCTGAAGCAGCCTCCTTGATCGCACCGATCATGTCGTGATTGCCATCAACTTCACTTTGAACCCCCATGGCAACCCCCAAACCTTTCTTCCTTTGCCCATCAACCGCCGATGATCCAGCAATGCGGTCGATCTCCTCAAGCAATTGGCGTACACCATCATGTAAACGCCACCGACCCCCGGTCGTCGTGGCGTCGTTGGCGGCCTTGATCGCCAACTCGCGAATCGTCTGCAATGCGTTGACCGTCTCATCGATTGCCCCCTGGGCAACCTGTACCATCGAAATGGCCTCGTTGGCGTTACGCATGGTTTGGTTGATGCCGCGAATCCGGGCCGTCATGCCCATCCCGATCGACAACCCCTGGTAATCATCAACCGTCTTTTTTATTTCCAGTCCTGAAGCGACCCTACCGACAACCCCTCCGTTCTCTCTGGTCATCCGTAATACGTTGCGTTGGGCGTTCATGGACTGAATATCATTGTGAATTGCAAGTACCATGTCACTACCCTCCTGGAAGCGAATCTCCCTGTGGTTCGCCGCGATCCTTCCCTGGCTGGAGGTGAGCCTGTCATTCATTCGGGGTCAGCTCTGCCCCTTGGATTGATTCATCCAGTCCCCTTATCCCAACAATTGCAAAGCGATTTGGGGTTGTTGATTGGCCTGGGCCAAAATCGCCGTTCCCGCCTGTTGCAAAATCGCATTCCGGGTCAGATTGGCGGTTTCCGAGGCGATATCGGCATCCAAAATCCGTGACCGCGCCGCCTGGGTCGATTCGACAATACTGCTCAGATTGGCGATCACCGCCTCGAACCGGTTTTGATAGGAACCCAGATTGGAACGGATGTCGGACACCGAATCCAGAGCGGAATCAACCCGACCGATCAAACCATTGGCCATCGACTGCATCTGGGTCGCCGTCATCGTTGCACTGTAGAGTTTGGCGTTGGTGGAGTTGACCCCCAAAGCCCTGACGCTGGCGGCATTCACCGTCACCGCAATCGTTTGCCCACCATCCGGACCCACATGAAATTTCTTGGTGGCAAACGAACCATTCACAACCCGCTGGTTATTGAATTCGGTTTCCGATGAAATCCTTTGAACCTCATACACCAGTTGCGTGATCTCTCTCTGCAAATCTTCCCGATCACCGGCAATCAGGGTATCGTTGGCCCCCTGAACCGCAAGTTCACGAATCCGCTGCAATGCGTTGTTGGTCTCATCCAACGCCCCCTCGGCCACCTGAACGGCAGAAATCGCATCATTGGAATTGCGAATCGCCTGGTTGGTACCACGAACCTGTGCCGTCATCCGGGTGGCAATGGACATCCCGGCGGCGTCATCAGCGGCGCGATTGATGCGCAATCCCGAGGATAACCGTTCAAAAGTTTTGCCCAGGGCATTGGTTGACTTTTGCAGTTGCCGCTGCGCACCGATGGAAGCCATGTTGGTATTGATTGCGAGTGCCATCTTCTTGCTCCACGAGATGGGATCATCATGATCCCCGTTAATTTCACCTTCCCTGGAAATCGAGGCCGCTCATTTTATCGCGGGCCGGCCCCATACCCTCGAAGTCCCGTGGAAGTTATCCCAACAGTTGCAACGCAATCTGCGGTTGTTGATTGGCCTGGGCCAAAATCGCCGTTCCCGCCTGTTGCAAAATCGCATTCCGGGTCAGATTGGCCGTCTCGGACGCGATGTCGGCATCCATGATCCGTGACCGGGCCGACGCAGTCCCTTCCACGATGCTGCTGAGGTTGGCAATCACCGCCTCAAACCGGTTCTGGAACGCACCCAGTTTCGAACGGATGTCCGACACCGAATCCAGGGCGCTGTCGATCCGACCGATGACAAAGTTGGCTTTGCTCTGCTTTGAAATCAAAACCATCCCCGCACCCGCCGCCGCTGCACTGATCAACGAGCCGGTCGTGGCGCGCATGATGGAGACTGCAATGGTTTGCCCGCCGTCGGGACCCACATGGAATTTCTTGGCCGTTTCATAACCGCCGCTGAGCAGTTTTTGATTGTTGAACTCGGTGTCGATGGCAATACGATCAATTTCCGACAACAGTTGATTGACCTCGTCCTGCAAGTCGGAACGATCACTGGCAACCAGCGTATCGTTGGACGCCTGCACCGCCAATTCCCGGATCCGTTGCAGGGCATTGGTGGTCTCATCCAGGGCTCCTTCTGCAACCTGGATCAACGAAATGGCATCGTTGGAGTTGCGGATCGCCTGATTGGTACCCCGGAGTTGCGCCGTCATCCGGGTCGAAATCGACATGCCCGCTGCATCATCCGCGGCGCGGTTGATCCGCAAGCCTGACGATAATCTTTCAAAGGTTTTTCCGAGCGCGGAAGTCGATTTCTGCAGTTGGCGTTGGGCGCCGATTGAAGCCATGTTGGTGTTGATTGCGAGTGCCATGATCATCTCCATGAGTTCGGAATCATCAAGATTCCAGAAATAGTTGCCTTCCTTGGCGCGTGAGACCGTTCATTTGCGAGGGCCGGTCCAAACCCTCCCCCCTGCGTTATCCTCAACCCAGAAGCTGCAAGGCGATCTGGGGTTGTTGATTGGCCTGGGCCAAAATTGCCGTTCCCGCCTGTTGCAAAATCGCATTCCGGGTCAGATTGGCCGTCTCGGACGCGATGTCGGCATCCAAAATCCGTGAGCGCGCCGATGCCGTTCCCTCTGCAATGGTACTCAGGTTGGCAATCACCGCCTCAAACCGGTTCTGGAACGCACCCAGCTTCGAACGGATGTCCGATACCGAATCCAGGGCGCTGTCGATCCGGCCGATGACAAAGTTGGCTTTGCTCTGCTTTGAAATCAAAACCATCCCCGCACCCGCCGCCGCTGCACTGATCAACGAGCCGGTCGTGGCACGCATGATGGAGACTGCGATGGTTTGCCCGCCATCGGGACCCACATGGAATTTTTTGGCCGTTTCATAACCGCCACTGAGCAGTTTTTGATTGTTGAACTCGGTGTCGATGGCAATGCGATCAATTTCTGACAACAGTTGATTGACCTCATCCTGCAAGTCGGAACGATCACTGGCCACCAGCGTATCGTTCGCCGCCTGCACCGCCAATTCCCGGATCCGTTGCAAGGCATTGGTGGTTTCATCCAACGCTCCCTCGGCAACCTGGATCAACGAAATGGCATCGTTGGAGTTGCGAACCGCCTGATGGGTCCCACGAAGTTGGGCCGTCATCCGGGTCGAAATCGACAACCCCGCTGCATCATCCGCCGCACGGTTGACACGCAACCCCGAAGAGAGTCTCTCAAACGTTTTGCCCAGAGAGTGGGTTGATTTCGCCAGTTGCCGGTTGGCGTTGATGGATGCCATATTGGTATTGATCGAAAGTGCCATGACTCATTCTCCATGAATGCGGCCTCAAACCTTCAGCCGCCAATGTCATTTCCATCCTTGGATATGCCTGGACCGTTCATTGATCAGGGTCGGTCCATCCCTTCATTGCCTCGTGATCCAGCTTCCGCATCAACCGAGCAGTTGCAGGGCAATCTGCGGTTGTTGATTGGCTTGCGCCAAAATCGCCGTCCCCGCTTGCTGCAAAATGGCGTTCCGAGTCAGATTGGCCGTCTCGGTTGCGATATCGGCATCCAAAATGCGCGACCGGGCGGACATCGTCCCTTCCACAATCGAACTCAGATTGGCAATCACCGCCTCGAACCGGTTTTGATAGGCACCCAGATTGGAACGAATGTCAGATACCGAATCCAGCGCCGAATCGACCCGGCCGATCAATCCATTGGCCATCGATTGCATCTGAGTCGCCGTCATCGTCGCACTGTACAGCTTGGCGTTGGTGGAATTGACACCCAGTGCCTTCACACTCGCTGCATTGACCGTCACCGCAATCGTTTGCCCACCATCCGGACCCACATGGAATTTTCTGGCGGCAAACGAACCGTTGATCACCCTTTGGTTATTGAACTCGGTTTGTGACGAAATCCTTTGAACCTCATACACCAACTGACTGATCTCCAGTTGCAAATCTTCACGATCCCCGGAGATCAACGTATCGTTGGCCCCCTGCACCGCCAGTTCGCGAATCCGTTGCAAGGCATTGGTGGTCTCATCCAGGGCACCCTCAGCGACCTGCACCAGCGAAATCGCATCATTGGTATTGCGAATCGCCTGATTGGTTCCGCGAACCTGAGCCGTCATCCGGGTCGAAATCGACAATCCCGCCGCATCATCCGCCGCACGATTGACACGCAATCCCGAAGACAACCGTTCAAAGGTTTTGCCCAAGCTGTTCGTCGACTTTTGCAGCTGACGTTGAGCATTCAAGGCCGCCATATTGGTATTGATGGAAAGAGCCATGGAACTTCCTCCTTGAGTGGAATCATTACGTATGATGAACCTTCCGTGGTCTATCGTGAGCCGTTCTTTTTCAGGTTGGCCCGAACCTGCTCTTTTTTGGACTGCTGCGAACACCGGATCAATCGTTTCACCGGGGCACATTAATCCTTAAAGTAAGCAAATAATATCTGCTTGCGACAATTATTTTCATTTAACTTGACAAAACAAAATTCCTCTCTCGCGTTGGAAGTGAAGCACAAAACTAAAAGACGATACAGGGCAAGACAGATATTGGATTTTGGTTTCAGCATCAAGTGTTGAGCAACCTGCTTTGAAACCGTCTGAGGGACTACTACATGGGTCCCGGTCCGTTCGTAGATTTCGCTTTGAACAAACGGCCCCGGAATGGTCTTGGCAACAGAAGACCCGAGGGGAGAAGAAAGGCTGGCATGGTCGTCACCTCCTGAATACGGATTCAATCCGTCTCATTTCCCGTCCGTGGCTGGAGGTGGGTTGTTCATTCAATTTCGGGCCAACCCTAGCCCGTTTCACTCAATCAGAGATTCAAAACCGAGGTTTGAATCCTGGGCGCGGCATCCTGCCGACACCGAACATCGCGATCCATCCAATGGGGCGATGTTGCAAACTTTACCTTCTTATCGGCTGCCTGCATCCGATTCTGAATCTTTTTTTCTCGGCCCAGGCATTTGATCA
This sequence comes from Magnetococcales bacterium DCbin4, assembly GCA_002753735.1. Lineage (GTDB taxonomy): Bacteria > Pseudomonadota > Magnetococcia > Magnetococcales > UBA8363 > UBA8363. Next base: position 24,909 of record PEAN01000022.1, read on the forward strand.
AGAGGGCTCAAGGTCGTGGCCGAACCACATTTCCTCACGCCCTACTCTTATCGGACCCTGAGGAAGAGGGCTTGAACATTTTTTTCAAACTGGACGATTTATTTATTGATCCATTTGTTTTTACGGAATTTATTCACCACGGCGCCTTTTATCGGACAAGGGCATGCCGAGTTCATCGGCCAGCCTCCCCGCCGACGTGGAATCCATTTTATTGAGGATTTTGGCGACAATCTTTTCCGACATCACTTTCAACACCTTGACCGCTGTTTCCTGGTCCAGGGCCTTGAGACCTTCGGCGGCGGCACCTGGCTTCATGCTGGTATAGATTTTCCCCAGGCGGGCAATATTTTTGTCGTCGAACTGTTTTTCCTGCTCCAGATCATTACGGATGGCATCGCGCAGTTTTTCCAAGGCATCAATGCGCGCCGCCAGTTTTTCTTCCAGACGTTTCAGATCCGCTTCGCGAATTTCGAGTTTTTTGGCCTGTTCATCCAACTGGACGCGACGATTTTCCAAGGTTTCCAGGAGATGAAGGGGATCCTGCGCCACTTTACCCTCATCCAACGCCCAACCCTGGGAATGGAACATCAAAAAGACCGCCAATCCCACGAATCCCCATCCGGCCCGGTGGCCTTTGCCTGTTTGGTTCAAGGATTCCTCCTGTAGCTGACCCGATATCACAATCTCGAATGCGACGCCCCCAGAATACCCGCCATGTCCAATTCCTTGCCCTCCTTGCGCCGCGCCTCGACCTTTCTGGCGGCATCATCCTTCAAAGCCAGTTTTTCTGCCTGTTGCAACAACGTCCTGGCCTCGAACCATGCCTGCCGGGCCACCTGGGCTTCCACCTGCAATCGGGATTTACGTTCTTCCAACCGCCGCCGCCGCCAAACCTGGCCACGAAAAAAATCTTCGTACATTTTTGGCGGAAGCAGACACCCCGAAGCAAGGTTTTCCTTGGCCGCCCGACTTTCCGCTTCTGTTTCCCGATCCAACCCGACGATTTCCTCCTGGGTCTTTTGGATACGGCCCTGGACCCGAGCCAACGCATTGGCCGCGGTTTCTTCGCGAATCTGTCGCAGTTCGACCAGACGTTGGAATCGATTCATGATCCCTTCAGACTCCGAATGAACACCACATTGCCCGCATGAAAAGATACTGCTGTTTCATGATTAATGCTCGCAAAAATCCCGACAATGGGTGAAAATCATCGATGGAATGCCGGGTGTCGCCATGGAATCCCACCATTGCGACCATCATCCCTGGCAGCTTGTTGGACGTGTCCAGATCAAGCTGACGCCTTGACCCGCGCAACGCGCCATGAACCAGGGTAAATACGCAATAAACATGCCATATCATCGCCATTCCGAAAGAGCCGTTCACCCATCGGGATCCCACCCTGGTTTGACCCATGGGTGACGAGCATATGGGTCTTGCGCCAACGATTCAAAAGGGATCTCCCATGCATGTTGCTCCCGGGTTCATCAGAATGCTTCGCCTCGGCCTCATCCTTGTCTCCGGGGTTGGATTCATTTTTTGCGGCCTCCCCCTGGTACACGCCAAGACTGCCGAGAAGAAAGAATCGGTGGTAGTCCTGGACAGCCCCGAAATCGAAGAACTCCTGACAACTTTGGGAAAACCTTTGGTCAAAGCGGCCGGTTTGCCGGAGGCGATGATTCAGTTCCACATCATTCTCAACGATCAGATCAACGCCATGGCGCTTCCCAGCGGCCATCTGGTCTTCAACAGTGCCCTGGTGGGGCAATGCGACGCCCCCGAGGAGCTGGCCAGTGTCATGGCACACGAAATCGCCCATCTGGCGGCAGGGCATCATATGCGGCTGCAAGGAGAGATGCGTTCGGTTTCCATTCAGGCATTGCTGACCACCGTGGTTGGACTGGCCGCCGGCGTTGCCACCGGCAACAACAGCATTTCCAGCGCCGCCATGGTCGGCGGTCAGGCGGCGGCACAATCGATGATGCTTGATTCCATGCGGGAAAAAGAGAGTCAGGCGGATCGCCTGGCGGTCCACTATCTGGCCAATACCGGTTACAACCCCGACAGCATGGCGACCTTTCTCAAGCATCTGCTCGGAGAACAACGTAAGGCGAGCATTCCCGCCCCCTATCTGTTGACCCATCCTTTAAGCACTGAACGGGTGCTTGATGCGGAACGGACCGCCGCCAATGTGCATCCTGCCAAGGATAAGATGATCAAAACAGATCCCGTCGCCCTGAAACGGGTTCAGGCATCCCTGATCGCTGCCAGTGAAACCGATCCGAAAAAAGCGGAGACACTTTTTCTCGGCCAGTTGAAGTCCCATCCCGATGATGTGCCTGCCCGTTATGGCCTGGCACTGGTTTATCGTTATGCCGGGGAGACCCGGAAAGCCAACGCTGCCATCGATGCATTGCTTGCCAAACATGGCGACGACCCCTATTTTCTGCGGGAAAAAGGATTGTTGCTGCTGGATGATGGAAAACCGGCTCAGGCTGAAGCGGTCTTTTACCAAGCCTTGGCACTCAGGCCCGACAATCCCGATCTGCGTTACCGCCTTGCGGTCAGCATGAGTGAAGGGGGAAAACTGGAACCCGCCGCCCGGTTGTTGCGCCGGTTGACGGTGGAAAAACCGACGGTGCCATTGTACCAGTATCAATTGGGGGTCGTGGAAGGTCAACGCGAACGTCTGGGGCATGCCCATCTGGCCATGGCCCGGCACTTCGCCCTGTTGATGGATGAACCCATGACCCTGTTCCACTACAAGGAGGCGCTCAACCGGTTTCCCCCCTCGGACAAGGAATACGATATTGCCAAAACGGAGTTGAAACGGTTCCAGGAGGAACACAAAAAGGGACGTACACGTTAGGACGTGTTGACATTCAATAAAATTATTGAAAGAAAAAAGGGGGCTTAAGGGATTGCCCCCAGGGTGTTGACTTTGTTTTTGAATTTAAATAAAGGTTTCCATGCTTCCGCTTTTGACTTTATTTTTAAAATCAAAGTCGTTGATTATTTCCCCACAGGGTTTTGATTTTGGTGATCGATCAACATCATTCAAAGTAAAACCCTGGGGGCAATCCCTTAAGCCCCCTTTTTTTTCTTGATCAATTGTAAGAACACCTGATCGATCACGGCATCCCAGTCGCCGATCCGGGGTTGGCGAAAGGGACGAACGGAAGGATACCATGGACAATCATCCCCCTCGGCACCCCAACGCCAGTCCGGAACCTTGGGGAGAAGCACCCAGGCGGGATGATTCATGGCCCCGGCCAGATGGATGACGGCACTGTCCACGGCGATCACCAGATCGAGTTGCGCAATGATTGCAGCGGTGACGGCAAAATCATCGAGCCGGGAACCCGGGTCAATCCACCGATGACAACCGGCGAACGCCGCCAGATCGCTGGCAGACGGATGTTTTTGCAACCCGATGAAGGTACACCCCTCCAACGTCCATAATCGGGAAAATCGATGGGGATCGATGGAGCGGTTGCGATCATTTTTATGCTTGGGATTGCCACGCCAGGACAGGCCCACTTTGAGATGAAACGGGGGAATGGATTGCTGCTGAAAAAAAGGGGGACATCGAGCATCCATCTTCAGATAGGGTGTTGACCGGGGAAGGGTGGCACGGGTCATTCCCAGGAGATGGGGCAGACTCATGAGGGGCGCCTGAAGGTCACAGGGGGGAAGCGTCCCGGCGGTGGTGACCAGATGATCGATCCCGGGCATGGTGAGAAACAAGGTGTACAACGCCGGGGGACACTGGACGACGACGGTTCCTCCTTTTCGTTTCACCCACGGGACGAAACGGATGAATTGAATGCTGTCGCCAAAACCCTGTTCACAATGGAGCAGCAGGGTTTTCCCGGAAAAATCACCGCCGTCCCAAAGGGGTTGCGGATGACCGTGCGGATGGACCCCTTCGACCTGCCAACGCCATTCATGAAGCGGCCAGCCCGCCGCATCCTCCCCGAGGAGGAGCAGAATCAGACTTTCGGCCAGGGGGGCGTCCGGATCGGTGGGATCGAGTCCCCGGGCCTGACGCAACGATTGCAGGGCTTCGGTATAATGTCCCTGGGCTTGCAACGCCAGTCCCAGGTTGTACCAGGCGCGGGCGAAATGGGGATCAAGCTTGATGGCGGTACGGAAACACCCTTCCGCCTCGGCATACCGGTCTTGTTCCTGGAAGGTCGTCCCCAGATTGGCGTGGGCCTCGGGAAAGTCGGGTTGCAGTTGGAGTGCGTGTTGAAATGCGGCACGGGCCGCTTCGGGGTCGCCCAGTGCCATGAGGGCCAAACCACGGTTGGAAAGGGCAGAGGAATAGTGCGGCTTCAGGGTCAATGCCTGCTGGTAACACACGAGGGCGTCGGCAAGTCGTCCGAGCTGATGGCAGGCAATTCCCATCAGGTTGGCGGTCAGTTGGGGTTGATCGGAGCCGGGGGGAATCAGGGTCGTCGGGTTGCGGTCGGGAATGGAACGCAGGGCTTGCATGAAGTGGCCGATGGCCTCGTTCATGGATCCTTGTTGTTGCAGGAGGATTCCCAGGCGGATATGTTCTTGGCATGATTGCGTCAAAATCAAAACCCTGGGGGCAATCCCCCAGACCCCTTTTTTATTTTAATATTTTTATATATATCAATAAATTGACAAATCAACGAATGTGACAAAGCAGAATTAATATTTTTATGCGTGTCCGTCAATCGCCAGCCATCCCCTCCAGTTAATGAATGTGACAGGGTAGAACCATGAGCAGACCGTTGAAAAGGAGAAATAAACCAAACCGATCCTCACTGCTGGAGCAGGCATGGAACCATCTGACCGCGGGACGGTGGGACGAAGCGGAACAACACTACCGCAACCTTCTCGCCCAAACCCCCCAAGACCCTGACCTTCTCCACTTCATGGGCATCATCGCCCATCAACGAGGACAACTGGAACAGGCCGTCATGTGGATTTCCAGAGCGGTGGCCATTCACCCCGGCTTTGCCGAAGCCCATAACAACCTGGGCCTCGCCCTGGAAGGATTGCAACGGTGGCAGGAAGCCGCGTCAAGCCATCGCCGGGCACTGACCCTGCAACCCCGTCTGGCCGCAAGCCATAACAACCTGGGCAACGTATTACGCCAACAGGGAAAACCTGGAGAAGCCATTGCCTGTTTCCACCAGGCGCTCACCCTCCAACCCGATTATTTCCAGGCATACAACAATCTGGGCAACGCCCATGCCGATCTGGGCCAATGGGATGAAGCCATCGCCTGTTATCAAAAGGCGCTCACCCTGCATCCCCACTTCACCGAAGCCCGCCACAACCTGGAGCGAACGCTCAACCACAAAGGACTGCTCGCCCTCGAACAACGACACTGGCACGAAGCCGCCACCTGCTTTGAAACGATGCTCCACAGCCAGCCGGGACATGTGGAGGCATTGTCCCATCTGGGGATCATCTATCAGGAGTTGGGCCGATTGGAAGAGGCGGTCGCCTGCCTGCAACAGGTGGCGCAGCGACGGCCAAACCTTGCGGCCACCTACAGCCATTGGGGATTGGCGTTGCAAAAGATGGGACAACATACCCTGGCGGCGGAACAAATGGAACATGCCCTGAGGATCGATCCCAACGATTGTGGCACCTTGACCAATCTGGGCTTCGTCCGACAGGAACAGGGTGATGTGGCGACCGCCCTGGCGTTATACCATCGGGCGTTGGCGCTCGATCCCCAATTTGCCGAAGCGCATTTCGGCAAAGGATTGGCGCATCTGCTCCTGGGTGAATTCACCACCGGCTGGCAACACTATGAATGGCGTTGGAAAAAATGGGATTTCACCCCTCATGGTCGTCCCGAACCCTTGTGGGACGGCAAAGATCTCCAGGGGGAGACCCTTTTAATCCATTGCGAACAGGGATTCGGCGACAGTTTGCAATTCATCCGTCTGGCTGCGTTGGTCCGTCAACGGGGTGCCCGGGTGGCTGTTCTATGTCCCCAACCTTTGGAAGCATTGTTTCGCAGCCTGAAGGGAATCGATTTTCTTGCCAGTCGCCCCGAAGCGCTTCCCCGGTGCGCATGCCAAATCCCATTGTTGAGCCTTGCGGGTGTGTTGCAGGTCGATCCGGCAACCCTGGTGACCGACATGCCCTATCTCCATGCTGACCCGGTTCGTCAACAGCGGTTCTTGGATATCGGCCAAAGAAAAGGATTCAAGGTGGGCCTGGTCTGGCGGGGTCATCGTGGACACAAGAATGACCGCAATCGTTCCATTGCCCTGCACCGTCTGGCCCCGCTGTTCGCGGTCACGGGGTGTCTATTTTTCAGTGTGCAGAAGGATCCCGAGCCGAATGAACGGGCGTTGCTTGCGGGGCGGGACAACGTCCATGATCTGAGTGACCGGCTGGTTGATTTTGCCGATACGGCGGCGGTGTTGATGATGATGGATCGGATCATTGCGGTTGATACTGCCGTGCTGCATTTGGCGGGGGCGTTGGGGCGACCTGCATGGGGGATGTTACCGTTCGTTCCCGACTGGCGCTGGTTGCTTTTTCGTGATGACAGCCCGTGGTATCCGACGGTGCGTTTGTTTCGGCAACGGCAATCAGGGGATTGGGATGGGGTGATCACGCGGATCAGGGAGGCGTTGGCGCAATCAGAGGGAGGGTCTGTTGGCATTCATGATTAATTCTACTTTGTCACATTCATTAATTCTACTTTGTCACATTCATTAATCAGGGATTATTGACACTCAAAAAATCATTCTTGTCGCGGAGCGGGCGCCCGTGTGATCGTGGAAAGGATTGAACAAGGCAAGTCGCCATGTTCTCCTGGAACCGGTGCATACCGTCAGGCACGCCAGAGGCTACCGATTGAGTTGATATTACAACTATTACGCGCAGTTGAGGCCAAACTGCACAGAGATACCCCATCCTGTTGGCTGTGGAAGGGGCGCAGGGTTATGGTGGCCGATGGCACGACGGTATCGATGCCTGACACACCTGAAAACCAAGTTGATTTTCCTCAACCGGTCTGCCAGAAGCCGGGGCTTGGATTTCCTCTGGCACGCTTGGTAGTCTTGATTTCGTTGGCTACTGGAGCCGTTTAGGATATGGCCGTGGGACCAGGTCAGGGGAAGGCAACCGGAAATGGGTTCATCTCATGGATCAAATGCTGCGAGCCATTGCCTACCATCGAATTGGCAACCGCTCTGGGCGGGCAGAACCACGCGCAGTACAACGTCGTCCAAAGGGATACCGCCGACTGGGTCAACCGCGAGATGTGGCCAGATTGTCCCTGAAGAAGCATGATGTTACGGCTATCTAAGCGCCATTGGGTTAAACATGGGCTACGCCTACCTCCGCAAAGTTTTCAGTGCGATTCCCAATGCAACCACGGTGGAAGAGTTTGCAGCCCTCCTTCCCTGGAACTGCAAAAATTCAGAAAAAAGCAAGTCACTTTGCTGATAGGGTTCGTTCGGCGCTTACCGTTGATCAATAGCATCACGTCGAAGCGGCGTCCCCCTTCCACCTTGGGATAAACCCACCGGCTGGTGACCACGCAATGGTTCTGGAGAGAATGGGAGAAATCGATGAGTCGGATGGAGACATGCTCGCCGTTGTGGCCGAAGGGCATGGATTTTTCGCCCCGCAGCCACTCGGCGAAGTGCTCGTTGGCCCGGACAAGGCCGTCGGAGTTGACCGAAAGCGGGATGGCCCGCAGGCGATAGAGTACCTCGTCGGCCCGGTCGGGCTGGGCGGCGATGTCGGGATTGAGGCGGATCAACGCCTCTTGGACTGGACCATGGATTCGACGAAAACATCGTTGTGGGCGCGTCCCAGCGCGTCAGCGGCCACGAAACGCCATCCCTGCCTGGGGAGGGTATCCAAAACCATCTGCTCGACGGTGTTTTCTTCGTTGAAAAGGGTAGCCATGGCTCATCCAGAGAATTGATTCGATGGTAGAAAAGCGTTCCCTGTTTGGGCCGCATGACGTTTGACTCGACGGATCACATCAGGTAACGACATGATCTCCCGCAAGACAATGCTATAAATATGCGTTCCATCCAGCAAAAGTAAGGGGGTACGTTCTCTGGATGCTGTCTTGATGGCCCCATCATTGTAGCCGGACATCGAAACGAAGATTCCCATCGTGTTGTCAGCTTTCGATGAGACCTTACGGTCAAAGATATCGATTTCTGGTGAACCCGTCGGCTCACTTGTAAATTTCAATTCAATAAGATAAGTTGTTCCATCAAGAGTCATTGATCCGTCGAACTGCCGTCCATCAACTTTGTATGGACGCCTGGATTCAATTTCAAAGAACTGGGTAAGCTCATAGAACCAAGATTCAAAGTCATACCCGGCCTTTTGGCTTCCCAGCCTGGCAGCACAAGATCATTCAGAGTGCTTTCAAGTTTCTCCAGCGTTTGCTGTTGCTGGATGACTTGTTGCTTTCGCTGGGCAGTCTCTTCTTTTCGTCGCTGCAGCTCCTTTTCGTCTTTTACTTGCTGATCTAGCTTCTCAATCTCATTTTTTAAGATTTGAACCGCCTGTCTTGCAGACGAGATCTTTTCTGTGGAATCCTCCCAATTTTCCAAATCAGGAAAGCTGCTGAACTCGGCAAGAGATCTCGCCATTTCAAGGATGACTTGGTGCCCCGCCGGGCCTTGTTTGATCAAGCCTTCAAACAACCGATCCAAAAAATCCCTTTTGCTTTCGTCCTGTGGCCACGAGACGAGCAAAATCTCGGAAATGCGTTGTTGCGTTAAAAATCGCCGCAACGCTTTTTTCCTCCAGAACGCTTTCAAGCAGGCGTCCAGGGTGATCTGAATGAAATTGTGGGTAAGAACCTTCTGCATCATTCCATTTTCCGGCATTGAAGAGGATATCCAGGACTTGATCTACGGTTTTTCCTCGTTGAACATCCAGGATGCTCCCTATGGGCAAATCACCACAACGGTTTCCATATTATCTTTTAGCGGCATAAAATCACAATAAGAAATTCCATATTCATTTTTCGGCTTGGAAGATATCCAGGTAGGGCCGGAACCGGAACAAGCGGTTCCTCTGGAAACCGGTGACCTCCTCCAGCAATTGCAGCTCGCCGAGTGCCGCCACCAGTTGGTTGGCGGCCTGGTATTGGAGTCCCAATTCGGACGCCACTTGTCCGACGTTGACCACCGGACGTCGGTAAAGGAATTGAATCAATCGCCGCCCGTTCTCCGCTCGCCGTCCCAGGGTGACGATGCGGCTGTCGATCTCCTGGCGCAGGACCAGCAGTTGGCGGAAGGTCTCCTTGCCTTTCTCGGCGGTCTCCTCCACGGCCTGGAGGAAGAAGCGGCACCAGTGGCCGATATCGTTGGATTCCCGCACCCGGGTCAGGGCGTCGAAATAGGCACCCCGATGTTTTTCCAGGTGGGCGGAGAGGTAGAGGGAGGGTTTGGCCAACAGTCCGTGGCTGATCAGATAGAGGGTGATGAGCAGGCGACCGATGCGGCCATTGCCATCGAGGAACGGATGGATGGTCTCGAACTGGTAATGGGAAAGGGCGCAACGGATGAGGTGGGGCACCTGGATGGCGTCGTTGTGCCAGAAGGCTTCCAGGTCGCTTAAGCATTCGGGCAGGTCGTCGTGGTGGGGCGGGATGAAAGCGGCGTCGGCCAGGGTGGCCCCGCCGACCCAGTTCTGACTGCGGCGGAACTCGCCCGGCGTTTTCCGCTCGCCACGCACCCCCTGCATGAGGGTGGCGTGGGTCTGTTTCAACAGACGTAGCGAAAGGGGCAGCTCGCGCAGACTGGCAATGGCCTCGTTCATGGCGCGGACGTAGTTTTGCACCTCGCGCCAGTCGTTGCGCCGTTCCGGCAGAATCTCCTCCTCCTCCAGCACCGCCTCGTCCATCTCAGTGCGGGTACCCTCGATGCGACTGGATAGGTTGGCCTCCTTGAGAACGTGCATTTGCAGGTACAGGTCCACCTCGGGCACGATCAGGGTGAAGGCGTTCAATTCGCCCAACGCCTTGGACGCCCGCTCCAACAACGTGCCGATGCGCGGGTCGTCCCAGGACCACTCCTGGTTGATGGGCGCGGGGTGGAAGCTCTTGTACTGGTACTGCTGACAGAGCTTGCCGGATTGGAATGCCTCGAATTTCATGGTTCCGACCGGTTGCGGAGGGAGGGGGCGTTGCGGGGGATGCCCTGGGCCACCTGGTTGGAGAGGGTGTGTGGGGCCATCTGTTCGACGGCGTTTTCTTCGTGTGCTCCTCCCACATGCCAATTCCGCAAAGAACGACAAACCTGAAGAGATTCCTCAATATGTCTGGACACCCCATCAACTTGCATTCTGAACCCTTCGAGAATCTTCACGATCTCAATTGATACAGGATCCCGTTGAAAATATCGCGGAATGGTATCGGTTTCGTTCCCCCTCGCCGTGTCCGTTGATACGGTTCCAATAGTGGTTCAATTCGCTCCCAGAGTTCCTCCGACACTTCTTCTGCCATCGTTACCTCCATATCTGGACCGAGGTAGATCATGCAGATTGAAAACAATTAATGCAAGTCAAAAGCCGGATATCCTCTTAAGGGATTGCCCCCTTTTTTTTCTCAATCATGTCATCTTCTACAAGCAACTCACGCGCCACCCCATACACCTCCTCCACAGTAATGGCCTGCATGCAACGATTGTCCGTGCAGGGAGAACGTTTCTGATTGTAGACCGACACACAAGGACTGCACGCCAAAGGATGATGGATCACCCGGGCATGAGGACTCACCGGACCAAACAAACGCGGGGTTTCCGGACCGAACAAGGCAACCAACGGAATGTCGGTCACCGAGGAGAAATGGACCGGCCCCGAATCATTGGTCACCATCAGATGGCACAAGGAATAAAGATCAATCAAGGTTTCCAGAGTCGTCTCACCCGCCATGTTGATGACACGCGGGTCACCGATCTGTTCACACAACCGTTCCAGGGCAGGACGTTCCGCAGGGGATCCGGTCAACAAGATCACCATGGCCTCATGCGCCGCCAAAAAACGTTGGGCCAGAGCGACAAACCGTTCCGCCTGCCAACGGCGCGCCGGGATCAGATCGCTGGCATTGGCGTTGAGGATCACCCGCAGAAATTGCGGCGTCAAAGGGGGATGAAGACGTTGAATCCTGGCCCACATCGCCTCACGGGCGGCAACCGGACGGTCGATCTTCAACCGTTGCAATGGCTCATGATCCAAACGCGCTTTAAGCATGGGTTCGCCTGAGGGGGATTCCTGAAGTGCCATGGCCAAGGACAAATAGGAACGGGTGATGTGCTGGTGGGGATTGTAAATCAATCCATGAGTCAAAAGCCGACCCATGTAATGTCCCTCTTCAAAGAACCGGTGAAATCCAATGCGCCGACCCGCACCACTCAGAAAAGCCAGCAAGGTGCTGAACCGGGTATACACCTCCAGATTGATCGTGGCATCCAATCGTAAGCGACGCAATTTCAGGATGGCCCGCCAGGTATCCAGGACAAACAAAGACAAGGGAGCGGAACGCAGGATGATCTGGTGGTCAGACGCCAACCCCATGAGGTTGAGGATCCCTTGTCCGCTTTTGAAGGAAAGGAAATAAAGCTCGGCATCAGGATAACGCCGGCGAATCCATTGCAGTGCCGGATGAGCCAACACCAGGGCACCCGTTTCGGCAATGCAGATCAACAGGATGCGGCGCGGTTCCCGAGGAGGTGCCGGACGACGGATCCGAGCCATGCAGGAAGCAATGCAACAGAGCGGACTGCCCAGCCAACGGTCGATCAGGCGCATGTAGTCGGGATGCAAGGATCGGATACCTCTGCGTGAACCTGTGAGTCGTCAAGAAAAATGGGATTCAGGACCATTCCCCATCATTCCCGCAACGGCAAAATACGATTTTTTTTCTTGAATGATGACAAGAACATCAGCAGCAGAAGCAGAAGTGCCGTCAAGCCGATCCATTCAGCAAACCCCTGACCCTGCGGTTTATGAAACGGAAAAGGGCGATAATGGAGAAAAAGATCCAATGCCTCCCGTTGTCGGAAATGGTCCCCCACCTTGCACTGATTTTCAAGGGGTGCCAGATAACAGGCCGGGTTTTTCATGTTGAACCCGGCATCGGTGGTGGCATGGACCATCCCCATCGCCAAGGGTGCAAAGGGAAAACGCTGCAACGCCGGACCCCATACCGGTTCATTGCAGAAAAGCATGGAAATTCCCAATACCATACTGTCGTTGCGTGAGAGCGGAAGCACAACCTGCCGGGTCTCAGGATCAATCATGGCACTCAACTGGTAAATGAACGCCGAACCGGGGTCGGAACGGTAGCGGGTCAGGATCGGGTTCGGATCATACCCCTCCTGGAGCAAGGGACCCCGATCGGTCGCCCCATGAAATACCAAGGTCATCAGTATGGCGCCAAAGGCCAATTCGCGACGATGGCTGACACTCCAGTCCACACGATCATGGAAGATGCATACCCAAAGGATGACCAGGGTGACATAGGCAGACCATCCATGGACCAGAAAAACCCCTTCACGGAAAATGGGGGCCGCCCGCAGAATGGGATCCCACAAAGGCGAACCAATCGCCATGGCCAGAGGAATGACGGCCAGGAGGACCGTGACCAGCCAGAGGGTTACCCGTTGACGGGGCACCACGATCCCCCCTCGGGCACCCCGGAACCGCTGCAACGCCAGACCCGAAGACAATACCAACAACACCAAGGGGACGGGCGTCAGGCCAAAGACATGATCATTGGGGTCCAGCGGAAAAGCGGGATCCTGCACATGGGGGAGCAGGCTCTGGGCATCCAGCGGAGAAAAGAACAGGCTGCGAAACAACAGCACGAAGGCATCATCCAGTCCGGAAAGATTGGACAGGGGGACCGGTGCCGGATCCAGGTGGTTCATGAATTGAATCCCTGGCCACCACTTGGCCGCCGACAGGGCCGCAGCCAAGGAAAGCGACACGGCAAAAGAAGACCAGAACAGATCATTCACCCGGGCGTTGCATCCCCGCAACGTCAGATGGATCACCATGAGGACCATCAACATCGACGGAACCAAAAACAGGGCGCCACTCCAGACCACATAGGCCGAAAGAACACTGGCGGCAGCAATGGAACTCAAACGGAGCCTGAAGAACCAAGGTCTCCGGGAGTCCGCCGCAGAGGGTCGGGTCAAAAGCCAGGCAATCCATGGCGTGAGCATCAGGGAATGGACCGCGATCTGTCCCAGAATCATCTGATGGGTATAATAGCCGTTGAAGGCGAACAAAACCGCGCCCATCCAGGCGGTCGAGGAGGAACACCTGAAACTTCGAACCAACAAAAGATACATGCCGAACAACCCCACGAGGGCAAACAGATGAAAAGTCACCTGAATGCTCTGCAAGGGGTCCATGAACAACGTCAACCATTGTGGTATGGAATAGAAAGGATTTCCCGGGTTGGCAAACGCGGGGATTCCACCACAAAAGGAGGGGGTGAACCAGGGCGGATCGAACAAGCCGTTGTTGCGCAGCCAGAAAACGCCATCCAACAGACGGGGCAGGGCAACCGCATACGCATGCCCGAGCAGCCCCTGGCCGTTGGGCAAAAACCTGCCAGAAAACACCCCCCCGGCTGCCAATACCAGCAAACCCATGCCCGGGAACGGTACCCACGGTTGCCGCCACCATGGTGTGTTCATGCATCCTCCTTTCTGCCATTATGGAAGCAGTAGAGCAATGATCGTATTCTCTTGAAATTAGACATAATTAATTATATTCGGCAACTTCAGATCAATGTTATCCCAGCCTATGCTGGACATTCGGCCATATTTCTGATATTTATGCCCGACCTCCGTGACAAAATTAAATCCCTTCAGAAAAACAGCTTCTTCCATTAATTGAGGGTAACGACCCCCATTTTCCCCTGCAAAAAAAAGACATGCAAAAGAAGTAAAAATGTAACATTGAAGGCGATTGCGATCACAATACAATGGGCAGAAATCTATTTCGTATCAGGACAATGACAAATATGGAACAACTTGCCGACAGAATCAATGACAAACCAGCCGGTGTTAAACAAAGATCTGACCTTATTCCCGGACTGTTTTTTGCTGCCATCGTATTCATCTTATTCTTCCCATACCTCGTGCTTGGAAAAACAGATATACCTTTTGACTTACTGAAATGGTCCTTGCCCTGGGGCGATGGCAGTTTCCTCGATGTCCAACACCATTTCAGCCTGGATGTCCCTCGCCACATGTTTCCATGGATCCGGTTTATCGCCGATAGTATTCACCGGTTCGAACTTCCTCTGTGGAACCCGTTCAATAATTTCGGCTCTGAGCTTATCTCCTTCACTGATCCAATATTTTTTGACCTGTTTTTTATATTTTACTTGATCTCTTCCCATATGATCATGGATGTAATCATTGCTGCGTTGAAACTTTGGACTGCCGGGATGGGAATGTTCTTTCTTATGAGGTACTATGGAATCTCCGTATCGGGTGCAATCCTGGGTGGCGTTACCTTCATGTTCAATGGCTCATTCGTCACACTGCATTCGTTCTATTGGGCATTGGGAGCAATGATCTGGTTGCCCTACATTATATTATTCTTAGAAAGAAGTCTGAAAGAAAATCCTCGCGTTCCTAACATGGTCATGGCAGGTCTATTTCTTGCTTGCTCTCATCTTGGCGGCAGTATTCAAAACATTATTCAAATCTGGGTATTCCTCTTGATTTGGATGCTTTCGAAAACCCTCGTTGCCAGTTCCAGTCATGAAAAAACAGGAATTAATCCATTCCTGATCTTGGTAATCGCCTATACGGTGAGCCTGTTTCTAGCAGCAATAGGGTTCGTCCAATTTTTCAATCTTATGTGGCAGGGACCTTATAATCACATCGCCTCCAATGGTTTGCCACTCCTACAGGAGTGGTGGAGCAATATTATTAATCGTATTCAGATGATACCTTTTATAATTTCTTTCGCCATACCACATTTTTTTGGCCATGACAGTATATTAAGTCCTGTCTCTCTGGTCGGTGGCAAATGGTCCGATTTTCTCTATGGGTATACAGGATTTATCTCTTTCATCCTGGCTATTGCTGCCGGAATCTTCACCCGGGAAAAAGAGTATAGAACATTCAGAAACATGGGAATTATATATCTGATCTTCCTTATTCTTACACCGTTAATCATATTTATCTATATGAGATCCCTCGTATTATTCACATTCTGCGTTGCATTTTTGAGTGGTGCAGGAGTTGATTATTTTCTGAAGTATCACAACAGAGAACACCTGTTACAAATTGCGCGCCTGGTCGCAATATTTTGTGTATTCCTGGTCCTTGGATGGGTCATCATTCATTACATTATCGTTGCCTATCAATCAGAAATAGCGACAGTCGTTAATTCACATATCGAAAGTATAAATTACGACAATTTTATGTTTTTAAAAGATTTTTATAAATACAGATTGGTGAGAACTTTTTCATATTATAATTTCGATAACCCAAAATTGATCGCAACCGTTCTAATCATATTTCTATTCAGCGCATCGCTGTTTTTATATTATTTTGGATATATTACAAAGAAGGCAACTTCGGTTACCATCATCCTTTTGACGTGTATTGATCTGTCGATCTTTTTCTTCTCGTACGTGCCCGTTCTCGATATGAAAGAATTCAATATCAATACAGATGATGGTTCAACAGATCTATTAAATAATAATTTGAACCTGGATCGAATCATGATCATCAACAACAGCAAAGACACCTTTATCTTCCCCTATTTTTCCAATCTCTATTTTAAATTTTATTCAACATCAGGCTGGATGGAATTCTCGATTCCAAGGGATGGACTGGAAGAATTATTATCCAAAGAACACCCTTCCTTTCTCAACCTGGCCAACGTCAAGTTCATGCTGACCCAATCGAACCAACTGGATCAGAACCGGTTTCCTCTGGTCCATGAAGGAAGAATCAAAATCTACCAAAACCCACAGGTACTGCCACGAGCCTTCACCGTAGGTCGGGTTCATATCCCAAAATCTGAAGAAGAGACGCTCAAACTATTAAACAGCCCTGATTTTGATCCCAAGAACACCGTCTACCTGTCGGAGGTTCCCAACATCGATAACCTGGGTCCCGAGGCTCCTGAAGATGTCGTCGTCATGGAAGCCTATGAGAACAGAAGCGTCCGCATCCGGACGAAAAACAGAAGCAATCGTATTCTTGTTCTCTCAGATACCTGGCATTCAGGATGGACCGCCACTATAGACGGGCAACCGGTTCCAATCCTGAAGGCCAATGCATTTTTCCGGGCTGTTGCCCTTCCCTCCGGAGAACATATCGTGGAATTTCGTTACCGGTCTGTTGCCACAGAAATTGGTGGGTGGATTTCGCTGATCTCCTTGGGGTGTGTCCTCCTGTTTTTGCGTTCATCCACAAGAAAAAAAAAGAATGCCTGAGTGTTAAATGGCAGATGAGCGCCAAGGCACGGACTAACGAATCATCCCGTCTAAAATTGAATCAGAAAGACCATATGCGGCAAGGAATTCATCCCCTGAGCTTCGATCTTCGAGCGCACATGGTCAAGCAATTTCGGATTATGGCCGATGGACTTGGAAAATTGTTGCATGGCATGAACCGCATGCTGTTCCAGAATTGACGTTTTCTCTTCCCGATTTTTTTCCATGACATTCCGCTCCCCCGCCAACAATCCGAACAGGATGAATTTGAAGACGGCGACGAACACAAGGAGTTCTCGAATATAGGAAAGAAGATTGGCTTCCTTGATGTACGGGTTGCTCATGAGATGATTCACCACATAATGGGTCAGATACTGATCCAGTTCCCAGGGGAATTCGGCACTCCAGAACCGTTTGGCATCCTGGTAGTTGGCGAGAATCCGGTCAATACCGATGGCAACACCGTGCAGATCGGCATCGGCACCATAACCCACCAGGGAACGTATCAGCAGGGCACGAAAGGAAGGGGTTCCCGCCCGGGAAAAGCCCGCATCCATCACCTGGGCAATCAATTCCATGCATTTTTTTTCCGACAGCGCAATGCGGGAAAACTGATGATGCACCTCCTGCCGGATCCCGGGTCGATTGATGTGCATGAATTCATGGTTGAGTGCCGAAGAGGAATCATCGTGACCACCAGAGTTGAAAAACGATCCGATGCGGCTGGCGAAATAACTGATGAAAAACAGTTTTGTCGCCAGGGGATAATCGTTCAACCGGCACAGGAGGAACAATTCTGCGCGCACACGGTCAAACTGGGCGATGTAGGGGTTGCCATGATGCAGATTGATGAAAAAATTGTGCGGAATGTTATCGGCGATCATCCCCTCGGGCATGGGGACCATCGTCATCGCCCGGGGATCGAGGAGGCACCGGCGGGCCGTTTCGGGACAGGCGAGTGTGGCGGAAATCTCCAACCGTTGCCCGACAATCGACACAATGCGCGGAAAACGGGAACACAACCGGGGCAACACCGGTTCACCATCCCTTTGTTGCAGGGAACACCAACGATCCCGGGTCAAAAAAGAGCAACTCGCATCCCCCCTCAGCGCAATGGAATGATGTTCCCGACCCTCCCCATCAAGGGTCGTGACGATGTTGCCGCGCAACAGGGCCTCCCCCGCGGCAGTAGTGGAAAGATGACGCTGCAATGTTCGATGGTCATCATCACTGAGCGCAATCCCCCAACCCGTGCAGCAGGAATCGCTGCACAACGCCCCGACACAACGAAAATCTTTCAGATAATGTAGCGTAATCGATTCGATGAACATCCCTGCGCCCATGAATTTCAATCCTCCACTGATCCGCACCAGGGGTTAACCCCTCCTGCGCTTCCGGCATGGACCGGTTGACGCCTGTCAGACGGAGGGGCATAATCCAGGGCAGATGACGTTTGTTGGGCACCGCAACCGGGTTATGGCGGGTGTTCCGACGCAATACCCAACAGCGGTAAAGACCCATGGCTGCCCTCGATCACATCACCGTCAAGGCACTGCCACCCAACGCCCTTCTGTTTTTGTTGCTTCTGGTCATCGGCAACGTCCTGCGCCTGACCCACGGGCACCTCCATCCGACCCACCTGCCCATCCTGACCCTCGCACTCTTCGGCATCGGCGGTTATTTCGCCCTTTTCGATCAGCGCATCACCCCCTTGCGCCATCTCGAACGATGGTTGGCGGGGTTATGGTTTCTGTTTGCCTTCTTTCTTCTGCTGGATGAGGAAACCATTCATGCCACTCTAAATGCCAGTCATCGGGTGGTCAACATCGCGTTGTGGATCAACGCCGCACTGGCATTGTATCTTTGGGCCGGCGTCACCTTCGCCGATCCCGACGACCCGCACTGGCGGCGCTGGACGTTGGTGGCGGTGATCGTATTGTGGCCCGTCATCCTGGTCGCCGTGCTGTACGCCTCGCCCAACCCCCATATCGACGTGTTCCATCACGGCATCGAGGCGGTCAACCACCTCCTGAATGGAAAAAATCCCTATTCCGAACCACTCTCCGATCTGTATCAGGGGGCCTACGGTTATATACCGGGCTACATTTACCTACCGGTCATCCTGATCGCCAATACCCTGGCCTATTTTTTCCTGGGGGACATTCGCCATACCTACATCGCAGCCCAACTCGTGATCCTGTTTTCCCTGTGGCGCCTGGGTCGGCAACGTGGCCTGTCACCGCTGGCCAGCCCCCTCCTGGCCATGGTTTGGATCTCCTTTCCCGTCACCCTGTTCGTCCTGGAACAGGCATGGAACGACACCCTCCTCATCGCCTTTGTCGCCCTGCTGGCCCTGAGCCTCGACCGGCAAACCAGAAACCCGGACACTTCCGGCTGGATCCCCACCGCCATCTTCCTGGGACTGGCGCTCGGCACCAAACAATATGCCATCATCCTGGGCTGGATCACCCTCCTGTTCGTCTGGCGCCGCTTCGGCATGGCCACCGCCATCAAGGTCACCCTGTTGGCACTGGCCGTCCTCGCAGCCACCATTCTCCCCTTCTTCCTCCGTGATCCCCAGGCATTCATCGCCCATCCCATCCTCGAAGTCGCAGGCTACCGCATCCGGGGCGATTCAATGTCCTGGATCGCCTACATCCTCGCCTTCACCCGATTTGAAACCTTCGGCAGCATCATCCTGGAACTCTATCTGCTGTTTGCGGCAACGGTCACACTCTGGTTCATCAGACTGCGACGGGTCACCATGTTCCATTGGGCCTGGGCCTCGATGCTGATCTACAGCGGCCTGTTCCTCTTTGGCAAACAGGCATTCTGTAATTATTATCATTTTCTCGCATTTTTCGTCCTCCTGGCCCTCCTCTCCGCTCAGGAACAACCCCCCCCTGAACCCGAAGCGGCAACCTTGACCGGAAAAGATGTGAACATCGCTCCCGCCTGGCGTCAACCCATCTTCTGGTCGCTGTTGACCATGGCAGTGCTTGTCCGTATCACCTTCCTGGACATGATCGAATTCAAGGAGGATGAATTCAACGCCATCGTTCTGGCCTGGAAACAACTGACCGGTTCGTCCCTGGCCCAGGTCGGCCTGAAATCCTCCACCGGCCTGTATAATCCCCCCTTCTTCGTCTACCTCATGACGCTGCCCGTCGCCTGGACCACCGATCCCCGCATGGTGACCCTGTTTGTCATCCTGCTCAATCTTGCGGGCCTCTTCATCCTGTACCGGCTGCTCCGATGGGCCTTTTCCGAATCGTGTGCCACCCTGACCACGCTGTTGTTCGCCTCTTCCCCCTGGGCCATCCTCTATTCCCGCAAAATATGGGCACAGGATTGCCTGTTTCCCTTCATGATGGGCCTGGTCGCGGTACTGGTCTCCCTGAGTGAACGCTACCGCCCATGGAAGGTCTGGCTGACGTTCCTGCTGCTGGCCATCGTGACGCAATTGCACATGAGCGCCTGGTTTCTCCCCCCCGCCATCCTCCTTTTCATGCTGCGTTTCCGCATCAAGCCGGCATGGCGGGATCTGGCCATCGGCATGGCGATCTCGTTCACCCTTTATCTTCCCTACCTCCAGTTCCATGTCCAGACCGGCTTCCAAAACATTCTGGATGCCATGAACCTCATGGGTCACCAGGAGCAACCCCTGGTTGCAGGCAATTTCCTCTGGATGTTTCTGGTCGCAACCGGCCTGGGATATCCTTATGTCATGGGCAATGATGGTTTCACCCGTTTCTGGGACCACAGTTCCCTCGCCCTGCCCCATGTTTCCTTTCTGCTGTTCTTTTTCCTGACCGTTCTGGGTTTGATCCGGATCCTGGGTCATCACTGGCCTTTGCAACCCATGAAGCTTGCCCAGCATCGCGACGTATCCCGAAGCAACAAAACCCTGACCCTGCTCCTCATGATGTTGGCAACGATCCAAGGAGCCTATCTCCTGTTGTCGATCCCCTCCTTTCCCCATTATGGCATCATCTTCTATCCTTCATTGTTCCTGTTTGCGGTGTTGTTCCTGGAATGGATCCATGACCGGGTACCCTATTCTTTTCGCAGCAAGGCACTGGTCGGCATCGTCAGCACCATGGTGGTCGCCAACCTTTATTTCACCCTCTCGTTTCACACGTTCGTCCTCTATAACCCCCAAACCATCTCCGGCGACTATGGTGTTCCCTATTTCGTCAACAAAAAGCAGTGGAACACGTTGTTGCCGACACCAGGGATGATTCCATCCCCCAAACCATGAACCCATTCGTCAATGAGATTTTGCCATGACCGGGCAGCATCCACCCCCAGGGCCGGAACATCAGGCATCGATTGTTCAACCACGGTTGGCTCAGGCGATGAATCATCACCTAGCAGGTCGCCTCCAGGAAGCGGAACTGCTCTACCGTCAAATCCTCAAGGAAGATCCCAATCATGCCGATGCGCTCCACATGTTCGGTGTCCTGGCGCACCAACAGGGGGCATTTGCCGTTGCGGTGGAATGCCTGAGCCGGGCGGTTGCGCTTCGTCCCGGGTTGATCGAGGCCCACTACAATCTGGGCAACGCCCTCAAAACATTGGGACAAAAATCCCAGGCATTGGAATGTTACCGCCAGGTCGTGCGGCTGGGATCCCATCTGCCCGAAGCATTGTTGTTTGTCGGCAATGGGTTCAAGGAACTGGGCAGTCTGGAGGAGGCCATCACCTGTTATCGCCGAGCCATCGCCCTGAACTCCGGCTTCACCGCCGCCTGGGGTGCCCTGGGAGCGGCCCTGAAGGAACAAAAATCATGGGTGGAGGCCCGGGATGCAACGCTGATGGCATTACGCCTCCAACCCGATGATGCCGATCTTTTGTTCACCCTGGGATTGATCGCCATCGAAACCCGAAACCTGGATGAGGCCCAAACACATCTGCGCCGGGGATTGTCGATACGGCCGGATGCCCCCGAAGCCCTGTGCAACCTGGGACTGGTGTTGCTGGAACACAACCGGGTTGACGAAGCGATTCATACCCTGGAGCGGGCACTCGAACTCAAACCCGACTATCCCGAAGCGCTGTCCAACCTGGGGACCGCCTTTCAGGAGCAGGGACGATACGAAGAGGCCATCGATCTGTATACCCGGGCGTTGACCTTGAAACCGGACCTGCCGGAAATCCGCTCCAACATGGGCCATGCCCTTCAGGAACTGGGACGGCTGGAGGAGGCGGTGGAACAGTTGCAACTGGCGTTGGCCCAGCGTCCCAATGACCCGGGCGGATTGAACAATCTGGGTAATGTCTACAAGCAGCAGGGGCGTTATGACGCGGCCATTGAGGCCTATCAAAAAGCATTGCAACAGGTTCCCGACCATCCCGAAGTCCATGCCAACATGGGGGCGTTGTATTTGGAACAGGGGCAGTGGGATCAGGCACTCGACTGGTTCAACCGGGTATTGGCCATCCGTCCCGACCATCCCGAGGGGCATCTGGGCCTGGGATTGTACCATCTGACGCAAGGGGCGTTGGAACCGGGTTGGCAACACTATGAATGGCGTTGGCGCACCCGGGGATTCATCCACCATGGCCATCGGCAACCGCCATGGCAAGGTGAACCGTTGCCCGGAAAGACCCTCCTTTTGCATTGCGAACAGGGTTATGGCGACAGCATTCAGTTCATCCGCTATGTCCCCCTGGTCAAAAAGGCAACCGGGGCCAAAGTGGTGGTTTTCGCCCCCCCACCCTTGTTCCGCCTGTTTGCAACGGTCGCAGGGATCGACCATCTGTCCACACACTTGGACCAACTGCCCGCATGTGACGCGGGGGTCGCCCTGCTCAGTCTGCCCTACCTTTTGGGAACAACCTTGGCCACCATTCCCGCATCGATTCCCTATATGGGGGCCGATCCATCATTGATTCCCTTTTATCGAGATCATCTGCGCTCCATGCCCGGCTTCAAAATCGGAATTGCCTGGCGCGGCAATCCAAAACATAAAAATGACTACCAACGCTCCATGAATCCGTCATTCCTGCGACCTTTATGTTCCGTAGCGGGCTGTTGCCTGGTCAATCTGCAAAAGGATCCGACCCCCGCGGAACAGGCGGTGTTCGCCGGCTGCGACCACTTCATTGATCTCTCCGGCATGTTGCATGATTTTGCCGATACGGCAGCGGTCGTGGCCAATCTGGATCTGGTGATTGCAGTCGATACGGCAATCATTCATCTGGCGGGGGCGATGGGAAAAAAAGCCTGGCTGTTGTTGCCCCGGGTCGGAGACTGGCGCTGGCTGCGGCAACGGGAAGACAGCCCCTGGTATCCAGGATTGCGTCTGATTCGCCAACTCACCCCCGGCCAGTGGCAGCATTGTATCGATGTGGTCGTGCGTGAACTGCCACACCTGATCGCCAATCCCTTGCCCCGGATGGAGTCCTCGGACGATCCGAAGGCACATCCCAATCTTTAGTGCCCAATTTTTTTTAATTGCCGTTTGGAAATTGAAACATTCTGGTTTATTATAGGACCCTGATAAACGTCGATTGTGTGGAACGTACGTCCCATGACGGGCTGTTCAGATCAACTCATGATTTATGCGACTCTGTTACCAACGAATTATCTTAGGAGGATATCCATGAGAAAGACTCTTGGCACTCTGGCCATGGCTGCCCTGATCTTCAGTGCTGCCGCGATAACCGCTGATGATGCATCAGCATGGTGGGGCAATGGTCCGGGTTACAACAACTGGAACGATAATTGGAACAACAACTGGTTGGGTAACGGCAATGGCCGGGCCTCGGGCAATTTTGGCTTCAACATGAGCGGTGACGCCAACGGTTCCGGCAACAACGGCTGGAACAATGGCTGGAACAACGGCTGGAACAATGGCTGGTATCCCGGATACGGCTATGGTCCCGGCTGGGGTGGTCCCGGATACGGCTATGGTCCCGGCTGGGGTGGTCCCGGTTGGGGCGGTCCCGGCGGTTGGGGCGGCTATGGTCCGGGCTGGGGTCCTGCGGCCGATGCGGGTCAGGCACCCAAGAATGACGCCGAAGGCAAAAAATAATCCTGCTTCATCCCACCACCCGGCCATCTGCCGGGTGGTGTTGATTGGTACTTTGAACATTGATCACGGGAGCGTTTGTCCGCTCCCATTTTTTTTATATTCAGTTTTTCCTCGCCGACACAAGAAACAATCCACACACAAGGATCCCGCCCATGTTTCCCAAGACCCCTGCCATCCAGTGTCACGATCCCCTGGCCGAACTTTTGGGGGCGGGAACCGAACCCTTTACCTATACCTTCGATGACGCCGTCAAACTGGCGGGACACGCCCGTCCCCCGGTTGCCGGGGCGTTTTTGCTGGTCAAGAAAGGGTTGGACCTGCTCTATCCCGATACGCTGCCCGAACGCGGTGACATTGCGATCACCGTTTCCGGACGGGTGGATGAAGGGGTCAACGGACCGATCACCCAAATTTTCACCCTGGTGACCGGTGCGGCCGCCGCCAATGGGTTCAAGGGGTTGGGCGGTCAGTTCAAACGGATGGATCTGCTGCGTTTTCAGCCATCGACCCACCCCCTGAACCCCACCCTTTTTGAACGGCGTTCCACGGGTCAACAGGTACGGTTGATCTATTCCCCGCAATCCTTTCCCCCGGCACCACGGATGGAATCGCTGCTGCCCCTGGTCCTGGGACAACGGGCCACCCCGGAACAAAGGATGGAATTCGGTCAGCTGTGGCGGCAACGCGTCTTGGAAATTCTCGCCGATGGCGGCACACACACCATCCAAACAATCCAATGATGACCCCGAACCCGGACGCCCGAGGCGTTGACATGGATCGTCATGGGTTGTGGTCATGATTCGGGGTCCCGGACGGCGTTTCACCGTGGTCTTTGTCGTGTTGACCCTGCTGGCCCTCGGGTTACAGTTTCTCGTCACCGGGGCGATCTGGGGTCACCCGAGCCAGGAGACCATTGCATCGGCACTGTTTTCCATCCTGATGGTCAGTTGGATGCTGTCCAGCACCCGTTGGCGGGGAGGGTTCAAAATATTCAAGATGACCGCACCCTGGCTGGTCGTGCTGTTCATCCTGTTTTCCGGATATGTCTACCGCCATGAACTCTCCGGAGTCGGACAACGACTGCTGGCGGCGTTTCTCCCCCACGCCGGGGTCGAATCCAAACCGGGAAGCATGCAGTTTGTCCGTGCCGACGATGGACATTTTCACATCCAGGCCCGGATCAACGGCGTTGGGGTCTCATTTCTGGCCGATACCGGGGCCAGCGACATCATCCTCGACCGCAAGACCGCCTCCAGGATCGGCATTGACCTGGATCGGCTCCAATTTTCCAAGGTGTACGAAACCGCCAACGGTCGTGTCCGCGGCGCTCCGGTGCTTCTGGATGAATTCACCCTCGGTTCCCTGGTCTTCCGGCGTCTGCCCGCCAGCATCAATGAGTCCAACATGGACCAACCGCTCCTGGGGATGGCTTTTTTCAACCGCCTTCAAGGGTTCGAAGTCCAGAAGGATCGTCTGACCATTCGCTGGACCGCCCGTTGATACGAAACACGAAACGGCATGGTGTTTTCAGTCGGTTTTGACTATCATCGAAGCGGGCGGAATATCGGCCTGGATTGAAGACTTCCTTGTCAACCAACCAGGGGATTGGCGTGATCATCTCGGTTATGAATCAAAAAGGGGGGTGCGGCAAGACCACCATCGCCGTCAATCTGGCAGCGGTCCTCAAGAAAGGGGGCCTCAATACCATTGTACTGGATGCCGATCCCCAACTTTCCGCCAGCCGCTGGGCCAAACAGGGGGGCGAAGCGTTTCCCCTGGTCGTCCATCCCCTGGATATGACCAAAGGGGCGCGCAAGGTCAAGACCGATATTCGGGAACTGGCGGAAACCGCCGACATGATCGTCATCGACTGCCCCCCCGAACTGCGTGAACCCGCCATGCTGGCCTCACTCCTGGCCGATGTGGTTCTGGTGCCCGTCACCCCCTCCCCACTCGACATTTGGGCTGCGGAAGCGGCCACCGACCTGGCGCATGACGCACGGGAGCTCAACGGCAACAACAAACCCATCGTCATCCTGCTCCCATCGAAGACCAATACCCATACCGTCATCGCCAAGGATCTGAGCCAAACCCTGGCCACCATGGAAGGTCAGGTCGCACCCGTCAGCATCGTGCAACGGGTCGTCCTGGCTGAATGCGTCATCGCCGGCAGCACCATCGACCGTTATGCCCCGTCCTCCCCCGCCCTCAGGGAAATGGAAGCGTTGGGGCAATTCCTCCTTCAATTCAAGTAACCCATAAGGAATCTGGCATGCCTCCCAGAGCCACACTGGCCAAACTTAAAAAACAGATGGATGCCACCCATAAACAGGCGGCCAAACGCATTGCGGAGCCTGAGTTTTCCCAAAGCGACTCCTTGTCGGCCATGGAACAACGCCTCATCGCCCTGGAACTGCGCCTGGAACGCCCAACCCAAAACGAACCGCCCCCTGCCGCTGCCCCGGACCTGGAACCACGTCTGGCCGCCACCGAATCCCGCCTGAGCGACATGGCCAGACTCATGGCAGACCCTGCCAAACTGGAACAACGTCTGGCCGCCACCGAATCCCGCCTGAGCGACATGGCCAGACTCATGGCAGACCCTGCCAACCTGGAACAACGTCTGGCCGCCATGGAAATGCGTCTGGGAGACATTTCTCGATCGATGGAGTCCATCCCGTCGGCCGACCTTCAGCGCCGTCTGGCCACCACTGAAATACGGCTCGGGGAAATGTCCCAAGCCATGGATGCCATTCCCGCCATGGACATGCAACGGCGTCTGGCCACCATCGAAATACGGCTCGGGGAGATGACCAAGGCCATGGATGCCATTCCAACGGCCCGACTGGAACGGCGCCTGGCCACCCTGGAAACGCGACTGGATGACCATCTGTCCGCAACCATCACGCCCCCATCACCCGATGCCGGTCAGGAACAGCGCATCGCCCTCATGGAACGACAGCTGGAAAAAATATCGCAGACACCCCCCCCACCCCCCTCGGCACCTGCCGTGATGCCCATCATGGGGGGACCCGAATTATTGATCCGGATGTGGTTTGCCCCGGTCATGTTTTTCCTCAGCATGCAGGAGGCGATCAAACCCAACAAAAATGACCGGAAATAGACCTGTTTGTTCATGGCTCTTCTCGCGTTAAATGTGGGTGAACACATCGTTTTACTGCAATATGATGATTTTGAATTAATTATTGAAAGGAAAAAGGGGGCTTAAGGGATTGCCCCCAGACCCCTTTTTTTTCTTGATCATTGTTTCGTCAACCAGGCATCGACCGCCTGCGTGAAATACAAGATTTCCCCGGCATCCAACCCCTGGGGATCGAAGCGCCAACGATAATGCCACTGCAACAGCGGCATAAGGTCGGGATGCTGCTGTTCAAGGATCCATTGCGACAGGGGAACCGAGGGAATTCTCGGCGCAGCGTTTTGTTCCAGGTGTTTCACGATGGCCACAAACGGCGAATCGGCGTCCCCCGACCCGACCATCCCAACCACTTGTTTGTCCCGGCGCATGACCTGACTGTGATCGTGGCCCTTCCCTTTTTGCCGAAAAAGGCGAAGATACACATAGATCATCAACCCCAGAAACCCCACCACCACCCAACCCAGACGAACCTCCCGGGAGGCACCCTGGCTCCATTGGGAAAACAGAAAGGAAAGTGTGGACCATCCATCCACAACGCCTTGCCATAATGGAGCTTCCATCGCTTCCGCCCGACGCCAGTCAGGAGGTGTGAAATCGACCGAGCGCCATGCCCCGTTGACAAACACCACGGTCCAGGCGTGGGCATCCCGTTCCCGGACCCGATACCATTGGCTTTGGCGATCGGGTTCCGAGACCGCATATCCAAACACATAGCGCGCCGGAATCCCTGCCCGACGCAGCAACAGGACCGAAGCGGTGGCAAAATATTCACAATGTCCCCGCCGTGAAGAAAGCAGAAAGTGGGACAACGGCGAATCAAACCCGGCAGGGTCTGTCAAATCAAGCGAATAAGTAAAACGCCGTCGCACGAATTCGTTCCATTTCCGAATGATCTCCTCCGAGGAGGTGATCCCTTGCAATCCTGCCTCCTGGAACGTCAGGTCGATCCCTTTTCGTTCCACATCCGGAATCTGGAGATCAAGCTTTTCCGCCGTTCCCTCTTGAAGGGGATCGAGGTTCCCCGGTGAATGGATCATGGTCCAGGGGGTTGGTGGTGGGCCATTGCGATACCGTACGGAACCGAAGCGATTTTTTTCCAGCATGGCAACCTCCAACCCTTCGATCCGATACGCCTGGAAGGGAAGGGCGAGGATCCCTTGATCGCGGGTCACGGAGTGATGGATCGTCACCCGCCGTCCCCCGGAATCGGCCCCACCCGTACCCGGTGTACCCAACATCCAGGCTCCGACGGGGGCATCAGGGGGGATGGTGACGAAGGGGGCCGGTGCCTGACTCCAACCGCCATCATAATAAATATTGTATGAACTTTCGCGCAGCAACAACGGCAGCACCAGGGGTCCTTCGTAGTGTACCCGGAACAGGATGCGGCCCGACATTTTCAACCGTCCCACCTCTCCGATGTCGGTACGGCGATGGGTCACGTCCACCGAATGGGGGTAGAACCATTCCGCCAATTCATCGGACAAGGTTTCCATCAATGAACGTTGCAGTAGGGACAATCCCCCCTGTACCAGATATCCGGAACATGCCGCTACCGCGAAAAGAAACCACCCAAACCCCCGCCTGCCATGGCGCGGACACCAAGACCAGAGCAAAACCGCCATGAATCCCACCAACACCGGGAAGAACCAGGAACGGTTTTCCAGCACCACACCCGCCGCCAGCAAGGTTGCAAGGGAGAAGAAATCAAACCACAATGCCATGGGTCGTTCAGGAACCACTTCATCACCGGTCGCAGCACGGTTGCGATCCGACAAAAACCGATCTGGTGCCCAAAGAGTCCGGGAATCGGCTGCCATGACCAGCACCATCGGCATCCAGATCAACGGCGATAGACGCAGCAAGGCCATGACGAACAGTTCATCCTGTTGAACAAACCAGGCCCAACCGCCGAGCAACACCGCAATCACGCCACACACCCCAAGGATTCGCTGATACAGAACGTCGCTCCACAGGATGCGCCAGGGAGAAAAGGGTTGAACAAAAAGCCAACCCGCCACGGGCACTACCCACCCCCCCCCACCCGCACGCCACCCCCAGAAGAGCAGCGCCCCCCCCAACACCCACAGGGATCGATATTTGGCGTTCATCAGGAGGTTCCCTTGAATCCATGGCGCAGCATTCCCGGATGCAGCAGATGGAATCCCGGAACCCCCTTGCCAGGAAGCGCCATCGAAGATGGGGAGGGTAGTTGCTCCTGGATCAAGAAAACCCGCAGGGGAATTCCCTGGGCACGCAGGGCATGGAGCCACAATTCCCGGTCACGATCCCAATGAATCAACACCACGAAGAGGGCACTCAACCTGGGCGCCTGGGACACAACGAGTTGTGCCAGTGTAGCAAATGGTTGCGCCACCTGGGGTTGGACCGATGCAAGGAGTTCAAGGATGCGGCGATGATCGCCCAATCCGCGGCCCGTGGTACATCGGAACACCTCTGGGCCAACAAACATGAACTCAAGCAAGGTATCGGGATGCCCCTGCGCCAATGCCAGGGAGGCGGTCAGGGAGACCGCTTCCTCGAACACCGCATCGGAAACGGATGCCAGGGTATCCAGAACCAGGGCATGGCGGGTAAAGAATTCTTCCAGGCGTTCCACCACGACCAGTTTGCCGGTTTTAGCCAATCCGGGCCAATGGATGGCATGCAACCGATCCCCCGCCCGATAACTGCGCAGGGCGGCAATCTCGTTGTGTTCCCCCACGGCGGCGGCCAGGGTCAGCCCCCCCGGCACATGTTTACGTCCCCTGGGATCTTCAAAGTGGGGCACGGGATGGCAGCGTGGCACCGCCAACACCCGCCCCGGCAGAGGACAATGATGAAAAGAACGCAACAAGCCCAACGGATCAGCGCGTCCGATGAGCAAGCCGGAAAAATGGATCACCCCCCTTCGGGTTGCCGTCGCCCGAAGACGGACCCGGAGTTCACCATGCGGCGCAATCGGTCCCAGGGCATGCATTTCGTTCCGGATGCCCTGGTTTTTCCGGGTCAGGCGGACAAACCGATGAAACCCGACCCAACGATCATAAAAGTTATGCATCCGTTCTTCGGGGTCATTGCGTGTTCGCATGAACTGATCGAACCCGGGTCGGGGATCAGGGAATTGTTCAAAGATGACCACATCCTGTTGTGGAACGCCGGAGGGATTGAGCAGGAGCAATTCATAGTCAAACGGTTGGCCCACCCAAACCTGATCGGGCAGGATCCGCGCCGCTTCCAGGATGACACGGGAGGAACGGGCGCTGAGGATTGAAAAAAGAAGCAATGAAAACAATAATGAGAAAACTTGATACACCAAGGACAGTTCAGTATTGATGCCGAAGACCGCCGCCACAAAGGCAGCCGTCGTGACCCCTTTGCCCATGGGGGTTAACGAACGAGAGAACCAATGGCTCCAGGTTGACAACCGTCCCGCACCACGCCACAGGAGCTTATGGAACATGGAAAACTCCCGAGTCGTCGCGACGCTCCGGGACCTGGAGCACCACATGACCCTGTTGGATCTCGCGGCGGAAGGAATCGGGCAATCGCGCCCAGTCCCGCAGGTCCACACGGAGGGGCAAAGCACTTTCCATGAAGGCCGTCCTGGCAGCGGCGACGCCCGGTTGTTCCCGATTCGGATCATCGGGGTTGCGCGCCACCAGATCCAAATCGCTGGCCTCATGGCTCAGGCCCGTGATCCGGCTGCCGTAGGCCCACACCTCGGATCGGGGAAGGAGGCGGCGCAAAATCCCCTGCACCATGGCCAGACGCCGGGGATCCAGACACAGTTGGGAAAGATCAAGCTCGGCCACGACCCAATCGCTCCCGCAGCACCGACTCCAACCGTTTGCCATCGACGATAAAGTCCGGCAACAGCTTCAGCGTTTCGCAGGCAAACCTTTCGCCGTATTCGTGCGCCGTGTCATTGCGGTTGTCCCGGTAGGCGAACCACCGCTCCACCTCCTCCAGGCCCATCAG
Organism: Magnetococcales bacterium DCbin4; assembly: GCA_002753735.1. Classification (GTDB taxonomy): domain Bacteria; phylum Pseudomonadota; class Magnetococcia; order Magnetococcales; family UBA8363; genus UBA8363. The sequence goes on from PEAN01000022.1 coordinate 55,546, forward strand.
GCCGTGAATGGCCGCCAGGCGCAGGATCTCCTTGACAGGCAGGGAATCCAGCTTGCGCGTACCGTGGCCAAATGCCACCAACCCCTTACGCAACAGCTTGAAGGAGGTCTCCTGAGAAAGTTCATACCCTTTGATGATCGCATTGCGGAACACCTCCTGATCCATGCTGTCCGGCGCGGATTGGCCGTAGCGTTCCACCGCAGCCTCCAGGGTGAGCAGACAACGCAACAGATGATCGGTGTTCAGTTCCATGGACAACTCCTTCGCTTCAATCCCGGTTCGGCCCATTCACTTTACCGCCACAGGACCTTGTAGCGCCAACAGGTCATGCGGGAACCGGGGTATCCTCCAGGATATCGGCGATGATCCGGGCGGCGGAGGCACCCGAGAAACGGGCTTCGTCGTCGAGCATCAGGCGATGGGCCAGGACATTCACCGCCACTTCCCGCACCGGTTCAGGGGTGACAAAAGGAAGATTGTCCAACAAAGCCAGCGCCTGAGCCATTTTCATCAATGCAATGGCACCACGGGAACTGGCACCCAACCGAACCCCCGGCCACGTCCTGGTTTTGGCCGTGAGGGTGACAATGTAACGCTTGATCTCCTCGCCAACCCGAATGGCACGGGAGGCTTCCTGGATCATGCGCGCCTCGTCCAGTCCGATGCGGGGTTGAATCCGGTCGAGCGGTTGTCCCGTCAGGTGATCGGAGAGGATGGCCAATTCCATTTCCTCCGATCCGTAGCCCAGGGAGCAACACAGGGCAAACCGGTCGAGCTGGGCTTCGGGGAGGGGATAAACGCCGTGGAAGAGGGCGGGATTCTGGGTGGCGATGACGAAGAACGGGGCTGGCAGGGGTCGGATCAGGCCATCAATGCTCACCTGCTGTTCCGCCATCGCCTCCAGCAGGGCCGATTGGGTGCGGGGAGAGGCACGATTGATTTCATCAGCGAGGACAATCCGGGCAAACACCGGCCCTTCACGAAATTCAAACCGCCGGGTTTCCTGGTTGAAGATGGAGACGCCCAGAATATCGGTGGGGAGGAGGTCCGGGGTGAACTGGATCCTTTTGAATTCCATGCCGATGGAGCGGGCAAAGGCTTTGGCGAGGGTGGTTTTTCCGGTTCCCGGAACATCTTCGAGCAGGACGTGACCGCCACTGGCAAAAGCGGCCAAAAGCCAACGGATCGCAGGCGAAGGGGTCCGAATGACCCGAACCAGGTTTTCCCGCACCTGTTCAAGGCAATCGTAAGCTTGAACGTGTGTGGACATCATGATCAATAAAAAATAGAGATCATTGAAACCGTCATTTAGTGGATTGAATCATATTAAGATAGCTCTCAGAAAAATAGGGCGGCTCTTTCACCATGAATAAAGATTTATAAATCAAAAAAATGGCATGCGGAGAAACATGTTTATAGCGCATGAAATGACAAAACGTCAGCAGATAATCATAGTCAATCTTTGGATGTTTATCGTCAGCCTCAAAATCACCGCACATGTACAAACCCACCTGAAAAGCCAAGTACTCATTTCGATATTTCAAGATTAAGTCAAGTTCCTTTCCCTTATCTCCGACAGTATCAGAAGGGATCTTAGGATCAATCGGAAAGACATCAAGAATTGGACCCATGCGTCTCAACCAGAAACACAAATGACTTGCATGCTTGAAATGATCCAACTCCTTCCCGGACATCTCACGATCTGAGACTCTCGAAATGTCGTCAACCCAAGCCCTACGTGCATCCTCAAGATACTGCTGCGACAATCTAGGAGCATAACCAACAGATTGAGTGATGAAAATAGAGAACCTCTCAACGTAATCGATAAAAAAACTCCTATCCTCTTTCAACCGCAATACAATATCTTTTGGAGTTAAATCTTTTTTGGATATTGACATGGCCTATTCCACTGCATAAAAAACTGCTATACGTACATCGTATAGCAGTTTTAAATGGGTCATTAGAGGGAAAGAAAAACTTTATTCTGAATAGAATTTATCCAGATTCGCCTCTTTCTCATCACGCGCCATAATTACACCAAGCATCCTGGAATGTTTTTTCTTCCCGTTTTCCATGCCTGGAGGATTTTCAAGGTGATTGATGGGATATGACCTTTTCAGACCGCCCGCCTCCACCTCTTCCATGGTTTTGAAGTGCGTGGCACCCTTTAAATACAGCTCTTCTCTCATGATCCGTCTCCAAAGACAACGACTCGAGCAAAATATTCATGTTGGCATTAACCAACGAATTCTGACCAAATCAGATGGTGTTCGGGATTAAACTGCTTCTTCGCGAAAGTCATGGTCACTAGATTTTTTAAACCTCGTGTGCAAGCGACGTTCCCCTTCGGAGATTTTTCAACCGAACACGTCCTTCCACATCAATGCTACCCCCCATTCCAGAATAAGACAATGAGAAATAGAATTGCGCATACACGACATCTAAAGAGTGCATCAACAGGCGCGCACGAACAATCAGACACAAGGGGACAAGCCTTTTTCGGCTTATTTTCTCATCAACATGACCGATACGTTTTGTTTCGGTAAGAATCGTACCCGATCATCGACAATCAAAACCTTGGGGGACTTCGTCCCCCAAACCCCCTGTGGGGGC
>PEAN01000023.1 GCA_002753735.1 Magnetococcales bacterium DCbin4
CCCCCTTTTTTCTTTCAATATTCCTATGTATATCAGTCAATTGCCAGCCATCCTCTCCAGTTAATGAATGTAACAAGGTAGAATTAATTCTACCTTGTCATATTCATCAACTTGAAAGGATGCCTGACAGTTGACGGTTATGTATGAAAATATTGAAAGAAAAAAGGGGGCTGGGGGCAATCCCTCAAGACCCTTTTTATTTCTTGTTCGTTTTCCTGCGTGGGGCCTTCATCGCGATACACAGGAAAATTTTTGTGTCATCCCTGGAAATTTCCAAACCCCTGACCTCCATCCGCCAATGGCGAACCGGCGAATGCACCATGTGCAAAAATCCATCCAACGCCCTGGATCCGAGAGGGTGCGACGATCCCCCCCTCAATTCTTTGCTGCAACGGGCAAGGACACGAACAATCAATTCATCCGGCAACGCAACCAAGGCGGATCGTGCAAGCGAAAGGCCAGAGCCAAAGGTTTCGACCTCCAAAGTTGACCAAAAATGATCCAGCGTCCATGACAAGGCTTCCTCTGCCCGGGCCATGCGCATGGAAGTCGCCAGCAATTGTCGTCGAACCTGCGGTGCAAGCGTTGCCAATACCGGCACGACTTCATGTCGCAAACGCGAACGAACATATCGGTCCGAATGGTTGCTCGGATCCTCACGCCATTCCAAACCCTGGGACCGCATCCATTGATGAATTTCTTCGCGGAAAAAAAACAACATGGGACGGAGAAGATCAATGCCGGGTTGCAAGGGACGGATGAACGGAATGGCGCTCAATCCCTTGAGACCACTGCCCCGCAGCAGATGTTCCAGAAAAGTCTCCCCCTGGTCATCGCCATGGTGACCGGTGGCAACCCATCTGCAACCATGTTCTACCGCCGCCGCAGAAAAAAAACGATAACGCGCCTCCCGGGCACGTTCCTGAAGATTGCCAGGGCCATGGGGGGTGGACCATCGTTCCTGAACCCAGGGAATCTCCAGGTGTTGGCAGCGTTGCACCACAAAAACCGCTTCCTCGATCGATTCCCGGCGCAGCCCATGATCAAAATGGGCCGCCACAATCCGATCCCGGGGCCGTTCAAGACAGGCCACCAACAAATGAAGCAGGGCCACGGAATCCATCCCCCCGGAAACCGCAACTAAAATTTTTTCTTCGGACGCAACGGTTAATTGTATGAGGCGGCGAAAGTGAACTTCCATTGCCTCGGATGGATGATGACGCTTGATCCGTGCCGGGTCTGTCCAACGTAATGGATGTTTTCCAGTCACATCACCGCTCAAATCCACCTGGGGGCGTGTTGACAGTCATGATCAAAAAAAGGGTAACTGCCCGGGTACCCCCCCGGTTCGGGATTATTGAAAAAAAAAAAGGGGCTTGGGGGGTGCGCCCCCGGGGGTTTTGACTTTGATTTTGATTTTACAGCCCCCACAGGGGGTGTGGGGGACGAAGTCCCCCAGATTTTTTTCTTTTCCCGGAGGGACGCATCCTGAAACCAAAATCAAAACAAAAACAAAAATCAAAACAAAAATCAAAACAAAAATCAAAACCTGGAGGACTTCGTCCCCCACACCCCCTGTGGGGGCTGTAAAATCAAAATCAAATTCAAAATCAAATTCAAAGTCAAAACCCTGGGGGCAATCCCCCAGACCCCTTTTTTTTTTCAATAATTAAATCCGGAAGGTACCCGGGCAGTTACAAAAAAGGGATTCCGACCTTGCGCTACCCCCCCCCTTGGTTCCTTGCCAACAGACAACCTCAATGTTTTCCCGCCCGCTCTTCGACCATCTCAAGGCGTTGTTTGGCCATGGCGACGGCAGGGGATTCGGGATAGTCGCTGATGAGCCGGGTCAGGCTGTTCTTGGCGTTTTCCATGTCACCCAACTCATAAAAGGCAAAGCCGATCTTGAGCAGGCTGGCCGGAATCTTGCCGGAGGAGGGCCAACGCACCAACACCTGATTGAACGCCATCAAGGCATCGGGAAATTTGCGTTGTACATAATAAAGCTCACCAATCCAATATTGGGCATTGTCGGCCAACCCATCATTGGGAAACCATTCCATGTAATTTTTGAAGGCCGATAATGATTCGTCATAGCGCCCACCCTTGAGGAGCGAAAACGCTTCCTCATAGGCCTGTTTGGAACTCTCAGGCTTCGGTTTGGTGGGGCCCTTCTTCTCTGAAGCAACGACAGGTGCAACCTTGGCTACCTTGGTGGTTGGAGCCGCCGGTTGGGTAAATGCCGGCGTGGAGTTCGGTGGTTGCTCATCCATGTTGGCACTGTCATCCTGTCCCTGATCCGCCGGATCATAATCGGGACTACTCATATCCACAGCGCCAGAGGTCTGCTGTGCCGCCGCTTGTTGGGCTGCGGCCGCCTGTTGCTGCGCCAGTGCCTGTTTGTTCTTGGCTTCCAATTCCGCTTCAAGGCGGGATTTGGCATGTTGCAATTGTTCCACCTCGCCACGCAACGAGGTCATTTCCTTCTCCATCAACCCCAGCCGCTTCTCCATGCTGCTGGTCACGTTGCGGGTGAGATCCTCATTCTTTTCAACCCGGGTGGACAAGGAATTCACGACTTCGGGCAGCGGAAGTTTGGCCGGTGGGGGGGGCGGTCCCGCCTCGGTGCGAACCGGGGGACGACCCTGGTCGTCGTAATAATTGGGGCCGCCATCACCTGGAGGTCCATTACTGACACAGGAAGAGAGCGGCATAATCACAATAAACAAGAGGGCCGGAATCCAGGATCGCTGCTTCCTGACGGCAATAGATGTCATCCTTGCGGACAGATCGACAGACTTGAGATTCCGGCCCATTTTGATTCGCTCAATCAAGCTTATTGGGAAACAAGTTCAGCGCGACGGTTTTGTGCCCAGGAAGTTTCCTCGTGGCCCTTGATGATCGGACGCTCCTTGCCATAGGAAATGGTCTTGATCCGGCTGGCGTCAATCCCCTGGGAAATCAGGTAACGGGCCGCCGCATCAGCGCGTTGTTGTCCGAGCGCCAGGTTGTATTCGCGGGTGCCGCGTTCGTCGCAGTGACCTTCGACCGTGATCCGGCCTGAAGTCTTGGCGAGCATACGGGCATTGTTGCTCAAAATATCTTCCGCTTGGGGCGTCAAAGCGGCAGAATTGAATTCAAAGTGGACAACATTGCCAGACGCACCACCCATGCCGCCGGACATGCCACCCGCACCATTGGGATCATCCAGGTTCGAACCATAACCACCCGGACGCCCGACGGAAGATCCGTCTGCATTCATCCCCCCTTCCTGTGCCGATGCCCCGGCACCATCTGGTCCTTCTTTCGGAACCGCGCCGCAACCCGCGAGGATTCCAAGGAACAGAACCGCAATAATCATCGTAGCCAAGCGTTTCATGCAATCACCTCAAAAAGAATTGTTGTTGCCCACCTGGAAAGCCCACAGGATGTAAACGGTTGATGCCAACCGTTTATCAACGTACCAGGGGTGACCAGGAGGGATCGGAGCCATTGATGCTACCATCTAGATTTACCAACCTTTCATTATGACCTGTTAAATCGATGGTGTAAAGTCGTGTCTGACTTCCTGCCTGTCGGGAAAACAAAATCACTCTGCCATTGGGGGACCAGGTCGGGGATTCGTCCATCCAGGAATCGGTCAGGAAACGCCCATTGGTCCCTTTGGGGTCAATGACGGAGATCCGGAATCGGCCACCGCCGCCGCTGACGTAGGCGATGAGATCACCTCGGGGCGACCATACAGGGGCGGCATTGTAGTTACCCTCGAATGTGATTCGCCGGACATTGCCGCCGTTGGCATCCATGATATAGATCTGGGGCGAACCGGAACGGTCTGAATTGAACACGATCTGGCTGCCGTCAGGCGAAAAGGAAGGGGAGGTATCGATGCCGCTGTTTTCGGTCAGGCGTCGCAGATTGCCGCTGCCCAGGTCCCGCAGATAGATTTCCGAATTCCCGTCCATGCTCAAGGTCAGGGCCATGAGTTGGCCGTTACTCGGTGACCAGGCGGGCGCACTGTTGAGGCCGGGATAGTCGCCCTGAATGGTCCGTTTGCCGGAGTACAGATCCCAGCGAAAAATTCGTGGGGGACCCCGTTCGTAGGATAGATAGAACAACTGTTCTCCCGTGGGGGCGAAACGGGGGGTCAGAACCAGCGTCCGTTCACGGGTCAGATCGACCCGGTTGGCCCCATCCTGATCCATCAGCGACAACCATTTCATGTCGCCCTTGCTGGCGACAAAGGCGATGCGTGATGTGAAATATCCGCTTTCGCCCGTGAGACGGGTATAGATTTCATCAGCGATGCGGTGGGCCACATGACGCCAGTCGCGTACCGGAGCGGTAAACCGCTTTCCTTTGCCAACCAGTGATCCCTGATAGACATCATGGAGAAAAAAATCGGCGATCAGTTTCCCGTCACGTTCATGGACCGCTCCTGAAACCACCGCTTCGGCACCAATGAGGCGCCAATCGCGGAAATTGGGTCCCTGTTGCCACAATTGCGACGGCGTTTGCAAAAAGGTACTGGGATCGAGGGGTTTGAACAGGCCGGAACGTTCAAGATCGGCGGTGATGACTTCGTTGAGTTGATGTCCCGATGAACCTTGTGCGGATACGGTACCATTGGGTGACAGGTCGACAAAATCGGACAATGCAATGGGCATGGGTTGCAGCCCGCCCTTGGTGATGTCGATACGTAACGCCCCGTAAGCCTGGCTACAGTCGATGCACAGCAGCACCAACACCACCCATGCCTGCATGTTCATGATGGATACGAAACTCTTGGCCATGCGTTGTGAAGTAGTCCGCTTACCGGTGAAGATTGGTTTTTCCATACCATGGTCACTCATGCCAACCTCAATCTTGTGATGCGTATCGTTTTCAATTCCAGCCTGTTGGCGCGTACTATCGCAGGGAAGGATCAATAATGCAAGTGAACTCTATTCCGAACGCTTGAATGACTGCAATAAATGGGGGGAAAGAGTGTGGTATGTCGGGTTTGTGTCGATGGGAGGATTGGGTTTTTCACCATTCGATGTGTTGGGGGTGGTTGACCTGGTGAAATCGGGATAGAGTGTTTTCGGTCGTTCAGGGTGGGTTGCAGGAATGGTGCGCCCTGATTTCGTTTCCTTGGAATGGATGGAGTTGTGGCGGTGAAACCGGGAAAAAACATTCGTGTGGCGGTCATTGGCGTGGGGCAGATGGGACGCAACCATGTTCGGGTTTATTCCCAACTCCGGGGGGTGGAACTGGTCGCGGTGGTCGATACCGATCCGGTCAACCTTCAGGAGACGGTTTCCCGGGTGGGGTGTCCTGGCCATGCCGCCTTGGAACCGATTCTGGGCCGGGTGGATGCGGTCAGTGTGGTGACCCCGCCTGGAACGCACGCCCGGATCGGTACCTTTCTCATGGATCATGGCATTCATTGCCTGATCGAAAAGCCTCTTGCCATTTCCGAGGAGCAGGGGCGGCAATTGATCGATGCCGCGGCCAGGAACAACGTGGTTTTGCTGGTGGGGCATATCGAGCGCTTCAATCCCGCGGTGCAGGCGTTGTATGGTTTGTTGGCTCAGGGAAGCCGTATCCATGCCATGGATGTGCGGCGGATGAGCAGTGCCAGTGCGAGGATTACCGATGTCGATGTCATTGCCGATCTGATGACACATGATTTGGACATCGTCATGAATCTGATGAATCAGCCTGTGACGCGGGTGGTTGCGGGCTGTGTCCGGACGCCTGATTCGGGTGGCGGGGATTATGTCAGTGCCCTGTTGGGGTTTGAAGGGGGGGCCATGGCGGCGGTGACTGCCAGTCGCATGACTAAAAACCGGGTTCGGGAATTGACGGTCACCTCCGATCTGGGATGGCTCATGGTCAATTTCATCACTCAGGAGCTTTTCATCCATCGTCAAGGGCCCGGGTTGGGCGGGGCGGGGCCGTCCGGGCCACGTTATTCCTGGGATCATTCGGTTGAACGGGTTTCGGTTCGTCCTGCTGAATCATTGGCGGTGGAACTGGCACATTTCATCGATGCGGTACGGGGGGGGGTTCCCCCGTTGGTGACGGGACAGCAGGCTTTGGATGTCCTCAAGGTGGCTCGGAAAATTCGTCTCGGTGCGGATGGCGTCGGGGGCGATGCTGAATAATTCTTTGAATGTCAATGGTCCCTGATGAACGAATGTGACAGCGTAGAATTAGAAGACACGACCGGAAAACGTTGTCACTTGCTGAATGTAAGCAAATACACGAAAAATTGAATCAAGCCGACAAGACCGAATGCAATCATCGCTTGCCATCTGTAATCGAGCGGCGCGGACAGTCGTGACAGGTTTTCGATGTAATGTTTGTCACTAATGGAAATATGTTCACTCAAGTGTGCATAAGTATAGTATACAAGAAACAAGGAAACTACAACGTGCAGCGGCTTTTCCAGCAGATAAGTCGCAATAGTGACAAGCCACTCGTCTACCTTGATTCCTTTCATGTCATTGCTTGTCAGCCGTATCAACCCCGCATAACCGATCACCGTGCCGATAACGGAAAACAAAAATGTTTTCACAGAGTCGCGACGTGCTCTGTCATGCCGTAACCGGGAAACATGAGCCTCCTTGTTGGCTCGGATGGATCGTTCCAGATCGTCTCGTTGCAGCAACGGAAAAAAGTCCCAAGACTCCCTGCCTGGATCATTTTCCCGTAAGGCTTCCATGGAGATATGGCGAAAAGTCTCGGCATAGGCCAAAATTCCCACTGCATTGTCGTAAGAGGAGGGGTGAGCCTCCCGACTATAGCGGAACACCTTACGGTAGAGACGGCTCAAGGTTTCGTAACGCCACGTAATATCATCCTCTTCCCCCTCTGCCGTCATAATGGAGTAGAGTTCGGTCAGGGTATCTGTCGTCGGTGTGTGGTGCAGATGTTCGTGGCTGATATCCTTCAGAAAAAAATAGAGCTGAGAAGCCACCCGGTTCGGCACTTGAGTTGAAACACGAATGCAACCCTCGGGCAACTCCAGTGTCACAGTACCGTTTCGCGTCAGGGTGAAATCAGCATAAACATCGGCGTATTCCTGGCATCGATTGTTCAGATTATCCATTAAAGTCTGGTATTGACCACTTCTGTGATGGAAATGTCTTTGCGTCTGCCGGACGGAATCTTCCACTTCCCCTTTCCAGCCCTTCCGGTCGAACAGGAAGAGTCGGCCTTGTAATGGCTTGGACTGAAAAGGCTCGTCCAATTTACGACGGGGTGGAATGGTGCGCGGATGTGTGGCAATGCAGAGAATCCAGAACGTACCCGTGACCTGCGGGAAGAGTCGTGCCATAAACTCTTTCATGGGAAAGAGCAGTGGCCTGTTGGAGAGCAGGTTGATGAGTGGATTGTCCAGCAGCCAACGCTTTTGGTACACAACGATGCGGCGGTACTGTCGATCTGTGATATTGGCGATGATGGGACGGTTTGAGTGACGTACATTGCCGATGTCCTGGTAGGACATCTGACCTCCGACAGAAGGAATCCAGCCTCGAAATTTTCTTGTCTGCCGAGGAGTCATGGTTGAGACCGTAACAGATCGAAAATCAAGGGGATGTTGAAACCAGCTCTACCTGATTACGGCACACGAACAAAAAATCGTGCGGTTCAGCGGCGTCGCAGAATAGGGGAGAGGGCTTCTTCAGTCAATTCCCCCTGTTCAATCAACTCATCGGTATCCAGCCGCTTGGCCAAGCCAGCGCGAACCAAATGGCCATGGTCACTGTTGGGATCACTCTTGATACCGCCGCGCAACACGTTGAGGATACTCTTGCTCAAATTTTTGTTGAGTTCATACTGGTTCCGGTCGCATTGGAGAAACCGGACGCCAAGCACGAAAAGGTGAACAGACACAATCCCTCCGACCAACAACACGATGGCCTGCCACAGATCAGTCAAGCTCACGGGTACATCTCCTACGAATTTTTCAGCATGTGACAATGAACGCAAAGGCATCCATTCAGGAAGGGGGCGGGCTTGTTAGCTCGGTACCACGACAATGGTCACCCTTGTCTCCGATAAACGCGATGTGGAATGCGTCACCCACCGACCAGGGCTGAAGTATATATAGTCCATACCTATGATGTCAACTTGTATGGGTACCTTATATATTTCTTCTAATCCAACATATTGTGGTACAGGTGTCTTTCCGCTCAGAGAAATATTTCCCAAATGTTTTGCAGAACAGACCGCGAATCTGCCGTTTGTGGCCGCTATACCCGTGCCACCTGAGGTTCACCCTTCCACGAAGCCCTGTGTCGGGGCAGTTTGGATTTTGGCAGCAAAACACTTCTAAAGGCAACATGGTGTTTTCCCCCTGATCGACGATGTACCTGTCAAACAAGAGGTAAATCTACGCAATAACAATGCTTTAGATTAACGGGGGACACCACCTTCCGTCCAGGCATGGACAGGTCATTAGAAGAGACGACCATATTTTCAGACATATCAGCCATCTATTCCAGTTAACGAGTATGGCAAAGTAAAATTAACACTGACTGGGAATGAACCGTCCACCTGCCAGGCGCTGATGAATGGTCGATACCGCCTCCATCCCCTGATGTCCGGCAAGGGGTTTCAAAGGTAACGGGCCACCCCCAGCCCGATCCAACCGGTCCATCAGCGTGACCAGAACACGTCTGAGCGCCCCGACATCCCCTGGTGAAATCAGTTCCAGCCCGGGTGATCCCAGATGGAACAGATGTTCCCAGGCGGGAATCGCCGTGGTGATCAATGGGCAACCACTGGCCGCCGCCACCATCAGGGGGCGAGGATAAAGTGGTGCCACCATGGCACTGCGATAGGGCAGTACCATGACATCCACCTGTGCCAGCAATCGGGCCTCCTCCTCAACATCGACAAACATCACCCGGTCGCGCAAACCCAGATCCAAGATCCGTTGCTTGAGTTTGACAAGGCGATGTTTTTCCTCCACCGCCAGGATCAGGCGCAGGCGGGGATTTTCCAGGGCTGCCATGGAGGTGGCGCGTAAAAGATCCAAAATCCCCTCTACCGGTGACCCCAAACCGGAAAAACCTGCGTACAGCACAGAAGAATCGGCATCCTTGCCTTTTCGTTCCCAGACACGGTTTTTCAAACCGATCCAGGGATCGATCAAACCCGGACATTGAAAAACCCGTTTGCATCCCAGGGCGGTCAAGGTCTCCGCACTCCTCGCATCCATCGTCAGGTGCGCCCCCTGGACGCCCCGCGCAAAACGGGACAAAAATTCCGGATTGGTCAGCATCGCCCGTCCGACCAACCATGGATCTCCTGGAAATTCCTTGAGATTCATCCAGTTCCAGGCAACCGTCCGCCCGCTGTAATGCAGTACCATCCGTTCTCCCGGAAATTTGATCCAACGAAAGATCCACGCCCATGCGGGCGAGGGGAGCAGTAGATGTACCACCGCGGCATCATTGTCGATCCGTTGTGCCAGGGTTCGCACCCAAAACCACAGCTCCAACAATCGCCGGCCTGTGGAACAGCCACGATAATGCTCGAAATGGTGTCGTTCCAGCCCGAAAAGGAGATCGGAGAGCAGATAACGCGGGGCAACCCCCTTGCGTGTTGATCCTTCGAGGAGCCGGGTGAACAAGACCATTTGATCCCAGCTTTGAGGCCAGATCAGGCCAAATACCACCTCGGAAGCGTTGGGTCGGGTGGCAAAGGTTGAAGTCTCCGGCCCTTGCTCCCGTATTTTCATGGTCGCGCCCAACAAATCGCAACCATTCTGCTCCAGCAAGGTTTGCATCGATTCCGAAGCCAGGGTTTCCCATTCCTGTTCCCATTGATAACGCCAGTGGGAATAATAATCGCGGGCGGATCGGTCCATGCGGCCGGGATGGACAATCAATTCCGGAACCTCCCGGCGGGAACCCGCCGATGGATTGAACAACAGCTCTTTGGCCGCCTCCAGTGAAAAATGGCCTGCGGCATTGATTCCCATGGGTTTGAGCGAGAGGGCATGTCCCCTCCGGGGGCCCAGACGCCAACTGAGCCAGGAGAGCAGATTGATCTTCCCCTGGGGTGACCAACCCTGCCAATCCCAGCGGGCAGTCCCCCGGATGGGAACCTTGTAGGATTCCAGCAATGGGCGCAGGATCAGCCAAAGGGGGGGGAACAGGTGGACATGCTGATGGCTGTTGATAAAATCAAGACTCAATCCCAGTTCGGCAAAACGGTTGATCTGAGCCTCTACCTCCCGTTTCAGGGCGGGCAGAACCCATGGTTTGAGCAGGATCAGACGAAACAGGCGGCTGCGGCTGTCGGGCAGCCGACCTCGCCGGTCCAGAATGGGGTTCAATCCAGGATCATCCGTCAACAGCGGTCGTTCTTCCGACAAAACCAGATGGACTCCGGTCAGGACACCCGAATTTTTCAGGAGGGCGGTTTGTTCAAGCCGGGCCGCGGGATGACACATGACACTGACGCCGGTGATGGCCTGCCTTTGGGCAAGGCTGGCAATTCCTTTGTTGATGCCGTCGGTCAAGCCATAGTCATCGGCGGTGATCGCCAAGGGACCAAAAGGTGTCATGTCAATCCCCATGACAGGTTGCTCATGCCCCCAACCGTTCCAGAATGACCGGGATGGCAAGGCGATAATAGGTCAAGGCCAGGATGAAACAGAGCAGGATGATGACCGAAATCCATATGAACCCCTGCGGATCGGTCAGTTGTCCCCGGGCCAGGCAATCGCGTATTGCCTGAAGCACCGGGGTGACCGGGTTGAGCGTGACGATCAGTGAGTATGGCCAACTTTGTGGTGCGGGATAGACAATGGGGGTCATGAAAAACGCGAGACGCAACAGAATGGTAATCCCCTCTTTGATATCCTTGTACAACGCCCCGATGGGTATCAGGAACAATCCCACGGTGGTCCCCAGAAGAATGAGGATCAGGATCATGAAGGGGACCAGCGCCACGGTCCAATGCCAGGCGATCCCGAAATAAAGCATCGCACCCAGAGCGATCATCAATTGCAGCACCGCCACGAACATCACCTGCCCGACCGCAGCCAGAATCGGAGCTTCGCGGGGCATGTTGATCTTGATCATGATGGGAATACAGGATTCAAACAATGTCATCGGGGCTTGGACGCTTTCAGTGAAAATCTGCCACAACAAGGTGCCCAGCATGACATACACCGGATAGGGAATATCGGTCTTGCCAAGGTTCAATATCGATTTTTCATTGAGGAATACAAATATGGCGGTGGTGACGATGGGAGGAATGACGACCCATGCGATACCGAATACCGATTGCCGGTAACGCTGTTGCATGTCCCGTCTGAACAGTTGCCATGCCAGATTTCTGGAATTGGCAAGATCCTGTACTGCCATGCGGAAAAAATCGAAGGGGTGATGCAGGGGCGATTCGGGAGAATAGACCCGTTCTTCAAGATCTCGTTTCATTCCAGGGATTCTCTTCAGGGGCGGGTTGATATCCAGAAAAAAAAGATCTCAAAGGATTGCTTTCAGAGTGATGACATCCTTACACAAGGCTTCCTGTGGTTCTGATGCAATGCTTCAAGACGCATGCCTTGTATTCACTGCTGATTGAAACTCCACCGTTTATGATACAATTCCAACATTTTCCAATGGACGATGGGGATATCCATCAATCCGTTGTCCGTCAGGTGAAACAGGGTACAGGGTTCCACGGCGCTGGCGTGGCAACCGTGCATGCCGGGGTTCAAAAAGTTGTGTTCCCCGAAAACACCACCGATGCCCACTTCTTCCACGTCCCGGCCCTGGTCATCCTTGAGGACAATCCTCCCTTCATTCACCAGCCACAGGGTATGCCGTTCATGGATGGGGCATGTCTGTCCCGGTTCCATGGGTATGGGGGACAGGGAGCGGGCGATGCGATCCAGTGTGAAGGAGGTGGTCGCTTCGCCGAACAGCCATGTCTTGCGCAAAAATCTTATTTTTTTCATCCCTTCGACAAAATCTTGTTTTAAATTGTTTCTTTCCAAAAATGCCAACATGTTTGCATGGGACAGTTGGATCACCATGCAATCGGAAATGCTGCGCAGGGTCCAGGAATCCTCCGATTTGAGTCCCAGGAAATCGATTCCACCCAAAAACGAACCGATCGACAGATGATTGACCACATCGTTTTTGGCTTCGAGATAGGCGACGGTTCCCGAAAGGACCATTTCCAGATAATCATAGGTATCCTGGGCGCGATGGATGATGGTTCCGGGGTTGTAATGGACCATCGGCGCCTGGACCAGTTGGTGGATTTCCTGGTGATCGACGTTGGGGAACAGTGCCTTGAGGAAGCCAAAGGCTCTGCTGGACATGAGGTTTTTTTCACCCGGGATCAGCACGTCCACGGCACCAAAAGCCGCCTCCGAACCAATTTCCATTTCTGCGGGGGTGAGTTTGCGATCCAGGTGGGCCAGAATCAAACGATCCGAAGGATCGGAACGAAAATCCTCCGCCATGCCATGGATCATCCCCCCCCCGATGTCGAGTTTTTTCAGATTGGCAAACCCCAGATAGGTTTGTTTGATCTGTTCCACGACGGTCGCGGGGATGTCGTTTTCCTTGGTTCCCACCATCCCATCCAATACCTTGAACCCTGAAAGATCGGCCCAGTGGGCATAGGTCTTTTCCTCATCGCCTTCGCCCGCCTTGAACAGAAACATGGTATTTTCCACGGGATGAGGGGAATGAACCGGTTTGACCATCAGTCCGTCACAATCGTTCCATTGTTCACTCACAAGGTCGCGGACGGCAAAAAAATGATGAAACTGGTGTTCATCAAGGCTCATGAGGGCGGAAAACTTTTTTGCCACCGAGGCGCGCACCATGGGTGCGGCAAAATAGGCCATGCGCCGGTCGGTGCGGATCAGGGCGGGCAGTCCGGCGAAATGATCGTCGTGGGCGTGGGTATGGAAGATGCCATCCACCTCGGAAATGTCGATCCCTATGGCGGTCAATACCTGCAATACCCCGGGTCCGGCGTCGATGAGGTAGATCCGGCCATGGAACAAAATGACACTGGACATGCTGGGACGGTTGCGGTCCCATCCATCACCCTGGCCGGTGTGAAGGACGGCAAAGTTGTGGTGCCGGGCAATGTTGTGTTGCCCCAGGGGATAGGGGGGGGCGTAGGTGATCCCCGCAGGGAGGTTGAGATCGACATCGGCGAAACGGTCACGATAGAAAAAACGATAGGTATTCAATGCGATGCGTGCGACGCTGACGCCATTGCGGATGGCGACCGGGTCGGCATCGACGTACAGCGAATCGACGATCTGGGAAGGTTCACGAATGGCACCGAAGGCAAATTTGAGTTTGATCTTCATCATCAGATCGGCCATCGCAGGCGTCAGCCCTTCCGCCAGCAACTCTTCCTTGCACAACAACCCATAGTTGCCGCGCTGGATGTATTGCATCTGGGCACGAACCTGGGATTCGCGACCGATGAGCATCGGTTTGACGCCGGTATTGTTGGGATGCTTGGGCAGGATCATCCCCTGGCGATAGAGCATTTGCAGCACGGGGAATTCTGCCAGGTTGGCAAATCCGCCATTCTGGATCAGGAGATCGGAGAGCAGGATGACGTTGGGACCCGTTTCCCAGGTCATGCCATCCCTGCCGGTACTCTGGATCAAACCACGATGCATCAAATGTTTGACGACCTCGCCCGGGCAGCCGCACAGAATGTAGAGGCCCGCTTCGGGAATCTGCATCCAGATGACGCCAGGTGCCACCTGGATCGTTCTGAGGTTGTGCATCGCTTCGCGCAAGGCGCTTTCAGCTTGTTTGCGTACCGAAATTTCTTTTTCCAATTCCCGGGTGCGTGCCTTGACCTGCCGGCGCAATACCAGGTTGCCGGTGAACAACAGCACCACCATGCCGACCCCCACCCCCAATGCCCATCGCAACCATGTCGGGAACAGGGTCCGTTTGACCCCGCCGAACCATTGATTGAAGGCGGTATAATACAGGGATGATTCATCAATCTTGAGTGCCTTGAGATGGCGGTCCAACGTGGCGATCAACAGGGTGTTGGTTCCATCCTTGACGGCGTAGCGGATTTCGACGGCACAACAGACAATGGGCGTCTTGAATACCTCATAGGAATGCTCGATGACCATGCCGGTGGACCGGGGAATGATGCCGGCATCAGCATCGCCTTCTTCAACCCGGGACAATACATCCTCGTAACTGTTGGCATGGATCATGTCATAGGAGAAATCAAACGCCTGGAGGAGCTTTTCGATCCCCGCAGTATAAATGTCACCTTTGACCCCGGCAATCAGCCGATCCTTGAGCCAAAGCACTGAATCTACATTTTTTTCAAAGGTGTAGATCTGACCCCAGTTGGAAAAGACGGTCTGTTTGGTGAAATCGAAGATCTTGTCGCGTTCTTCGGTATAGGCGATGGCCGTCAGAAGGTCGATGTCGCCATGTTCCAGGCGGGTCAGATTCTCATCCCACGTCCCTGGAATGAATTGAAGCCGCCATCCTTCATTCTGCGCGATGTGTTTGAGGATATCGATATAAAAACCGCGTACTTCCCCGTTGGTATCGACGAAGACTCCCGGTTTGTTCTGGTAGACCCCGACGCGAACAGGGGGTTCATCCACCGCCAGTCCCTGTGACCCGAGGCCATACCATGCGGCGCAGACCAGACAGGCCCACAACCAGGCGTTCAATATTCGGTTATGCCTCATGTTCCCACCCTTTTCTGGCGTCACCGCGTTGGCCTTGCAACCATGATTCTTTATTATTGATGGAACAAGCGAAGTAATTTCGACTTTAAGCAAAATTCTTGCCAGATTTGTTCCGTTTGTGGCCCTGAGGTTCCGCAGTTCCCCTCTGCGTTCATGCAACCCATCCCGTTGGGACGAACCGTTTTCAAACGTCAATCCTGGCGCAGCTTTGTCATCCAATACGTCGAACGGTCACATGGCGGCTTGTATGATCTTTTTACACTATTTTCGAAGGCTTCATCTATTCTTATCCCATTGCTGAACGGAGAATCAAGGGGAACGGGAGGGTGGGGTCGAGATCATTGGTTCAAGGATGCAAAGAATTGATCCAATTTTTCACCAATCGGGGCCATGATCATACTGTTGTTCAAGATTTCACTCGGTTGCGCGCTCTGGATCTCTTTTTTGTCCTTGGGCGGTTCCCCTTTTTCCTTCACCTCGGGATGAAAGATTTGCGTAACATGCCGTTGCCATTCCACCATCGCTGCTTCCCAGGTTTGTTCCTGTACGGTGTTCTGCCATCCCGTTTTCAGATGGTTGGTGATGTGGTCATGCAGCGAAGAGAGCATGGGGCGGTTCGGTGGCAAGAGTGATCCCAGGGCTTGTGCTTCGATGATGCGTTGCTCCTGCCGCAAAAGCGGATCCAAATCTTTCCAGATCGGATGGGCCGAGGGGGGGGGCAACCATTCGGGCATCGGTTGCTTCTGGTCGGTCCCTTGGCGATGGGTCAAGAGTCGATTGACGGCCTGTTTGCCGAAAAATATGGCGCTCCGGGGCAGGCCGCGCTGCTTGAACATCAGGGAGGCCAGGTGAAAAAAAATACTTTTCATTGAAGATAATTCATGGATTTGCAATAAAATAAATGCCTGTTGCAGAAGGGGGATCCCCCCCTCTGGGGAATGATCATGGTGATGGAGCCATAAGCGCAAATAAAGGTTTGTTAACATCGGTAGTGAAGCAGTCTTGTTCGCCCGGGTCAGGATGGCCAGGCTTTCTTCCAACAGGGGTCGTGCTGCGGCAATGGTTCCGGTTTGGAGTTCAAGGCTGGCGCACTGATTGAGGAATTCGCCGACGAAATGATGGGCCGGGCCAAAATGACTGCGAACGATGCCAAGGATGCATTCATGGAGGTCCCGGGTTTTGTCGCGTGCCCCCTGTTGGCGATAAAATCGTCCAAGGGCATATAACGCCGGAAGAATTTCAGGGTGTTGCGGACCATGCAATGCCCTTTTGGAGGCGACGACTTCAAGAAACAACCGTTCTGCCTCTTCGGGGTTTCCCAATTGTTGCCATGTTTCCGCGAGGAGTTCCTTGGCCAGCAATGATTCGGGATAGTGGGGCAACAGGGAGTGGTCGATGATCTCCTGGGATTCCTTGATGACCTCCAGGGCTTTGGTATAGGCACCGATTCGCATGTGGGCGCGGGCCAGATTGTTGAGGACGTGAACCATTTGTGGCGCACGTTTTCCCAAACTGGCGGAAAAAATGCTCATGGAACGTCGGATCATGTTCATCGCCTGGTCATGGCGGCCGGTTTCCAGGCACAGCAGGGCGTAGTTGTTGAGGGTGAAGGCGGTATCGAACGTGGGTCGCAGGCTGGTCTTGCGGAAAAAGGCCAGGGATTGGGTGAAATGTTCTTCCGACTCCTTGAACTGGCCGGAACGAAAGTAGCAGTATCCCAACTCGTTGTGGACCTGTCCGAGAAAGCCGGGCCTGGGGCGGGCGCTGTCCGATTCCATGAAGGCGGACTGTTTCCATTTTTCCAGCGCTTTGGCAAAGTTGCCTTTGGATTGGAGATCGACGGCGTCTTTCCACAGGGTTTCGGCGCGATTGCGTTTCCAATCCTGTGCTTCCATCGGTTTTTTGTTCACATGACGCCAGGCGAGAAAGATCGTACCCAACGTAATCATGAATCCGATGACAACAAAAAAAATCAGCATATCAAACCTGAAATTGAGCAATGACCAAACAGAAAAGGCGACCGGGGGGAATGACCCCGGAGTTGTGATCCTTGCGTGTTGTGTTCACTCTTTTCCTCATGTTCCATCCCCATGAACCCACCTTTGCCTGACAGTCTTTTGTCCACTCCGGTTTCGGGTGGCATCATCCTGACCACACTCAACGCCCGTTATCGCCATGCCGCACTGGGTCTGCGTTGCCTCAAGGCCAATCTGGCGGAGTTGGCGCCGTATGCGACCATCATGGAGTTCGACATTCATCATCGACCGTTGGACATTGCCGAAGCCTTGTTGCAACACCGTCCCGCCATCATCGGCATCGGGGTTTATGTCTGGAATCTGGAACCGGTGACCCATCTTCTGGCCATTTTGAACTCGATTGTTCCCGAAACGATTGTGGTCCTGGGGGGGCCTGAAGCAGGGTATGCCCCGGAGGATGCCTCCTGGCATGCTGCCGCTGATATCATCATTACCGGGGAAGGGGAATGGGTATTCCGTGATTTGTGTCGGGAATTCTATGCCAAGGGTGGCTTGCCCCGTCTTCAGAGCCGACGGATCATCGCCCCCCCCGTTGATCTGTCCCGGGTGGTGCTCCCGTATTCCTTTTACGATGCCGAAGATGTGAAACATCGTTTCACCTATGTCGAGGCGTCGCGTGGATGTCCTCATGGTTGTTCGTTTTGTCTTTCCGCCCATGATGCACCGGTGCGTACGGTGGACATGCCGGCGTTTCTGGCCGCCATGGGGGATTTGTTGCACCGTGGCGCCAGGCAATTCAAATTTGTTGACCGTACCTTCAATCTCAATACCGCCCATGCCACCGCCATCCTCGATTTTTTCCTGGAACGGATGTGCCCCGGGTTGTTTGTCCATTTCGAGATGATTCCTGACCGTTTGCCGCAACCCTTGAAAGATCGTCTCGTCGCCTTTCCCCAAGGGTCGATCCAACTGGAAATCGGTCTGCAAACCTTCGATCCGCCCACCCGGGAACGGATTCATCGGCGGCAGGATGACGATGCGGCAGAACGCAATCTGTCCTGGTTGAGAACCCACACCCGGGTCCATCTCCATGCCGACCTGATCCTGGGTCTGCCCGGGGAATCGGTGACCCGAATGGGTGCGGGATTCGACCGGTTGTTGCAGCTTGGTCCGCATGAGATTCAGGTGGGCATCCTCAAACGGTTGCATGGGACCCCTTTGGCCCGAAGTGACCGGGTTCGGGGCATGGTGTTCAATCCTGTAGCCCCTTATGACCTTTTGGCCAGCGATCAGATCGATTTCCCTACCATGCAACGCTTGCGCCGATTTGCTCGTTATTGGGATTTGATCGGCAATTCGGGTCGTTTCCCTGGCTTTGTCGCCTGGCTTGGTACTCAGGCTTCTCCCTTTGCATCGTTCATGACGTTGTCCGACTGGCTGTTCGCCACCATTCGGCAAACCCACGAAATCGCCCAGGCCCGGTTGTTCAAACTGGTGCATCAAGGATTGGTCGAGGCATTGATGTTGGATCCCCTTCAGGTTCGCCAGATGATTGATCCCGAGGGGGGGGCCACATCCAAGAAAAAAATGGGGGCGTGATTCAAATCATTTAACCTGTCTACTCAAACAGATGCTTTTGCTTAACGATATAAGTAACAGGTCTTTTCCGCATCTCCAACATTCCCTCATCAACGAGGCGCTGAAGCCACGCTTTCGCCTGGGCCGTTGTGATGTCCAACGCGGCAGCAACCTCGGTCTCTTTCATGGGGATGCGCAAAAGTTGTTGAAACGACGGGCGTATCGCCGCAAACAGCACATCGGCCGGAGTTGCCCCGAGCTTTGAATCTTCCTTGACGGTCGATGGTGTGACTTCAGGATGGGCACCGGTGTTCATGAGATGCGGGGCCGGCGACATGGCGGTGACGTTGCACGCTTGATCGTATGTGAACAAGGAATTCTCATTCATGGAAGGGGCTTCAACGGGGTGTGGCTTCAGGGTGAACAGGGATTTGAAGGATTCTTCATCTTCCGGGTTCGGCCAGGCAAACGCACCCTTCTGGCGTAATGCCTCCAGGCCGACCGAGGGTTCACCGGTCGAACGCACATAGACCGGGATGAAGTTGAATTTATCAAGTTGTTCGACCGCACCCGTCCACGTGCCACCTTTATTGATATCGGAATCAATGATGAGACAGGCATCCGCCAAGGCATAGATGAGCCGGTTGCGATGCATTGCATGGCCAACATTGAAGCCGGCATTCGGGTCGTAGGGGGAAATCAATGCCAGTCTGCCTTCGAGCAGTCTGTTTCGATGTTCGCGGAGCATGGCCGTTTTTTCCAGACTGTCCGCCAGTACCCCACAAACGTTCCCACCCGCATCCAGTGTTCCGCGCATGGCTGCCAGATCGATCCCCCTGGCTCCCCCGGAAATGAGCATTCTGCCAAACCGGGCCACGATCTGACCAATGGAACGGGTATGGTCGATCAATGCATCATCCGCATGGCGTGAGCCGACCACCGCCAGACCTCCGCTTCCCAACAGGTTGAGATCGCCGCAGCCATAGAGGATGGCGGGTGCATTTTCCCGTAAACGCAATTTCAAACCTTTAGGATAATCGGCATCGGCCCGGCTGATCACCCAAATGGCGCGCGCATGCCAATGTTCGACGGCCTGACTCAATAATACGCCGCGTTCCAGCAAACGTTTGAGTCGATGTTCATCAATCATCGTGTGGCAGGCATGCAGGAGTTCCGCCGCATCTGGGGAGATCAGATCCGAGGGTTGACGCTGGAGCGCAAGCAAATGACGCGCAAGCCGCTTGTATTCGCCGGGGGTCAACAGATCCTCTGATGTCGGGGCGCCTCGTACCGCTATGAGCGGTGCCGTCAACAGCAGAATGGCCCGGGTATTGGGTGACAAATCTGGCATCATGGATTCAGTACCCGGAGTATGAGAGTGCCATCGGCCAAACTTCGCCACTGCCATGCTGGCGCAGCAGCCAGGAGGCAACCGTCAACGTCCATCGTGAATCGACCATGTCATCGATCAGGAGCACCGGACCTCCAGGGACATCACCTTTGACCCCAAGCGAACCATCGATATTGCGTGCCTGTTGGATCGAATTGGCCATCTTTTTCTGTTCAGGTCTTGAGGTCGTTTTCGTAAGGACCCTGAAAAACGGCAGTCCCAGCGCCGCAGCCAGGCGTTGCGCAAAATCTGGCACCAGATCGGGATGCCGTAACGAAGGAACACAGGTAACCCAGGTCGGGGATGACGGCAGACCCCATTCCTGGATCATCGTTACGCACGCAGCGACAAGGTCATCGGAAAAGCGGCCATCCCGGTATTTCCCTTGTTCAACCAGAGCACCCCAACCGCTTCGACCCCAGGAACACAGCGCTCTGCCAGGTTGCCCCTGGTGTTGGAGGGCAATGCTCCCTTTTACACCATACAGGGGCATTCCGCCATTGGGCCATTTTTTGCGTGGTTTGATGGGCCAATGGGTCCGGTGCAGAAATTCATCGGCTGCCCTGACGGATGAACGATCCACGGTGGTCGGCAACGGTGGCAAGGACGGTCTCGTGATGATCCCCGGGTCACCGTCGAGTGCATCGATCAAAAAACGCATGTGCGCGCCAAATGGCAGGCGGATGTAGTCTTGCATCTGCCGATGTTCATTCTTTCGTAGCGCCGTGAGTCGTTCCACCCGATCCCAAAAACCCTTATCCAACGCGGCCGCTGTGAGTTGCCATTGCTTTCCTTGCCTGGCAATGGGCGCAGGTGCTTCAAGGGAAAGCAGTTCAATCGTCGTATCGATTCGTTTCCTGCTCAGATTGACGCGATACAGCAGCTCAGTGACGGATAAGCCATCAGGTTCTTGCTCCATCGCTTCCAGGACATCGGCGACTTCCTGCCGGGATGGGAAGGCGCTTCCAATAAACCAGTTAATGATGTCGGAATCTTCCTGACCGCTGAGCAGAATGCCATAGGCGGCATCCAGCGCACGTCCCGCACGGCCAACCTGTTGATAATAGGCGACCACCGAACCAGGCATCTGGTAATGGATCACAAACGCCAGGTCGGGTTTGTCGTAACCCATTCCCAACGCCGTCGTTGCCACCAGCGCCTTGACCTCGTTGTCGAGCAGGGCCTGTTCCAGCGTTTCGCGACCGTCTCCCGTTTCGCCCGTGTACGCCTCGACGTTGAATCCGCAGCGCTTCAGCCAGTCAGCAACCTGGTTGGCGTCATGGACCGTCAGGGTGTAGATGATCCCATTCCCGGGAAGGGTCGTGAGTTGTTCTGCCAGCCAGGCGAGGCGTTCCGCCTTGCTGGGAAGGCGGATGGTCTGCAAGGACAGGGAAGCGCGATGGAGATCTCCCCGTGATACGTCCAGCCCGGGTCCGAGTACCGTTGCAAGATCTTCCATGACCCGCTTGTTTGCCGTCGCTGTTGTGGCGAGAAGGCGAAGATTGGGTGGCAGCGTTCTGACCATCCGCTCCAACAGACGATAGTGCGGGCGGAAGTCGTGCCCCCAGTCGGAAATACAGTGCGCTTCGTCAATGACCAGCAACGAGATTTGGGCAGCGATGTCCGCCAACACCTGAGATTGGAAGCGCGCGTTTGCCAGGCGCTCGGGCGAAATCAAAAGAATGTCAAGTTTGTCCTCGGTCAATTGGTCTTCGACCAAACTCCATTCGTCCTGGTTGTCAGAGTTGATCGTGGCGGCGCAAACGCCCATTCGCCGTGCCGCGGCGATCTGGTTGCGCATCAGTGCCAACAGGGGTGAGATCAGCAACGCAGGTCCGCTGCCCGCTTCGCGCAGTAGCTTGATTGCGATGAAGTATACGAAGCTTTTACCCCAGCCGGTCTTCTGCACCACCAGCAGGCGTCCGTGTCCTTCGACGATGTAACGAATGGCTTCTTCCTGGCCATCACGGAACTCCGAGTCACTGCGGCCTGAACCCATGCGCAGCAGTTCCAGCGCACGCTTGGGGTTGTAGATCATGCGTGGGCTCCATGATGGATTTCTTCGATATTCCGATCCCTGACGTGGAAAGGCGCAATCAAGGTGAATATAAAAACATTATTCAGGATGAAGGGGATGTTTTTGTCTTGATGGTATTTTAAAATGATAACAGATTTTAACGATAATGCAAGCGTTGCTGCATGCGCAGCAGGTAGGAAATCATTTCATGGACTTCGGTAAATGGCATGGCATCGTCTTCAGGACGCAGGGATCGTTCCCGTGCTAAAAAACGGGCTTGTTCCATGGCGGTGTGGAGCGCGACTGCGCGTTCCGGGAGTGGGTGCGGTTGGGATTGCCGGGCGAGCTGTTGCAGCCATGGGTCATAATCGGCCGGATCGCTCGGAAAAGGCGGCATGGGGGTGTGCAGGAACCGCCAGAGGGAAAAATCGGGGCGGGAAAACAAAACCCGGAACAGAACATTGCCGACGATGTCGTGATGACGGACCCGTTGGCGGATTTCGGTGTAGAAATGACGGCTGGCCATGTTGCCCATGGGCAGATCAAGGATGGCGAACAATCTGCGGAAGGGACCGGAACGGTCGTGGTGCTGGCTGGCCAGAGCCATGAAGGCATCGGGGGAGGCTGGATGCGCTGCGACCAGGGTGATATGTCCGGGGAGGTCGCAATCGACAATGAGGGTTTCAAAATAAGAAATGGCATCAGGGGGGGCGATGATCAACATCCGATCCTGTGCCGGGTGTGAACCTCCGCGACGGTCCAGGGATGAGGAAATGCGTGTGCGAGGACCCTTGGCCCCGCTGAGTTCAGTTCGTTTCACCACCCTTCAAACCGTTTGAGAATGGGGAGCGCGCCAAAATGACCGTCCAGATAGCGGCGTTGCAGAGGTTCCCCCTTGACCGGGTCGAAATCGGAAATGGGGTATAGCTCGCTGCATCGGTCACCGGTTTTTTCAATCATCCAGTATTGGTCCCTGCGGAAGATGTTATTGTCCAAAAGGGCGATATCATGCGTGGTGGAGACCAGTTGTGCCCGGGTATTGTTCACCTTGGGGTCATGTAACAGTTCAAAAAGGAAACGGACGAGGTTGTGGTGCAGATTGGAATCCATCTCATCCATGAACAGGACATGTCCCTGGCGCAGCAGGTTGATCAGCGGCCAGGCCAGGGCGAAAAATTTTTGTGTCCCCCGTGATTCCGCTTCCCACGGGAGCACGACCGATTCCCCGGTGTCCGATGTGGACCGTTCCAGACGGATTTCAGTGACGATCTGGGAGGACATTTCCCGTTTGAGGGCGGCGCGAACGCCATCGGGCAGATCGTCCATTCCCAGATCGCCCAGGTTTCGGGTTTCCAGGTGAATGCCCTCGATATCCAGATCGGCTTGGTTGAGAAATTTCATCACTTCCAGCCGTCCCTGGGGATCCTTGCACAGGGTGGCGGTGAATTCCCGGCTGATCTCGGCATGCGGTCTGAAAATACGCAACCGCTTGTCGAACCAGTCGAATACCGGTTTCAGGGGGGCACTGTTGAGCTGGATGGCGGTGGAGAGGAACAGGGCATTGCTGCGGGTGGCATCCTTCCAGATTTCACGGTTGCCGGGGAGAAATTTTTTATGCAGGTTCCAGGTTTCCTGGCCGGTATCGGGGTCGTAATAGCGTTCAAACCATCGTTGCGGACGACCTTTGGGATAGGCCAGCAGCCATTCGTGATTGACACGCCGGGGCGTGACGCCGAATCCGTATTGATAACGGGTGTCATCGGCGATGAAAATCATTTCAAACAGGCTGGGTTCCAACGCATTGCGGCTGTTGAGCAGGAATGGTTGTACATCGATGGGATCCCCCTCCTGCCCCTTGACGGAATTGAGGATGAAATCCCACATGAACATCGCGGCATTGATCAGGTTGCTCTTGCCCGAGGCATTGGGCCCATAGATCAGACTGGAGGCGAGCAGATCGGGAACCCCCGAAGCGCCCGTGGTGAAATGATGGCTGGGCAGCTCCCGATAGGTGGTGCTTGCAACCATGCTCAGGGTTTGCCGTTCGCAGAATGAAAGATAATTGGCAACGCTGAATTCAATCAACATGCGATCCGGCCATTCCATCCATCCATCGAGGGTTCCAGGTATTGCAGGGCGTGAAGGGCGGTGTGGACATTCCATCTGCAATGGCCATGGTTATAGCCGGTTTGGGTTGCGTTTTACAAGACTGGTGCATGGGTTCACTTTAGAATTTCAAACGGGATGGGATCCCGATTGACTTTTTTTTCATGAATGATATCGTATTCTTTATAGAATTGTTCGCGGAAATCGGACTGCCGGGGGTGTGGGCGCAGCGCGTGCATGTTTCGATGGCGGGAAGGTGCGATCTTTCCCATCCGCGATCCGCCGCAATCTCGCCTGGTGAATGTTTTCTTAAATGATGAATCCTGCAAATCTTGACAAACTGGTCGAAATTTTTCGGGTGGTTTTGGACCTGGAACCCCGGTTCGATGTGACCACGCTGCGACGGGTGGCCGAACCGCGTTGGGATTCCCTGGCCCATACCTCCATGGTTGCCGCCATCGAAAGTGAATTCGGTCTCCGGCTTGAAATCGCCGACATGGACCGCATGACTTCCTTTGCCGCAACCCGATTGTTGTTGACGGAAAAAGGGTTATGACATCCACTGAATTCGAGGTCACCGTTACCGGGGGGGATGCCCGCCGCTTTGCGGAACTTTCAGGGGACTGGAACCCTTTGCATACCGATGCCGCCTACGCGGCGGAAACCAAATACCGGCGGTCTGTTCTGCATGGTGCTTTTTCTGCGGGATGGGTGTCGCGCATGGCCGGGATGCACATTCCAGGTCGCAATTGTCTGTTGCATGGAATCAAGCTCAAGTTCATTGCTCCCATCCTGTTGCCGTCCCGTCTGCGGGTCTGCGGTACCCTGATCCGCGAAACGGGCGGTGAAGGGTTGGTCGAAGTGACGGTCACCGATGCCGTGACCGGTACCCGCTACGTCGAGGGTTCCTACGAGTTTGGCCAACATCGTAGTGGTCAGGAGGGGTTGGTGCCGGCATTGACCGTGGATCAATGTCCCGAAGCCCCGATTCTGGTCACGGGCGCTTCCGGCGGTCTGGGTTCCGCAGTGCTGGCACGATTGAATCCGCGAGGTCTGGGGCTATCACGCTCCAACATGGCGGGTGCATTGGCGGTGCCGGATCTGGATCGTCTGCCCGGGATGCTGGAAGGACGCAAAATTGCCGGTATCGTTCATTGTGGTTGGCCTTCGCCCGATAATCAGCGCCTGACCGCCCTGGATCGTGATACCGATACCGCCATCGGTTACCATGTGGCCAAACCTTTGGCCGATTGCATCAAACTGGCCCGGCTCCTGTTTGCGCATGGACTGCCCGGCGCGACGCTGATCCTGGTCGGTTCCACGGCGGCGCAACCCGGTCGTCATGCTTGGCGGATGCCGCTGTACAGCCTGTCCAAATCATTGGTGCCGACCCTGGTGCAAATCCTGGCTTTGGAGCTTGGCGTTCGTGGGTTTCGATGCGTGGGGGTCGTATTCGACGTGATCGATGGCAGTGGCATGCATGCCGACATGCGCGATGCCATCAGGATTGCCCATGTTGATCGGTCACCTTTTGGTCTTCTGGCAACTTCGGATGAGGCGGCGGGTCAAATCGCCTGGATTCTCGACAATGCTTCCCATCTGGTCTCCGGTGCCATGTTGACCCTCTCCGGGGGGGCACTGCCGTGACCTTTCTGGAAGCCAGAAAAATTTTGGCCGCGCTGCATGATGGGGTGCCGTTGCCTTTGCTGCTGGCCATGTCGGGGACGACCAACGCGCTGGAGCTTTATCTCCGCGCCCATGCGGCCCGTGCAGGGATGGATGCCAAAATCGAAGTCCTCCCCTTCGGTACCCTGGGTCAGCATCTGCATTCATCGGCACCCCGGAACATACCCGAATTGTTTCTCCTCCTGCCGTGGGATCTTGCGGCGGAATGTGATTGGCGATTGGGGATGGGGGCTGCTCCTGATCCCCTTGATGCCGTTCTGGCGCGCGCCGAACAGGTGGTGAAGTTGTTGTCGCAACGGCCAAAGGCTCATTTCGTCTATGTGTCGGCACCCGTTCCCCCCTTGTACGCCGCCCAATCGGACAATATCCGTCTGGCGGCCGAATTGGCCGCCCTGGCGGCGCGGGCAGGGGCGATCCCCCTGTCGGCGGAACATTTTTCCATGGCAACCTATCTGGACAATGGCTGCCCCGTGGCGGGTACCGGTTTATCCGCAGTGGCCGAGGTCCTTGTTGGATTGCTGCTGCGGCCCCCTTCAGGTGCCTTCAAGGTGATTGCAACCGATGCCGACAATACCCTCTGGGCCGGGGTGGTGGGTGAAGATGGGATCGATGCCGTCTCTGCCAATCCCCATGGCCGTCCCTTCCGTCATTTCATTTATCAGGGATTTTTGCGTCGAATGAAGGCGGTGGGAATCCTGCTGGCCGTGATCAGCCGCAATGATCAGGATATGGTGCTGGCACCCCTGGCTTCGGGACGGATGCCTTTGCGGCCGGAAGACTTCATCATGATCCGTTCAGGCTATGGCGCCAAATCGGATCATGTGCGGGCCTTGGCTGAACGGTTGAATCTGGGGGTGGATTCCATCGTCTTCATCGATGACAATCCGATGGAACTCGCGGAAGTCGGGGCGGCATTGCCGAAGGTGACCTGTCTGGCCTTCCCCGAAACGGATGAGGCGCTGCCTCCCTTTCTGGACCGACTGGTTTCCCTGTTCGACCGCCGTCAGATCACCGTTGAGGATACCGAGCGGACTGAAATGTATCGTCGCCGGTTGGCCGCCCAGCTCCCCGTCGGTGAACAATCGTTGACCGGTTTTCTCGCAAATCTGGGGATGGTGTTGACCTTGCATGACCGCAGTCGTGGTGATTGGACACGGGCCTGCCAACTCATCAACAAGACGAATCAATTCAATCTTAATGGCGTGCGGTTGGAAGTGGATGAGGTGGCGGCCATTCTGCAAAAGGGTGGTCGCATGTTCTCCGCCTCCCTGGAGGATCGTACCGGAACTCATGGTGAGATTCTGGCCTGTCTGATCGAATCTTCGGGTCGGGTTTGTTCGCTGGTCATGTCGTGCCGTGTGTTGCAACGGAGGGTCGAGTTCGCCTTCCTGGCTTGGCTGTTGCGCCACTGGCAGGGACCGCCGTTGTCCTTTGCCTTTGTTCCGACACAACGCAATGAGCCGGTACGTCAATTTTTTTCAGATGGACACTTCGTTGCCGGGCCGGAGGGGCTGCGTCTGGTCGATTCCCGTTTCCAGGGGGCACATGAGGCCGACCTGGCTTTGTTCACGATCCGTGAGGACGCTTTGTGATCGATCCCAACGCTTCCCGGACCCTTGAAACGATGCTGACCGATCTGGGAATCCAGCAAGGTGAAGTTGTCTATCTGGGCATCGACATGGGGCGTTTGCCGTTGCCCTTCTGGCCGGCGACTCTGGATCGCGAGTCCATGCGGCGGCGTGCCGATCATTGGTGTCAATTCCTTTTCGATCACCTCATGGCGGCCATCGGACCCGCGGGGACTCTGGTATTCCCTACATTTTCCTATCGGTGCAGCAACCCCGACCATGTATTCGTCCTTGAGGAGACGCCATCCGAAACCGGTCCTTTCACCGAATGGTTGCGCCGTCACCCGGATGCACGCCGTTCGCTTCATCCCGTTTTTTCAGTGGGTGCCATCGGTGCCGCCGCAAAAATGTTGGTGGAGGAGACGGGTCGCAGTGGATTTGGTCCCGTCTCACCCTTTGGCCGCCTCTCCGGGTTGAATGCCCGATTCGTCAATCTGGGCGTCCCGTTCAACCAGTCGATGACCTACATGCACCATCTGGAGCAATGCTACGGCTGCAACCATCGATACCATAAAGTGTTCACCACTCCGGTCTTTCGCGCTGGCATCCAGGTTCCCGGACCTTTCCTGGGGTATGTGCGTTGGCTTGGTCTGGATGCCCGTCAAGGTTTGATCCGGTGTGAACAACGCCTCCTGGCCGAAGGGGTGATGCGTGAGGTATCTTGGAACGGTTGCGTCAACCATGCGGTCCGAGCGACGGATGTGGACCGGATCGGTTATGCCATGTTGATGGAAAATCCTTGCGCGTTCGCCTCGCGCAATGTTCATGTCGTTCTGGACGAATCCGCAACCGCTTCCAATCCTGTTGGCGATGTGGTCGCCGTGTTTAATCTGTCACGCCACTCCTTGAGGGGGCTTCCGGACTGCAAACCACGTTGATTCCAGGGCGGACGGGGCAACCGATCCCCCTTGTCTGGATCCTACGCCGGAATTAGATCCTCACACCGGGATTTTTCCTTGCGTTGGTTGGGATTTTCCTTACAATACTCCGAAGGCAATGCCGGATGATAAGGTGGAATCCGCTTACGATGGGGCGCCAACCTTGGCAGGTCGGTGTTCCGCGACGGGTTCTCCCGGCATGTCAGGGAAGTCGGCTTTGCCGGCTTTTTTTTTATCTTGAGGTGCAGTGCGGATCTTGCGGATTGAATTTTGAACGGGTGCGGAGGGCGTGCCCGAGCGCAACATTCAATCCCATGCAACCCGCACCGGGCACGATTAAGGATGGGACTTGAGGTCGTGTCCAATCTTCTGGATGAACTTTCATCTTTGGCCCAGCAGGCGGCCCGGGCGGCCGGTTGCGAACTGGTCGATCTCCAGTACGTCAAGGATGGACGGTCGTGGTTTTTACGTCTGTTCGTGGAACGGGTGGATGGTACTTCTCCGACCATTGAGGAGTGTGCCCGTGTCAGTGACCACGCCGAGGGGCTTTTGGATGTCCGTGATCCCCTGCCGCATCCGTATCGCCTGGAGGTTTCCTCTCCCGGCCTGGAGCGGGTGCTGAAAAAGAAAGAGGATTTCATCCGTTTTTCCGGGAGATCGATCCGGCTTCAATCCCTTCACGGCATCCCTGTTGCAGATGACGCCGTCAAACAGCGCAATTTCAAAGGGGTTCTTGAAGGGGTCGAAGGGGAAGATGTGATTTTGCGGGTGCGGGAAATGCGATTGGCGATACCGTTGACGGAGATTGGCCGGGCCAATCTTGAACTGGAACTTTAAAAAAAACATCCGAATAAAATGGACAGCCATTCATGAGTGTGGAGATACTTCAATACGCCGAACAACTCGCCCGGGAACGGGGGATTCGACGCGAAGTGGTGATTGAGGCCATGGAAGTGGCCATTGAAACCGCATCGCGCAAAAAGTACGGGACACACAAAAATATCAAGGCGAACTTCGATAACAAGGCGGGGGCCTTTCGCATCAACCAATTGCGCGAGGTGGTCGAATCGGAAGATTCGGACAACTTTGAAGGAGAGGATACCCAGATCATCCTGGCCGATGCCAAGGTGTTGAATCCCGAAGCGAAGGTGGGTGATTTCATCGCCGAGGAACTGCCGCCCATCGAGTTTGGACGCATCGCCGCCCAGACGGCCAAACAGGTGATCGTGCAAAAGGTGCGCGAAGCGGAGCGGGCGAGCATTTTCAAGGAGTATATTGATCGCAAAGGGCAACTGGTCAACGGTGTCGTCAAGCGTGTGGAGCGCAACAACATCTATGTCGATCTGGGACGGGCCTCCGCCTTTCTGCCCCATGAGCATCAGTTGCCGCGGGAACATTATCGCCAGGGGGATCGGATCCGTGCCTACATCCATGAAATCAGGGATGTGACGCGCGGGCCACAAATCATCCTTTCCCGCACCGAACCCATGATGGTCATGCGTCTGTTCGAAATGGAAGTTCCGGAAATCTACGACGGGATCGTCGAAATCCGGGCCGTGGCCCGGGATCCGGGCTATCGCAGTAAAATTGCGGTCCGTTCAAATGATCCCCATGTCGATCCCGTGGGTGCCTGTGTCGGTATTCGCGGTTCCCGGGTTCAGGGGGTGGTGACCGAATTGCAGGGGGAACGGATCGACATCATCGAATGGTCTTCCGATCCGGCGGTATTTGTCTGCAACGCCCTGGCACCGGCCGAAGTGGCCAAGGTGGTGGTGGATGAGGAGGATCGCAACATCAGGGTGGTGGTGGCCAGCGATCAACTGTCATTGGCCATCGGCCGCCGGGGACAGAATGTCCGGCTGGCCGCCGATCTGACCGGCTGGCGCATCGACATCATTACCGAAGCGGAAGAGTCTTCGAGCCGGGTCGAGGAATTCCAGGCACTGACCAAGGAATTCATGGTAAAACTCGATCTCGACGAGGAGGTTGCCGGGTCGCTGGTTCATGAAGGGTTCACCTCGCTGGAAGAGGTGGCGTACATACCATTGGAAGAGTTGGGGTCCATCGAGGGTTTTGATGAGGAGATTGCGCAGGAGTTGCGCAATCGCGCCCGGGATCATCTGCTTCAGAGCGCACTGGAAACCGAGGAACGCAAGGCGGAACTCAAGGTCGATCCCCGATTGGTTCGCTTGCCGGGGTTGTCGGATGCCATGACCATTGCGCTGGCGGAAAAGGGAATCGGCAATCTGGAGGATTTGGCCGATCTGTCGACCGACGAACTCCTTGAGGCGACAGGTGCGTTGCTCGATACGACATCGGCCGAGGCATTGATCCTCGAAGCCAGGAAACAGGCAGGTTGGTTTGAAAATGAAGGGCCATCGGAAACCGGGACCGGAAAGGGAACCACGCAATCCGTCGGGGGATCGGGTTCCTGAGGAACCGGTTCGGATGTGTGCGGTCAGCCGGGTCCGGTATCCGCAACGTCAATTGTTGCGGTTTGTCACATCGCCTGAAGGGGCGCTGGTCGAGGATATCACCGGTCGATTGCCGGGACATGGCCTTTATGTGTGGCCGACGGTGGATCATATTGTCCGTCTGTTGCGCAAACAGGGGGGGGGTGTTGGGCCGGAGGGGCCGGAGGGGGTGATCCGGCGTTGCGGCGAGGGGTTGTCGCGCAGATTTTTGGAAGGGTTGGGATTGGCGAGGCGGGCAGGGGTGATACGGCGGGGTTTGCGTGAGGTGGAGGCGCTTCTCGATGGGGGGCATCGGCCTTTGTTGATCCTGGCTGGCGATATCGCAGCCCATTCCCGGCAAAAGTTTGCCGGGGTGGTCCATCGGCATGAGGTGACCGGGTGGGTTGAGTTGTTGGATGGTGATCGCCTGGGGGCTGCCTGTGGTTGGTCGCATACGGTGATTTTGGCCGTGAACGATTCCGGTTTGGCGGACCGGTTGCGGATTGACGCCTTGCGGTGGCGGACGTTTCACTCCGACCTACTGTAAAAATGGGTTTCAAGTTGAAACGTGAGTTGCGTTGTTTCAAGTCATTCAAACCGGTGGAGATTGATCTTTTGAGTGAGTCCAAGAAGATCGAAGAGGAAGGCAAGCTGCGTCTCAAGGCGCCACGTCGCATTGTGCTCAGGAAGACCGTTGAAGGCGGGTCCATCAAGCAAAACTTCTCCCATGGGAGGAGCAAGAGTGTCGTGGTTGAGGTTCGGCGTAAAAAGACATTCGTAAAAGCCGGTGACAGCCAGGATGGATCGGAGGTGATGGATGCAGCGCATGCGCACCACCTTTCGGGACAAAAGGGGGCGGAGGATTCCAAGGGATTGGCCGGTCCGGATGCCCAGAACCGATCCAAACACCAGGTATTGACCCCATTGACCCCGGATGAGCGCAAGCGTCTGCGCCAGGAGCAGGAGGATTTCCGGGAACGCCAATCGGCGGAGGAGGAGGCGGGTCCATCGGTTGTCGAGGGGGATTCCGAATTCCGGTTGGAACGGGAAGCGGCGGCTCAGGCGGAGGGTGACGCATCTCCTGACGGGGATCATGAGGCCCTGGATCAGGGTTCCGTGGCGGAAATGTCGGAGGAAGTGTCTGCCGAGGAAGTGACCGCGGGCGAGGAGACTGCCGGGGGTGGGGTCGCCGAAGCGTCAGCGGGGGAAGGGACCGTCGGGGAAGGGATGGGGAAAACGGTTGGGGATGAGGCTGGGATGGAGGTTTCGGTTGGCGTTGAATCATCTTCTGCGCCAGCAACGCCTGCTGAGGTTGTGGTCGAGACGATGGCACGGGATGAGAAGGGGTTGGTGCGTACTGGACCGGCGTTGGATTCTTCGGAGCCAAAAGAGGCCATGACCACGGATCTGCCACCGGTTGCAGAGCGTCTGTCATCGGGGAGGGATGAGGGGGTCAAGGTTGAGGTGGAGGCTTCGGTGAAGGTCGGAAAGCCTGCACAGGCGGTTGCCGGTTCTGCGAAACCGCGGGAGGGCCAGCCCCAACGTGTGGCGAAGGAGACGGCGCCTGGCAAACCGGCGCGGGAAGAAATGGAAGAGGTCGTGACGGGATCTGCACGTCCGGCTCATCCCGCGAAACCGGGGCCTGCGACCTCGGCTTCCAGGGATGTGCATCGTAACATCGACCGCGTCGCGGTGGATAGCAGCGAGCCGCGGCGTGTGGATGACGAGGTGGACAAGTTTGGTCAAAAGAAAAAGATGACCCGGGCGCAGAAGGAAGATGTGGCGCGGAAGAAGACTGAGGCTTTGGTGACCAAACGATTGGCGCAATTGGATGAATTGCGCGAACAGAAACGGTTGTTGGAAGAACGGCGCAAGATCGAGACCGAAGAGGGGCAGGGACGCAAAACGCTCAAGACCAAGGTCAAACGGAAAGGGCGGAAATCGACCGATCCCGAGGCGGACAAGGCGCTCAATCCCCGCAAGGGACGTCATGGCCGTGGCAAGGGGGGACGAGGCGGTCGTGAGGAGGTATTTCAAACCCAGGCCATGCAGGTGGGGCCTGTGGTGCGTGATGTCATCATTCCTGAAACCATCACGGTCGCGGGTTTGGCGAGCCGCATGGCGGTGAAGGCTTCCGAGGTGGTCAAGCTCCTCTTTGATCAGGGGATGATGGTGACCATCAATCAGGTATTGGACCAGGACACGGCGGTATTGGTGGTCGAGGAACTGGGGCATCGGCCGAAGACAGTCTCGGAAGAGGCGGACATCGTTGCGGAATTGACCGAAGCGACCGATTCCGACGATGATCGGATCGAACGGCCGCCGGTGGTGACGATCATGGGGCATGTCGATCATGGCAAGACGTCGTTGTTGGATGCCATACGCAAGACCGATGTCGCTTCCCGGGAGTATGGTGGCATTACCCAGCACATTGGCGCCTATCAAGTGACGTTGAAAAGTGGCGATGCGATCACCTTTATCGACACGCCGGGTCATGCCGCCTTTACCGCGATGCGATCGCGGGGGGCGAAGGTGACCGATGTGGTGGTTTTGGTCGTGGCGGCGGATGATGGGGTGATGCCGCAGACGGTGGAAGCGATCAATCATGCCAAGGATGCCAAGGTTCCGATCATCGTGGCGGTCAACAAGATTGACAAGGTGGGATCCAATCCCGACCGGGTCAAGCAGCAATTGACCGAATATGAACTTGTGCCCGAGGAATGGGGCGGACAAACCATTTTTGCCAATGTGTCGGCGTTGAATGGGAGCGGGGTTGAGGCTTTGGAGGAGTTGATCCTGTTGCAGGCGGAGGTTTTGGGGTTGAAGGCCAATCCCAACAAGAATGCGCGGGGGACCATCGTCGAGGCCAAACTGGACAAGGGGCGTGGGGCGGTGGCGACCTGTCTGGTGCAGAATGGCACTCTGGCGGAGGGGGATATTTTTGTCGTCGGCCAGCAATGGGGCAAGGTACGTACCCTGATCAACGACCGTGGCAAGGTGGTGCAGAAGGCGGGACCGTCGATGCCGGTGGAAATCATCGGTTTGTCGGGGGTTCCCGAGGCGGGGGATGAGTTGGTGACGGTTCAGGATGAAAAACGGGCCAAGGATATCGCCTCGTTCCGCCAGGTCAAGCTCAAGGAGCAGGAGCATTTGCGCACTGCCCAACCGACGCAGTTGGATGATCTGTTCAACCAGATTCAAAAGGGTGAACTCGATGAGATCAAGGTCGTGGTCAAGGGGGATGTGCGTGGCTCGGTCGAGGCGGTGGCTGAATCGTTGATGAAGATTGAGCATCCCGAGATCCGGTTGAATGTGATTCATACCGGGGTGGGGGGGATCAATGAATCGGATGTGATGTTGGCGATGGCTTCTGATGCGGTGATTCTCGGATTCAATGTGCGCGCCGATGCCAAGGCACGGGAGATGGCGAAGCGGGAAAAGATTGACCTCAGGTTTTATACGGTGATCTATGACCTGCTTGAAGACATGACCCGGGCCATGGAGGGGCGGTTGGCGCCGACGAAGCACGAGGTATTTTTGGGCAGTGCTTCGATTCAGGAAGTATTTCGCATCTCCAAGGTGGGCAATGTGGCGGGGTGTGTGGTCACCCAGGGGGTCATTCCGGCCAAATCCCGTATCCGGGTCTTGCGCGACAGTGTGGTCATCCATGATGGCAAATTGTTGGCCTTGAAACGGTTCAAGGATGATACCCGGGAGGTGCGTGAGGGGCAGGATTGTGGAATCAGTATTGATAAGTTCAATGATTTCAAAGCTGGAGATGTCATTGAAGCCTTTACGGTCGAGGAGGTTCGTCAGACGATCTCGGCATGATGACGTGCTGTCATGACCCGGGTCGGTTTGTTGGAGGTCCGTTTGGCGCTGCATGGGATTGGCTCGCTCAAGGCGAAGAGGGGTATCATCAAAGGTTTGATGGAGCGGACCCGCAATCGGTTTCATGTGGCGGTGGCGGAGGTGGGGAGTCAGGATCTTTGGGGTACGGCCGATTTGGGGATTGCTGCGGTGAGCAGTGATGCCGTTTTGTTGCAGGGGCTCATGGAAAAGGTGGTGCGGTTTATTGAGGAACAAGGGGCTGCTGTGATTGTGGATTACCGTGTGGAGATTCTTTGATGCGAGTCCGAACCCAGAAGGTTGGGGGCCAGATTCAAAGAGAAATTGCCGATCTGCTGTTGCGGGGGGAGATTCACGGTGTGCGGCGTGAAGGTGTGATCTCCGTGACCGGGGTGACGGTCAGTGGTGATTTGCAGGTGGCGACGGTGCATGTGACTGCCTATGGTCAACCGATCACCGAGGGGATTGAGGCGTTGAAGAAGGCGTCCGGGTTCATCCGGGGGCAGTTGGGCAAACGGATGCGGATGCGCAAGGTGCCCGAATTGCGTTTCAAGGAGGATACCTCCCTGGAATATGGCAATCGGATTGAAAAAATATTGGTTTCCCTGGCCATTCCCGCTGCCGGTGAGCAAGGGTGACCTGATCGGGAACGACAAAACCTGGAGGATTGCCTCTGGGTTTTGGCTTGGATCTTGATTTCACATCCTCACGTGGGGCGGGTGGTTGTGTGCTCCAGGTTACCTGTCAGGGATGTAAAACCAGGATCAAACAAATTCAAAACCCTGGGACGATCCCTGAAGACCCATTTTTGATCGTTTCCGAGTGCGGGAGATCTCAATCATGGGGCGAGGTGGGGGAAAACGTCGGGGCAGGCCGATTCATGGCTGGCTGGCCATCCACAAGGAACGGGGGATGACCTCTACCCGGGTGGTGGAACGGGTACGGCAGGTGACTCAGGCGGCCAAGGCGGGCCATGGTGGAACCCTGGATCCTTTTTCCGAGGGGTTGTTGCCGGTGGCGTTGGGTGAGGCGACCAAAACCCTGGTCCATGTCCTGGAAGGTGAAAAAAGTTATCGCTGTTGGGTTTCTTTTGGTTCGGAAACGGATACCTGTGATCCGACGGGTCGGGTGATCCAGGAGGGGGGGACGATTCCCGAACCCGCCGCCATCGAACAGGCCCTGGGGCGGTTCGTGGGGGAGATCGAACAGGTTCCTCCGGTATTTTCCGCCATTCATGTGGATGGCGAGCGGGCCTATGAAAAGGCGCGCCGGGGTGAAATCTTTGAATTGGAACCCCGGAAAATCATCATTCACGACATTCGGTTGGAACAGATGGATGGACCGATTGCGTGCATTGCGGTACGTAGTGGCAAGGGGGCCTACATGCGGGCCTTGGCCCGGGACCTGGGACGATTCCTGGGGTGTCCGGCGCACTTGGACCGATTGCTCAGAACCCGGACGCTTGGTTTTTCCCTGGAAGAGGGGGTGACGCTGGAGCGTTTGGAGGCGCTGGTCGCGGAACGTCGTTTTGAAGAAGTGTTATTTCCCATGGATCGAGTGCTGGACGACATCCCGGCACTTCGTCTGCGGGTTGATGCCTGGCACAAGGTCAAGAATGGTCAGGCGGTTTGGCTTGATGCCGAAGGGTTTGAATCGGGGACGGTTCGTCTGTTGAATCCCGAGGGGCGATTTGCGGCCCTGGGGGAGTTGGCGGGGGGGACTGCGAGTGATTCACGGCGGTTGTGCAAGCTGAGGCGTTTGTTTCATCAGGCTTGATGCCAGGTTGGGGATTGTATCCATTACTTCCATTCGAGGAGATGCCCGATGTCGATGACCCCTGAGAGAAAGCAGCAATTGATCAAAGAGTTTGCCATCAAGGAGAAGGATACCGGTTCACCCGAGGTTCAGGTGGCCCTGTTGACGGAACGGATCAACAGTTTGACGGAACATTTGCGGGTCAACGTGAAAGACCATCATTCCCGGCGGGGATTGTTGAAAATGGTGGGTTTGAGGAGACGGTTGCTGGCCTATGTCCAACGGAAGGACAAGGGACGCTATCAAGAATTGATCCAGAGGCTCAATCTGCGTAAATGATTTGAAGCCGGCGTCGGCACGGGTGTGTCGATGAAGCGAGAAAAGAGAGTATAATGTTCAAAATCCACAAGAAATCAGTCCAGTTTGGACGTGCGACGCTTACGATTGAGACCGGGCGCATTGCCCGGCAGGCGGATGGGGCGGTATTGGTGACGATGGGTGAAACCATGGTCCTGGTGACGGCGACTGCGGACAAGGAACCCAGGCCGGGGATGGATTTTTTTCCGTTGGGTGTCCATTACCAGGAGAAGACATGGGCGGCGGGACGGATTCCCGGGGGGTTCATCAAGCGCGAAACCCGGCCTTCGGAGAAGGAGATTCTGACCTCTCGTTTAATTGATCGTCCGCTCAGACCGTTGTTTCCGAAAGGGTATTATTTAGATACCCAGGTCGTGGCGACGGTGATTTCCTACGATGGTGAACACCCATCGGACATTGTGGCGATGGTGGGTGCATCAGCGGCGCTGGCGATATCGGGTTTGCCGTTTGAGGGACCGGTGGGAGGGGCCAGGGTTGGGATGATTGATGGACAGATCGTGATCAATCCGTCACCCGAGGAGATGAAAAACAGCCGTTTGGATTTGGTGGTGGCGGGGACGGCGGATGCGGTGACCATGGTGGAGTCGGAGGTTGATTTCCTGACCGAGCAGCAGATGTTGGATGCGGTGATGGCGGGATTTGAGGCCTATCAACCGGTGGTGGTGGCGATTCGCGAATTGGCGGCGGAATGTGGCAAACCGCGCATGCAGGTTGAGGAACCCAAGCTGGATGCCCAGCTTCAGGAGGGGGTACGGGAACGGTTTCTCGCGGGGGTGCGCAACGCCTATGATCTGACCGACAAGTTGAATCGGCAGAATGTGTTGTCCGCCTTGAAGAAGGAGGCGGTGGATGCCTTTGGCGGACCTGAAAAGGCCCTGGCGGGTGATGTCCGTACGATCATGAAGAAGTTGGAGTCGGAGGTCATTCGGACGCGGATTCTTGAGGAGGGTCGGCGTATTGATGGCAGGTCTCTGACGCAGGTACGTCAGATTGCCTGTGAGGTTGGCATCTTGCCGCGAGTGCATGGGACGGCGTTGTTCACCCGGGGTGAGACGCAGGCGTTGGCGGCGGTTACCCTGGGGTCGGGACGGGACGAGCAGATTGTCGAGACCTTGGATGGTGAATTTCGCGATGGGTTTTATTTGAACTATACCTTTCCGCCGTACAGTGTGGGTGAGACGGGGCGGTTGGGGGCGCCGGGGCGTCGGGAAATCGGACATGGCAAGCTGGCCACGCGGGCCATCACCGCCATTCTGCCGGACAAGGAGACCTTTCCCTATACCATTCGGGTCACTTCAGAGATCACCGAATCCAATGGTTCCTCTTCGATGGCAACGGTCTGTGGATCGGTGTTGGCGATGATGGATGCGGGGGTACCGTTGAAGTCGACGGTGGCGGGGATTGCCATGGGTTTGGTGAAGGAAGGATCCCGGTTTGCGGTATTGTCCGACATCATTGGGGATGAAGATCATTTTGGCGACATGGATTTCAAGGTTGCGGGCAATGCCGATGGCATTACGGCATTACAGATGGACATCAAGATCACCGGCATCAATCGTGAGATCATGGACGTGGCGCTCAGGCAGGCGCGTGATGGGCGGTTGCACATCCTGGAAGAGATGAAGAAGGGGATTGCGGCCAGCCGTCCTGAATTGTCGAAGTATGCGCCACGCATTTTCACCATCAAGATCAATCCCGACAAGATTCGAGATGTCATCGGGACGGGTGGCAAGGTGATCCGTGGGATTACGGAGGAGACGGGTTGTCAGATCGATATCCAGGATGATGGCAGCATTGCCATTTCCGCCGTCAATGGTGAGAGTGCCGCCATGGCGGAATCGATCATCAAACGGATCGTCTCCGATGTCGAAACGGGACAGATTTATGAAGGCA
This sequence comes from Magnetococcales bacterium DCbin4, assembly GCA_002753735.1. Classification (GTDB taxonomy): domain Bacteria; phylum Pseudomonadota; class Magnetococcia; order Magnetococcales; family UBA8363; genus UBA8363. The sequence goes on from PEAN01000023.1 coordinate 38,310, forward strand.
AGGTGGTTCGGGTGACCGATTTTGGGGCCTTTGTCAACATACTGCCCAACAAGGATGGATTGGTTCATATTTCGCAGCTATCCAATAAACGGGTGGCCAAGGTGACGGATGTGGTCAAGGAAGGGGATGTCGTCAAGGTCAAGGTATTGGATATTGATCGCCAGGGGCGGATCAAGTTGACCATGAAAGAGGTTGGCGAGTCCTGATACGGGGTTGAAAGGGCTGAGGGAAGGGGCTGTTCCCTTTCCCCGGGCCCTGTTTTTTTCTTGATCGTTTTTTAGTAATGTGGGATTTGAATGGTTAAACGACGCATTCCAAGCTTGGTGCGGTTAAACGAATACCTGATGGTTTCCTGATCAATATGGAAATATTGAAAGAAAAAAGGTGTCTCGGGGCAATCTCCCAGACCCTTTTTTTTTCTTGAACATTCTTGGTTTCTCATATGGGTCGGCGTCGCCAGCATCGGCAACCAGCAGCACTTGATTCCGCCCTGAAGGCACACCGGGAAGGGGACTGGTCCCGGGCGGAAGCCCTTTATCGCACGATTCTCCAAAAGGATTCCGCCAACTTCCAGGCATGGCATTTGTCGGGAATGCTCGCCAGCGAAACGGGTCAACCCGATCTGGCGATCACTCGGATTGCCAAAGCCATCGCGATCAAACCCGATTTTCCCGAAGCTTGCAACAATCTGGGTCATCTGCTGATGGCACAGGGACGGCATTCCGAAGCGGTCTCCTGTTTGCAGCGGGCCATCGCGATCAAACCCGATTTTGTTGCGGCCCATTATAATTTGGGCAATGCACTCAAGGAATTGGGCCGTTGGGAACCCGCCCTGGCCAGTTATGCCCATGCATTGCGTCTCCAGCCCGACTTTCCCGAAGCCTGTCTCAATACCGGCAGTATTTATCATCTTCGGGGAGCGTTGACCGAAGCCCAGCACTGGTATCGCCGCGCCCTGAACCTGCGCAAGGCGTATCCCGACGCCCTGACCAATCTGGGGATGATCCTTCAAGCCCGGGGACAGTTCACCGAGGCCATTGAACACTATCGCCAGGCACTGCTTCTGCGTCCCAACAACCCCGATGCCTTGTCCCGCTGGGGCATAGCCCTCCAGGACATGGGCAATCTCACGGAGGCCATCGAAAAATATCGTCAGGCCCTGGTGTTGCGGCCTCAATACGCCGAAGTGTTGTCGCATCTGGGGGGGGCGCTGCTGGGTCTGGAACAATTGACCGAAGCGGTTGCCACGCTTGAACGATCATTGGCCATCCGTCCCCGGTTTCCCGCGGCCTTGGCCAATCTGGGCAGCGCTTTGCACAAACAGGGGAGATTGGCGGAGGCCCTGGTATGTTTTCGTAAGGCGGAGGAGGTGGATCCCCATTTTGCCGAAGCCCGTTTTGGTGCAGGGCTGATTCACCTGTTGCAGGGCGACTATGCTTCGGGATTTGCCCAATATGAATGGCGTTGGAACACCAAGGGGTTTCAACCCCATGGCCACACCCAGCCGCAGTGGGATGGTTCTCCTTTATCGGGCGGCACGCTGCTGGTTCATTGCGAACAGGGGATGGGGGACAGCATTCAATGGATCCGCTTCCTTCCCGCGCTCAAGGAGCGGGGGGCGACGGTGGTGCTGTACTGTCCGGCGCCGTTGCAGCGGTTGTTTTCCCGGGTTCGGGAGGTTGATCTCCTGGTCACCCAAAGGGAGCGGATTCCCCATTGTGCGTTTCAGATTCCCCTGATGAGCCTGGCCGGTGTGCTGGGCACCACCCTGGAGACCCTTCCCAAACCACTCCCTGATATTGCCGTTGATCCCGTCGAGCGACAAAGATGGACCGATCGGCTGGCGGATCGGCCCGGTTTGAAGGTGGGTCTGGTCTGGCGCGGCAATCCCCGCTTCAAAAATGATCACATCCGTTCCATGACCGCCGCCTCGATGGCCACTTTGATCCGGGTCGCGGGTTGTTTTTTTGTCGGTCTACAGGTGGATGGTACGGAAGAAGAGCGGGCGTTGTTGTCGGGCCAAGGCAATTTCATCGATCTGGGTAAGGAATTGGGCGATTTTGCCGATACGGCAGCGGTGGTTGCGTCTTTGGATCTGGTCATTGCCGTGGATACCGCCGTATTGCATTTGGCGGGGAGCCTGGGTCGTCCCACATGGGGGTTGCTCCCGTTTGTTCCTGACTGGCGTTGGTTGTTGGACCGTTCCGACAGCCCCTGGTATCCCACGGTCCGCCTGTTTCGGCAGGAGCAGCCGGGTTCATGGCCTTCGGTCATGGAGGCCGTATGCAATCGCTTGGAACGGGTTGTTGCGGGGGCGTCTTTGACAGGGACCTGTTGAAAATCAAAAATAAAATATTGAAAAAAAAAAGGGGTCTGGGGGATTGCCCCCAGGGTGTTGTTTTTGAATTCAAACAAAAAAGTTTCCATGTTTCAGTTTTTGACTTTGTTTTTTCAGGTGCGGTTTAGTGCATGTGTGGGGTGAAAAAGTCGCGTGTTTCAAAGATGCGGGGGGAGAAGCGCGTTCCATGGGCGGTGAGGTGGCGTTTCAGGAACAGATCGGCCAGCAGGGGATGGTACGCCCGCAATTCATTCAATACCGGCACCACCTCTTCGGCCAGTAGACCTTCGGTCACGAAACGGGATGGTGCGATCAGGGGGAGGATGCCGGGCAAGGGGTAATCGCTGCCGTTGAGCAGGCGCGGGTGCCACTCCGTTCGTTCAAGGAGGGTGCGCACGACGACCGGATCCCGGTTGCGCAGGGTGATGGCGGAAATGTCACCATGGAGGAGGTCGCGATGGGACGGATCCTCCATCAGGCGGGAAAAGAGGGTGAAGCTGGGGACGCGACGGTTGCCGTGGTCGCTGTCCTCATCCCAGCCAAGCGAGGCGCAATGGGCGATGACGGTGCGGACGCCGCTGTCGAGCGCCCGTCTCAGGCGCAGGGGATTGCCGAAGGCGGGCTGGTTCATCCCATGCACGGCCTTTTCCTCGCCCGTGTGGGTGATCAACGGCATGCCGAGGCGCGCCATGGCCTGATAGAAGGGTTGGCAGCGTGGTGCGGCGGGATCGATGCCCATGGCCGGGGGGAGCCATTTCACCGCCCGTGCACCCTGGGCATGGGCCTCTTCCAGGGCGACGACGGCATCCGGACGATAGGGATGGATCGAGGCCACCCACTCAAAACGGCTGGGATCACGTGCGGCCAGGGAGCGGGCATAGGCGTTGGGGACATGAAACGCACTGCGCTCCGGCAGGGGTTGGCCGGCTTCGTCGTGGGCCTGATCGAAGGCGAGCAGCATCACCTTGGCGCCTGGAGGAAAAGCCGTCATCAGATGGAGCAGTCGTTGCACATATTGCCGGTCGACGCTGCCGGAGCCCGGGTCGGTGCAACCGGCATTGAGATAGAAAAGGCGCTGGAGATACTGGAGGGGATGCCACAGGCTCGCCATCTCCGGGGAGAGGGTGATGCCGCTTCCGGAGTCGCCAGTGCCGGCGATGTGGAGATGGCAGTCCCAGAACTTCCCGGGGTCGATTCCTTCCCAGACGGCACGGACCAGGGGATGGTCGGCCAGTTCCGGGGGGAGGTGGTCATAACACGGATTCCAGATGCGGGGCAGGTTGCATCCACCCGCCAGGGCGGCCAGCGCGCCCACTCCTGTCAGAATGAGACGGCGTTGCGGGTTCATGGCAAGGGATCCGTCGTGGTCGTCGGATCGGGGACGGGGAGAGCGGCCAGGGGGTTGAATTCGCCGTTGGCCGCGTCATGGTCGCGGGTGTCCTCCCAATCGCCGATGGCGAAACGGGAATCGGTTTCGGGGCAGGGGATCAACGTCCGGTTATCCCCTTTGGCGCAGGTGGGCATAAGGATGATGGGTCATGAGACGTCGATCATTGAGTGCCTGTCCCACGGTGAAGTGATAGACGGTCTGGAAGCGTTGACCCTCAAGTTCCAACCATTGGTGGAAAAGATCGTCGAAAAAACAACCGATACCGGTCCCTTGCATCCCTTCTTCCCCGGCGGCCAGATACAGCACCTGTCCCAGCATCCCCGCTTCCCAATGCAAGGCGCGGTAATTCCAGGGATCCTCTGCCGGGTTGGCCTGGAAATCGGCCAACATGCCCAGGGTGAACGCCCCATCGGCGGCGATCTCCTGGCGACAGGAGATCAGGGTGGCGATCTCCCGGAAATCACCTTCCCGCAGGAGCAACAGGTGCAGATGGTCAGGAATGGCCGTCAGGGTACGCCAAGCCGGAGTGCTGGGCAGCGCAGCCTGGAGTGCTGGCAAAACCGCGCTGCTCCGGGGCAATAGATAAAGTCCGGGGGGGATGACCTCCACCCTGTGGACCAACAGGACCGGATGGATGCAGGGTGTCGGTGGGGCCACACCCCAGGGGGGGAGGCCGGGACGGGGCAGCAACCGGTCAAGGATTCGGCAAAAGGCTTGCAGTGAAAGGATTGTGCGACCATCGTAACGTTGCGCGCTGCGCCGACCTCGAATCAGTGCTCCGGCAGGACGTTGCATCGGTGCCGGAATCAGATCGGGCAGGGCGACAAATGCAGGCTCCGCTGTCCAACCGCCCGACGTTTTGCGGAATGTTCGCGTTGCCTCCTCCACCCCGGGCCAGGGCATCGGTGGGGAGGATCCCAGGCTGTTGGGGCGACCGAGCCAGCTCCCGGTTGTGACCAACTTTGCCAGACGCGCCAGATCGATGCCCGGTGAGGCAGGGTGGCTGCGCGTGTTCACCTCCAGCCAAAGGCCCGGATGTTCCTCATCCTGGCTTGGCGATTGCGCCAGACCTGACAGTACCGCCAGGTCATCGTCACTGCCATCGGCACGCAAGGTGACCTGCCAGCCCAGAATGGCGGCGGAATAGCTCAGGGTGGCGGCAGCGTGACCGAGGTTGAGTTGACCGTAGCGATAGGCCCGCAGCCCATATTTCCAGGTTTCCCGGCGATGGATCAGGGACAGTCCGATCAAAAGGGTTCCTGGTGGAAACGCCGTGTCCCAGTCGTGATTCGCCCCGGGGCGCCAGCGGGATTCCAATACGTGGTCCCGGGAGAGGTAATGATGGACGCCGGCAAACAATGGTGAGGGGGCGATCAGGAACGACTCGATGGGGTGGAGATTGCCGCTGGACGGGTGGCAACGGAGTGCCCAGCGCTCCCCCATGTACTCTTTCCAGGCCGCCAGGCCAAAGGAGTACAGGAAAAGGCGGGAGAGCGATTCCAGGTTCAATGGTTGGGGCGGAATGGCGCCCGGTTTGAGCAAAGCGGCAAATGGGGGATCCTCCCCCGAGGGTTCCACCGGCAAAGGATGAACCGCAGTGCCGTCATACCAACGGAATGGTTCGGGTTGGCTTTCCCAATCCATGTACCCGGGTCCCGGGGCGAAGCGGTCAAGACTGTGTTTGCTGGCTTGGTGGTAGCGCGGAACAGGGTTCATGGTGCCTCCTGGAACGATCGATCCCCCAAATGGAACGCCGGAACAGATCCTCTGCGACCTTCCTTCCGGTCTGCGCCTGCATGGAACATTTCCGCTCATCCTGCGGCATTGTCAAGTGATTCCTCGTTGCGCCCAATGCCCCTCCTTACCGCCGCAGCGGACAGGACTCGACCCCGCTCCCAAGGATCATTCCGGTTACACCCCGCCCTTCGGCCAGCGCTCGGTTACGGAAACAATGGGTTGTCGAAAACATCCGTATGAAATCCTTGGACAGTCCCTGACAGAGGAGTTTCCAAAATGGAGATGCTGTTTCCAGATTTCGGGAATCAAACCAAAGCGCAAACGTTCAATGGTGATCACACACTCAAACCCCTTCCATTTTTTTTCTAACATGTTTCACTGCGTATCTGTTATTCTGACCAACAATGGATTTCACAATATTATATCACTCTGGGGAATCTGAATGATACGCATACACTGGCTGCCGATTGTTTCCATGATGTGGATCGTGGGACTGCCCATCCCGGGGATCGCAGAGGAACCTGCGAAACCACCATCCCAACTGGAGGTGTTGACCCAGAGGGTGCGTACCTTGGAACAAACCTGGGATCGGGAAAAGAATTTTTTTGATCGTGACATTTCGCTCAAACAGGGACAGTTGCAGATGCAAATTTCTCACGAGATCCAAAAAAAAGGAGATGATTTATCTACAAAGCAGCAACAACTTGAAATTATTATAATTATTTTTTCCCTGGTTGGTTTAGGTACTATTGTGGGTTCCATGATATGGATAAGAAATAATCTCCATGCCACCATGGCCAAACGCATGGAGACCGATATGGCAACCCTGAAGGATATTGCGAAAAAGCATAATATTGAAAGAGACTGGATAGAAAATGGCCGTATCTCATTGTTAAGCCTGGACCATTCAAAGGCGGCTGAAAAGGAGCGGTTACTCAAGGATTGGGGTTTCAAAAATATTGACTCCAAGGTTTTGGCTGATTTTGAACCCCTGAAGAATAAGCAGCAGATCGTTCTTTTCAACGACGACATCTGCAAGGATCAGCAAGAATGGGTCTGGAAATATATCCAGGAGTGCTCCGACGATACCGTTTTTGTGGCCTATACACCATTGAGATTGCAGGGAGACGATCAGGCATGGAATAAACTGATCACCGCCAACATGCCCGCCACCCTGTTCGGGCAATTGATGACGGCGTTCCGGTATCAGGATGCATTAATACGGGCGCGATCCTGATTCACCCTTCAAGCCCGGCCTGGTAGATGCCCCTGGCCTGTTTCAATGCCTTGCCGGGCTGGGTCCAAAGTCCCTCATGATCCCAACGGCGTTTGATCTCCAGGAGGGCGGTTTTCTTCAACTCTGGATCTTCCATCTCCTGCCAACGCTGGGCCAGCGCTTTGCCGCGCAAAACCTCGGCAGGGCTGGTTTTAAGTTTCTCCGCCAATTCTTGAATGGTCTGGTCCACCCAGGGGGAAAGGCTTTCCGGGTCCGAACCCGGTGAAGACTTGCCTTTGGCGACACCGGATGGTGCGGATGATCGGGTTGCGGGGGTCTCCACATAGGCGGGCAACACCATGCCATGTTGCTTGACGGTGACGAAATCGTTGCGGTTTTTCATCCCCATGACCATGTGTTTCAGCACCCGCCCTTTGGCCTGTTCGGGATCGGCCATGGCGAGGAGGTTTTTCAGTTGCGGACTTTCCGCCCACCGTTGCCCCCGGTGAACCTTGCCATAGGCCGTCTCCATCCACTGGACGAAAAGATCCCGATAGAACCCCTTGTTTCCCGGCTTCACATCGGGACGGTTGGGGCGCAGGTTTTTCTCAAAATCGCCGACGATCTTCAGGGAGACCTGGCCGAACCCGAAGGGGCGTCCCATGCCCAGGGAATGGCGCAGATGCGCCCGGTCTCCCCATTCCAAGGCCCAGATCAACGCCCCCAACTCTTCCGGGCGAAGATTGTGAACGCGCAGATGGCCCCGAAACCGGGTCCCCTCCGGCAAAGTCTCCAGGGTGGTCTGCACCTTGAGGTTCTTTTTCTGGTCCTCCAGCAAGGGTTGGACCTCCACCATCTCCGTGGGACGGGCCGGATAACGTTTCCATCCACGAATGCGGGCGTTTTCGTCCATGAAGGTGCTGTACTGGCTGTGATTGCCCGCCAGTTGCCCGTTGGCGACGTTCTGCTCCAGATAGTTGGGGAAATAGGTGGGTTTGGGGCCGTTCAAGAGGGTATTCGGGGTCCAGGTGAAAGGTTCGATGGATCCCTTCACCCTGGTGAAATGCCCAAACCCTGCCCGTCCCTTCCAACTGTCGTGGGCCGTGTTCTCCGCCCCGATCCGGCCAAAAATGAGTTCCACCAGATCCTTTTTTTCCGCGGAGCGATGATACTTGTCATGGTGATCAATGGTTTGGCCGACACTGTAATCACAGGAGCGTTTGAACATGTAGGCCAGCCCCATGGCCATCACCCGGCCTGCGGGATCCAGGCGGAAAAAAAGGGGCACCGGAAGACCTTCATAAAAACGTTTTTTCCAATGGTCCATCCATGGGTACTGCCCCGCCAGGGATTTTTCCTGTTTCTTGGGATCATCACACAGCTTCAAGGGGCGGCCATCATCGCCGTGAATCTCACGAAACGCCTGCCACACGGAGGGGGGGAGCCGTTCTTCGCCCTTGATGGGGTGATCCGGATCGGGGTTGAAAAATACAAAATCCTTGTACTTGCCCCGTTTGTTTTTTTCGGGACCACGATCACTCACCTGGCCGGTGAAGACCAACGCCCCCAGGAGATCCCCCTGGCCCAGATTGGTCGCCCCGGATTGGGGATTTTTTGCGTCCAGGGAGGTCATCTCACCCAGATCGAAACGAATGGCGTGCAACGCCTCCAGGGTCAGTTGTTCCTTGCCCGCCCTGGCAACCTGTTCTTTCCACGCTTCATACTTTTCCTTGACTCCCATGCCCCTTCTGAAAAGGATGTCGCGCGCGCCCAACCATTGTTCCAAATCGATGTGGGAAATTTTGGCATGACGACAAGGGACGATGACCGGGTCGCCGTCCGTGCCCCGCCGCAAAAAGCCGGCCTGAAGGGGATGGGGATTGTTGGGATCGGAACCAAAGAGGGATTTCCGGTAGACCTCCGCCACATGTTTGCCACTGATATCCCGAAGACCGTAACGTTTGTCATCCACCAGACGCATCTTGCCGAAGGCGGCGATTTCCAGAACATTGCGAATCATCCCCTTGATGCTGCTCCCGGGAATGGCGGGGTCACCGTTGGGCAGGCGAAAGAACGGGACACGCACCTCCTTTTCGGTCTCCCTTCCCTGTTCACCGCCCACCAAAAGGGGTGAATGTGTGGTCAATTCCAGTTCCAACACACCACGGATGCCCTCACCCAGGGGATAATCCCTGGAGACCTGATCGGAATGTGGCGGCTCGAAAATCCATTCCGACAGGGGGACGAAATTGTAGGGGGCATGAACCACCGGGGGGGGTGGATGTTTTTCACTCATGACGCTTCTCCCGCACGCTCAACCTTCCGGGGCACCAGTCCGCAAAAACGTGCCACCCGGCGCACCATTCCGGCTTCCCCATCCGACTGCCAGAACACCTGATAGCTCAGTTTGCCCACATCGTGCGCAACGCTTAAAAAATCCATGGTTTCGCACCAGTAGTCCCTGCCGTCAGGAAGCGTCTCCAGGCGATGCACCCCCCAACCACCCAGAGGATGCGGGCGGACATGGAGGCTGGTGGGGGAATTTACCCGGCACAATTCCGCCGAGAGGATCACCCCCCGGGGGGGACATTGTCCGGCATTGAAAAAATGGGTCACTTCGGATTGAAAACAGATCCATCCCTGGTCGGGGGCAAACGCCTGTACCGCCTCCCACACACGATGGGGATCTTCCAAGTGTTCCGGTTTGTGGATCAGCAGACCGCGGGGGGTGAGTTCTGGCAGGTCTTCGCCAAGCTTTTCATTCCGGAGTATCTTCGACAATGCCCTGTAGGCTTCCAATACCCGCTCGTCGTTCATGATCGGCCCCCTTGGATCCATTGGCCGCCATCCGACCAGGTGACATCATCGCTGGTAAAGATGCCGTGGCCTTTGCTTTCCCCCGCCCCCAGGGATAATTGCCCTGAAGCCAGATCCTCCAGCACGTCGGCCAGTGCTCTTTTCAGGTTGGGATCCTCAAGCGGCTCGCAATGGGGATCGATGATGGTGAGGGTGAATGGCCAGGAAAGGTCAAAGAGTAATTCTTCGGTGAACAGCGCCCCATCGCGAACCCCACCGGAAAAACGGTCGATGCTGTTGTGGGTCAACCGTCCCACCCGGCTGCGACGAGGCGCTCCATCGGGAAGATCCAGAGTGAGGTCATCCATGAGCAACCGACCGACGCTGCCGAGGGAGCCGTCGCCACCCGTGTCGTTGGCCCAACCGAACAGGGATTGGACCGCCTTCAGGTCTCGCGGATTAAAGTCCGGAGGTTTCCTCTCCTCCATCTCCTCCAGAAAAAGCCCTTCATACCGCAACAGATGAAAAACAAAACGGTGCGCCAGGGCACCCTTGATGGCACTGGCGGGAATCAGGATGGCATGGTCCACGATACGGGCCTGGCCGTCATCGGACCATGTGATTTTTGGAATAGCGATGGGCAACTGATCGGCGGTTTTCCGGCCCGTCTCCGGGTTGAAGGAGACCAACCCCTGGCCAAAACGCCAAAAATCCGCTCCCTTCAGGGTCATGGTCACACTCAAGGGGACGGCTCCCGGGGCGGTGAGACACTGGGAAGGGGCATCTTTGGCGCGCAGGTTCAATCCTTCCGCTGAACCCAGGGAACGTTGGAGACCGGTGAACCGGTTGAACTGCCCGGGATCTTTCAGATTGAAATGATGTTCATGAATACTGACCACATTGAAGGCCCCCAACCCCCGTCGCACCGCACCGCCCAGGCGAAACAAGGGGGAATGAAACAATGAGAGTACCCGCTCCCAGCAGGGATCGTTTTCTTTCTCGCTCCACAACAGCAACTCCAGGGTGAAGCGGCATCCCGGGGGGAGGGTTCCCCGGTCGAATTTGCCCGAGCCGTCGGCGGTACCAAGGTGGTTGATGCGCACATGATCGCGCAATACCGGCTGTGGCTCGGACAGCAAACGCAACAGGTCATCCGTTTCCAGTTTTTCAGCCGCCGCACCCAGCAACAGCCCTTCGATGGGGTGGTTATGGCGGTCGTGAACGGCACCCCAGGAGCAATGAATGCGGGAGAGTGATTCCTTTCCCTTGGCTTCGGTGCCAAAAAGCGATTCCGTTTCGCCATCGGGAAAGGCTCTCTGATAGAGATGGCGCAACACACCGGCGATGGCGGTTCCGGGGATGGTGGGCAATCCATTGGCATCCCGTACCAGGAGCACGTCATATCCCCCTTCACTGAGGCCACTGGCGATGGAAAGGCCGGTGCGACTCTCCAGACAGACCCGCGCCAAATACAGGTGACAATAGTGAGCGGGCATCATCGGTTTTGCTCCTTGGCCACATCCACGGCCCTGCGGGCCAACGCTACAACGAAGACACGCCTGGCCCGAGCTTGACCATTTTCGCAGAGTTCCTTGAAGGCATCCCGAAAGGTGGTGACCTTTCCAGCCAGGGAGGTTTCATCCATCCATCCCTGGCCTCCGGCACGTTCCGAACAAAGCCCGGCGGCCTCCCGCCCTTTGCCCGTCCCCTTCCCACCAAAAAGCCCCTCCATGAGGGTGGTGTCGTCCTTGGCCATTCGGGCAAGGGTCATCACCCCGCTCCACTGGCTGGCCCCCGGTCCCACAGGGGTTGTGTCTGGAATGCCATTGAGTCTGCGGGCGTTTTGATAGAGGCTCCCGAGCCATGGGCGCATGGTGTCGGCCAAGCGGGCACCTTCAACCCTTTGCTCGGAACCATCCACCCGTTTTTGCATCCATTGGATCAGGGGGTGATCCCCCGTGGGTTCCACAACCTTGACAGGGGGAAAGGGGGGGGGCGTCGGGTAGAAAGTAATCGGTTGCTGCAACAGAAGGGGGGGATTGGCGATGACGCGGCCCAATCCCGCCTCCAGGTGGACCCCCAGCCCCCGATCCAGAAGCGACACATGGTTGGCCGCCAAAGGATGATCCAGTTCAAAGTGGATGATCCCACCCGCCTTGATGCAGGAGCGCTCTGGATCCTCATGAGCCCGGGTGCCGTTGAAGGGGGCGTAGACACGGTGGCGCAGGAAGCTTTTTTCCGGAACCATGCGTCCCCCGGGCAAGCCCAACCATTGGGGAAGCGGTGCCAGGGTCGGCATGCCGATCGGGTCCAGGGCCATGAGATCGGCCACCAGCCACAGGGTCAATTCCCGACATCCCACCACCTCGCCGGAGGGGAACAGGGGGTGGCGCGGATCGGGCGCTCGGGTCATATGGACGCCGCCAAACTCGGCGTTGCGGGAGTTGCCCAGACGCAATCGACCTTCCAGGCTCGTCACCACCTGTTCAAACAACGCCGCTTCAACGGTGTCGTCGGCCTCCAGGCTGGTCCAGAATCGTTGCCCTGCCATGAGTCCGTGATAGCCGAAAATGTGGCCTTCAAACGCCCGACCGGTCTTGGAATCGATGGCGGTTTTCATGGTGATCGATTGTTTCGGTTGCAGCCATTCCCCATTCAATGTCAAAAAACCTTGTCGCAACGGCTGCCATGGTTCGCGCTCGTCCGCCCCGACCCGGGCGTTGTGCAGTTGACTCACGATCAGGCGGTCATGTTCGTCCTTGATCGCTGTGGAATGTTTTTTTCCATGGAGACACAAGGGCATGGGCAGGGCGGGTTGTCCATCGGGTGTCAACGGCAGGGCATCACCAAAGCGCACCCGCCCGGAGTGAAAAACCTCAAATGCCTTCTCCTGCAAGCCGGAGTAGAGTTTATGCGCGACGGCCCCCAGAAACATGTTGCCGGGGATGTAATCCAGGCCCGGGGGGAGTCCCACAGAGGCGTTGCTGCTCTGGCAGATGAGATTGTCCAACAGTTCCAGGTGAAAAAAGGTTCTGCGCATGATCATCCATTCTCCAGGGTCAACACTGCTCGGCCCAGGCCCCGGTTGCGGTGGCCACCCACGGCACGGATCAGGGGCAGAATCGTGGTGATCGCCTGCTGCCACCCGCAGGGCGGCCCCTGATAGCGAAGCGGTGCCGTCAGTGTGAGGGGGACAACCGCCTGCAAACCCCGCAACGAACCATCTCGGGCCGTGCCACTGTCAGGGTCCACGGCGGTACTGAAGAGCGGTTGAAACAATGCCTGCCGGTACCCCTCTTTTCCCTGACCCGTGAGCAACCATCGCCTGACGGCTTCTGGAAGATGAGCACTCTCCACGATGAGCGCCCCCTTCCGGGAATTGAACCGGGTTCGCTCTTGGAGAATCTGATCTGGATGCCAACCACCGAAGAGCCGGTAGGCCATCCCCTTTTCCACATGTCCCCACTTTTCCACCGCCTCCATGGTATGGCGCAGGAGTCCACGCAGATTTCTCCCGGGCAGGAATGGTATCCCTCCGGCATCGGTCTGGGAGATGGCATCCAGATAACTGGCGCTTCCCTGACCGCTGCCCGCGTGCCAGAAGGATTGCATGGCGATTTTGATCACTGCGGTTTCTTCAATCATGTTCACGCTTCCGCCCCCATGGCCAGAAGCGCCATCACATCTCCAAGCGGGGTCGCACAATCACCGTCCACATCATCTACGAGTTCGGGAAAATTCTGTGGCTCTTTGCAACCAAGTTTTTTCAGATGTGCGTCGAATCGATTCAGCACTTCTCCCTTGGGGGCCTTTTTGTTGCGTTTGGGATCCAGGTTCTCCCGCCAGCGACCATAGCGTTTTCTGGCCTCGGCCCGGCTCAGGCGCAAGAGGGTCAGCAGTTGGCGCGCGTGGCCGGAACGCACCTCCTTGAGGTTCATGAAGCGCGCAAGCTCCATTAAATCCGTAAGTTCGGGAAGTTCCCTGACCTTCTCGCCAACACCATAGGGTTGCAGCGTCAGCCGCATGGGTGGGTCGTCCGCCACGGTCATCTCCGAGCTTAGGATGTTTTCATAGTCATGGAAAACGCTGGAACCGATGCGATGAAAGGCAACGGCAGAGGGTACCCTATTATTTTCTTTGGAGACCGGAAGCTTTCGGACACGCTTTTTGGCATACTTGCAAAGGGAATCCGCCAATTCAAACGCCAGACCGAAGGGTTGTCGCGCCTTGAAAAACGCAATACCGGCACAGGCGGTCAACCGTTGGGGGAATTGGATTGCAGGGTGTTTTCCTGCGAGGCACCGCAACGCTTCGCCGCTTTGTGTTTCAAATGCCTGCAAAAAAACCCGGGTGAACTCCAGGGCGAGATCGGCGCGCACGATCATGGAAAAATCATCGCCTCCCAGGAGAATGGGACGACCCGGCAGTACATCATCAACCGCTTCCGGGGTCAAAACGGCGACCGCCTCCCTGGCCGCATCCTCCACGGCCCGGGAGACCGCTTCGGAAAAATTGTTCATCAACCCGGGGTATTCACCCGGTGCGTTACGACCATTCCTTGCAAGTTCCGCAAGAATCCCTCCCATACCGTTGCCATCGGCATGGATGGCCGCGACATAGTGGTTTTCCCCCTTGTAGGGTAGGATCGGGTTTGTCCTTCGACCTGCCACATCCGCCTCGTGGGCTTCATCCGCGTACAACAAAACGGGCCAGATCCAAGGATTGCCGCCATTCCCCCTCTGTGGCGTGACCCGATGGTATAGACGTGTTCCCCCGCTGAAATGAGGATGCCGTTTGGCCTTCGTCGCAGGATCCAGGAATTCATGGCCGTCATGGTATTTTTTCAAGGTCGTTGCCGGCCATCCCGTCCGTGGATTGCGTTCCGTCAGGGGTCCGGCCTGGGGAATATGCGGCTGAACACTGTTCGGATCGCGTTCGGCCCGCTTCATGGCGTTGGCAATGGCCTGGTATTCATCGTCCCCCTCGCCAAGCCCCTGTTGAAAGGCCAGTCCGGGAAGAACCTGGCGAACCGTCAGGCTCCAAAGATCACGAAGCCGTTCCAATTGGATGCGATCCGACGAAACCACGGTGAACGCTCCACCCCCACGGCGAGAGAATTGTAATTGTGGTTCTTCGTAGTTCAGGGAGTTCAGCACCGCATCCAAAAGATCGGTCGCCAAAGACTCCACCATTTCCGACGCCCCTACGGTATCCCGCAGCTTTCCCCCGGCCACCAGAAAAGCGCGGATCCCGCTGGCGGCAAATGCATAGGCGTATCTTGTTGAACTCATCGCATTCGATCCCAGGGCCGTCATTATTCTTGATAATGATGAGATTTTAATTGGTATTGTCCGATGGTCACAATCTCTGCTGCAACAGCGGTTTCGATTCAATTAAAGAAGATCCGATGCGTGCTCATCAGGATATTACTGACGGTCGGCGGGAAATACAATAAAAAAATTCATTAAAACTTTTAGATATGAATATCGCGGGACTGAAATGAACGGAACAGGGGATGGATGCAACGTAAGGGATGGGGAGGGATTGGCCTCTCTGTAAGGTTTTTGGATCAGGCACATCTGGTTTCAGTGGGATGTCGCCACGGCATCTGACATCAACGAAGCGACACCAGAACCTGGTCAACCCGATCCGTTCTTCACGGGCCGACCCAGCAACATGGCCCAAAAGGTTCGCGCCGTGTCGGGCTGCCACATCCGGAATTCGTCGAACGGAGCCGGACGATCCGGCTTGTCCGGATCAACGACAATGCCCCATAGCGGTGCAATCGCATGGGGCAGCAGGGCGTACCGACCATCCCCGAACAGATCGGATCGCTCTGGATGCACCACCATGAACCGGTCGGACAACCGGTCGAAACGGCGCAGATCCTGCGCCAGCCTGGATGTTTCCGGGATGCCGGGCAGCGGCTGATCCGTCCGAATCCAAGGTGCGCTTTCGCCAGGATAGAGCGTAGGTGCTCCCCACACCCCCGGTCGCACGGCCACGGCCTGGATCCGGTCACCACTGCGGTAGACCGCACGCCACAACACCAGGTTCATCATGGTCGGTTTGACCCGCAGATCGATATGCACATCCCCGCGTTCCCGCGCCCACATCTGCGCCAGTGTGACAGCGCGCTGCTGCTGCCATGCCGCCACGCTGAACCAACAACCCAAGCCGGCCACGGCAGCGACCAGCCAGCGACGTTTTCGGCAGCGAACCGCCTGGTGGAGGAGCACCATCAACAGCAAGGTGGTAACCGGCTCGACCACCGGAAGGATGCTCCAGGCAAAGCGGGTGTCAGACCATGGCCAAAGCAATTGCGTGCCATAGCTGGTACAGGCATCCAACGGACCAGCGGTCAGATATCCCAGCGAGGCCATGGTCCAACTCTGACGAAAGCTCAGACGCCGCCGGGTCCAGCGGTAGAGCAGCAGGGCCGCCACCAGTCCACCCACCGGGGTGAACAGCAGCGCATGGGTGAACTGTCGGTGATACTCCAGTTGCAACAGGGGATCTTCGGCGGAACGGATCAGCACATCCAGATCCGCAAGCAGTGCGGCCAAACCTCCGACCACCGCAGCCACTCGCAAATGCTCACGGGGCTGAAACACTGCGGCAGCGGTTGCGCCCAACAGGGCATGTGAAACCGGATCCATGACGAACATCCTCACGGGTTGGCGTTGATCACCATTTCGCCGACAAAGTGGTTCACCGGGAATGTCTGTTGCACACCTTGCTGAAGAAATGTTCCATACGCGTTCCATCTCCGTAGTGACAAAAGTGCCGACCTCCAAGGGGATGCGTGGAGCGGCCAACCAACGCTCTTGCTTTTGGAGGTGACATCCAAAAGGATCATCCTCGGCAGCAGAGCCAGGATCAGTAGTTTCCTTGCCATGATCATACGATCTCGATTTGACTGCGCCCCACGGCCAAACGCATCCGGCAACCACGATATCAATGCCTGCATTCATGGCATCAAGACAACGATTGATGCGCCACGCCCAACCAATCTGTGGGTGGCGATTCTCGGCCAGGATGGAGGCTGCGGGAAGAAACACACGCTGCGGAAAGTGCGTTCGGGGTCGCTCCATTCCCTTCTGCGCCATGGATACCAAACCCCGACCCGTGTCCATTTTGACAGACGGCGACGTACAATGGTAGGGTTGCACGGGGCTTGAGAACCCCGCAGAACCGGCTCCACGTCCCGTCAGTCGTGGTTTCTTGTCCATTTCCGACAGATCTTCAGTCTGTCGGGCGTGGCGTCGTCATGGCATACACGCGAGGGGAAAGCGGTTCCGTCGTTGTTCTGCACGGTTCTAAAGCGCCTGGCAGCTTTCGTTTGGGGAGCTGCCAGCATTGGATGCTGGAGGGGGGGCGTATGATGGATTTCTCGGAAAAGATCAGAATCCTGTCTGAGCGGATTCTGGAGACGCAAAAGCACATTCAGACCGAGGAAGCCACCAAACAAGCCTTCGTCGTTCCATTTATCAGCGCTCTTGGTTTCGACGTACATGACCCCAGGGAATTGATCCCTGAGTACACGGCAGACGTTGGGACCAGGAAAGGCGAAAAAGTTGATTATGCCATCATGAGGGGTGGCCAGCCCATTATGCTCATCGAGTGTAAGATTCCGGGTATCCCCCTTGATGACAAAGCGAATCTTGATCAGTTGATCCGGTATTTCGGCGTCACCAAAGCCCGGATCGCCGTACTGACGAACGGCATCCTGTATCGTTTTTTCACTGATCTCGATGCCCCCAATCTGATGGACCAGAAACCCTTCCTGGCATTCAGTCTCCTGGAGATGCGGGATGACGTGCTTGTCGAGCTGCTGCGATTTTGTAAAGATCGTTTTGATATCAATCAGATCGTGTCGGCAGCCGCCGGGTTGAAATATACCGATGCGATCAAATCTTTCCTGACCGAACAGAGCAGGTCCCCCTCCGACAGATTTGTACAATTCCTTGCGATGCATGTTTGCAACGAGAAGCCTTCGGCAAGGGTAGTGCAACACATCCGAGATGCGACCAAACGCGCTTTGGCTTCATTGTCCAGTGGTCAGATTGCCGAGAAACCCAAGTCGTTGGCCATGGTCAAGGATGATCAGCATGAATCAGCGCAGATGAGTCAGACCAGCACCGTCAAACGAGCACAGACGACCCCTGCCAAACCACAATGGGATGAGGAATCCTTTCTGAATGCGCTGACCGAAACCAATGGCAAGGAGATTGCCTCGATCGCCAAACGTATCCTTGAGTGGATTCGCGACAACATGAATGGTGTTGGCTGGGGTCAAGGAAAGTATTGCACTGCCATGGGCATCGTCCTGAATGGAGGGAGGAAGTTCAGGCCGCTCCATGTTAATTCACTGGGATTTGTCTATATTTCGTTTGAACAGTTGTCGAGATGGAGCTTGTTCTCCGATATTGGAAAACGGCGCGAGTTGTTGGCGAAACTCAATACCATCCACGGTGTCGCGCTTTCTGCTGAACAGATTGAAAAATGGCCATCGTTTCCTCTTTCAGCCCTTCAGAACGAAAGGTCGTTGGATCAATTCTTCAACATATTCAAATGGGTGGTGGATGAAATCAAACGAGGGTGATACATCGCGTTCCATACAACATTTTGTACCCGAAGGACCCGATCACCCGCGAAATGGCACCTGAGCCAATCTCCATGGCCTGTCGGTCACAGTGAATGAGGCATCCGTCGATCCCCCGTCTACGCCACCACTCCCTGACCACCTCCCGGGGAGCAGCATCATGTCGTGGCTGACATCCCCCCATCGGAGGGCACTTGGAATCAGTGCCGGAAACCGTGGAACGGTCAATACAATGATTGCATCTGTGATCGCATGGAGCTTCAGCAGGGGATGGGCGGGCAGTCGCATCCATTGTTGCTGACCATGTGAACGGCCAGACCATGGCGTTGCATGTATGTTCAAATTGATCAAACCCACAAATCGGGTTTGGCGGATGGGGAGGGATTTGAACCCCCGGTGCCTTGCGACACGGCGGTTTTCAAGACCGCTGCTTTAAACCACTCAGCCACCCATCCATGAGTCGCTGCCCAAGTAAATCACAGCCTCACCCCGGACACAACGGCGCTCATTGATCGATGACCCCTGAAACCATCATGAACCGTGGGCGTTCATATTGTTTCGTTCTTGATCCCATCCCCCCGGGAGGGGGGATGGGAAAAGGATATATATATATCCTTTCCCTTCCGTACACGAGGACTCGACGAGGACTCGACGAGGACTCGTCGAAAAAATGGCTCGATGCTTCTGGAATGCCATTGATCTCACATCAGGACAGGGGGGATCCGCCATTTTCTAATTCTACTTTGTCACATTCATTAATCAGGGATTGTTGACACTCGAAAAATTATTGAAAGAAAAAAGGGGTCTGGGGGATTGCCCCCA
>PEAN01000024.1 GCA_002753735.1 Magnetococcales bacterium DCbin4
GAAGGTCAATCCTCCCGGGTCACGCGCAAAACCTCCTCGATGGAGGTCAGCCCTTCATTGACCAGGCGCAATCCGTCCTCCCTCAGACTGCGGCTCATGGTCCGGGCATGCAGCGTCAATGCCTGTTCCCCGGCATCATTGTGGATCAGGTGCTTCATTTTTTCATCCATGGGGAGATATTCATAGATGCCTGCCCGACCGGCATACCCGCTATGACCACATTTGTCGCACCCGACCGCCGTGGGCAACTGTTTGGGCATGCGCACATGTTCTTCCAACCCCAGATCATGACGATCCTCGGGGGTGGAAGGACGCATGGCGCGACAGGCTTCACACAACAACCGTACCAGGCGTTGTGCGACGACCGCCACCAGGCTGGAGGAGAGGAGGTAGGACTCCACGCCCATGTCACGCAACCGGGTGACGGCACCAATGGCACTGTTGGTATGTAACGTGGACAAGACCATGTGTCCCGTCAAACTCGATTGCACCGCAATCCGGGCCGTTTCCAGATCCCGGATTTCCCCCACCATCACCACGTCGGGATCCTGGCGCAGAATCGCCCGCAATCCCCGGGCGAACGTCAGGTCCACCTTGGGATTGACATGGGTCTGGCTGATCCCCTCGATGTTGTATTCAATGGGGTCTTCCACCGTCATGATGTTGCGCGATTGATCGTTCAACCGTTTGAGGATGGCATACAAAGTCGTTGTTTTGCCCGAACCGGTCGGCCCTGTGACCAGGATGATGCCGTTGGGTTTGTGAATCGCACGATCCAACACATCGCGCATTTCGGAAATCATCCCCAACTGCTCCAATCCCAACCGTCCCGCCTGGCGATCCAGCAGACGCATCACCACCCGCTCGCCAAAACCGGTGGGGATGGTTGAGACCCGCACATCCACAGGGCGACCCGCAATCCGCAATGCGATTCGTCCATCCTGCGGCAGCCGCTTTTCCGCAATGTCCATCCGGGCCATTACCTTGACGCGCGATACAATCAATGGCGCCAATGCCTTTTTTGGCTCCAGGATGGTTTGCAATACCCCATCGATGCGAAATCGTACCACCAGGAAACTTTCATAGGGTTCCAGATGGATGTCCGACGCCCCCCGTTTCACCGCTTCGGTCACCAGGGCATTGATCAACCGGATGATGGGGGCATCATCGTTGCTGTCGGCAAGATCCTTCGGTTCTTCCAGATCCCTGGCCACCTGTCCCAGGTCCAGGGCTTCGTCAATCGCCTCCATGTCACGCATGGTTTGCGATGACCCCTCCTCGAACGAGGTCCGAAGATGATGTTCAAAGGAATCCGCAGTCAAAAATTCAATGGTCAACGGCCCATTGAAACGCCGTCGGACCTCCAGCAAGGCTGCCAGTGACACATCCTGCCGACACTGCACCACCACATTGGACTCATGACCAAATGAGACCAATACCCCCATCCTTTTGGCAAAGGAAAATGAGACGCCATGTTGCATCCGTTCCCGTTCTGGAACCACACCTTCCAGACCGTTGGCTTCAGTCTCCATAGTCCATGTTTTCCTTATACACCCGATCTTTGCCCGTGTTCGCAACCACAGGTGCGACGTTGTTTCCGCCGAAGGCAACCGGTTGCACCGTCGACACCTGGGGTACCGTGGCCGCTGGAGACATTTTTTCGGCGGCAACCGACGGTTGCTTCTTCTCCTCGACGATGGGCGCCGTCAGCGTCATGCCAGACGGAGCCTCGTTTTTCTTCATGGGGGCGGTTGCCTTGACCGATTCAGCAATCTGAGGTTCCTTCCGGGATTCCGACAACAACAACGATCCCATCGGGTGACCGCCCCGGGGTTCCACCATGGGTTGTCCGGCGGCAATCGACGGTTTCAAGGACGTATCCTCACCCGTGTTCTGGGAACCTGATGCCGATGGCTCCTTCAATGAGGATTCCTGCCCTTTTTTGGGTGCCGGTTGCTCCTTCAATGAGGATTCCAGCCCTTTGGGTGCCGATGGCTCCTTCAATGAGGATTCCTGCCCCTTGTTCGGGGAACCTGATACCGGTTGCTCCTTCAAAGAGGATTCCTTCTCGTCGGTCAGTCCAACCGGCGGTGATGGCAGGTCTTCCTGAACGATCTCACTGGCTCCTACCCGTCGGGACAGACGCAACTGGTCGTTCCAATCGGGGAGAATCGGTGGTGCTTCGTCCAGCTTGACCGGCCCTCGAATCGGCGGCAATTCCTGTTGCAAGCCACGAATGATACGATAGCTTTCTTCGGTCGCAAAATCTCCCGCATTGGGATCATGCAAAATTTGTGGCCGGAGAAATACCATCAGGTTGGTTTTGACATCCGAGGAACGTTCGGCGCGAAACATCACTCCCAATAATGGCAGGTCACCCAAAAAGGGAACCTTCGCGGTGGTTTGCTGTAAATCATTCTGGATCAACCCTCCCAGGACAAGAATCTGCTGATTCTCTACCAGGACGGACGTTTTGATCCTCCGTGTCCGGGTGACGGCATCCGACAACGTCACATTCGCCGCATCCGGCAACAGGCTGGAAACCTCCTGGTCGATGTCCATGCGCACCGTGTCGCCATCGGTGATCAATGGTTTGACTTTCAATGACAGGCCAACATTTTCACGCGTGATGGTTTGGAACGGATTGCCCGCATTGTTGGTCGAACTGGAGGTGATGAATGGAACTTCCTGACCGACAACGATTTCCGCCTCTTCGTTATCCAAGGTGACGATGGATGGGGTCGAAAGAATATTGGTGTCGGCATCGCTTTTCAACGCGCGCAACAGGGCGATCAGGTTGGTGCCGTCGGTTCCCCCCAACAACAATCCCGCCACATTGTTGACCACCGACAGTGCTTCCTTGGATTCCAGATTTTGTGTTGCGATGCCCAACTGGACCAGACCGGGATTGGCCGAGGGAAAGTTGACCCCCGTCGCCACCCCTTTGTCATCCTTGCCTTCCGCCAGAATCCCCCATTGCACCCCCAGTTCCGCAACCTTGTCGTTGGAAACCTCTGCGATGATCGCCTTGACCTGCACCTGCTTGCGGCGACGATCCAACACCCGGACGACCTCGCTCATCGAACGCAACAGATCCACCGGGGCGGAGATCACCAGCGAATTGTCACCCGTATAGGCCTGAACATTGACCAGTGAGTTTCCCTTGTTGTTCTCCTGTTTGTTGTCCTTCAAATAGTTCTCCCCCATGTTGGCGAGAACTTTGGCCAAATCTTCCGCCTTGGCATACTTCAGACCAATCACCCTGGTGTTTCCCGAGACTTCGACCGCTCCGTCCAGCTTGCCAATGATCATCCGCATGCGCAGACGGGCATCCTTCTGTCCACCCAACAAGATGGAATTGGTCCGTTCATCGGCGACGATCACCACCTTTTCCTGGGAGTTGTCCGGGGCCATGATCTTGGACAGTTCGGTGGCGATCCGATGTACATCTGACGCCTTGGCATGCTCCAAGGCCACGGTTTCAATCGTTTCGGTAAAGGGACGGTCCACCCGGTCCAATAATTTTTCCAGGCGGGCGATCTCCGCCGACCGACCCGAAATGACCAGCGAATTGGTGTCGGGATGCGCCGACATGTGCGCCTTGGGGCCCAACATCGGTCGCAGGACTGGAATGATCCGCCCTGCATCCACAAAGCGCAGTGGAAATACCTGGGCCACAACCTCATCACTGCCGCCACTGGCTGAAGTGTCCGGCTCGGCTTGATATTTCAAATCATTGTCGGGCAAAATCTTGATGACGTTGCCCACTGGAACCGCCATGAAGCCATGGACCTCCAAAATGGACAGGAAAATTGCGTAGAGTTCGTCACCTGAAACCGGCTTGTGCGAAACAACCGTCACCTTCCCCTGTACTTTAGGATCCAGGACAAAATTTTTCCCCGTCGCTTTGGCGACCGTTTCGACCAGGGTCTCCAGATCCGCACCCTTCAGGTTGAGGGTGACATTGGATGTCCCGCTCGTCGATTCTGCAGGGGAGGCCGGTTTGGTGGGCGTTGATGGTTCTGCCAGGGCCACCGGTTGATATCCCAGGGTCAAGGCCAATATCCATGGTAACCACGATGCTGCCGTCGGTTTCATCCGTTGCTCCCTCATCTTCCTCGTTCCGTCCAAACTTCCGGCACCGGAAACGAGGTTCTTCAGCGTGATGCTACATGCACCATCCTTGGCAATCCAAGAAGGTGTCAAAACCCTGTCGGGCAGAAAAAAGGATGGAAGGGACTCAAGCAAACCCTGGGTACAACCTCCCAGATCTTTCATTTCTTGATGGTCATCTATGCGTCTGGATCTCTGATTTGTAATACCGCGCGCGGCAATTTCAATGCTTCCAGTCGTCCTCCCCGGTCCAGGATGACCCGATCATTTTGAATGGCCACCAACCGGACATCCCCTGTCAATACCTCACCAATCGCAAACACTTTCTCAGGTGCATCCGCCAACTTGATCAGGGCAAAGGCGGGAATCGAAGTCCCTTCAATAAAAAGAATGCCATGCAACTGAAAATTCAAATTGGTATCGGGCAAATTTTTGGTATCCGCCCCCTCAAGATTGGCCCCCGGAACCTTCTTTCCCCCAAAAGGATGCCATTGGGTCATCTGAGTGAGGTCAATCTTGTCCTTTTGCGCGCCCGATCCCGAGGGATTGGTGGTCTGTTGCCCCGCAGTGGTGACTGGGGTCTGTGATTCGATGGCGCGCAGCATCGAACTGATTTCACCAAATAAATCAAAGGCAAAGAGCGGCAGTAACAACAGATTCAGTATCCAGGGCGATACCATTCGTAACCCGGAACGCCCTTCCGTACCCGACAACCTGATACGGTTGCGCAACCATTCCTTCAAAGACAGAAAACGGGGCTTTTTCAATGTTTCCTCCACGTCTGACCTCAAGTTCCTCGACGCCCAAGTCAAAAAGCCCCGCCTCTTTTCAAAGGCGGGGCTTGCAATAACCAGTCCAACAGTTGAATCAGCGCTTGACGCTCAATTTCCTTGCTCAAGGACTCCAGGGCAGATCCCAATCTTTCGGAGCAACCGCCTTGGCAGGCAACAAGCGGAAAAATTTGATTCCCAACAAAAACAGGATCGCACTCAGGGCAATTCCCCCAAAACCCAAAGCAAATTCGATCAGTGCAGGGGTGTAGACCGCATCCTGCCCATCCAGGAACACACTGCTGGTCTGATATCCCGGAAACATGTCAAACGGATAGGACTGCCCCGCCAACAGGACATGGGCAACAAAGGCGAAGGCCCCCACCACCGTGATCCCAGCAGCGGCCATGACGCCGGAAACCGTATTCCCCATCCGACTGTTGAACAAAATCGCCAGCGGGAAAATGACACAACAACCCCAAACGCCGAACCAGTATAATCCCGACCAGGGGCCGGTCAACAACCACCATTCGACATCGTAGAAGGCAGGAGAATAAAATTTGGTGAATTTTTCCACCACAAAAATATATCCCACCAGCAAGGTGAAAAAGATCGAAGCGTTACGCAGACCAAATACCAGTTTTTCATCCATGACCCTGCCGGTCCTGCGGTAGGTTGAAACCAACAGCAGGGTGGAAAGTGCCGTTCCCGAGGTCAACGAAACCGCCACGAACATGGGACCGGTAATGGCCGAATAAAACACATCGCGGGCATGAATGACCCCGAAGATCGAACCCGTACCGGTCGTGAGAATGACCCTCCAGGCAAATGCGGTCGAACCGACCACTTTGGTATATTGCTTGTACTCAAACATGCTCCACAGATACAACACACACAGAATGAGAAAGCCGGAATACAGAAAGACGTTCCAGGTGAACATGGAGCGGAAATTCATGTACAGCATGGGAAGCAACATGCGGTCAGGCCGTCCCAGGTCCAGCAAGAGCACCGTCAAGCCGCCAATGAGCAGAACAATGGCGAGAAAGGCGGAAAAACGGGTGAATTGCTTGAATTGGATCGTCGCAAACACCGTGGACATCGATCCCAGGTTGAGTGCCCCCGATGCCATGACCAGCAATGTGATGGCAAAGACATGAGGCATGCCCCAGACCACCTGATTGTTCATGCCGGTGATGCCGTGGCCATGGATTTCAATCGCCAAAAACGCCCCCATCCCAATGGCAAGGACAAGTGCACTGATGCCAATGAGCATCCAGTATCCCGGGGAACGGCCTTCGATGGTGGAAAATTCACTCAACATTGTTCCCTCCCAAGGACATGTTGATATTCATCATTAAGAAAAAAAAGTGTGCTCAAGGGATTTTCACCAGGGGTTGGATTCAGCATGTCGATGGTCACCCCTCCCCGATTCCCTGATAATGAACCGCAGGTTTCAACCCCAGATCGGGCCGGATCGTCGAGGTCCGCACCTCGCGAATACGTACCGAAATCTCCGATTTGGGATCGTTGAGGTCGCCAAACAACATGCCACCGCCCCCATCCTTGCGGCAGGCTTCCACACAGGCGGGTTCCCCTCCCTGATCGACCCGGTGAACACAGAAGGTGCATTTTTCCACAACCCCTTTGGCCCGTATGGGGACATTCGGATTGACACTGCCATGCTCGGACGGCTTGGCATACACCAGGGAACGGGCCTTGTAAGGGCAGGCGATCATGCAATAGCGACAGCCAATGCAACGGTGCATGTCAACCAACACGATGCCATCCTTGCGCACAAACGATGCCTGGGTCGGGCAGACATGAACACAGGGGGGATGTTCGCAATGATTGCACAGTACCGGCAGGCTGCGGTCAGGATTCCTGCCGCTGCGATCATGCAGATCCACCTTGCGGATCCAATGGATGTCGCGTTGTGGATCACCTACGATGGGAACATTGTTTTCCGCCCGGCATGCCTGGGTACAGGCGGTACAGGCGGGATTGCATTGTTGGGTGTTGATGAGCATCCCCCATCGCCGTTTTTCCGAGGCTTCGGTGGTACCTTCGGCGGCATTTTCGGGGGCGGCGACCAAACGCAGCCCCGGGGCGAGTACGGCCCCGACCGTCAGTATGCCCCCGAGTCCCAAAACCGATCTTCTATCCATGGTCATGGTTGAAGTTCCTGTATAGCCCAATCCCTATTTGGGAAAAAGGTGACATTCAAAACAGTCTGGTTCCACTGCCACATAATCATGACAACGGTCGCAGAAACGGTTGTGACTTGTATGGCACTCGGCGCACTTCAACAGGCTTTCCGAGCGGACGCGGACCCCTTCCCGTACGGTCAGGGTCCGCTTGTGCTTGAGGAAATCCATGTGGTTGCGTCGCATCCAGTCGGTCGGGCGGATACACTGCTCCCCCTTCGGTTTTTCCAATTGTGGCGGTTCCGCCCCCAAATCGGCGGGGAATCCTCCTGCAATTCCCAAAAGCAAGGCGAGAAATACGACAATGCTCATTCGGGCAGCCAGCGATCGAAACAGCTCCACGATTAAACTCCCCGCTTGGGACCGGTGATAATCCGGCCCGGATGGTTTCCTGGTGAACAACGCAATCACAATCCTGACGATGACAATCCTGACGATGACATCCCACGGCGATGTCAACCGCGACGGATGACATTCACGGTCAGTAAGGGTGACCACCGACGCTGATGACATTCACTGGCAATTTTCGTCAGCCTTGATTGCAATCGGTGCTGATGAGAACCCATGGATGATTACAGCCAGGAATGTACCCTGTTTGCTGCCACCAAGTCCACGAATCCAGCATAGTCGGTGATTTCCACACCCTTGATGGTTTCCTTCAGGGCACGCGCCTTCATGTCGGCACCCAGGGCATATACCTTGACTTTCTTGGCCAACGCCCCTTCCACCAGGGCGGATTGGGCGGTTCCGGAAACGGCACCGTAGACACCGTCTTCCAGGAGCAGAATGCAGTCTCCCGATTGGGTGAAACGCAGGCAGCTTTCAAGAGCCGTATTCTGGAATGGAGATTTATTCACGGTATGAAGCATGTCTTGATAACCCTTGATTAGAAGCTCAGAATATTGTGTTGTTCTGCCATCATGCTGGCGATTTCGGAGGCATCGACCATTTTAGGCCGGATGGGTTCCTCGGTATCTTCGTCTTCGCCGATCACCAGGAGATCTTCCTCCGTCAGGCCACGCGCTTCCATGGATTGACGGTCAACGAACACCTTTTGGATCTCATAATCGACCAACACGCCATAAGTGGCTTCAAATCCCTTGATTCCCAACTCTTTGGTGTCCTGTCCCGCCTTGAGTGCATAGACGCCGTCGTCCATGAAGACCACCGAAATATCGGCATCATAGGCGGCCATGATCAATTTGACCTCCAACCCCTCATAGACGTAGATGGAGCCATGAGGTGGCTTGCGGACGGTGAACATGATTTTCTTCTTGCTTTCTTCCGACATGAACCTGCCTCCCTCAATCGCCAAAAATCACCATACGGTCGGCCTCAATGGCCATCATGGTCAATTGTCCCAAACCGGAAATTCGTACATTGGGGACCAATACTTCGTCAACGATGCCGCGCCGTTTGGCGGCGGCGATGCAGACGACGATGTCGATTCCGGTTGCTCCGAGTTCGGACCAGCGATTGGCAATGTGCCGGTCGTCCTGCGGGGGTTCCATCAGGCGGGTCACGTTGTAGACCCCGTCGTGATAGAAGAAGATCCCCCGGATTTCATGCCCTTTGGCAATGGCTGCCTTGATGAAATTATAGGCACTGTCCGAGGCTTCATGGTTGTATGGCCCTTCGTAAATGCACACCGCTAGTTTCATGCCCGCCTTCCTCCGATTGCGGCTACGTTCCTCAAACGACCGGACCTTGCCAGGTCCCGTCGCGGGAACAACACTAAGGAATCACCCGTCTTCCCGAATGAAAAAATTGTCCATCTCACCGGAATGGTTGACAACATGTCCCCTCAAGTCATGTCCCGGTTCCATGGAAAATTGTCTTAATTAGATTATCACGGAATGATGATATTCAGACAAGGGGAAATCCTCATGCCTCGATCATGGAACGGGTGATTTCCGATGCGGCTGGAAAAGTCCATGTGACCGGGGTGGGTTGATGCTGAATCGAACCGTTTTTCAAGGGTCATGAGTCCCCTTGACCCTGAAGGTGAATCTGTGAAAAACATGACCATTTTGTTCGGAAGACATCACAGGAAAGTGACGACCCTTGTCTGAAACACCGCCCGATCATTCCCACATGCTGATGCAACTGCATCAACTGACCGATCCCAACCGCAAAATCGTGCAGTTGACGGCCATCATTCATGATGTGGTTCCCGTTTCGCAATTGGTGATCTGTCTGAAAAAAATCAATCTCAAACAGTCCGGTCCGTTCGGGTTCACGGTCAGGACACTCCAGGCACGGGTCGAGTCCCTGATGACCCAGGGGTTGCTTCAGCGTGATCTGGGCACGGGATTTCATTTCCGCGCCTCCGATGCCATCGCCGATGAGGCGGTTCGGCAGGCGGTGGCGGATGGGGTGTATCCGGAACTGGCACGGGTGGTCGAGGCGGAATTCCCCTCGGTCGTCAAAGTCGGTGCCATGAAGGGGGAGCCTCGTTTGATGAACTTCGACCGGGCGGTGCGGGAGATCCGTCTGGGGTTGCTGACGGGCGATGAGGAGCGGGTGCTTCGATATGTCGGTATGGCGGCCAATCAGCGGGTGGAGGATTATCGGCGGAATCCCCCTTTGGTCCGTCTGTGTTCGCAACCGTGGGATCTCGAACGCATGGCGGCCCTGCCGTTGCGCATCCAGGTCAAAGCCTTGGAGGAAATGGTCGAATTGGCGTTGACGGGGTTGGAACCGGTGGCGGGGATCGCACAACTGCTGCAACGGCATCTCGACCAGTCCTGCGAAGAGACCGGTCCGACATTGCGTGCCTTGTATCTGCTGGTGCTGCTCGTTCAGGGGCGGTTGGGCGAAGCCTCCTCGGTGCTGGCTGCTGACCGACCCGTGGCGGGGGCGGAGGCGGTTCAGGGATGGATTGATGTTTTGCGGGAACGTAATCGACAGGCCATCACTACCCTCGATCATGCCGTGACGGTTTTGGACAGTGTGCGCTTCATACGCAAACCATCGCTGTTCCCCTACTATTGGTCGGGACTGTTCTTGCTGTTGGCCCTGTTGAAACAGGGGGGGCTGGGGGAACGGCAACACCTTTTGACCTTGGTACAACGGTTTGAGCGCAACCTCGATCATCCCCTGTCCTCTTCCTATCAGGCCTTGCGTGCCGTTGCCCTGGCGCGAGGGGGGGGTGCCGAGCATGCCCTGGCCAACCTCGGGTTTCGGAGTGAAACCGTCAAGGAAGGGCTGCCCTGGTTGCGACAGGATCTGGTCAGCCCCCTGATGGCTGCACGCGAAGGGGGTTGGAATCCCGGTCTGCCCAAGGCAGTGCGCCCCGTGGTTTCCGATGGCCTGCCGGAATTGTTTCGCATGATGGCCCTGTATTGGATCGATCATGAGGCGGCGGCGGTCAAATCGGTCCTGGATCATATCAAGGCGATTCACCAAAAGGCGTTGGCCAACGATTATCCCTGGGTCGTCATGGAAAGTGCTGCCCTGCTGGATCGATTGTCCGGGGAACATTCGGAATATCGCGGGCGTGTCGATGCTTTGGAACAACAGTTGGGTTTTTGTTGTTGGACCATGCAGATTCAGCGGGAGGAGCGTTGGGAGCAAACGTTGTCGGCGCTCATGAAGCTGGTGGGCGATGAGGATGAATCTTCTTCCTCCATGTCCATGGGACATGATCGGAGGTTGGTCTGGATGATCGAAACCCATGGCCAGCGGGGGACCATCCTGGCCAGGGAACAAATCCGTTCGGCCGATGGGGAATGGAGTCGGGGAAAGGCGGTTTCGGCCCGCAGGCTCCATGGGGCCGAACCCGGGCAGTGGGGCTTTCCCACCCCCCAGGATTTGGAAATATGTGCCGCGATCCGGCAGGAGTATATCTACAACGGCACCCGCTATGAGTTTGATTGGGCAAAAGCCATGTTGGCCATGATTGGTCATCCTCATGTCTATTGGCTGGACAATCCGGGGTTGCCCATCGAGGTGGTACGGGGGGAACCGGAACTGTTGGTGCATGAACGCCATGGCCGGGTACACATCCGTTTTTCCCAGAAAATCGATGGACCCGGGGTGATCGTAGTGCGGGAGGGCGCGCGGCGGTGCCGGGTGATCGAAATCACCGCTGACCACCATAAAATTGCCGATATCCTTGGGCCGGAAGGGTTCAACGGACCTGAATCCCAGAAAGATCGGGTCATGGGGGTGGTCGCCCGTTTGGCGACCATGGTCAACATTCAATCCACGGTGGATGCCGATCTTTCGGATGCGGCGGAAGTGGTGGCGGATGCACGTCCCAGATTGCAGTTGTTGCCGCATGGGGAGGGGTTGTCGGTCCGCTTGATGGTTCGTCCTTTCGATACCTGCGGCCCCTGGTGCAGACCGGGTCGGGGCGGGGTACGGATGTTTGCCGAACGTGATGGACAACGGGTGCAAACCCGTCGTGATTTTCAACAGGAACAACATTTGGCCGACGAACTGGTGGCGCTGTGTCCGACCTTGGCGGGGGGGTCGGTGGGTGGGCGGAGTTGGACGTTGGGACGGACGGAAGAATGTCTGGAATTGTTGATGGAACTTCAGGGACTGGGCGACAAGGTATTGGTCGAATGGCCTGAAGGGGAACGGTTTCGGGTGACGCACCAGGTCACCATGGATCAATTGCAGATCAAGATTCGCCGGGAACGGGATTGGTTTGCCGTTTCAGGAACGGTGGTTCTGGATCATGATCTGGTATTGGAGATGAGCCAACTTTTGAAACTGGCCCGGGAGGGGACTGAACGCTTCGTTTCCCTGGGCAAGGGTCAGTTCGTCGCCTTGACCGACACGTTTCGCCAACGTTTGGCCGAAATGCTCGATCTGGGGGAAGAGGGGGCGAAAGGATGGCGGATCCATGCCCTGGCTTCGCCGTGGCTGCGGGAAGTGGCGGAGGAAAGTCACCGGGTTTCGGGCGACAAACATTGGAAAGAGCAGGTTTCCCGTCTGGAGGCGATGGAAGCGGGGGATGCGGAGGTGCCATCCACCTTCAAGGTGGAACTGAGGGATTATCAGATCGAGGGGTTTCGTTGGTTGCATCGTTTGTCGGTATGGGGGGTGGGGGGATGTCTGGCGGACGACATGGGGTTGGGCAAAACCTTGCAGGCGCTGGCACTGCTGGTCAGCCGTGCCCCCGAAGGGGCGGCGCTGGTGGTGGCACCCACTTCGGTCTGCACCAATTGGGAGGCGGAAATCGGAAGATTCGCCCCGACCCTCAACCCGATCCTGTTGGGGGGGCGCAATCGGCAGGAGCAGGTCCAGGGGGTCAAGGCGTTTGACGTGCTGGTGGTGAGTTATGCCCTGTTGCAGATCGAGGAGGAATTGTTGACCCGGGTGACCTGGAACACCATCGTGCTGGACGAGGCCCAGGCCATCAAAAACCGGTTGACCAAACGTTCCCGGGCCGCCATGGCGTTGAAGGGGCGGTTTCGTTTCATGACCACGGGAACGCCCATCGAAAATCATTTGGGAGAATTGTGGAACCTGTTTCGCTTCATCAATCCGGGGTTGTTGGGATCTTTGGAGCGGTTCAATGAACGTTATGCCCTTCCGATTGAACGCTATCAGGATCGGGAGGCGTCACGGCGATTGAAAATGTTGATTCGTCCGTTCATCCTCAGACGAACCAAAAACCAGGTGTTGAAGGAATTGCCTCCGCTGACGGAGATTGTGTTGCATGTCGAAATGGGGGCACGGGAGGCGGCTTTTTACGAATCATTACGGCAACAGGCGGTGGCCAATCTGGAGGGGGTGGAGGGGCTTGATGGGGGCGGGCAGCATCTGGCGATCCTCGCCGAACTGATGAAACTGCGCCGGGCCTGCTGCAACAGCCGTCTGGTGCAGCCCGATCTGAACCTGGAAAGCGCCAAGCTGGATACGTTCAAGGAGGTGGCGCGGACGTTGTTGGACAATCGGCACAAGGCGCTGGTGTTCAGCCAGTTTGTCGATCATTTGACCCTGATCCGCGAATTTTTGACGGCTGAAGGGATTGTCTTTCAATATTTGGATGGTGCGACACCGTTGGCACAACGTCGCAGAAGCATCGAAGCCTTTCAACAGGGGGAGGGGGATTTTTTCCTGATCAGCCTCAAGGCGGGTGGGGTCGGACTCAATTTGACCGCCGCCGATTATGTCATTCACATGGATCCGTGGTGGAATCCGGCGGTGGAGGATCAGGCTTCCAACCGGGCGCACCGTTTTGGTCAGGAGCGTCCGGTGACGGTCTATCGGTTGGTGACCCGGGGGACCATCGAGGAAAAAATTGTCGAACTCCATGCCAGAAAACGCGATCTGGCGGATGATCTGCTGGAAGGGGGGGAGATGAGTGGTCGTTTGAGTGCTGCTGAATTGCTGGGATTGATTCAGATGCCTCGGGTGGAGGGGTGATTTAAAAAAATATCAAGAAAAAAAAGGGGGCTTAAGGGATTGCCCCCAGGGTTTTGATTTCCATGATCAGGCAATGAATTGTCTGTCGTTCATCCCGGTTGGCACATGGGACGGGGGGCAACCGGGATCGACTCATGATCAATTTTCAATTCCGGGGTGCCAATGCTTCTTCCAAGGTTTTGGCATCCAGGACACGGTCGGTCCATGTTTCAAGGATGGCGATGTCGGCCTGGGCGATCCGGGTGGTGGCCCATTCCGGCAGCGGTCCGAAACGGCGTTGCAGCAAACGGCGCAATGATGCTGCCTCGCCTTCCTGACGCCCTTCCTGACGCCCTTCCTGACGCCCTTCCTGACGCCCTTTGGCGAAATGTTCCTGTGCAAAGATGGACATCATGTTTGGTTCCTCCTCGGGTTTGATGCGGCGCACGATTTGCCGCACGGATGTTTCGTCCAGTTGGGGGAAGGTTGTCAACATATAGAACAACACCGACCATTGGAGTTCCGGTGTTTCCAACAGGGTGGAGATGATCTCCTCCAGGGCGGCCATCTGGGTTTCCGGGTCACGGGTGCCATATTTGAGCACCATCAAACCGACCCGCAAGTGGGCATGCCGGGAAAGATCACGGTCCGGAATGGGACCCAGATCGACCACCGTAAACCGAAAATTCACAAGCCAGGGATGCATGGCCGCATCGGCATCGATCAAGTTCAGGAATTCATTCGATGACCGCCATTCCCTTTCCCCGTGATAAACGAGCAGGGGCAACACCGCCGGAAGCCGTTGCCAGTTTTTATCCTCCCGGGTCTTTTGCTCCAGAAAGCCTGAAATCCCACGAAAAAACTGCCAGCCAACCCGATCATCCCGGTAACTTTTGTGTTCGATCAGGACATAAAACAACACGGGCTTGTCGGTGATCGTCCTGGCCTGGAACAGGCGGTCGGAGTAACAAGGGCGCAGATGTTCCTCGACAAAGGTCCCTTCGATCAACTGTGGTGGTTCAGGAGCCAGAAGATTGACGACCTCGGGTGGCAGCCGCTCGCGCAACAAGGCACCCGCCGTCTCGGGTGACGACAGAAGAATCTTGAACAGGCTGTCATGGGGTTGGGCAATTTCAATCATGGGGACAAACTTGAGGCTGTTGGCAACCCAAAGTCAACAGCAAACCCAAATGACGCGATCTATACCCGGATCCGGTTTTGACACCGTGATATCGCTATTTTCGACCAGGTTGGCTTCGAACGGATCCCAGCTCTTTCATTCGACTTTTTGCATCTTCTAGACTTTTTATAAATTTCTTTCTACTTATTTCAGGCACATCAGATGGAATCTCTTTGCATGACGGGTCATGATCCATGGCTTCAAATATCTTTTGCAATAAATGATCTGAACTTCGTTCTAAGATCGATGATCTGGTATAAAATTCTTTACAGAAAACATTTTCAACGATCCATTGCGCTTGTTTTTCATCGAACAGGGCAGGATTGTTTCCCTTTCCGAAGATGCCATCATGACGGACATGAGTCAGTGCTTCTATTGATAAGGGACGAGTGAATGGACCTTTATCACCTTCTTTGATGTCGGGTGGAGCAACTTTCGCTGAATTCCAATCACTCCAGTCAAGGAGACTATAGTCGATAATTGTTTGAAAGAATAGAGCACCAGACAAATTAGCGCCTTGCAATTTTGCCCCAGACAAATTAGCGCCTTGTAATTCTGCCCCAGACAAATTAGCGCCTTGCAATTTTGCCTCAGACAAAACAGCGCCTTGCAATTTTGCCTCAGACAAATCAGCGCCTTGTAATTCTGCCCCAGACAAATTAGCGCCATGCAATTTTGCCTTAGACAAATCAGCGCCTTGCAATTCTGCAAGAATTAATGTAGCGCCTCGTAAATCTGCCCAATTTAAACTAGCGTTTTGCAATTCTGTCAAAGTTAAATTAGCGCCTTGCAATTCTGTAAAACTTAAACTAGCTCCTTGCAATTTTGCAAGAACTAAAATAGAATCTTGCAAATTTGAAAAACTTAAATGAGCGTCTTGCAATTCTGCCCTAGAAAAATTGGCGCCTTGCAGATCTGTATCAGCAAAAAAAGCGCCTTGCAATTGTGCCCCTTCAAGTTGAGCGCGATACAATTTTGCCCAGTTAATAGAAGCATTTTTGTAATTTCTGCCCTTCAAATTTGCTCCACCGGAGTGTTTGATCCAGGCTTCATCGACGGACTTGCCTTGCTGGATATAGGTTGCAAGGATCATGTCCGAAGGTGGGGATTTGACCAGAATCTCATTTGTTATGTGTAGGTTTCTGTGCAATGACCCATCTATTAATCTTTCTAATGCTTTATAATACATATTAGACGATAAAGTATTACAAAAACCATGCAAGCGATCAGGATCTATTAAATTGTTAAAATTTATAGACCTGGATGGTTCCCCGCACATCGCCTTCAGAAAACTTTCTCTTGGAATGGTCGCAAAAAACATTGAGAATATAAAAATTGACATGGAGAGAAGGAATGATGTTGAGAAAACCGCGATGTTTCGGATGCGGGAGCTGAAAAACTCTCTTTTTCTTATTCTGCGCCAAAACATCCACAATAGAATGGAGTCAAAAATAACAGGAATTCTGTGGGCCAACCAAGTGATCTTTTCGCTGTGATAGGGGAGGAAGCGAATCTGGATGAACAGCAGAATTGCCAGTGGCGTCAGGACCATGGTGCAATAGACAAACATGACGAAGGTCCAGTGGATGAATTTATTCTGGTGCGTCATGGCATGCCAGTTGGAAAAAAAGATGGGATACAGCAAATTTTTATTTTTTTCCCAAACGACCGACCCGGCCTGGGTTCTTAAAGCATTCAACTTTTCCGAGTGCAATAAGAGAAGTTGAAGAAGGTTGAAATGAAGAAAGCAGTAGATCCATGGCGTGACGCAATAAATATCAACGATTGGCAGGCTGACCTGCATGAAAGGGAGCGGGATATCGCTTGCGAGAAAAAGTTGTTTATGGGTCGTGGACCCGACCAGAATGGCAATGTATAGACTGACCAACATGAAAAAAAGAAAAACACCCCGTACCAGTTCGGACGATTTGTTGACGGCATCCAGCAAGGCACCGATCTTTGCATCTTCATTGGAGGGGCTGCGGTGCGGTTTGATTGCGGATGTTTTTGATGATTTGGAGGCGCGCCTTTTGTATTTCATGGTTTTAAGAACGAGGTCGTTCCTCAGGGGTATGGGCGGAGTGATTTCTTAAGGTGTTTTAATTGTTCTTGGCGGCAGATGTGCATGATTATGGTCGGGTGTCTTGATTTTTTCAAGCATTGATCATGACTGACGTTTCGCCGTGATGGGTGTCAAGGCCG
Source organism: Magnetococcales bacterium DCbin4 (assembly GCA_002753735.1). Classification (GTDB taxonomy): domain Bacteria; phylum Pseudomonadota; class Magnetococcia; order Magnetococcales; family UBA8363; genus UBA8363. The sequence continues at coordinate 16,833 of PEAN01000024.1, forward strand.
TCTTTAAGATGCACCTCTTTGCGTGGCGGATGTTCCGAAAGACGGAGCCTGGTTGCGTTTGCGGTGAAAAGGCACCGTCTGTTTGTATTGGGTGGTTCGGAAGCATGACGCCATTCGCCGACAAGCCCAGCGTCCCTTCTGGAAAGAGGCAGGCAATGGGCGCAGAATAGCTGTTGAAGATGGTTTATTTATCGCAGTATTTTGATTGGTTGCTCCATAAAGTGTAGATGAACAGTGGGCCATGCTCACGGATATGCTGATGATTTTTCTGACTGTGGAGTTCATCTGATGAGTTTGATCCTGGCGGTCAATATCGAAGATTTGCTTGGTCATGGGCGGGTCGAGTCGGCACGGATCGAGTTCAAGGCGTCATGGGATGAAAAGACGACGGGTATTCAGGTTTTGAGGACGATTTGTGCGTTTGCCAATGATTTCCATAATTTGAATGGAGGTTATATCGTCATTGGTGTTGCCGAGGAGAAGGGGGTCGCGACTCGACCGGTCACAGGGGTGGATGCGCGTGTCCTTGACGAGATTCAACAATGGATCAGGGGACATTGCAACCAGATCGATCCCGTATACCAGCCCGTCCTGTCTCCAGAGACCATCGATGGCCGACACGTCCTGGTCATCTGGGTGCCCGCCAGTGACATCCGCCCGCATCAGGCCCCTGATGCTGAAAAGGGGCAAAGAAAATTTTTTGTCAGATTGGGTTCGGAGACGGTGGCGGCGCAGGGGGGAATTCTGCATCAGTTGATCCAAATGACGGCACGGGTCCCCTTCGATGATCGGCGGGCCATGTCCGCCCGTATCGAGGATGTGCGGGAATCCAAAGTCAGGGAATTCCTTCGTGATATCGGCAGTGGCTTGCTGGATGAAAAAAATCCCAATGAACTGTACCGCAAATTGCGGATCGCGGTCCGTAACAACGGTCATGATGTCCCTAGAAATATTGGCCTCCTGTTGTTCTCCCAGGAACCTGAAGAATGGTTTCGTGTTGCCCGGATTGAAATCGTCCAATTTGCCGACCATGCCGCAGGCAATGTCATCGAAGAAAAGGTGTTTTGCGGTGGGGGCATTCATGAACAGCTGCGCAATGCATTACAGTATCTGGAGCATATTTCCAGTCAACATTTGGAAAAACAGGCCCATTCATTCCTGGTCAAAGGGTGGGTCAGCTATCCCATACAGGCATTGCGGGAAGCATTGGTCAATGCGGTATACCATCGCGGCTATGAAGAGGATACACCGGAACCCATCAAGATCCATCTTTATCCCGATAGAATCGAGGTGAGCAGTTATCCTGGTCCTGTTCCGGGAATCGAACTGGAACATTTGACGCAAAAAAGTTCCATGCCACCGGTTCCGGCAAGGAATCGGAGGATTGGTGAGTTTCTCAAGGAATTGAGGTTGGCCGAGGGGCGAGGGACGGGATTGCCAAAAATATTCAAGGCGATGCGGGACAATGGTTCTCCTGATCCAAGGTTCGATTTCAACGCCGACCGTTCCTATTTCCGGGTGACGCTTCCGGCACATCCCGAATATGTGGCGATTTCGGCGTTGCGTGATGCGGCACATCTGTTGGCCCTTGGCAGCCGGGAGGATGCGAAAATCCGGATCAGGGATGCGTGGGAGCAACGACCGGGTTCTCCCGCCCTGACGGCTGAATGGATGCGCCTGCTGGGAAAAGATGGAAAGGTGGATATGGCCATTTCCGTCTTCAAAAGGTTTGAGTCCGAAGCCCCCGGTCCGTGTGTTCCCCATGTCAGCAATGTACTGATGGAACTCCTTCTGAACGAAGGGATGGAACGTGAAGCCAGGGAACTGTTGGGCAGGTTGCCACACGATCTTTCAAGCGGGGATGCCCTGGATGCGGCAATCCTTTCGCGACGCCTCGGAAAGGAGCAGGTGGCGCATCGATATTTTGAAAAAGCATTGGATGTGGTCTTGCAGGATCCCCGCTCCCTGCTGGAGTTTGCGCAAACAAAAATCAAGCTGGCAAAAGAGGCACATCGCAAGAAAAATCGGCATGTAGATGAACGGTTCTTGAAAGAAGCCAAAGAGTTGCTTGAACGGGTCCTTCAGATGGAGGCTTCCGACGTACGCCACGCCTGGGCATGGCGGGAACTGGGACGGGTCAAAAGATGGTTGAAACTGCCGATGAGCGAGGTCGAAGCCGCTTACCGGCAGGCAATCGCCCTTTCGCCCAATGAACGAATGTTCCAGGAAGAAATGGAAAAGTTGCCAAAGAGTCAGGATTAACGGCAGATCCGGCCCCGGTGACCGCCCGCAAAGGGAATAATCACCACCATACTTTGGGACTGATCCCGAGTTCGCTCAATTTGACCAGAATCTTGCCACGGTTGATCGGCTTGTTGATGTAGCCGGTGCAACGGCCTTCCTCGAAGGCCCGTTTCATTTCCGAAGTGGCATCGACGGCGGTGACCATGACGATGGCGGATTGGTTTTCCTGGAGGATGCCTGCTTCTTCTTCCAGTTCACGCATTTTGCGCAGGGCTTCCTGACCATCCATCACCGGCATCATGATGTCCATGAGAACGAGTTCGTAGGGTGTACCTTCGTTCAAATGCAACGTAAACAGTTCCACTGCCTCAGCACCATCGATGGCCTGGTCGCATTGGGCATATGGTTCCATGATCTTTGCCAGAACCATCCTGTTTTCGATTTGATCATCAACAATAAGGCATTTCATGAAAGAGTCGGGAATGTTTAATGAAAACTATGATTGCTGTGAGACCATCTCAACCATTCCACTATGACATAATGTTGGTGATTTGTCATCTGCTAATAAATTGACCAATTTTGGACCGGAGATCAGAAATAAGCGGTTCCCGGAGATCCGGGAGGGGGCAGGGCGCCGGGGGGTGCCATCGGTGTTGCCGTTCCGGCCTGGAAAGGGGCCGGAGGTGGGGTGACCGGATCCTGCCGTACCATGGATTCCGTCTTTCGTGGTCCGTCGGCATCGATGCGATACAGAAAATAATTTCGGCGGCTCTGCCCATTTTCATCAAAATAGACGATGCCGGCCGCCCCTTGGACCTGCTGTCCCCCTTTGAGCAGGGTGTACCACGATTGTCCCGACATGCGTGCCTCTCTCAGGGATTGGGCAACCAGGGCGATGGAATCGTAGGCCAGCATGTCGAGGGAAGAGGGGGTCTCCTTCCAGGTTTGAAAGAATGACGTATTGAACCGGTTGCGGGCGACATCGTCGGTATCACAGAAGAACGCCCCCTGGAGGAAGTCGGTCCCTTCCCGGAACAATTCCGGTTTGTTCCACAAGGAGGTTCCCAAAAAGGTGATTTCAGGCTGACGCAGTTTGAAAAAGGCAGCCTGGGGGATGATCAGCCGGACTTCCTGGGCATTGGCGGGAATGAACAATGCATCGAAATCGGTCCATGGCCTCAAGCTCGATTCCTTGCCTGATGCCAGGGGTTCCACGGGATCCAGGGGTTCCTCCTTGCGGTTGTTCCGGGCGCGTGCTTGAAGATCCTTGGGATCGGCATTGACCAGAGCTTTGATCCAGGGAGAAAAATCGCGGCTCCCCGATGGATAGAAGGTGGCGCGGACAATGGTGCCACCCGATTGATGCACCGTTTCGGAAAAGGCTTCGGTCAAAAGGTGTCCGTATTCGGTATCCGGAGCGAGGATGGCAATACGGCGCAAATTTTTTTCTTCCACGGCGAACCTGGCCATGACCTGCCCTTCGCTCTCGGGGCGGAAGGCGTTTTGCAGGATGCTGCTGCCGGGTTGCACGATGCCGGAACGGGGATTGAGGGTGATGATGGGAATATTGTAGCTCGCAGCGACTTCGGCGGCGGCCTTGGCCTCTTCCTGGAATACGGGGCCGATGACCGCTCCGATCCCATCGGCACGGAATTGTTCCATCGCCCGCCGGGCCTCGTCCGCCTTGCCGCGGCTGTCGGATACCCGAAGGACGATGCGGGTATCGGGGGCGTCGCGCAACGCCTTCTGGGCCGCCTTGAGCAGGTTCTTGCCGATCGATTCATACTCGCCGCTCAATGGCAGGAGCAGGCCCAGCGTCAACTCCGGTGGCATGCCGCTCGCGCCGAGGCGGCGTTGGGCCTCCTGGGCGGTGAGATCGTTGGTGCGGGCCGACTGCCAAAAGGATTGTGCCCCTTGGGCGCTCCCTTCCTGATTCTGACGGTCGCCCAGAATCAGGGCGATCAGGGGGGTCAGGGGGGATCCGGGGGGCTGGATGGCATGGAGCTGTTTGAGCCGATCGGTATCCTGTTGATCGATGGTGGCCAGGGCCATGCGGGCCTGGTCGGGGCTGAGTTGACCGGCAGGCAACGTCTGTAACGCCCGTTGGGTGTTTTCCGGAGTGCCATGTTTGAGGTAACTTTTTAAAAACCGTTGCCAGGCGTCGGTTGCCTGCGGCGTGGAGGGGGTGTAGGCCACCCGGAGCCAATGAATCCAGGCCCCGGGAAGATCGCCCCGTTGTTCCAGCATGTTGCCAAGGAGCTGTGCGCTTTCCAGCGAAAAAGGTTGATTGGATCTTGCGGCGGCATCGGTCAGGGCCTTCAAGGCTGAGTCCTCCTGCCCCTGAAGGAGCAGAAGTTCTCCCATCCGGTAACGGGCTTCGTTGGCTTCCGGGGTGTTTTCGAATTCCTGAATGACCCGGCGAAACAGAGCCAGGGCGTCGTTGTTGCGGTTTTTCTCGACAAGTCTGCGTGCCTCTGAGATCATGCCATCAGGGCGGTCATTGGTGGCGGGTGGCTGTTTCTTCTTCGCTTCAGAGGAAAATTCCTTTTGCGTCACTGGGGGTTTGGTGGGTTCGGTGGCCTTCTCGGGGCCCGTGGTGGCACAACCAGAGAGGGTGAGCAGCATCAGAAGCAGTAGTGAACACCAATACCCGCGCACGGAAGAGGGGCGGGTGATCCAGGGATCGGCAAGGTTGCATTTACGCATGGATGGTTTCCATGAAGGCAGGTTCTCAATTGAAAAAGGGTATCGGAACGTTGTACATCGTTCCAACCCCCATAGGCAACCTGGAGGATATGACATTTCGTGCCGTCCGGGTATTGCAGTCGGTCGATTGCATCCTGGCCGAAGACACCCGTCAGACCGCCATCCTGTGCCGCCGGTATGAAATTTTGACCCGCAGAGTCAGTTTCAACGAACACAATGGCCAGGGAAAAATCCCATGGATCCTGGAGCAGATGAATGCCGGGATGGCGTTTGCCCTGGTCAGCGATGCCGGTTGTCCCGGAATCAGTGATCCGGGTGAACCGTTGATCGGACAGGTGGTCGCCGCTGGCCTGCCGCTGGAAGTATTGCCCGGACCTTCCTCGGTGACCACGGCGCTGGTTGGAAGTGCTTTCTCCACCAATCGGTTCCTCTTTGAGGGGTTCCTGCCGCGAAAGGGCAAGGGGCGTAACGTAATCCTGCAATCCCTGCGATCCGAGGAACGTACCATCGTCCTGTTTGAATCGCCTCCGCGCCTGAGTGCCACGTTGGATGACCTGGCTCAGGCCATTGCGCCACACCGTCTGGCCGTGGTCGCCAGGGAACTGACCAAGATCCATGAAAGCTGGCACCGGGGCACCCTTGCAGAACTGGCCCGGTTGTTCGCGGCAACTCCCCCTCGTGGGGAGATGGTCATCGTCATCGAAGGGGCGACGGAGCTGGTGACACCACCCGATGACGCCATGGTGGAACAGTGGATTGCAACGGCGTTGAATGAGGGGATGGGCGTCAAGGAGGTTGCACGGATGGTTGCGGGGCGGACTTCTCTTTCCTCAAGTGTCGTTTATCGCATGATTCTGGACCGGAAAACATGACCTGTTGGCGTCAATGGTTGGGCCGTCGTGGGGAAACCCTGGCGGAAAAGACCCTGCTTGGGCAGGGTTGCGTGATCATTGAACGCAATCATGCCTCGTCTCTGGGTGAAATCGACCTCATCGCCCGGGATGGGGATGTCCTGATGTTCTGTGAAGTGCGGTCGCGGCGTTTGACCGATGCCGATTCCATGGCCATCGTCGGCGAATCGATTGACGCTGCGAAACAAAACCGTTTGTGGCTTCTGGCTGAATCCTATTTGCAGCGTCATCCCGCTTTGAGCCGCTGTTCCTGTCGTTTTGATGTGATCCTGGTCGGAAGACGTGATCGTGACTGGCAGGTCGATTGGATCAAGGATGCGTTCAGGCCGGGATGGTAGTCCGACGTTCCCAAATCAAAATTTCGCGGCAATTCCTCAAGACCCCTTTTTTTTCCTGAGCATTTTTTAACTTGCCTTGCCCGATCATGGACACGAAAATCGCAGGGATCAACGTAATCACGACAGGATGGATCGAGGTGCGGCATGAAAAACGGAGTGAAGGGTATGGTCATGGTCGGGATGGTGTTCTCCCTGGGAGGATGCGCCCCCATGGTGGCGAGTGGTGGATTGGTCGCTACCAACGCGGTGGCGGAACGCCGTGGACCCGACAGTTTCATCGAAGACAACTGGGTGGCCTGGAAGATTCGCAGTGCCTACATCAAAAGTGATGAGGTTCAGGCAGGCAACATCAACGTTTCCGTCTATAACGGCAAGGTCCTCCTGACTGGGACCGCCTCCTCTCAGAATGAAATCAAGGAGGCCATTGCCATCGCCAAAAATACCCGGGGGGTTCTGGAGGTTTCCTCGGAACTGGCGGTCCAACACGCTACCGCCATGGAGCTGGCTCAGGATGTCTGGATCAGCAACCAGGTCAAGATCAAACTGTTGGCCGATCAATTGGTGCGTGGCCTGGATATCCATGTCGAGACCACCAAGGGGGTGGTCTATCTGACCGGAATGGCCAAAACGGTTGCCGAACGTGACCGGTCCATCGAAATCACTCAAAGCGTCAAAGGGGTCGCCGAGGTGGTTTCCTATATCGAGGTGGAGGGGAAATCCTTTCCCCTGGCCAATCAGGAAAAACCCCGTGGCGGCGATCAGGAACCCAATCGCGCCAAGGCTCAATGATCGATGAAGCGGATGACGGTGATTCCAGAACCGGTTGCGGGTGAACTGACCTCTTTGTTGGGGCGGGAGCGGTTTCTGACCTCCGCTGCCGACCGCGAGTCCTATGCCTGGGACAACACCGGCAACCGGTTCGTCCCGGATGCCGTCGTTCTGGCGCAGACCCGGGAGGAGGTGTGCGCCATCCTGCGTCTGTGCCATGATCATCGCATCAAGGTGACCCCGCGGGGGGCGGGAACGGGCAATGTCGGGGGGGCTTTGGCGGTCGAAGGGGGATTGCTCCTGTCGCTTCAGCGGATGAACCGGATTGTGGAGATTTCGGTCCCTGATCGTTTTGCGGTGGTGGAGGCGGGGGTCGTCAATGGCGATCTCCAGACAAAGTTGGATGCATACGGTCTGTTCTGGCCGCCCGACCCCTCTTCGTCGCGTACCTGTACCATCGGTGGCAATGTGGCGATGTGTTCTGCCGGACCGGGGGCGGTGCGGTGGGGGGTGACCCGTGACTGGGTACTGGGTCTTGAGGCGGTCTTGATCGACGGCACTCAAATTCGTACCGGGGGCCGTACCACCAAAGGGGTGGTCGGATTGGACATGACCCGGTTGTTGGTGGGGTCCGAAGGGACGCTGGCGGTGGTGACCCGGGCCATCCTGAAACTGGCCTCGAAACCGGAACAACGGTTGCTTTCCCGTATTTCATTTCCCAGCGTGGAAATGGCCGCCGCTGCGGTTTCCCATCTGTTATCGGCGCGACAATCCCCTTCGGCCATTGAATTCCTGGATGGTTCTGCATTGGATCTGCTGCGCCGCGAGACAACCCTGGCCTTGCCTGCGCAGGCTCGTGCCATGTTGCTGCTGGAAGTGGCGGGTGGGGTTTCCGGCCTGAAGGAACTGGCCCTGGAGATGATCGAGGGGATCCAAAGGTTCAAACCCCTGGAATGGTCGCCTCCGGTCGATGGTTCCGAGGCGGCTTCGGTGTGGGCGGCGCGCAGCGCCCTGTCCCCCATCCTGAAAAAACTGGCACCCAAAAGAATCAATGAGGATGTGGTCGTCCCGGTTTCCAGGCTCCCTTTGTTGATGACGGGCCTGGCTCGGATTTCCGATGAATCGAAGATCCCAATCGTCAACTTCGGCCATGCCGGTAATGGCAACATTCACGTCAATCTACTGGTGGATCCCCGGGATCCAGCGATCATGGGGCGTGTCCCAGGGGTCCTGGACCGGGTGTTCCGGTTGGTCCTTGACCTGGACGGATCCCTCTCAGGTGAGCATGGTGTGGGAACCCAGAAACGTGATCATATCGCATGGGAATTGGATCAGGCGTGCCTGAATCTGCAAAGGGAGATCAAAAAGGTCTTCGATCCCATGGGACTTTTGAACCCGGGCAAGGTGTGGCCGCGTTCGTGAAGTGCGATGTTGCCCTTGCATCAATGTCTGTTGTTCCTCCGGGGCAGTCCTTGGTTGTGGCGGCGGTTCCTGGAAAAAAATGGGACAGGCGGCACTGCTGATTGACAAACCGGTCAATCTTCAATAGAATAAACAGGTTTATTACGGGAGATCTGTTGACATGACCAAAATCGCGGACATCGTTCTTCCACAAGGCTATCGTCCTTCGGAGGAAGAAACTTATATGGAACCCCGGCAGCGGGCGTTTTTCTATCGCCTGTTGGCTGAGTGGAAAAAACAGCTTCTGGAGGAGGCCACCAAGACCGTTTCAGTCATGACTGAAGAAAAAGCGGTCTTCGCCGATCCCGCCGACCGTGCCACCCTGGAAACCGACCGCAATTTTGAATTGCGCACCCGCGACCGTGAACGCAAACTGATCTCCAAAATCGAACGGACCATGGAAGCCATTGAGGCGGACGATTACGGATATTGCGAAGAGTGTGGTGTGGAAATCGGTCTCAGACGGCTGGAAGCCCGTCCCGTCACCGACCAGTGCATCAGTTGCAAAACCAGGGCGGAAAATCGGGAAAAGGTGGTCCGCAGTTACGAGGATGAATAGGGTGGATCGTTTCGTTGATCCTTGTAACTGGTGAGCGACAGGCTGTTGGAGAAAGTAAATGCCTGAAACCGTGACCCTGGAAGATGTCTGGAAAGCGTTCCGGGAAACAGACTTGCAGATGAAGGAGACGGCCCGTAGGCAACAGGAAACGGACCGTCAGATGCAGGAGACCGCTCGCCGACAACAGGAAACGGACCGTCAGATGCAGGAGACGGATCGGAGAATCAAGGAAGTCAACAAACAGATTGGTCATTTGGGTGGTCGCTTGGGAGAATTCGTGGAGGGACTGGTCGCTCCCGCATGCAAAACCCTCTTTGCGCAAAGAGGCATTCCCGTGCATAAGGTCAGTCGGCGAATGGAAGCCGAGTTGCCGGGAGACCGCCACATGGAAATTGATTTGTTCGTGGTCAATACCGATGCTACGGTACTGGTCGAGGTCAAAAGCAAATTGACATTGGATGACGTGCGGGACCACATGACACGCCTGGAAGCGTTCAAGGAGTTTTTTCCAGAGTATGCCGATAAGCGGACGATGGGAGCGGTCGCCGCCATGGTGGTTGAAGATCAGGTCATCCGTTTCGCCATCAAGAACGGATTGTTCGTCATCATGCAGGCGGGCGAAACGTTGAGGCTTGCCAATGACGAGGAGTTTGTGCCACGGGAATGGTGAGAAAAGGGAGGTTTCGGATTCCCTTCACGGTCGAGTCTGATGTTGCCCTTTTCCACTGTCAGATGAAATAAGCACATCTATCGCACCCTGCACCCGACCGCGATTTCGTTGATGACAATCACCCGGTCGCTTGGCGTTCCAGACCAGAGGTTTCCAGATCGGCTATTCCCTGCCTGAAAACGTCCCCCAACCCCACTGTGGGGGATATGAAACCAAAAACAAAGTCAAAGTCAGAACCTTGGTGGCAATCCCCCAGACCTCTTTTTTTTCTTGATCATGATGATAAAAACTACGTATCCCACACTGGGTACGGTTTGGAAAAGCCTCAATAATCCTTGTTCCACATGATACCGATATCGGTGTTGGATCGGGCATCGACACCGGTTTGCAGTGAAAGTTCGGGGGTGAGGTCGTATTCGAGGTGGATGCGGTCCGAATCGGCTTTGATCCCTTTTTGCACTTCCAGATAAAGCTTGTCCGACAGGTATTTGCCGGCATTGACGGTGCCGGTCTCCACGGAATCCCCCTTGAAATCCAGTTGATCGATTCCCAAGGTTTGTCCGATCCCCTCGACGATTCCGGTGCCGCCGTTGCGCAAGGATTGCAGGGTGGCGGCCAGTTGGATGGCCTGGGCGGGGGTGATGGATTCCACCGCGCGACCAAACAGCATCTGGGCCAGGATTTCATTCTCCGGCAACTCGGGAACACTGGTGAACCGCAGTCGCGGTCGGGTGGCGTCCCCTTCAAGATTGGCGGTGATTTCCAGATCATGGCTGCGGGTGACGGCATCGATCTCCATGGTCGGATTGGGTGGGGACTGGCCTGAAAAATAAATGATGCCCCGTTGCAACTCATAACGTTTATTAACAAATTTGAAGTGTCCACGCCGGAGGTCCAGCCGTCCGTCGATGCGTGGTTCCTGGAATGAACCTTGAACATTGAGTGCGCCACGCCATTGGGATTCCAATCCCCGGCCACGGATGGACACCTTGTCCGGAAAGGACAACCGAATGTCGATGTGGGAGCGAAGGTGGGGTGCTGAACCACCTTTCTGCAGCTTGTCCGGGTTGCTTTCCTTGATGGCGACCACACGCAGTTCCGGAGTGGAACCAAAATCCTTGAGTTGATATTCCGCCTGGTTGAAGGTCAACTTCCCTTGGAGATCCAGGGCGTTCATGGCGCCGGCAAGGACAAGGGTGCCACTTGCATTGGCCCGGGTATCCTCCCGATGCACGACGGTTGCCTTGTCCAGGTTCATCGTGACCTGAAATGGGAAGTTCTTTTCAGAATCCAACCACCATTGGCCTTGGCCCTGGAGGGTTCCCTGGCCACCATCCGACATGCGGATGTGATGAAAGGTGAGGCTCCTGCCATCGGCCTGTCCCTGGACCTGGATGTGGTTCAGAACGATTCCCAGGTCAGCGTTTTCATAGGTTCCCTGATTCATGTCCAGGGTTCCTTGAATCAGGGGGTGTTCCAGGGTGCCGGTGGCCTGCAATGAGGCTTTGACCTTGCCTTCAAGGCGCTGTCCTTCGCCCAAACCGGACCATGTGGCCAGATCGGACAGTTCCGTCACCGCTTCAAGGTTGAGGTGCAGCGGGTCCCGGGTCAAGAGCATGGCGTTGAAGGGGGTGAATGCCCAACGTACCGGGAGGGTTCCCGTGATCTGAACCGGTTTCTGGCCCAATCCGGAGACATCCAATCCGACGTGTGCATCGTGACCGTTTTTGATCTGAAGGCGTCCAACCACTCCCAGGGGGGGGAGGGTTCTGGGATGATTTCCCTGATGTTTCATCTCTTTCCCCCGAAGCGTCAGGGAGAGTTCAGGATTGTTTTCCGGCCCCGACAGGGAGGCATGCAACAGAATCTTTCCTCCAATGGGAAAAAGATCGAGACGGTCGAGCAGTTCCAGATTGCCCTGGATGTGGCATTCCCCTTCGACCCGATGTTTTTCCTGCTTCAGGGTGGCGTTCAGTTGGGTTTCCGCCAGGGTCAGGTCAAGGTTGGAGGTTGCCAGGCCGCCATTCGACCAGGTGATGTCCCAAGGTTGGCGCAAGCGCAATCGTTCCCGCTCCAAGGTTCCCTCCAGGCTGGCCAGGTGCAGGCGGAGGTTGGTGGCGGAAGGGTACAAAGTCCCTCGGGCCGTGAAGGAAAGATCCTTGCCGACCCGTCCCTGTCCCGAGAGTGAAAATCCAAAGGTGTCTGCATTTCCCTGGCCATCGAGTTCAAGGCGTTTGAAGGTCATCCCCGGAGCGGAAAAGGCTTTGAGCATGACATGTCCCTTGAGTTCATCAAGGCTGTTGGGGGATCCCTTGCGCCTGGGTTGCCCTTTATTGGATTTGGGCGGCGGCGTGGACTCAAGCGGTTTTTTGGCCAGATCCAGATCCCATTCGGCCCGCCCTTCCCATTCCTGGCCATGCCATGGTTTGAGTGCCGACAATGAGGCAATCATCCCGTTTAGACGTCCTCCCAGTGACCATCGTGACAGCGATGTGGTCAGGGTTCCGGTCACCTTGGATTGGGGTCCGGTGATCAGAAGGTCGTCCAGTTGCACGGTTTGTCCATCCTCGATCCATCGGACCCCGGTGTTCAACGTCAGACGTTCCCTTTGGGCGCGCAGGTTGGTTTCAAACCGTCCCCGGGGGGCGGAGCGCATGTTGTTTCCACGAAATGAGGCGGTGATCGATTCGATGCCCAGTGACGGCAGGTTCAGGTTTGAACCGCGTACGTCCAATTCAACCCATGGGTCCTGCCATGCGCCTCCGCTTTTGGCATCCAGGCGCACCTGTCCCGTCCATTTTTTTCCCGTGACACGGGACAGAGGTGTGAGGTCGGCAATCTGAAGTTGAACGGAGGAAGAAAACTTGTTCTCCGCCAGATGGAGGGTTGCGTTGCCAAAACCCTGAACTCCTGTAGCGGTCAGGGTGATGCGTTGGAGGTCCAGACGTCGTTCCGGGATCAGGCGGCCTTTGACCAGCAGTCGGGGGTGATTGTCGAACCACGGCGCGATGGCCTCGGGCAGTCCCGTCCATTGTGTCCCCCGGGTACGCAACCGGAACGCGACTTCCTGGTGATCTTTTGCCATCGCCGCGATCCCGGAAAAGGAGAGGCCACCCGAATAGCCCGGTTTCACATGGACTCGATGGGCCGATCCGGTCAGGGAAACTCCCTTCTGGTCAAGGGGGGAATCAAATTCCCAGCGGGTCTGCAATCCTTCCAGGGTGGTTTCGTCGATGGCAAGGCGGTCGCTGTGGGCTTGTAGCAGCCAATGGGGTCGGGTCATCGCTCCCGATACGGTTGCCGTCAGGGTCAGGGGGCCTGCCAGGGGAATTCCCGCCAGAGGGGAAAACAGGGCCAGCGATGGGGCCTGTCCTTGGAGTTGAAGCGCAATGGTTTGACCGTCAAGGGGAATCTGACCTTGGCCATCAAGGGTGAATCCGGGAATGGCCGTGGTCAGACGTGCCAGCGTCAGGATGGATTTCTCCGAGTCAATCAAGGCGGTGATGCCAAAGGGGAGTCGTCCCTCATCAGTCCATGGGCGTACTGGCTCCCAGGAAGGGTGTTGGGGCAGGTGCCAGGATCCGTCAAGATCCCATCGGTGGCCATCGGCGACCTGAATTCCGGTTGTGAGGCGACCCAATACAGGTCCTGCAAGTTCCAATCGGCCATGCCACGCCTGCCGTGGTGCGCTTCCGTCCAACCGTGCGCTCCATCGGGCCCCGGCGGGATCGATGTCGGCGGGGACGGCGAGAAGACCCGAACGTTCATCAAGGGATGCGTGGAGTTCAAGATGGTCGGTACGACTTGAATATCGCAGATCCAGGGTGGCTTTGGCGTATCCCCGATCTCGTCGTTGCAATACCCCTGCAACGTGAAGATCACCCTCTGGGGTATGGGTTGCGGTGGCGGTCACCTCGAAGGTCGCTGCGACACCCAGCAGTTCCTTACCGAGGGTCATGCTTTGGAGTTCAAGTTGATCGATGGCCCAGGGCCATGAGGGGAGCGTGATGGCCGTCGGGGCTCGGGTCTCCCGTCGTTCTGGAAGGCGGTGAAGGGTTAGGTCTCGAATCTTGATCCGTGGTGTTGGGATGGGGCCGAAACGTGTTGTCCGGAGGGACCATCTCAGTTCCAGATCGCCGGCTTCAAGCCAGGTTCCTCGAGGGTCGGAAAGTATCAAGTGATCTAAAGTGAAGTGAAATGGCCAGTTTCCTCCCAGTCGGGTCAGATGTCCTTGGGGCGCGAGAACTTTGTTGATCAGTTGGGTTGCCAGGTCATGGGAGGTGTCAAGGCTGAGAATCATCAACGAAACGCTGATGAGTATGATAAATATTATGGGCGGGATGATGATCCAGCGCACCCACCTTGGTTTTTTTTTGGGTGTTGGAACGGAAGGATGTGGTTCAGGGGGGGGAACCATTCAAATCACCTTCGCTTTCCAATGTTCAGGAATGGAATGGAATGAAATCAAAACATCCGGGGGTGATCCACAGGCCCCTTTCCGTTCCAAGGGATCTTCTTCATGCCATGTTGATCGCTGAGAGGCGGAAAAACTTGCAGATCCCCGTCGCCAATCCCTGGGCCATCATTTCCTGATACTCGGCATTGAGCATGCGCCGCTCATCATGAATATTGGATAAAAACGCCATTTCCACCAGCGATGACGGAATTCCCGGATTTTTCAAAACCAGGAAGTTGACCCGTTTGACCCTCGGATAATGGACGCTGATTCCTGGCTGACCGCGCAATGATTGAATCAAGTTGTGACCGAACTGAACACTGTCGGCGATGGCAAGACGTTTGATGGAATCGAGTTGCAATAGTTCCAACAATGAATCCGAATGTTCCCCGGAAATGGAGGCGGACTGAAGGTCACTGGAGGCATTTTCCCGGTGGGCCAACTGTTGATCTTTTTCGTCGATGGTGATCTGGACACCGTCGGCAAGGCAAAATACCGAGGCCCCATGGATGTTTGGATCGCGATAGGCATCGGCATGCAGACTTAAGAACAGATCGGCCCGAGCCTTCCGGGCAAGGGCAATGCGGTTTTTCAAGGTCAAAAACCGATCATCCTCTCGGGTGAGGAGCACCTTGCAATTTTGATGACCGTTGAGTTTTTGCATCAATCGTTTGGCAACCGCCAGGGTGATGTCCTTTTCCCGGGTCCCGCCATGGCCAATAGCCCCTGGATCGATGCCTCCATGGCCAGGATCAACCATGATGACGGTCTCGGCATTGTCTTTCCAGGCTTCATAGGCACGTCGGGCACGGAATGACAAAGGCCGTTTTTTGGGTGCGATCAGGTCCAGGGATTCATAGTGAACGGTGTCCTTGGTCGGCACGACTTCCGATGCATCGGGGGAAAGGACTGCAACCGGATCCGGATCTTGTGCGATGGGCGATGGCAAAGCAGGGGGTTGGGTCGGCCCGGGTGCGGGCTGAACCGTGTGGCTCCCTTCATCCTTGGGCAGGGGGGAGGGGGGCGTTTGTGATGGTTGATGGTCGGCAAGCGGAGATGCCGAGGCGGAAGGGGTGCTCCCCTCAGGAGTGATCGCTGACTGGTCGGTGCCGGTCGGTGAAAGGATATTGGTGTCGGTTGTGCGCGCGGTTGCTGTTTGATTCGGGGTGTCCGCGGTTGGGATCCCTTCATCAACCTTGGCAGGGGATGATGGCACAACCCGGGCCTGACGGACCGGGTTGATACGCAGGATCAAATGTTCGCCCGTACCATCGGGTTGCCGGGACAGATTCGATTCCATTGTGACCGGATCGATGCAGTCAAAGACGATACGCGTTCCCTTGGCAAACGGGTGACCGATACGGACACCACGAATGAATCCATTTCGGAAGCGTTTCAATTCGGCAATGTTGTCGATGGCGGTTTCGAAAAAATCCACGACGCCACGATTTGGTGATGCCAGACTGTAGTTTCTATGACGGATGCTTCCTTGGCTGACAAACCGGATTTCAAGGATCTCCCCCTCCTGATGCAGGGCGTCTACGCTCAAAAAGGATGGCCGGTTATTGGTGGGGAGGTTGTTTTCCTGTTGCCAGTTGCCCTCGAACGGCGTTTGCGCGACCTCTTGATCTGGTGGGGTGGCGGTTTCCGTGATCGGCGACGGCATCTCCTGAGATGGTGACATCCTGACCGGCTCCCGGGATGCCGTCGCCGGATTCACCGGTTCAGGCGCCGACACTTGCGTCTCAATCCGGGTCGGTTGCGGTTCCACGGGGCGCAACCAGACGGTCCATTCCCGTATTCCCGTATCGATCACCTGGTTGGTGGTCTCAATTTTGACCGGTTGATTCAGATCGAAGACCACTCGGCTGTTGATGGCGCTTTGCAGCCCGAAACGGACCTTCTTCACCAGGGCATTGTTGAATTCGGCCAATTCACGGTGCATGAACATCGGTGCCCCGATGAAATCCAATACCGCCCGATGGGGTTGCTCAAGGATGAACCCATGGGTCGTACTGTCTCCGGTGACGGTAAAGACCATCCGTATCCCATCGGGAGTGGGTTCGACTTTGGCGAGCCGGATCATGCTCATGTTATTCGAAGCGGCAAAGGAAAAGGGAAACATGATGCCACTCGCCGAAATCGCCAATGCTTGTAGAAGTCTTCTGCGTTTCATGATGGTTTGCGATCCATAATCCGATTCAAGGGACCGGCACAATGAAGCTTTAGGGTTTGGGTAACCTGAATTTTCGTATTGGGCGTTACCTACGATTCAAAAAATGCAAAAAAAGAATTCTATTGATGCTCTCTGACTTGAAATTAAATGATTTGGTGTGCTAGACATTTCCGTATCCATTCAACCAGGTGCTTTTTTTCGTGATGGTGCCATGTCCGTCTTCCAGGATCTTCCTCCCAGCCAACAGGCTTCCCTCCTCGAGTTGCGTGACCGCACGACCTACCTTTGGCCAGAAATCCAACAAATCTGCCGGGTTGAGGGGACTTCTCTGACTTGCCATATCAGGGCGAAGACTTTGAATCAGGTGGAACGGGCATTGGATGATCTGCGCAATGCAGGATTTTTTGAATTCCGCAAATTCACCAACGATCATGGTGATCAACCCCAGCTCTACCGTCTGCAAATGCAGGACATCAGCGCCCAATTCAAGGAAATCGTCAATTCGATGGATGCAGGGAAATCCGCTTCTTCCTCTTCCTCTTCCCGTTCGCGAGGTCTGATTTCCAAAATCAAAGATCTGTTTTCCAGTATTTGACGCCCTTTGATCGCAACGCTGTAACCCACTGGCTGAATTAAGCAAGCTTCAGGCCATAATGAAAATTTGGATTGGGTCTTGACTGTGGTGGGGTGATTCAGGAGGAGAATAAGGGGGCGGGATCTTTCTTGATCGATTCAAGCCGTATTAGTTTTAATTTCTGTTCCATCGACGAAATGTAATCGATATTGTGATTGCGGCGATTATGAATGATAATAGTTCATGAAATAGTGATTCGTTATAGCCCGATGCATGACCTGGGTGAGCGCGGACGAATGCGATGATGAAATACGATCCACTCAGACCTGCCAGTCCGGCAGCGGTACGTGCCCCGGGATGGCGCAGTGCATCCTTGAACCGATGGAGAAACCACCACGTCAAGAATGCCGACAGTCCGAGATAGATTTGTGTCGGATGGAGTGCGATCCCTGCGGGTGGACCCTCGGCATGACCGGGATGGGGGGGAAAGACCACCCCCCAGGGCAGCGAGGTGGGGGTGCCGTAGCAGCAGCCGGCGTTAAAGCAACCCAGGATGCGGTGCAGCCCGTAACCGAGTGTGAGGAAGGGGATGAGGAAATCGATGACGCCGGTCAAGGGGAGTTTTTTCCAACGGCACCACAGCGCCATGGCCAGGGTGGTGGCGAGGGCGACGGGGAAGACGGAGAATTGTTGCAGTGTTTGGATGTCGAACAAGTCTTGCCAGTTCCAGGTGCCTGAGAAGGCGGAAAAGAGCAGATGGATGATGCCGCCGCCCAACCATAGGCTGATGATGATGATCAACATCAGGTCATCGATGTGGTCCAGGGTGAGGAGGGAACCCGGGGTGGCACGTCGGGCCAGGAAGTAGATGACCATCAAGGAGACGAACAGGCTTGCGCCATAGGTATGGAACTGGATGTTGCCAAAGGAATAGAGGACGGGGAACATGATTCATGTCCTGTCGTGGCGGGGTGGGTGTGGATGCCAGTGGCTGGCGATGCGATGGATGATGACGGCGCTCAAACCCCAGTCGAGGGGGAGGGTGATGTCAACGCCGTACTCCTTGAACAGGGGATTGTAGTAGCTCCAATAGCCCAGTTGCACCGCGACGAATTCGCCGAAGGCGCCCAGGATGGCACCGGTCAAGAAGATGAGCCGGTCGGTTTGAGTGTGCCAGAACAGGAGGGTGATCAGGATCATGAAGGCGTAGAGGCCCCGGACCAGGGGTGGTTTTTCCATCAGGAAGAGGGCGGCACCCCACAGTCCGATGATGGGGATGGCCAGGGTGTGTCCGATCAAGGGGCGGCGGGGGGTCATTTCCAGGATTGCGCTCCAGGAGCGGGTCAGACGGCGGAAGAGGGCGAAGAGGTTGGCCCAGATCAGGGAGATCCACATGGGGACGCCCAGGATGAGGTCAGGGGCGTGGTAGGTCCATTCGCCCAGGTGGACTTCAACGATTTCCGCGGGTGTCCCCAGGAGGGCGGCGGCCAGCATGGCGGCGCGGTCACCGGGGGAGGGGTGGTAGGTGGCCTGGATGACGAGCAGCAGTGCCAGGAGCAGGGTGGTGACGATGGGATGGTTCCAGGTCAGGAGTACCGATGCCATGAGGGCACCTGCCACCATCGATGCAGGAAGCAGGTGGTCGGCGAAACGCCAGATGTTGCCGATCCATTGCGTCTTCATGCAACCTTTTCCTTGAGTCCGTTGTCTAACTCCGATGCGTTTCATTGTACCGGTTTGGCAATCGGACACCAAGTGCCGAAAAAAAAATATCAAGGAAAAAGGGGGGTTCCTTGGTTTACGTGGGAATCATCGGTCATTGCCTGCCGGGTGTTCATTGGGTTTACCGTGGGGGCAGGTGTCAAGTTTGTGGTGCATTTTATTCTTAACTCTTTCTTTGCATGAACCGATAAGAGAAGATGGGGCGAAGTGGTTTTCCAAAGGGGAGTTGCGGTGACAAGGGAAGATGCCGGGTTCAACGTACAACATACAGGAGGGGTCGATGTCCTCTGAAATCAGCGGTGATATTTCCATTCCGCTCAATGATCGTGCCGTGCAGGTTTCCAAACGGATGGCGGTGAATTCCTCGGGTGCCGGGCGTTACAGTATTGGCCAGATGATCAACCAGGAAATTCAGGGGTCGACCGATAAGGCGTCGGAGACCTTCAACCGCAACAAACAGTTGCAACAGGTGGTCGATCAGAAGGCCATGGGGTCCGATCCCACTCCGGAACAGGAAGGACGGATCAGCGTTCACGCCTGAAACAAAATGCGTTTGCCCCGGACTCGTCGATCAGCGGGTACGGGGCCAATGGGTCATCTTCATGGTGAACCCGAAGGACATTCCTGTCAGATGGATCCCATGTTGGCATTCGTTTTGGGTTTTCTGTCGGGAGTCCACAGATGTTCAGAACAGGATACCCTTCGGGCAAAGTTTCCTCTTATCTCTTCTCTGACTTGAAATGGATGGATTTTTTTTTTCCCCGATCCGTTCACGACATGTCATTCATGCTTGGAAATCCATACGCTATTAGCGTATCATATCAATGATTTCATCTTTCCCGTCCATTTGACGGATTTACTGATATAACTAAAGGGAATTGATTATGGAATTTGTGGAAACGCGTGTATTTACACGCCATTTATCAGGGCATTTGACGGACGGATCGTTTTCCGATCTGCAGCAGGAGTTGATCAGGAACCCGGAGTTGGGGGACAAAATTCCAGGGAGTGGTGGTATCAGGAAAGTCAGGTGGGAATCGGCAAGACACAGCACTGGCAAACGGGGTGGACTTCGGATCATCTATTTTCACCACAAGGTCAAATGCAGGATTTACCTGCTTACCTTGTATTGGAAAGGTGATATTGAAGACATCACCAAAGATGAAATCAAGGCTTTGAAGCAGCTTGTGAGGGGATGGAACCATGGCCAAGCGGAAGTTGTTCGATGAACTGGTTGAAGGTATTAACGATATCAATGAATTTCAGGAAGGCAAGGTGACTCTGAGGCACTACTGTGTGGCACCCAAACCGCCCGTGGAGATCGAACCGGCCTTCATTGTCAAGGTTCGTGGACAAATGTCTCAGGGGGTTTTCGCCAGACGACTTCGCATATCGGAAGCAACCTTGAAAAATTGGGAGCAGGGCAGAACGAAACCACCACCCACCGCAGCGGCATTGATCATGATGGTGGATCGATTTCCCGATACGTTGGAGCGGTTGGAAGCACTTTCATAGTCCCGTTCGAAACCGGTCCGGAGATGGAAGGGATGACGCCTGAGTACGTCACGCGGCTTGGAAAGGCGTGGTTCGACGCAATGGTGGAAGCAACGCCCGAAAAAGAATTGTTTTCATTGCCAAAATTTGAGCATCGTCTGATACGGGAACGTCAGGGGAACGAAGCCATGATCTTGATGCGTCAGTTGCGGCGTCGCTTTGGCACGATTCCCGAGTGGGTCAACGAAAAGGTTGCCCAAGCCGATCTTTCCTCTTTGGAAGTTTGGAGTCTCCGGTTTGTCGATGCCCAGTCGTTGGATGCCGTTTTCACGGACAAAGGATGACGACGATCTAACCGGTCGGGGTCTCCATTTCGATCCGGTCGAGGAGGCGGTAGAAGGTGCGGCGGCTGATGCCCAATACCCGGGCCGCTTCGGTCTTGTTCCAGCGGGTTTGTTCCAGGGCGCGGAGGAGGTCGTCTGCTTCGGGGCGGCGTTTTCTCAGTTTCTGCGTCAGGATGCGTTGCGCAGTCTCCATGGCGGGTGGCAGGTCGATATCGGAGCGGGGGAGGGGGGGAACCGGGGGGGTGGGTTCCAACCGTTCTTCCTTGGAGGGGTCCAACGGCAGGTGGGTGGTGAACAGGGTGGTGCCGTTGCACAGCAGGCAGGCGTGTTCCAGGGGGTTCTCCAACTCGCGCACGTTGCCCGGCCAGGGGTGGTTGAGCAGATGCCGCAACACCCCCCCTGAAAACTTGTCGATCCTTTTCTTGAATACATGATTGAACTTTTCCAAAAAATGTTGCACCAGCAAGGGAATGTCCTCCCGTCGCTCCCGCAGCGGGGGCAGGTGGGGGTTGACCACGTTGAGGCGATGGTACAGATCTTCCCGAAAGGTTCCGGCGCGTACTTTCTGCTTCAAATCCTGATGGGTGGCGACGATCAGGCGAAACTGGACCCGGATGGGGGTTGAGTCGCCAACCCGTTCAAACTCCCGTTCCTGGATCACCCGCAGCAACTGAAGTTGCATCCGTGGGGAGATGTCGCCGATTTCATCTAAAAACAGGGTGCCGGAGTTGGCCCGCTCGAACCGGCCAATCCGGTCCTTGAGTGCCCCGGTGAAGGCCCCCTTGACGTGACCGAACAGTTCGCTTTCCAACAGTTGTTCCGACAGGGCGGCGCAGTTGACCTTGACCATGGGGACCAAGGTCCAGTCGGGTCGTTGGCGGTGGATCGCCTCGGCGACCAATTCCTTGCCGGTCCCACTCTCGCCCGAAATGAGTACCGTCGTGTTGACCGTCCCCAGGTGTTCGATCAGATCGTATAATTGGAGCATCTTCGGACTCTTGCCGATCAAACGGTGAAACTGATGGCGTGTTTCGAGTGATTGTTCCAGGGTGACCAAATAGGTTTGATTGTGAACGACCAGGACACAGCCATGCACCGTGCCATCTTCATGCAATACCGGGGTGACGGTGATCTCGTTGACCTGAACCGGTCCCCGGGCCATGACGCATTCCAGGCGGTTGATGTGGCATGGGGTTCCCGTAGACAGGGTTTGCCGGACTGCCGCAACACAACCGCCATTGCATCCCACGAGTTGATCCTGAAAAGGGGTTCTGATGGCACGAACGGGATCGATCTGGCAGAGGGTTTTGGCCGAGGGGTTGATTTCCTGGATGATGCCGCCGGAGTCGATTAAAAAAAGGGCGTCGCGGACACTGCCGAACAAGGCGTGAAGATTTTTTTGTACCCGCAGATGTTCCTGGCGCAAAAAATGGTGTTGAAGCGCTTGTTGCGTCACTTTTTCCAGGTCAGCCAGACGGATGGGTTTGGTCAGATAATCAAAGGCCCCCAACCGCAGGGCTTCGGTAGCGCTTTGCAGGGTGGGGAAACCGGTGATCATGATGACGGGACATTCCAGATTCCGGTGTTTGATTTCATGCAGCAGTGCGATCCCATCCCGCCCTCCCAACATGATGTCGGAAAAAATCAGGTCGAATCGTTGTGTGTTCAACTGCGCCATGGCGGCCTGGAAGCTGTCGGCACCGGTGGTACGATGTCCCATGCCGGTGAGCAGTTGTTCCAAGAGCAGCCGCATCGAGGGTTCATCATCGATGATCAGTACATTGACGGTTTTTCTTTGCGGTGAGGCGGGCGAGATCGGAGCGGTCATTGGAGGACTTCCTGGATCGTCGCAATCAATGCCGATTGCAAAAACGGTTTGGACAGCCGCCGCCGGATTCCCGCTTCCGCCATTTCTTCCAGCAGGTCGGCATCGCCCCGGCCCGACATCAATATGACCGGGAAACCGGGGCGGATCTGCTGAAAACGCCGCGCCAGTTGAATGCCGGTCAACTCCGGCATGCCCTGGTTGGTCAACAACAGATCGAAGGCATCTTTCCGTTCGAGGAAACGGCGCCAGCCATCCTGGCTGCTGGTGGTCCCCGTGACCGTGTAGCCCATGGAGGTGAGCTGCGACTTGCACAGGTAGACCACGTCCAGGTCGTCATCGATCACCAGTACATGTCCCCCTTGTCGTGATGGGGTATTGGAAATCGTGCGTTCAAACGTTGAATCAGGGGTGCCAATCGTCGTGGCCAGGGGGAGTCGGACGTGAAACAGGCTTCCTTTCTCCGGGATGCTGCGCGCCATAATGCTGCCCCCCAGGTGTTGCACGATGCCATGGACGATGGACAACCCCAGACCCGTCCCTTCGCCCAGGGTGCGGGTGGTGAAAAACGGGTCGAACATGCGTGACGCGGTGTCTTCGTCCATTCCCTGGCCTTCATCTTCGACCATGAGATCGACCGTTTTGCCTTCGGGATCATTGACGAGCCGGATGGCAAGGGTGCCGTTTCTCCCCTTCATGGCATGGACGGCGTTGGTGAACAGATTCATGATGATTTGCTGAATCTGAACCGGTTGGCACAGGACGGGTCCCGCCGTTCGGTCGAGATCCACCGTCAGGGCGACGCCAGGGGGGAGATGGGGGGTGAGCAGTTTGAGCGCTTCCTTGATGATCGGGGTCACCGCAACCGGTGCCATGGGGACCGGCCCCGATTCCCGGCTGAACATCAAAATTTGCCGTACCAGTTCCGCCGCCCGCAATCCCGCATCCAGAACGACCTCCAGATGGTTTTTGATCAGGGGTTGCCCTTCCACCGACCGCAGCGCCATCTCGGTGAAGCCGATGATGCTGGCCAGCATATTATTGAAATCATGGGCGATGCCGCCCGCAAGGATGCCGATGGCCTCCAGTTTGCGCTCCCGCGCCAAATGGTGTTCCAGGTGACGGTTTTTCTCCTCCGCCAGTTTTTGTTCGGTGATGTCCGTGGCCACTCCGGCGATCCGGTGGACCCGGCCCGAACCATCACGGACCGGATAGGCCCGGTCGCGGATCCAACGCAGGGTGCCATCGCGGCGGACGATGCGGTATTCCAGGTGGAGGGTGGTCGTCTGCCGTCCGCCAAGGGCCGCTTCAATCCGTGGACGGTCTTCGGGATGGATCGCCTGGAAACGGGAGGGGGGATGGCGATACAGTTCGGCTGGGGTTCGATCCCAGACGGTTTCATAGGCGGGGCTGACATACAAAAGCTGTTCCGATTCCAGGTCGAACAGCCAGAAAACCTCGTTGATGTTTTCCGCCAGTTGCTGAAATTTTTCCTCGCTCTCCATCAGGGCATGGGAGCGGACATCCACCATCTCCTCAAGTTTGAGTTGCCGCCGTCGCAACGTGTCTTCGGCCTCCTTGTCGCGCAGAATGACCTGGATTTTGGCGGTCAGTTCCCGGGCGTCGATGGGTTTGGAGATGAAATCCCTGGCCCCCGCTTCCAGGGCGCGGGTCCGGACCTCGGCGGTGGAATCATGGGCGGTGATGAGCAGAATGGGGATGTTGGCGGTCCGGGGATCCTCCCTGAACCGGCGGCACATTTCGATGCCATCCATGCCGGGCATGCGCAGATCGATCAACGCCCCGTCGAGTGGGGTGTGCAGCGCGATGGCCAGACCCCGGGGGGCCGAAAAGGATTCAACCAGGTCACATCCCGGAATGAATTCGTCGATCAACTCCTTCAGGACAAACAGGTTGTCCGGTTTGTCATCGACCAAAAGCAGTCGGGGGGCGGGTTTGCCGGCATCATTCATGTCGGGCGGGCAACCATTTGTTCATGAGGGTGGAAAGACGGGTCAGATCGATGGGTTTGGAAATGTAATCATCACACCCCGCGGCGATCATCCGTTCCTGGTCGCCCTTCATGGCGCTGGCGGTGACGGCGATCACGGGAATTCCCTTGATGGCGGGGTCCCCCTTGATCGAACGGGTGGCATCGAAACCGTTCATGATCGGCAGTTGCATGTCCATCAATACCAGGCCCGGCTTGAAGGAACGGGTTTTGTCGATGGCTTCCCTGCCATTGCCGGCGGTGATGTAGCTGTGCCCCAGGTCGTCGAGAATGGCCGTCAGGGCGAGCAGGTTGTCGGCTTTGTCCTCCACAATCAGCACTGGGGAGGCCGCCGGATGTGCGCGTGTGGCGTGAGGGGGCACGGTTTTCGGGTCGGCCAGAAGATTACGGATGCAGGTGAGGAGTTGATCGCGATTCAACCGTCCTTTTTGAATCAGTTCTTCGACCCGGTTGCGGATCAACATCCCCCGTTCCCCGGTGTTCAACTCCTTGGCGGTCAGCACCAGAATCGGAAGATGGGCGGTGCGTGGCTGGGCGCGCAGTTGGTGGACCACCTCGAACCCATCCATTCCCGGCATCATCAGATCCAGGATGACAAGGGCGGGTATCTCGCCCTGGTCGAGCGCGGCCAGCGCCTCCATCCCGCCAGAGGTCTCGATGACTTCGTAGCCGGTATCTTCCAGTACGGAACGGATCTGCAACCGGGCGACTTCGTTGTCATCCACAACCAGGATGCGTGATGGGGCGGTTTCAAGGGGTGGGGCGATACGGTGATTCCTGATGGGCAGGGTCGCCTCCCGGGGTTGGATGGGGAGGATCAGGGTGAACGTGCTTCCGTGTCCGGGGGTGCTCTGCACCTGAATCCGGCCACCGATCATGTCGGCCAGTTTGCGGCTGATGGTCAATCCCAACCCCGTCCCCTCATGGTGCCGGCTGGCGGAACCGTCCACCTGGGTGAAGGCGTTGAAGATCGATTCCCAATGTTCCGGGGCGATTCCGGGGCCGCTGTCGCGGACCCAGAAGATCAGTTGCCCTCCGTCCCGGCTCAGACCGAGTTCCACTTCTCCCTTGGATGTGAACTTGATGGCGTTCGACAGCAGGTTCAACAGAATTTGCCGTACCTTGTCCTCGTCACAGTGGATGGATGGGACCGGTTCGGTGTGAAGGTTCAAGGTCAACCCTTTGCTCTCGGCCAGGGGTCGAACGGTTTCGATCACCCGGGCGACAGTGTCGGCGGGATCCATGTCGACGGGGGTCAGTTCCATCTGACCCGATTCAATCTTCGACAGATCCAGGATGTCGTTGATCAGGTTCAACAGTTGACGCCCGTTGCGTTCGATGACCGTCAGATATTCCCGCTCCTTGGCGGGATTCTTCCCGACCCCCTTGCTGATCATCAGTTGCGACAGGGTCAAAACGCTGTTCAACGGGGTACGCAGTTCATGACTCATGTTGGAGAGGAATTCCGATTTGAGACGGTCCGCCTTTTCCACCTGTCTTTGTTTGAGTTCAAGTTCCCGGGCCTGTTGGCGCAATTCTTCGGTCTGATGGTGCAGTTCTGCGGTCTGCTCGCGCAATTGCCGCGATTGAGCCTGCAATTCCTGGTTGTTGGCTTCCAGTTCATGGTTGCTCTGTTGCAGCTTTTCCGCCATCCGTTCCGTCCGGGCATGGGACAGGGCGTCGGCCAGGGCCATGCTGAACAGGCTTTGACCCACCTTGAGGAATTCGGTCACCTCATGCGACATCGCCTCAAGGCTGGCCAGGACCAACACACCCAGGATCCGTTCCTGGAAGATCAACGGAATGTGCATGATGGTCCGGGGGACGCCATCACCGGCGATGGTCGGATGGAGAAAGGGGGTGTCGGGTGGGATCTCTTCCAGGACATAGGGCCCTTTGTGTTGTATGGCGCGTCCGACGCCCCCTTCCATGTCGTGGAGGTATGCCCGCAGATGGTCCTGCCGGTCCATGCCGATGGCATGGGCCAGATTGAATTGTGATTCCTGTTCTTCATCCCGGATGTAGATGGCTCCCACCTGGCTCCGGGTATCGGTCAAAAGGGCATCCAATCCCAGGGCAAGGAGATCCTTCAGTCCACGGGCCGAAACCAATACCCGGGAAAGTTGCAATACCTTCTCCTGGATTGCCTGATGTTGTTGTTGTCGCTCCAATGCCCGGTTGAGTTGCTGCGTCTGTTCCGCCAAATGGCCCATGGTCCGTTGAACGGTATCGGCCATCCGGTCGAAGGTATTGGAAAGGAATCCGATTTCATTGCGTTCGTTGAGGTGGGAGCGAATGTTCATGTCCCCCTGGGAAAACTGTTCCGCGACCCTGCTCAACTGGATGATGGGACGACTCAACCGGGATGACATCCACCACGCCAGGGTGAGCAGCAATAACAGGGCGGTGGCACTGATCATCAGGACGATCCTGATTTCATAGTTTAAAAATCCCAAGGTTTCCTCACGATCCATTTGAACGACGAATCCCCATTCCCGATCCTGTTCGAAGGGGATATGGCGGTAGGCGGCAAGCACCGGTCGTCCGCGATAATCCAGACTGTCCATCGTTCCTTCCCGTCCCGAGATGGCAAGGAGGGCCGGGGGGGTCTGGAGGCGATCATGCAGGGGTTGGGCGATGCGGCCGTCGGGCAGGGGATGTTTGAGGTGCGTCAGGATGGCCAGATTCTTATCGAATAAAAACGCTTCTCCCCGGGTCCCCAGTCCGTCGCCCGTATGCATCAAAGGGCCAAACTGTGCTTCGGAGTCGGCGGTTAAAATGAGCAGGGCGATGGTCTGCCCTTCATCGGTGGTGATGGGGTGAACAATATGCAGCAGGCCATTGGTGTTGGTGGCATCCCGGGAGAGGTGGATGCTGGCGGTTTCGTTCAAGCGGGGCGCCGTCTTGAACCATTCCAGGTCAATTCGCCCTTTTTTGTTCGGGGCGCGGGTCGAGACGAGGGTGACACCTTCCCGAAGGTCGGCGATTTCAATCCACGAGTAGATCGCATAGGTTTGTTGTACCCGTTGGAGCATTTCCAGCAGTTCTTTGGAGGTGGATTCCCGGGCAGAACCCTCCTGGAGCAGCCGCAGGTTTTGGACCAGGAGTGGGTTGTGGGCGATGATATGGGCATCCCCCTTGCGGTCTTCCAGCCAGCGTTGCAACCGTTCCTTTTTGGTATCGGCCACCAGATCCAGGTAACGGAATCCCTGCTCGATCTCGATTCCCTGAAATCCCTTCCAATCGGTCAGGGGAATACCGGAGATGCTGAAAAATTCCAGGAGGAGCAGAATGGGGACGAACAGGAGGACGAACCCGGCGATCATCTGGGAACGGATACTGCGGAACCTTCCGGGCTGGTCGGGGGTCGGGCGTGGTTCGGCGGGGGCTTCAAGATGACCTGATTCGTTCACTGGTCGTTCATCCCGTTTTCATGGTTGCGGGGCATGCGTTTGAAGTTTGCGGTAAATCCGGTTGTGTCGGTCCAGTGGAAAAAACAACGACTCCAGTTCCTGGTGGATGTGTTCCGCTTCGCCCAGAACCAGAAACCCCCCTTCATCCAACGAATCGTGAAACTTGCGGAGGATCATTTCCTGACTCGCCGGGGAAAAATAGATCAGTACGTTGCGGCACAGGATGAGGTCGAAGGTGCCGAAGATGCTGTCGGCAGGGGTGGCGTTTCCGGGGGTGGTCAGGTCGTGGTGGGAAAACAGCACCATGCCGCGGATGGTGTCGCATACCTGGTACCGCCCCTCCCGTTCGGTGAAATACCGGTGGAACATCCCCAGTTTGACGGTGTCGAGCCGTTCCCCGGGATAGATCCCCTTGCGGGCGAACTCCAGGGTATCAGGTTGGATGTCGGTGGCGAAGATATGGCAGGCGCACCCCCGGGTCCGCCCTTGGACCTGGTCATGGATCAACATGGCGATTGAATAGGCCTCCTCGCCGGAACAACACCCGGCACTCCATACCCGGACCTCCTTTTTTCCCAGGCGTCTTTTGCGATCGATGATCTCGGGCAGTACCTGTTGATCGATCAATTCGAAGACGATGGGGTTGCGAAAGAAGGCGCTGACCTCGACGGCCATGAGTTTGATCAGATGCTGACATTCTTCGGGATTCTCAATCAGGCAATCCAGGTAGTCCCGCAGGCCGAAGCGGTTGATTTCCGCGATCCGTTCCGCGAGGCGGCGACGCAGCAGATCGGGGTCATATTGCCCAAGATCGCATCGGGTTGCCGTTCGCACCTGGTTGATGATGGCCGTCAACCAGTGATCGTGGGATGTGTGGCGTGGATCCATTCCCGGCCTGCAGGGTTCCTGATCGTTATCTGACGTTCCCATCGTATTCCAAACATGAATGCTCAGAAATGGTTTTTCTTCCGGGCCGTTGATTTGTGTCATCAACGATGCAGATTTGGCGCAAAAGACACATATGGCATGTGCCATATGTGTCATCAAGTATGTTCAAGGCTTCGCTGTTTTGTGCGCATATTGTGAATTTAGATAACGACTCCAATGTAATACATGTTCGTCTTACGGGTTGGTCATGTTGGCATGCTCGCTGCAATAACAGGATTTGGATGATAAATATAATTTGTTGATCATAAAATCAATCATGAAGTGACCGCACCCGGTGCCGATGGCGAATCAGGATCGATGGTGCATGTAGAGGAGGGGAGATCATGAGACGGTTGGTGACTCTGATGTATGTGGGGGCCGCGGTGGCGGGTCTGGGGGAGGTGTGGGCGGGGGATGCGCAGCATTCGGCGGCTCAAGGCAGTGGTGGTGCCCATTGGGGATATACGGGACCGGAGGGACCGCAACAATGGGGCACGCTGGGTTATCCGGTGTGTGCTTCGGGTCAGAACCAGTCGCCCATCGATATCACTGCGGCAGCAGCGGGCGACCTCGATGAGATCGTGTTCAGTTACACCCCGAGTCCGATCCAGGTGAAAAACAATGGCCATACCATCCAGTTCGATTACAAGGGGGGGAGCTTCATCACCGTGGGGGGGAAACGGTTTGATTTGGCTCAGTTCCATTTCCACAGCCCGAGTGAAAACACGATCCAGGGCAAGGCATTCCCCATGGAGGTTCATCTGGTACACAAGAGTGCCGAGGGGGAACTGGCGGTGGTGGGCATCATGATGAATGCCGTGGAACAAAAAGAGAAAGCGGCAGGGGGACATGGAGAAGGCGGTGATGCCTGGGGGTTGGTTCTGGGGGCGCTGCCCGCTGCCAATGGATTGAATCTGACTTCCGAAACCACCATCGACGCCGCTCAACTGTTGCCCCATGACCGGAGCTACTATCATTGGATGGGATCGTTGACCACACCACCCTGTAGCGAGGGGGTGCGGTGGTTTTTGCTGAAGGAACCGGTAGGGGTTGATGCCCGACAGGTGGCGCGATTCCGCACCATTTTCGACAACAATGCCCGTCCCGTCCAACCCTTGAACGCCAGAAACCTGTATCTCAAAGAGGTCGGTGGTGGTTCGGGCAAGGGACATTGAAGAGGGTTTTCGTGAAGGGGGATACGATGAATGTTCTTGAAAACATGAAGTTGCGCACCCAAATCCTGGGGCTGGTGGCGGTATTGATTGTTTTGATGATTGGTTTGGCGGGCTATGGGATTGTGCAGATGGGGGTGATCGGGGGCGAGATCAAGGGGGTGGCGGAACAGGATATGCCCATGACAAAGATAATCTCAGAGATTACCGCGCATCAATTGGAGCAATCGATCCTGTTTGAGCGGGTGTTCCGTCATGGAGAAGTGATGAGTGCGAGCAAGCGTGCCGCAGATGGATTTGAGCATGCGAAAAAAGGGTTTGCCGCATTGAGCGGCCAGGTGGATGAGGAGATCAAAAAGGGGGAAACCCTGGTCGAAGCGGCCATCGGGATGGCGCGTTCTGCCGATGAACGAAAGGAATTCGAGGCAATCGCGGCGCAGTTGAAGAAGATCGAAACCGAGCATGATGGTTTTGAAAAACATGCCGAGCATGTGTTTGAACTGTTGCAACATGGGGCGATCCATGAAGCCAACGAAGCGGGTGAGGCGATTGAAAAGGAGGAAGAGGAACTCAACCAGGAGTTGGATGCCTTCATCCTCAAGGTGGAGGAGTTTACCGAGCAGGCGATGAAACATGCGGAGCATACTGAAACGACCGCGTTTGGCATGATGACGACCTTGACCCTGGTGGGTACGGTGTTCGGCATTTTGATCGGCGTCATGGTGGTACGATCAATTCTTCGATTGTTGGGATGCGAACCGATTCAGATTCGACGCATGGCTTCCCTGATGGGACAGGGTGATGTTTCCAGTTCGATCAATGCGATATGTACCCGATCAAATGCTACGGGCGTCCTGGCCGACATGTTGACCATGGCGGAGAATCTGCGGCGGATTGTGACGGAAACCAAAACCATTTCGGACAACGTGGCGGCGGGAAGCCATGAATTGAACGAAGCGGCCCAGACATTGGCCCAGGGGGCGACCGAACAGGCGGCTTCGATTGAAGAGACCTCTTCCGCCATGGAGGAGATGGCCTCCAACATTCAAAACAACACCGACAACGCCCAGCAGACGGAAAAACTTTCCTCCCGTGCCGCCAAGGATGCGAGTGAGGGGGGGAAGGCAGTTGATGAGGCGGTCGTCGCCATGAAGGAGATCGCCACCAAGATTTCCATCATCGAGGAGATCGCCCGGCAGACCAATCTGTTGGCGTTGAATGCCGCCATCGAGGCGGCGCGGGCGGGGGAACATGGCAAGGGATTCGCGGTGGTGGCCGCCGAGGTGCGCAAATTGGCGGAACGCAGCCAGACCGCAGCAGGGGAAATCAGTCAACTTTCCGCTTCCAGCGTCCAGGTGGCGGAGCGGGCCGGGGGGATCATCAACACCCTGGTTCCCGATATTCAGAAGACTTCGGAGCTGGTACAGGAAATTGCCAGTGCCAGTGACGAACAGAACGCGGGGGCGGGACAGGTCAATCAGGCGATTCAACAGTTGGACCAGGTGATTCAAAACAATGCCGGGGCATCCGAGGAGATGGCGGCGACGGCGGAACAACTTTCCAGTCAGGCGGAAAGTTTGCAACGGACGATGGCGTTTTTCAAATTGGACGCTGCCGTATCCCGGACTCCGCCGCGGAAGGTCGCTTCGGGGAAGAAAACATCCCGGGCAGCAGCGCCTGCACCCAGTCGTTCACCCCGCATGATCGCCCCTCCTGCCGCGACGACCGTACCAGCGGTTTCCCATGACAAAGGGCGGGCCGATGATGAATTTGAGAGTTTTTAGTGGCCAAAACGATATGGATTTAACGGGTCTACGATAATTACCGGACGTTAGGGGGACGTATCTCAAGTCGCGGGATTGAGGGGATCCGGAGAGGATGTGTTCTCTGGATCCCCTTCAATTGGAATGACGGATTAGCGGCCTTTGTTTTCATTTGAACCTGAAGTGTCCAGAAACGGGTTGTGGAATCTGACCCCTTCCAGTAATCTTCCATGCTGAAAATCTTCGCTGACCACGATTGCACAGCCAGCCTCTTTGGCGCAGGCCCACAACATGGCATCCCAAAAAGACAGGTTATGATTTTGCACCGCACGGAGCGCCTTGGTGATTGTGGAAATCCCTGCGGGTTGCACTTGGAATAAAGCCAGCCAGTCCCGCACCTGGTCGGAGGCTTCCGCAATGGGCATTTTGCCTTTGGCGGTTGCTGCCCGGAAGAATTCTCCCAAAGATTGGAGCATCAACACGCAGTTCTCCGCGACAGCTTGATCCAGCAGCGCCGAAGCAATTGCGTGCTTCCTGCCCGCCTCGCGGTCCAAGGCATAGATAAGGATGTTGGTGTCAAAGGTGTACCGCTCACCGCTCATGGAGTTCATCACGGGAAACCGGTTCTCCTCCCAGGGCATAGCCCTGCTGCATCCTCATTCGGGTGCGTTCACGGGCTGCTTGCCGTTCTTCGCACAACACCTGTTCACGGGGCAGAGGCATCAGACGGGCAATGGGTTGTCCGCGCCGGGTGATGATGATTTCTTCTCCAGCTTCAACTGCTTTGATATAACGAGCCAAATGCTGGTTGGCCTCACTCAGGCTGATTCGTTGTTCCATGTCTGCTCCGACGGGTCAATGGAATGGCCTTTTTGTAGAATATCCTACTTCCACCAAGGATGTGCAGCGTTTTCCGGCAACACGGTCAAGGTTTGCGCGAGAAATCCTTTTCTTGATTTTCTGGGTGTCGAGCTATTAATATTTTTTTGTATAGATCAAATTTTAAAATCTCTGTGCCAACCCACATCATCGTAATTGACTTGATCTCGACAATAAAGCAACATGAAACCCGTTCGGGAATGGGAAAACGATTGAGGAGAAAAAGGGGGCTTAAGCGCATGTCGGGCACGCAATGGTTGGAAATGCTGCGGATGGTTTGGGTGGTGGTCGTGTTTTTGGGGTCTCCACTGGTTGCGCAGGCGGAGGAAGAGACGAAGGCGAACATTCCCCCTGTGGTCAAGGAAAACGCCCCTGCGGCCCCGATGGAGACCTTTCCCGCGGTGACGCCGGCGGAACCGGAAAAAATTTCGAGAAAAACATTCGATGCCTTAAGCAAGGAGAGCGCCACCTGTGTCTCCTGCCATATTGAGGACAATCGGAGTTTGTATCAGCAATGGGGCGGCTCCAAACATTACGGGGCCAATGTGGGTTGTTATGAATGCCACCGGGCGGAGCAGGGGGATCCCGATGCCTTCATGCACAAAAAATTCCTGATTTCCATCATCGTCAGTCCCAAGGATTGTGGACGGTGCCACGAACGGGAAACCAGGGAATTCACCCAGAGCATCCATGCCCGGGCGGCGGACATCAAGGAGAGTCCCGCCTACACCCTGGCGACCACGGTTCAGGGGATGCCTGATGAATCAATGTCTGCGGCAGGAAAACATGGCTGTCTTCAGTGTCATGGTTCCGAGGTCAAGGTCAAATCCAGCGGCAAGCTGGAGGCGACGACCTGGCCGAACAGTGGCATTGGCCGCATCAATCCGGATGGTTCCCGGGGGGCCTGTACCGCCTGTCATCAGCGGCATGAATTTTCCCAGATTCAGGCCCGGCGTCCCGAAGCCTGCGGCAAGTGCCATCGGGGTCCCGCCCATCCGCAAAAAGAGATTTATGATGAATCCAAACATGGCATCAATTTTTACGCCAATCTGGATCGGATGAATCTGCAATCACCCAAATGGATCCCCGGCGAGGATTATGATACCGGTCCCACCTGTGCCACCTGTCACATGTCGGCCACTGTCGAATCCCCTTTGACCCATGATGTGAGTCATCGCATCAGTTGGAACCTCAAGACGCCTGTTTCCCATAAGATGGGTGAGGGGCCTGAAAAATCGGAAGTTTCATGGAAGGAGAATCGCAAACGGATGCAGGAGGTGTGTATTTCCTGCCATACCGAGACCCTCGTCGAAAATTTCTATCAGCAGTATGATAACGTCGTTGTCCTGTACAACAACAAGTTTGCCCAGCCGGCCCAGGAGGTGATGGACAGTCTGGCGAAATCGGGCTTGCGCTCCCCGGCCAATTTTGACGATCCCATCGAATGGTCCTGGTTTGAATTGTGGCACCAGGCGGGACGACGCATCCGTCAGGGGGTATCGATGCAGGCGCCTGATTATGTGCAATGGCAAGGGTTCCATGATATTTCACAGTTGTTCTACACCCGATTCGTCCCCCAGGCGGAAACCTTGATCGCCCAGGCCCGGAGTGCAGGGAAGACGGAGGCTGCCGCTGAAGTCGCCAAGGTGCTGGATGCCATCCTTGCCCGTCCCGAACATGCGTGGTTCCGGGGCGGCAAGGGGACGGAACAGGGCGGCAAGGTCGTTCCCTGACCATGGTGTGGCGTCTGTCGCATGTGATCCGGTGGTTGCCGAAACGCCTGGTCGGGGTGATGATCCCCATCGGGTGGGCGGTGGCGTGGTTGCTGAGTTTGGGGGTGGCTTTGGCGGCTCCGGGAGGGGAGGCCCAGAGTCCCGAAGAGATCAAGCCCATCGTCGTGGATGGCAACACCTCCGACGTTCGTTGTTACGGGTGTCATGGGGAGAAGGGGTTCAGCGTTCCCCTGGGCGAGGGGGTCCGTTCCAAGCAACGTTCCCTCTACATCGACCGGGAAAAGTTGCAAAACAGTGTCCATGGCAAACGGTTGTGCGTTGAATGCCATCGTGACATCACCCTGATCCCCCATCGGTTGAAGGAAAAGGGGGAGGTGGATTGTGTCCGCTGCCACAGCGATCTGCACCGCAAGGGGTGGGGCCGCATGCAGGGGCATGATCCGGTGGTGTTGGACAAGGTGGTGCAAAACATCGCCTCCTATATGGAATCGGTCCATGGCCAGCCGCGCAAGGATGGTTCCGGCAAGTTGAACGCCGGTTGTCCCGACTGCCATGAAGGACATACCATCGCTGCCAAGGGGACCCCCGAACGGGAGGAGTTCCGTCAGTCCACTCCGGTGGTGTGTGGCCGCTGCCATCAGGAGCAGTTGCGTTTGTATGAAAATTCGGTTCACGGTGCGCAGGTATTGCGCTTTGGCAATACCAAGGCGGCGGTCTGTGCCGATTGTCATACCTCACATAAAATTTCATCCCCCCATCAAGATCCCGCACGGTTGGTGATCACCAAGAGTTGTGGCAACTGTCATCAGGATTCCTACGAAACCTATGCCAAGACCTACCATGGGCAGGTCAATGTTTTGGGATACGCCCATACCGCAAAATGTTTCGATTGCCATTCGGCCCATTCCAACACCCGTGCTACCAGTCCCGATTCCCCTGTTTCAGGAGCGAACCGCGAAAAAACCTGCAAAAAATGTCATGCCGGGGTCTCTCCGGGATTCCTGACCTTTCTTCCTCATGGCAACTCCCATGATTTTGACCGGTATCCTGAATTGTGGTTGGCGTCAAAATTCATGATTTTATTGCTGGTGGGGGTGTTTCTGTTCTTCTGGACCCATTCGGCGTTGTGGTTTTATCGTGAATCGCGGGAAAAGGCGGCGGGATTGTTGCCGGTCATCCATGAATCGCCCGCAGTGGCGGGGGATCCCCGGACCTATGTACAACGCTTTCCCGCCTTGTGGCGTCTGGCCCATCTGACCTTTGCCCTTTCCATCATGACGTTGGCCTTTACCGGGATGACGGTGTTGTATCCCGATGCCTTCTGGGCCCCCTGGGTGGCACGTTTCCTGGGTGGGGCGCCGGTGATGGCCATCGCCCATCGGGTGGCGGCGGTCATGTTTTCCCTGGTGTTCTTCGTCCATCTGGGCGGGGTGTTCTATCGCATTTTCTGGAAGAGCCGCACGACATTTCGTTGGTTCGGCCCGACTTCGCTCGTTCCCAACTGGCAGGATTTGAAGGATTTCATCGCCATGGTGCGCTGGTTCTTCGGCAAGGGACCGCGACCGGTGTTTGATCATTGGTCTTATTGGGAAAAATTTGACTATTGGGCACCGTTCTGGGGCATGTTCATCATCGGTTCCTCGGGGCTGATCCTTTGGTTCCCGAAGGTTGCGGGTGAATTCCTTCCCGGCTGGGTATTCAATGTCGCGACCATCATTCACGGTGAAGAGGCATTCCTGGCGGTGGTGTTCATCTTTTCGGTCCACTTTTTCAACTGCCATTTCCGTCCGAGCAAATTTCCTCTGGATATCATGATGTTTGTCGGGCGTATGCCGGTGGATGAATTCAAACATGAACGGCAGGTGGAATATCGGAGGCTTAAGGAAAGTGGCCAACTGGATCGTGTTCTGGTACCTCCCCCCTCTTCCCGACTGAAATTCTGGTCGCGGGTTTTGGGATTTACCTTGATTACCATTGGCTTGACCTTGTTGTTCATCACCTTGAGCGGGTTTAGCCTGCACTTGTGGGAAGGAAAACTGTAACCCGTCAGATCCCTATTGCTTTCCAGATCGTGCAGGCATTTTATTATTGAGAAAAAAAAGGGGTCTGGGGGATTGCCCCCAGGGTGTTGACTTTGTTTTTGAATTTTAAAAAAAAGGTTTCCATGCCCCGCTTTTGACTTTGTTTTTTTAAGTCAAAAACAATTATTGGATCTTTTGATTTAAAGTCAACACCCTGGGGGCAATCCCTTGAGACCCCCTTTTTTTTCTTGATCATGAATGCCAAATTTTTATGGGGCGAAAATTATTGGTCCCGGGTTTGTTTCTCCTGGCAGTCTGGATCTACCAGGATGGGTCCGTGTCCAGGCTGCCGCCCTTCGCCGAAGTCCGCGCCGCCTGGCATGCAAGCGACCGTCTGCTCCTGGACCGCGCCGGCAACACGTTACACGAAATGCGGGTGTCGCATCGGGGGCGACGGTTGGCCTGGGTTCCCCTGAGGGACATTTCCCCAGCCGCTCTGGAAGTGTTGGTGGCTGCTGAAGATCAGCGTTTTTTTTCCCATGGCGGGGTGGACTTCCTGGCGCTTGGGGCCGGCATCCGGGACTGGGTGACGAAAGGATACCGCCGGGGCGCTTCGACGATCACCATGCAGTTGGCGGGTATTCTGGATCACAACCTGTCCGGTCGAAGCCGAGGACGGTCGTTGGTGCGCAAATGGGGGCAGATGCGGGCTGCATGGGGATTGGAAAGGAATTGGAGCAAGAATGAAATCCTGGAAGCCTATCTGAATCGGGTGACCTTTCGCGGTGAACTGGAAGGGATTGGGTCGGCGGCCCGGGGGCTGTTCGACAAAGGGGTGGCTGGGTTGACCCGGGGAGATGGTGTGATTCTGGCCGCCCTGTTGCGCGCACCCAACGCCGGGTTGGAGGAAGTGACGGCACGGGCCTGCCGATTGGCGGAGCGGGTGGCCCCGGAACGGACGTGTCCCGGGCTGCGTGCCGAGATTGGCGAGGTGTTGGCCCGGGGGCGCTGGATCCGTCCACTCCGGGCGGATGCCCCGCAGTTGGCGCGCCGGTTGTTGATGGATGGTACGGGAGATCACGTTGTCACCACCCTCAATGCGCCATTGCAACGGTTTGTCCGGGGCGTCCTGGATGCCGAGCTGGTTCGGTTGGAAGGACGCAACGTCCATCATGGGGCGGCGTTGGTGTTGGCCAATGACAGCGGTGAGGTGTTGGCCTACGTCGGTAACGCCCCGCGTGCCGAATCGGCAAGCCAGGTGGATGGAATCCAGGCTTTGCGCCAGGCGGGTTCCACCTTGAAACCCTTTCTTTATGGCCTGGCATTGGAACAACGCCGGTTGACCGCCGCCTCCCTTCTGGAGGATGCTCCCCTGGACATCGTCACGGCCCGGGGCCTTTATGTGCCACGCAACTACGAAGAGCACTACAAGGGATGGGTGACGTTGCGTACCGCATTGGCTTCCTCGCTGAACATCCCGGCCGTCAAGACGTTGCTGTTGACCGGACTGCAACCCATGGTCGTCCGTTTGCGTGATCTGGGGTTTGCCGGGGTTTCCGAGGAGGGCGATTTCTATGGTCCCGCCCCCGGTCTCGGGTCGGTGGAGGTCAGTCTGTGGCAGTTGGTCAACGCCTACCGCGTCCTGGCCAATGGGGGGATTCATACCCCGTCCCGGGTACGGTTGGCGGAACGGGAAACGGAGAAAAAAACGGTGATGGCGGCTGAGGCGGCGTTCATCATCAGCGATATCCTGTCCGACCCCTCGGCCAGGGCCTTGACGTTCGGGCTTGACAGCGTTTTGCGTCTTCCGTTCTGGAGCGCGGTCAAGACGGGTACCTCCAAAGGGATGCGGGACAATTGGTGTGTCGGATTTTCCAGCGCTTGGACGGTAGGGGTCTGGGTCGGTAATTTCGACGGCGAACCGATGCATGACGTTTCCGGCATCTCGGGTGCGGCGCCTGCATGGCGGGCGGTGATGTCCCATCTGGGAGGGGGGGAGGGACCAGGCCCGGTGCCTCCAGGGGTGGTCCGTACCCGAACGCGGTTTGTCGGGGCCGAAGAGGGGGAACGGGATGAATGGTATCTCGCCGGCACCGAAATGGATCGGGTGGAACGGGTGCAGCACTGGGAAGGGCGGGGACGGATCGCCTATCCGGGTTCCGGCGTGGTGATCGCACTGGATCCCGATATTCCGCGACATCTGGAGCGGGTGTTTTTCCGGATGGACCCTCCTCAGGAAGGGTATCGATGGCAGTTGGATGGGGTCGATATGGCACGCGGGGTGGGTTGGACTCCCGTCAAAGGCCATCACCGGTTGGCATTGCTGAATGTCCGGGGTGAAGTGATGGATGAGTCCCGGTTCGAAGTTCGGGGGAATGATCGGAATTGAGTTCATCGTGGATGGGTCAGGGTGGGGTATCACATCGGCAAGGAGGATGAGATGGGATTTTTTGCCAAGATCGTCGGCGAGTTTATCGATATCATCGAATGGATCGATGATTCTTCCGATACACTGGTCTACAGGTTTGAACGTTACGACAATGAAATCAAATACGGGGCAAAACTGACCGTGCGCGAGGGGCAATACGCCCTGTTCGTCAACGAAGGGAAACTGGCGGATGGGTTTGGTCCGGGGATGTATACCCTGGAAACACAAAACATCCCGGTGTTGACCACCCTCAAAGGATGGAAGTACGGATTTTCCAGCCCGTTCAAGGCGGAAGTCTATTTTGTCAGTCTGCGCACCTTTACCAACATCAAATGGGGGACACGCAATCCGATCATGCTGCGGGATCCCGAGTTCGGACCGGTCCGTCTGCGGGGATTCGGCAGCTTTTCCCTGCGGGTGACCGATCCCAGGGCTTTGATTGCGGCGGTGGTGGGTACGGATGGCCGGTTCACCCTGGAGGAAATCACCGAGCAATTGCGTTCACTGTTCGTTTCCCGCTTCGCCGATGCCCTGGCGGAAAGCAGGGTGCCGCTGTTGGATCTATCGACCCAATACGACGAATTGGGGCTGATGCTGCAAAAACGGATCGGACCTGAATTCCAGGAATATGGTCTGGAGCTGGGTAAACCCTTGGTGGAGAATATTTCGCTCCCCGAAGAGGTGGAAAAAATTCTGGACAAACGCACCAGCATGGGGATGATCGGCGATCTGGGGGCCTTCAACCGTTTCCAAGCCTCCGTGGCCATGGAAAAGGCGGCGGAGAATCCCGGTCAGGCGGGGGGGATGATGGGGATGGGGGTTGGGGTGGCCCTGGGGCAACAGACCATCGCTCCCTGGGGGGCGCCACCTTCCGCTTCCGCCGCGCCACCACCTCCACCCGCATCGGCCGCACCGCCACCTCCTCCGGTTCCGGGGCAGTATCATCTGGTGATTCAGGGGCAGCAACAGGGGCCTTATGATCTGGCGGGGGTACGCCAATGGATCGCTTCGGGCCAGGTGACGGGTCAGACGCTTGCCTGGAAGCCGGGGATGGCTCAATGGGTGGCATTGCAACAGTTTCCCGAATGGGCAACCATGGCACCGGGAGGACCGCCACCGTTGCCAACTCCTTGAAGGGGTTTGAAAAATATTAATAAAAAAAAGGGGTCTGGGGGATTGCCCCCAGGGTGTTGACTTTGGTTTTGACTTTAAACAAAAAGGTTTCCATGCTTTAGCCTTTGACTTTAGCTTCTAAAATCAACACCCTGGGGGCAATCCCCCAGACCCCTTTTTTTTCTCGATCATTTTTTTAATCACGACACCATGTTGGGATGATCAGGAGGATATGGATGCGTCAGGAGAATGGGAGTTTCGCCGATTCGGGGGCGGGGCCTCGGGTT
>PEAN01000108.1 GCA_002753735.1 Magnetococcales bacterium DCbin4
CGCAAGCGATGTCGATTCCGGTGAAACCCTCACCGCCACCCTGACCCTGGCCAATCCCGGTGCGGGCAGCCTCACCACCACCGGCGGCGGCAGCTTCAACGCCGGCACGGGTGTATGGAGCGTGACCGATACGGTATCCAATGTGAATGCAGCACTGGCGGCGGTCGCCTTTGTCCCGACCGCCAACTGGGATACCAACACGACGCTCGCGGTCAACATTGCCGATGGCGGGGAGAACGGCAGCACGGCGGTCACCGGGACCATCACCCTGGCCGTCACACCCGTCAATGACCGCCCCGGTGCCACCAATACGACCCTGACCACCTCCTACACCGAAGATGCCGCCACCGTCGCCCTGACCGACATCGTCGCAAGCGATGTCGATTCCGGTGAAACCCTCACCGCCACCCTGACCCTGGCCAATCCCGGTGCGGGCAGCCTCACCACCACCGGCGGCGGCGGCTTCAATGCCACCACCGGCATTTGGAGCCTCACCGATACCGTCGCCAATGTGAATGTTGCACTGGCCGCGGTCGCCTTTGTCCCGACCGCCAACTGGGATACCAGTACGACGCTCGCGGTCAACATTGCCGATGGCGGTGAAAACGGCAGCACGGCGGTCACCGGGACCATCACCCTGGCGGTCACATCCGTCAATGACAGCCCCGGTGCCACCATTACGACCCTGACCACCTCCTACACCGAAGATGCCAGCAGTGTCGCCCTGACCGACATCGTCGCAAGCGATGTCGATACCGGTGAAACCCTCACCGCCACCCTGACCCTGGCCAATCCCGGGGCGGGCAGCCTCACCACCACCGGCGGCGGCGGCTTCAATGCCACCACCGGCATTTGGGGCCTCACCGATACCGTCGCCAATGTGAATGTTGCACTGGCGGCGGTCGCCTTTGTCCCGACCGCCAACTGGGATACCAGTACGACGCTCGCGGTCAACATTGCCGATGGCGGGGAGAACGGCAGCACGGCGGTCACCGGGACCATCACCCTGGCGGTCACACCCGTCAATGACAGCCCCGGTGCCACCAACACGACCCTGACCACCACCTACACCGAAGATGCCGCCAGTGTCGCCCTGACCGACATCGTCGCAAGCGATGTCGATTCCGGTGAAACCCTTACCGCCACCCTGACCCTGGCCAATCCCGGCGCGGGCAGCCTCACCACCACCGGCGGCGGCGGCTTCAATGCCACCACCGGCGTTTGGAGCCTCACCGATACCGTCGCCAATGTGAATGTGGCCTTGGCAGCGGTCGCCTTTGTCCCAACCGCCCATTGGGATACCGACACGACGCTCGCAGTCAACATTGCCGATGGCGGGGAGAACGGCAGCACGGCGGTCACCGGAACCATCACCCTGGATGTCTCACCGGTCAATGATCGCCCAACCATCACTCAAGCCATCGCCGATCAAAGCAGCAGCATCAATACATCCCTCAGCATTCAACTCCCCGCCAATACCTTTACCGACGTTGACGGCTCGGACCTTCTGACCACTCAGGCCACTCAGGCCAACGGTACCGACCTCCCCTCCTGGTTGACCTATGACCGCACCTCCCGCACCTTTTCGGGAACGCCAAGCCAAACCGCAGTCGGCCAATGGACCCTTCGGGTCACGGCATCGGATGGCAGTGCCAGTGTCAGTGATGATTTCGTCCTCACCCTCACGTCCACCGAGTCCCTTCCCGTTGCCAACGATGGCACACCCCCCAAAACCAATCTTCCGGCCGATGCGATCACTGATCCAATTCCATCAACCCCGGTCACCACAACCGACACGATCCCGGTTCAACCTCAGGAACCCAACACTTCCAACGCACCCAATTCCACCACCAAACCGCAACAAACCGATAGAACCTCCGCCAACGTTGGCAACGATCAAACGACCAACGCCCCACCGCCGGTAGTACAAAAGGTTGCCGGAGCGGTCGGCACGCTTGCGATCCAAACCGATCTCCTGACCTCATTGGAATCGAACAAGGGGGTCACATCAGGCGCAACGATGGGCAGATCTGAACCGTCGGGGGCTTCCCATCCGGCAAGCTTGAGCACAATCCAAGCCTTATCGCCACTTGCCAACGAGGGAACCGCGGAAGGCAATCGCCATCAAGCGACCTCGGAGTCAGTCACCACGTTGTTGCGTATGACCGATTCCGTCACCACGGGGATTGTTGATTCCGGAGTGTTGATGAGCACCATGAATCAGGCAGGATTGTCGATTCAGGAACAAAAACTCATCCTCAACCGATTGGGCAGCGATGGCATCATGGCGGGTTACCGCACCGCCAACAATCCTGGCACCCGGGAAGTCGGAGAAGTTTTGGGACGATTGGCCGCAGGCCAGCAGGTGACTCAAGGAGATCTGCTCCAAGTCATCGAACGTCAGGGGATCGATCAAAAGAACCGGATGTCCCACCTGCTGGCGTTCCAAATGGTACAAAAAGCCCAGCGAACCGAAATGTTTTCCCAGGCACTCGAACAATTGGATTCCATAGAGCGCATCCGGGGCAATGTCTTTGAACGGGAACCCATACCAGGTGCCGAAACTTCGGTTTCGACACGCACCTTTCCCGAGTTGACCGGGCAAAGCATCGCGGTTTTAATCGGAATCGACCGTTATCCTTCACCGGTCCCCAGTCTGGGAACGGCCGTCAATGATGTCAATGCGGTCAGTGACTCCCTGGGTGCCCTGGGATATCAAACCATCGTATTGAAGAATGCCGGTTATGACGACATGATTGCAGCCTTTCAGCACCTGGCGGCAAAGATCAAACCGGGTCAGGAATTGATCATCTATTTTGCCGGACATGGATATTATCGTGAAGAGACGGCGACCGGCTATTGGATCCCGGGGGATGTCGATGTCGCCTCGTCGGAAAAATGGATCTCGACCCGGCATATTTCCGACTTTCTGAGCAAGATCACCGCTTCCCGCATCATGGTGATTTCGGACAGTTGTTATTCGGGATCGCTGACCCGGGAATATGGATTTTCTTCCGACAGCGACGGTTTGACGACCGAGGAAATCGGCAAACGCCGGGCAGTGATGATGCTGTCATCAGGCGGTGAAGAACCGGTGATGGATGGGGGCGGTGATGGACACTCGGTCTTTGCCCGACACCTGTTGGAAAAACTGGGAGATGGCCGTCAACTGCGGACCGGATTCGATCTGTTCAATCAGATCCGCAGCGAAGTGGTCAAGGATGCACCCCAAACCCCGCAATACGGCGCCATGCTCTCCGCCGGACATCAGGTGGGGGGCGATTATCTGTTCACCGGCCTTTCCTCGGGTACACCATAGAAGCGGCCTGCAGGAATGGAGGTCGGAATTAAACGATCAATTCGGAAAGAAGGATTTCAGGATCAGCGCCATCACTCCGGTCAATTGGAGGCCCATCATCCATTTAAGGAGTACCAAATCTGTACGGACTGGAACGAGTTCGATTTGCAAATCTCGTTTTGTAACAAGTTCATCATGCGATTTGGCGATCACACGCACGACCGCATCAGCCTGGTCCGCCGGAAATCCGGCAACCTTGAGCAGGTTGACCAGTTCCAGGGTATCAAAGGTGACGGTGGCCATAACGAATTCTCCAGAGCAGTCAAGTGACAGACAATCAGAGCGTACCACAACCCAATCCGGATTTGGAAAAATAATTCATTTGACACGCACCCGCCAATGAACCTCCCGCATTGGGTTGGCGATGGACAGTGCTACAAAACAGCGTTATTTATGAATTCGATATTCTCCTTACTTCTCACACGAAACGATGGTCCCATCGCCTCAATATATTCATCGACAATTCAAAGAGCAAAACCTGCAACGCCACCACGTCAAATGCCTTTCCACTCCCTTCAACGAACAGTCGATGCCGACTTCGCTGGCGAACCCGGTCGGGGGAACCCCCACCCTTGACAATCATCGATTCTACTCCAGGAATAACCGACGATCTTCATCAACCGACCCGAACACATCCTCGGAATGGGTTGCCAAAATATATTGGTTACCCGGTGCCAACTCAAAAATTTGCCGCACGAAATCCCGATGCCATTCCGTATTCAGATGGAGTTCCGGTTCATCGATCAGGATGATTCCTGATTGATCCAACGTGTGATGCCAAATCAGAAACAGGGTGGAAATGATCTCCTTCTGGCCGGAACTGAGTCCATCAAAAGAGAAAGGATCTCCAGGTCCAGTCTTACCGCTTAACCTGGGGGTAATCAAAAAATCGAAAGTATTATCATGGGATG
Organism: Magnetococcales bacterium DCbin4; assembly: GCA_002753735.1. Lineage (GTDB taxonomy): Bacteria > Pseudomonadota > Magnetococcia > Magnetococcales > UBA8363 > UBA8363. The sequence goes on from PEAN01000108.1 coordinate 4,270, forward strand.
AGCGCAATTTTTCAATGGTCCCCCCTGCGTATTTTTCGATCAGGCGATTGAGTTGTTCCCGGGTCTTGTCCGCCTTTTCCTTGTCCAGGGATTCAAAGAGGCCCGCCGTTCCCATCATGGCATGCAACATTTGAATCTTGAACGTGCTGACCGACTTGCCTTCCTCGTAGGGTCCCCGCCAGCGCCCGGGTCGCCTTCCGCGCATTTGACGCGGCATTTCCGACTCCACCATCATGCCCAGCTCTGGCTTTCCTTCCTGAACCTTGCGGTAACTATGGAAATACAGGCAGGGTTGCATCACGATGGGTTCCATGGTGTACCCTGCCAACAGCATCAAGAACTGCTCCACCCAACTTTCATCAGGTCGCTCTTCCCTCCCAGCAATCATTGGATTGATCTTGATCGTGGATGTAATCTGCAATTCATCCAATCTTGACCAACAAATGCGGACCTCACGATCTTCTCCACTAACGGAAAAGTCCCCCTCGATCCGTGCCTCCTCAGACCCGGACCGTACGAACAGTTCAGTCAGATCCATTCGATACCTGGCCAACTGGAACGTTCCACTCCCATACATACCAAGGAAAAGCAATGCACAAGCCTCAAAAATTGAGGTCTTGCCAAGACCATTCCGGCTACCCATGACATGGATATCGGGATCACCCTTCATCCGCGGCTGCGGAAAGTGGAGTTCGACCGCGTCGATGGCCTTGAAATTGGCAATCTTCAATCGCTTCAAACGAATTTGCTTCAGGTCACTTTTCCTGGTCATTTTTTGCGACCGGCGACGAAGGGGGGCCGGACGATTTCCGCGACCAGACCCCGACCACGCACCATCACTTCACACAAAGCACCCGGGGCCAATCCTGGCTCCAGACGGGCCAGTGCAATCCCTTTCTGCAACGACGGGGAGTACCCCCCACTGGTGATTTCTCCAATCCTCCGACCTTTGAGGAACACCTCCTGGTGATTGCGCAAGACCCCCTTGTCACGCAACATCAAGCCGTAACGTTGCGGCAGGGCGGGGTGGACACGTCGAAGTTCCAGGGATTTCCTCCCGATAAACTCGCGCGACCGGGGTTCCCAGGCCACCACCCATCCCAGACCCGATTCCAAGGGATTGGTCTTTTCGTCCATATCCTGACCATAAAGATTCAATCCCGCCTCCAAGCGCAGGGTATCCCGCGCCCCCAGCCCCACCGGGGCAATTCCGGCACGCATCAAGCCATCCCAAAGCACCGCCGCCCGTTCCGCATCCACCATGATTTCGAAGCCATCCTCGCCCGTATAACCGGTACGGGCAATACGCCAACCATCCGCCACCAGGATTTGGAAAGGACGCAACGCCAGGATGCGCTCCTCAAAAGAACCCAGAAGACAATGTTGCAAACGTTGTGGCACCTTGGGTCCCTGCAAGGCAAGCATGGCCATGTCCTTGCGCCAGGTCACCTCCACCCCATAAGAAGCGGCGTGAATGCGAATCCAGGCCAGATCCTTTTCAAGGGTGCCCGCATTGACCACCAACGAAAAGAAACCTTCCCCCAACCGGTAGACGATCAGATCATCAGTCACATTGCCACGTTCATTGAGCATGACCGTATATTGCCCCTGCCCGATGCGTGGAATTTTGGCGACATCATTGGCCATGAGCAGGCGCAACAGATCATCGACCCCGGGACCGGTCAGGTCGAAGATTCCCATGTGGGACACATCGAACACCCCACAATCCTCGCGAACCGTCAGGTGTTCGCGCAACTGAGAACCATAGTGCAAGGGCATGTGCCACCCTGCAAAGGGGACCATGGTAGCCCCAAGATCAACATGTCTTTGATTCAATATTGTTTTTTTCACTGTTTTACGACCTCATCAAGACGTTTCAACTTCCAGAGCAGGGCAGGCAACCGTTCAAACGGCACCATGTTGGGTCCATCACAGGGGGCATGGTCTGGGTCGGGATGGGTTTCCAGGAAGACACCCGCCAAACCGACGGCGGTCGCGGCCCGAGCCAAAGGTTCAACAAAACGTCGCTCGCCTGAAGAGGCGTTTCCCGCCCCTCCCGGATATTGAACCGAATGGGTGGCATCGAAGATGACAGGAAACCCGGTTGCGGTCATGATATCCAAGCCGCGCATATCCACGACCAGGTTGTGATAGCCAAACGCATATCCGCGTTCGCACAACATGATGTTGTCATTACCGGCGCGGAACGCCTTGTTGGCGACCTCAGCCATATCCTCAGGTGCCAGGAACTGACCCTTTTTGATGTTGACCGGTTTTCCCGCCCGCGCCACAGCCTGAATGAAATCGGTCTGCCGACAAAGGAAAGCAGGGGTTTGCAACATGTCCACCACAGCCCCCGCCAAACGGGCTTGCTCGATTTCATGGACATCGGTCACGACCGGGAGGTCGAGTTCACTACGAACCTGATCAAGAATACGCAACCCCAGTTCCAGACCGGGACCGCGATAACTGGCCAGGGAAGTCCGGTTGGCCTTGTCGAAGGAGGATTTGTACACCAGGGACAAACCGACCGCGGTACACATTTTTTTCAACGCTTCGGCGGTTCGCATGGCGAAATCGACCCCCTGGGTATACCCGGTCCCCTCCAGGACACAAGGACCGGCGATGACCGCCAAAGGGAGATGATTGGCAAAGTTGACCCGTCCCACGGCAACTGTTCTTTGAAGGTTTTGTCCGTTCACGACGAAGCTCCGCGATGATGCAAACTGGAAAGGACGAAGGCAGAGAACAAGGGATGTGGTGCACGAGGACGTGAAGTGAATTCAGGATGGAACTGACAAGCGACGAAAAAGGGATGACCGGGGAGTTCCACAACCTCAACCAATGTCCCATCGGGAGAGGTTCCTGTAATGTCAAGACCGGCTTCGGTTAAACGTTGGCGGTAGTTATTGTTGAACTCATAGCGATGTCGATGGCGTTCGGAGATTTCCAGAACGCCATAGGCACGCGCGGTCTGGCTGCCCGCCTTGAGGAGGCAACGATACGCCCCGAGACGCATGGTTCCCCCTTTATCGGATTGGGAATCGCGTTGCTGATGCAGATTGCCGTCCACCCATTCGGTCATGAGCGCGATGACCGGGTCTTTGGCACTTTCGTCGAATTCGGTTGAATCGGCCTGAACGATCCCCGCCACATTACGGGCAAATTCGACCACGGCCATCTGCATGCCGAGACAAATGCCGAGGTAGGGAATTTTTCCCTCTCTGGCATATTGGATGGCTTTGATTTTGCCATCGACGCCACGCAAACCAAATCCCCCGGGAACCAGGATACCATCGACCCCCCCCAGCAGGACTTCCGGATCCTCCTCGACCAGTTTTTCGGCGTCGACCCAACGCAACATGACCCGGGTATTATTCGCGATACCCCCGTGATTCAACGCCTCGTGCAAGGATTTATAGGCATCCTTGAGTTCCACATACTTGCCGACGATCCCAATGGTGACCTTGTGTTTTGGATTGATGGTCCGTTCCAGCACCTCCTCCCAGTCTGACATGTCCGGTTCGGTACTGGGCAACTGGAGATGTTGCAGAACCTTGCGGGCCAACCCTTCGAGGTAGAGGGCAAAAGGGACGCGATAGATGGTATCCTGATCGCGGCAGGCGATGACGGAACCGGGTTCGACATTGCAGAACAGGGCAATTTTTTTGCGGATTCCCGCAGGAATATCGCGATCCGTGCGGCAGATCAGGATGTCGGGTTGAATACCGATGGCCAACAATTCCTTGACGGAGTGTTGCGTTGGTTTGGTCTTCAATTCCCCGGAAGTGGGGATGAACGGCATGAGGGTCAGATGGATGAACAGGGTATTGTTGCGCCCCAGGTCATTGCGCATCTGGCGGATGGCTTCGAGGAAGGGAAGCGATTCGATATCGCCGACGGTCCCTCCGACCTCGACAATGGCAATCTGATCATCACCCGCCACACTCATCACCGCTTCCTTGATGGCATCGGTAATGTGAGGAATGACCTGGACCGTGGAACCGAGGTAATCACCCCGACGCTCCTTGCGGATGACACGTTGATAGATGCGGCCGGTGGTAAAGTTATTGGCCTGGCTCATGGGGATATTGAGAAACCGTTCATAATGACCCAGGTCCAGATCGGTTTCCGCCCCATCGTTGGTGACGAACACCTCACCATGCTGATAGGGACTCATGGTCCCCGGATCGACATTGATATAAGGATCGAGTTTTTGGATGGTGACCTTGCAGCCGCGCGCCTGCAACAGGCATCCCAAAGAGGCGGCCGCCACCCCTTTGCCCAGAGAGGAGACCACCCCGCCGGTAATAAACACAAATTTGGCCATGATTGTTCATCCACTCCCTGGTTTCGGAATATCGGCGATTGAAAAACGCTCCCTGTATCAGCTTAACAGAAACTGCCTCATGACCTCAAACACCGCCGAAAGGGATCTTCGGAAATGATCGGATGTTTGATCAAACGATGGATCGTCAAGGCCCCGTGGGGGAAGGAATTGCGCCTTGCAACGCAGAGCAGAGATTCCAGGCCCGATCAAGCAGGTCATCGCCGCCCTCCAGCCAGGCGATGGCAACTCCACGCCGTTCCATGCGTCGGAACCAGGTTTCCTGGCGTTTGGCATATTGAGCAATCGCCCGGGACAACCCAGCCAAAAGTTCATCCATGGACAATGCTCCCTGCACATGATGTGAAACCCAGCGGTATTCCAACCCCAGGGATTCCAATCGTTCATGGGAGACCCCCCGGTCGAGAAGCGCCAGAACCTCCTGGATCAACCCCCCCGCCAATCGATCTTCGAGACGTTTTCTGATGCGTTCACGCAAAACCGGCCTGGGCCAATGAATTCCCAATACACACGCCTTGAACCCTGGGGGAACAGGTGCGGTGGTGACCCGTTCGGCCTCAGCAATTTCGATGGCACGGATCAACCGCGCCCGCGACTCCAGGTCGGTGACATTGTGCAGATGAGGTTTCAATTCTCGCAAAGATTGTTCCAGGGATGCATCGGAGTGTTGTTCAAGTTCACGGTGGCGATCAGGATTTTCCGGGACCACGACCATCCGATACCCCAGCAGGATCGACTCCAGGTAGAGTCCGGAGCCTCCGACCAGGCAGGGAAGGTTGCCGCGTTGTTGAATTTCGATGATGGACTGGTAACATCGTTTCTGAAAATCAAACACACTGAATTCAGTTCCCGGATCAACGATGTCGATCAGATGATGCCGAACCGATCCATATTCATGAAGATCCTTGCCCGTTCCAAGGTCAAGTCCACGATATACCTGACGCGAGTCGGCTGAGATGATTTCTCCAGACAATCTCCCGGCCAGTTCAACTCCAAGTCGAGTTTTCCCACTGGCGGTTGCCCCCACCACCACCAAAAGATGACCACTCATGGCTTTTCCTTTCCTGACCAGATCTTGAAGTCTGGAGTCAGTCTATTGGAAAAGGTCTGATGGGCCAATGTCAACTGAGACAAAAAACAACAACCTTCAACCGTGTTCAAAAATCAACACTTGACTTTGAACCTCATTTTCACCGATATTGAGGCCGCTTTATTGACCGACTCGAAATGGGTGCCGGATTCTGAATGGCGCTTTGGATGGTTTATTCCATAAGGGATCCATAAGTAGCGATCCTTGTTTTTTTGTTTTTTTTGGGCCGTTAGCTCAGTTGGTAGAGCAGCTGACTCTTAATCAGCGGGTCGTAGGTTCAAGCCCTACACGGCCCACCAATAAAAACAAGGGTTTGCCAAGATCGTCGGCAAACCCCTGCTTTCCCAGGTCAGCAACGCGCGAAGCGTTTTCCTCAAAATCGGTTTGGGTGACGTTTACTCCCCGCCCCTTCTCCCCCGCGCCCCCTCATTGCCCACCCCAACCCAACCACCCAGAAAGAATCAACCGAGCGGTCCATCTTCCGATTTGTACTGCCGAACGGCACCCTTGACACCATTACATGCCATCGCCAGTTTCGTCTCCAGGATCATCGCCAGATGCTCCTTCCTTCCCGTTCGCCACCTGCTCACGCCCGTCTGATTCCGCGTGTATTGGGGTTTTCGGCCCCGTGCCCTCATCATCACTTCCGATCCTTCCTTGGAGTCAAGCAGAATTCGTTGGACGGATTTGGCGGTGGTCGGATACAGTATTCCGGGCTTGCCAATCTACCAGGAGATAAACCATGAGTGCCGCCATCCCATTTGACACACTGGCCTTCGTGAAAGAACTGGAAGGTGCCGGGATTCCCACCGCCCAGGCTGAAGCCCAGGTAAAGATGTTGGCTACGGTCATGAGGCAGATGGATGCCCGTATGGATGATCTCGCGGCCAGACGCGACAAGCAGACGACAGAAAAATTCGATACCCTGGCGGATCGCAATGAACAGCAGGTAAAAGGCCGCCTGGATGGTCTGGCCACCAAGCCGGAATTGGACTTCAGGCTGGCCACTGTGGAAGCCAATCTGAAGCGGGACATCGAAGCCGCCAAGTCGGAAACCATTAAATGGACGGCGGGCATGTTCGCGGCCCAGACCGCCTTGATCATCGGTGCCATGTTCGCGGTGATGAAGATGAACCAACAGCCCGCCCCGGTCAGCCACATCCCCCCCCCACAGGAAATGCGCCTGCCTGCCGTTCCACCCACCCCCCCGGCATCCTCCACATCCCCCCGTTGAAAATGCCCCGCCTTGCCCCTGTGTGTGCGTCTGGCGCGTTTTCCCTTGTTGGTGCTCCTCTCTTTACCACGATCTCCCGTTCCTGGATGGCCATTTTTCAACGGGCTGAAACTTTGGCCGGTTCAATGGGCAGTCTGCGGAGATGGCCTGTGGATGGGTTCCAATCTGTGTCTTGCCGAAAGCGATGCAAGCGACGCTATTCCGTGCAAGAAATTGATAATATCACGGCTTCAAAACGCACATGAGGAATCGGAAGAAAGGGCTGAGACATATCAACAGGATCGTAACAAATAACCATCCGGTGAACAGTTGGATGAACCATGGATAGGAACTGGCGAAGGAAATGGTGACCAGAAAACCGAGGCCAGTTACCTTGCCAAGCATCATCCATGTCTCGGTGATGTAATAAACCAATTGTTGGACTGAGCGGCTTCGCCGCAGCTGGGGACACTCTGATGCCCCAATTTATTTTCATCCTTGCTATACTTCTTCCCGATCAGCCGACATC
>PEAN01000109.1 GCA_002753735.1 Magnetococcales bacterium DCbin4
GATCTTCCCGCAAAAACCACGCGGGAAGATCGCTTCGGGTGAAATGGCGCGTAAAAAACAAAATCAAAATCAAAGTCCTGGGGGCAATCCCTTAAGCCCCCTTTTTTCTTTCAATAATTTTTTGAGTGTCAACAATCCCTGATTCATGAATGTGACAAAGTAGAATTAATGAGTCAGACGGGAACGAACCCATTCCACCATATCATGAACCGCTTTTTTTCCAGGATGGATCACCCGGCACCAATACCAACATGGAAGGAATTTCCCGCCGAACCCCTCTTTAAAACGAAAGATGCCAGCGAGTCTGGGATCATCGGTCTGACGACGGGCCCCACCAATATCATAGACCGCTTTGCCACGCTCCTTAAGCGCCATGATCAAAGACCAATGCATGAGAAACGCAGCCCCCGGAACACCATCGGCACGAAACGCCCCATGGAGGAAGTATCCTCGGGCGTCATCCATGGGAACCACAGCCCCTGCTTCAAGCCTGTCGGAAGAATAAACCCCCAACAGCAACAGACGTTCACCCGCCATGGCAAAAAGGGCATTCAGGTAGGAACGGGAAAAAGGATTACCAACCCCACCACGGGCATAGGTTTCATCCAGAATCAAAGCAAAATCATCCGGATTCAGGTCAAACCGAACCTCCAGGCCCGCCCGGCGTCCCTTGTTGACCTTGCTGCGATGTTTTGGGTGCAATCCAGACCAGAGTCGCTCCTGCTCCTGACTCAAATCCACCTCATAGGTACCGAACTCTTCGGTAATCCTGGCCCCGACCGCCTCCAACATCCCTTTGTCGGTCCAACGCGCCATGTTGAAGGCGCACTCGACCTGAAACACCCCCTGCTGCCGTCCCAGGGCGAACAGTTCATCAAGCCAAGCGGGATCATGCTCCTGGCAAGCCCCGAAGAGTTGCCATTTTTTTTGACGAACGTTGCGATATTCCCCCACCCAAACGCAAGTGCCAGCCACCTCCAGCCGACAAGCGCGGCTGATGGCACCGGTCCGTTCAAGAAAGGCAAGCCATTCCTGGTCGAGAAAAAAATTCATTGCCCCTCAGACGATTTCAGATCGTGTCACGGTCTGCGACAAAGAACCGGGACTGCAAGTGGAACATGATGATGCCCTTCGGCACGAAGAATCCAGATCCTTTGGGGCTTCGCCCCCGAACCCCCTGAGGAATGAAGATTTTTTTAAATTCAAAAACAAGATCTTGGAGGCGCTGCCATCAAACCTCCACCGGGGGGATGATCTCCCCCGGCCCCCCACGAACGTTTTTTAGCGTAAACTTTGTCTTCCAATCCATGAACATCAGACACATCGGTTCAATATTTCGACCAGTTCTTCATCCAACAAGGGAAGCGGATTGGTTTTCATGCTGGAACCACGGCTTTCGGCCACGATTTTTCCCCAATGGTCAGAACCGAGACCATAGCGTCCCAAACCCGGCAGGGAAAGCGTCTGTTTCCAGTCACGCAGATTGGCCACCAGGCCATCCAGTGCCCGGTCCAATGAATCTTCGCGGCCCGACAACAGATTGGCGACCTTGGCATATTTGTTCAAGGCGACGGATTCGGGAGCACGCGTGCGAAGCGCCGCGATATTGATTGCCGTAGTCTCGGCCAGCAGCGTGCCACAAACCACCCCATGAGGAATGGGCGCCAGGGCACCCAACGCCGCTGCCATCCCATGCACCGCCCCCAGACCGGTCTGAGCCAGGCAGATACCCGACTGCAACGAGGCATAGGCCATGGCAGACCGCCCTTTTGCATCGCAGCCCCGTGAACGCCAAAAGGGGAAAAAATGTGACTGAAATCGTTCCATTCCCGACCAAGCCAAGGCATCGGTCATGGGATTGGCACGGGTGGAGGTATAGGATTCAAGCAATTGCGTCAACGCATCCATGCCGTTAGCGGCCAACAAGGTACCCGGTGCCCCTTCGAGCAAATCGGGATCGACCGCCGCCACCGCCGCCACCAGTTTGTCATCGCGAAACGATTTTTTGAATCCTGTAGGGCCGCGGCGACTCAAAACGGCATTTTTGGTCGCCTCGCTCCCAGTCCCTGCGGTCGTCGGCACCGCCACCAGAGGAATGGCGGGACCGGCATACTGCATCCCCCGACCCACCCCTTCGAGGAAATCCATGACCGATCGTCCCGTCGCAAGGAGACCGGCAATGGCTTTGCCCGCATCAAGCACACTGCCGCCACCGATGGCCAATACACTGCCAAACCCCGCGCCGCCATACCTGGCAACCGCCTCATCCACCCATTCCGGCGAAGGTTCATCTGCAATCACCATTCGCTGGCACGTCCCCCCTCCCGCTTCAATCGCCGCAACGACCCGGGCCAGGCGACCACTCGATTCAAGTGATTTCCCCCCGGTCACCAACAAGATATTGCGGCCATAAGCCAGGGCATATCCGACTGAACGCAACAATGCCCCCGATCCGAAATCGATCCGGGGCAAGGCGGCAATGGCAAAATCATGGACAGACACGGTTCAAACCTCCGGGAAAAGACCCACATATGAAACACCGCGACGGGGTTCGGCCATCATCACTTCGACGGTATCACGCCAAACCTGATAATGCGGCGTCTCCTTGTGCTTTTTGGCATCGTCCGCCGTCCGGTAGACTTCATACAGGTAAAAGCGATTGGGATCGGCGGCATCGCGCAGCACGTCGAAACGCATGTTTCCGGGTTCACGAATCGAACATTCATGGTTGGCACGGGTTGCCTGCACAAAAGAATCGACATGTTCCGGTTTGACATGCACATGGACCAGGGTTACATGCATCAAGTCACCTCCATCATGACACCAAAAAAGGGTTCAAAACCCGTTCATACATCGACGAATTGCGATTCCAGCCACGCAAGCAGGCTGCCTGCCGGTTCTTGCCAGGTCGGTTCGAGCATCATGGCATGGGCCGTTTTTTTGAGGATGACCGGTTTGGTGCCATAATAGAAGGCGGTCCAACGGACGTCGGTTTCAGGGACAAACATATCCTCGTCACCTCCGATGACCAAAACCCTGCCCCCGCCACTCCCCGGCATGGGTGCCAATGGCGGCCATCCCATGAGTTCCATGCTGGCCATGATGGGCGGTTCCCCTACCCGGGACAGAAAGTCCATGAAGACCGCATCGGGGACGGAATTGGAAAACACCATCTTGCGAATCACCCCCGGATCCATGGTCGCAACGCCCCAGGTCATGATGGCGGCCAGTTTGGTCCATAACAGCGGATTCATCACCATGGTCCGCCAGGAGGCCAGACCCAAGCCATAGGGTGGTACCGAAGCCATCAACACCATGGCTTCCCCCTTGCCCCCCATCTGAAAATATTTTTGCACCACCCCACCGCCAAAAGAGTGGCCGATCAAGACCGTCGGTCCATTGATGGCAGCACAGACCTGGCGGACGTCATCGACATATTCCTGAAGATGATTGAAACGGACCGGAGTTGTCGATGGGCTTTTGCCGTGTCCCCTGAGGCTCAAGGCATGACAGCGATACCCATGTTTGGCAAAAAATGGGAGGAAATGCCGGTCCCACACCCACGCTCCAACACATATTCCATGAACAAACAATAAATTGACCGGTTTTTTCGGTCCCGTCGGTTCATGGGTGATCAATTCCAGATTCATGTGATTGACTCCAAGATCAAAATCAAAACTCCGGGGGCGATCCCCCAGATCCCTTTTTTTCATAATAACAATAACAACCAATGCAGATACGCCAGGCAAATGACCGGACCGGATGTGAGATGCCCTGCTGCATCAGCCTGCCATTACCCCATCAACGGCCAAAATAGAGTCTTCATAATCAATCTCCTGCAATCAATTCACGCTGGCGGACAGATGGTTCACATGTTTCAGGAACCCTGCAACCAGAATGGTTGTTGCCTGCCGGTCAATATCGTCGTCAAAATCGTCAAATGCCTCGTACCGGAAGGATACCGCAAAATCGGTATACGTCAGAAGCGGGATAAACGCATCGGGTATGGATTCCCCGGCCTCGCCCAACAGGGTGGCTAATTCATCAAGATCGTGTTTTTTGGGATAAGATACACCAAGCAGGCATAACCACGCCTTGATTCCTTTCTCGACGGCCTGTTGGACATGCAGCCCAAAAATCTCCGTGGCAACGACATTGGGATCCTGCATTACCAGCAGGGCGCGGTAATCTTTCTCGGCCATGCGCAGCAGGATGGTGGCCTGATCAAGGTCTTTCATAAAGCGATCTCCCTTCCCTCAGGGCATGACCTACCACATGGTTCAACGAATTCCGCCACCGCGCCACTTCATCCCGACTATACAGCAATATGTCCTTTGAAATACGGAAGTTGGAGATCGCTTGACGAATGGTTTGCAACTCACGCCAACGGCTTCGTCCCGTGAACCCCTCTTGTTCCACAATCAAAAGGTCGATATCCGACTCCTCAGTGGCCCCTCCCCGGGCCAAGGATCCGAACAGAATGACCTGCTCCGGATGCACGGCTTCAACAATGTTTCGCACCATGGCAGCCAGATCGGTTTCGGTGATGATGATGGTCATGGTCAGTTCCAGGATCCGTGATTTTCCTCGCAGACGCCCATCAAATAACCCAAAACACGAGGAAAGTCCGTCAAACGCTGTTGACGAATCGCATTTTTTCTGTGGCGTGTCGACATGAATGATGATCAATAAAGGAAAAGGGTGAAGAATCATCCCCAGATCTTATCTTTAATTGATTCCATAATTATTTCTTATGGCAACGCGCCCTGGGGATCAGCAAACCGATAGGATAATATTTTATAGGCCAATCGGGCCACCAGGAAATCGCAGGCATGCAGTCCTGGGACCGGAGCCAATTCGACGATATCCGCCCCCAACACCTGGGCATGTTTCATGGCCATCCGCAAGATTGGCATGACATCATCCCAGAACAACCCCCCCGGCTCCGGCGTCCCCGTTGCAGGCATCAGGCTGCTGTCAAATGCATCCACATCGAAGGAAAGATAGACCCACCGTCCTTCAATCAATGTTCTGATCCGCTCCACGATCCCCGCACAACCTTCATGCGCCCAGAAAATATGGATCCGCTCCCGTTGCTGTTCCAGGAAGGCCGCCTCCGAACGTGAAATATTCCGGATCCCGACACTCACCAACGTGACCCCCGGGTGGTCCAGACAACGGCGCATGGCCGAGGCATGAGAATAATGTTGTCCCTGGTAGCCATCACGCAGATCGGCATGGGCATCGAAATGAAGGATGACCAGATCGGGGTGTCGTTGGACGAACGGTCGGATCGCCCCAGCGGTCAATCCATGCTCGCCACCCAGAATCAAGGGGAAGAACCCCAACCCCAACGCCTGTTCCACCCGATTCTGCAACACCAGGAGCGCCTGGGAGACATCAGCAGGCACCGATTCCTTCCCGGCCCAGGTCAACAGGGCGAAATGATCACACGCTTCGGTCCACAGTTGGCAGTCGAAGGTTTCCACCTCCCGGGAGGCTTCCAAAATCGCCTGGGGTCCATGTGCCGTCCCCTGACCATAGGAGACACTGGCCTCCAAACCAAAAGGGATGACCAGCGCGCGGCGCTCCTGTTCACGCCAGTGTGTTTGCGTCTCGTCAGCCAGCGCGAGAAAACCTTGAGATGGAGGAAGAAACTCCATGACACCCCCCGTCATTCCCGCACAAGCGGGAACCCCACTTTATTATTGATCCCGAACCAGGAATACCCGCTCCCCCCAACCCGAGGGAAGCATAGGGGATACCGGGAACCTCGGCAACGGATGACATCCCACCGGGAGCGAAAATTCAAACGCAATGTTCAATTCCAAAGGACCGTCATTCCCGCGCCACCGTGGAGGTCTCCGATCCGGATGACGATGGGGCGGTTGGGGCCAGGTCTTCATCCCCTTCTTCCAGGATTTTTTCCCCCTCCTGTTGAAAACGGACCCGGTTCCCCGGCCAGAAGGCCCAAACCACGATCCCCACGAAGAGCAGAAAGAAGAGAATCAAGGCAAACTCTTTCGACCACAACATCCACTCATTGAATGACATCGACACACCCTCCCCCTGATTCCACAGTCAATGGATGGTGATATGTCAGGCGTTCCATGGCCCCACCCATCATCCCATCGGCCTCAAGCCGCACTTCCCAAAGTCCCGGCAACGGCGGGGTCAGCCGGGCTTCGTAACGCCCCGCCGCCCGTTCCACCAGGGTCAAGGGTTGATCCCATCCCTCCCGGACGTTGCGATAAAGCATCCCGGACATGTGCAAACCCGTCACCCATGTACCCGCTCGATCCGTGACTTTCAAACGCAGGATCCCCTCCCGGCCACAGACCATGCCGGATGTTTCGACCCGAACCGTCACCCCCAGATCCTCCTGCTCCCGACGCTGCTGCAACGTGGAATTGAACGCCAATCCTTTTTCATAATGATGAGAAGTCGTCACGCCGGGAAACGATTCCATCCCCAGATGAACCATCCAGGCATTGACCGTGAAAATACAAACGAAAAACAACGCCAGCCCCACCAGCCAAGGATTGAAACGACCCGGGGAACGTACATGTTTGTGCGGTTGAATGTCCATTATCGCCTCATGAACACACTGTGATAGAGAGATTCCCCCCCCTTGGGATCCAAAGCGGCCAGACGAAACGTCATTTCCTGCGATCCCGGCTGGACATGACGCGCCTCCTGTTTGAGATACACCGTATAGGGTGCCACTTCGCCCGGTTCCAGCGTCAACAACGGATGACCCGCCTGATCCACCGCATCCACGGCTGCCACCTTCAACGAAGCCCCCGGCAGTTCGGAGACCTCCAGACGATACGTCTGCCTGCTGCCGCTCATGTTCAGGACGCGGATGGTGAAATTATTTTGGACCCCCCCATCGGACAGCGAAATGAAGGTTGGCTGACGATGGTGTACGACGTTCAATTCCACCATGGACCGTTGGAAGAAATAACCCACGATTCCCCCCAGGAACACCAGCAGCAACGTCCCATACGCCAAGATTCGAAACCGGAACCAGTGGGTTTTTTCCCCGCGCATTTCACGCAACGACGTATAGCGGATCAATTCGTTGTCCAGATGGAGCTTGTCCTTGACGCTGTTGCAGGCATCGATGCATGACCCGCAGGTAATGCATTCGTATTGCTGCCCATTGCGAATATCGATACCGGTTGGACAGACGGTGACGCACTCCCGGCAATCGATGCACAATCCCACCGGTTCCCGGGCCGTCAGCCGTTTGCGCCGATTGACCTGACGCGGCTCTCCCAATTCTGGATGATAGGCGACGATGATGGTATCATCATCGAACATTGCCCCCTGGAAACGGGCGTAGGGACACATGTAGATGCACACCTGTTCCCGGGCAAACCCCGCCATCAGGTAGGTCGTCAATGTCAGGAACAGAAGGGTCATCCACGCTGCGAAAGGGGCATCACCGGTTAAAAATCCCCACAACAATGTCGGGGCATCGGCAAAATAAAATACAAATACCCCTGCCGTCGCCAGGCCGATCAATAACCAGGTCACATGCTTGCCCAACTTCCGGAGCACTTTATCCAGATTCCAGGGCGACTGATCCAGTTTGATGCGGCGCTTGCGATTGCCTTCGAACCATCGTTCCACCTGCAGGAACAAGTCGGTCCAGACCGTCTGGAAACACATGTAACCGCAGAACACGCGCCCCGCCAAGGCGGTGATGAAAAACAATCCCAAGGCGGCCGCGATCAGGAGCAACGCCAGCAGGAATATTTCCTGCGGCCAGACCACAAGATCGAAAATGTAAAATTTCCGTTCCGGAAGATCAAATAACACAGCCTGATTCGGTAGATTACCCGGTCTTTCCCACCGGATAAAGGGGAGAATATAATATATTCCCAACCATAATAGGATTAAAGACCAGCGTAAATTACGGAAAAATCCTGATTGGTACCTTGGATAAAGTTTTTTCCAATCAGAATACAAAGAACCTGAACCTTCCGACATGGTCCTGTTTCCTTATTTTTATTGGGAATGAGGCAATTTTTTTCTTGATCACGATCGAATTATATTTTTAAATGTAGATGTTTTCAAATCAGATTTTTTGCTGTTAATCTATCAAGGTCGTGACTGGTATACATTCCAATCATCAATGCCGCGAGGAGAGACGATGCGTACACCATCGGCAGGGACTGAAAGATATGACTACGATGTTGTGAAATTGTTCACCATCATGTCAATTATTTATGGCATTGTCGGTTTTCTACTTGGCGTGATCATCGCCCTGGAACTGGCCTTTCCCGGGATCAACGCCGGCATCCCCTATATATCCTTCGGAAGGCTGCGGCCGTTGCACACATCGGCGGTGATTTTTGCCTTTGGGGGATCGGTTTTGTTCGCGACCAGTTATTATGTGGTCCAGCGCACCTGCAAGGCGCGATTATTTTCAGATTTTTTGAGCCGGTTCACGTTTTGGGGATGGAATCTGGTGATTGTGCTGGCGGTGGTCACCTATCCGCTGGGGCTGAGCCAGGGGAAGGAATACGCCGAAACGATCTGGCCGATTGACGTTCTGATCACCCTGGTATGGGTCGCCTATTTCATCAACTATGTCGGGACGCTGGCCAAACGCCAGGAAAAACACATCTATGTGGCCAACTGGTTCTATCTTGCCTTCATCATCACGGTTGCCATGCTGCATATTGTCAACAACCTGGCCATTCCGGTCAACCTGACCGATTCCTACTCGATCTACTCCGGGGTTCAGGATGCGATGATCCAATGGTGGTATGGTCACAATGCGGTGGGATTTTTCCTGACGGCCGCGTTTTTGGGTTTGATGTATTATTTCATCCCCAAGCAGGCACAACGGCCGGTGTACTCCTACCGACTGTCGATTGTTCATTTTTGGGCGTTGGTATTTTTGTACATCTGGGCCGGTCCGCACCACCTGCACTATACGGCTTTGCCGGACTGGGCCGGAACCTTGGGAGCGACTTTTTCCATCATGCTGCTGCTCCCCTCGTGGGGGGGGATGATCAACGGCATCATGACGTTGAGTGGCGCCTGGCACAAACTGCGTACCGACCCCATCCTGCGCTTTTTCATCATTTCCCTCTCTTTTTACGGCATGTCCACGTTTGAGGGGCCGATGATGTCGATCAAATCGGTCAATGCGCTGTCCCACTACACCGACTGGACCATCGGCCATGTTCATTCAGGCGCCCTGGGATGGGTTGCCATGGTCTCTTTTGGGGCCATCTATCATCTGGTCCCCCGACTCTGGGGCACCACGACCTGGTCGGTGCGTTTGATCAATGTCCATTTTTGGTTGGCGACCATCGGCATCGTCATCTACATTGTATCGATGTGGATTTCCGGGATCATGCAAGGACTCATGTGGCGCGCCTATGACCATTATGGCAACCTGACCTATTCATTTGCAGAAACCGTCGGGGCCATGCATCCCTATTATGTCATCCGTGCGGTGGGTGGCATTGTCTTTCTGCTTGGCGCACTTTTGATGGCGTTCAACGTCATCAAGACCATCGGCAACAAGACCCCATCGACCACCCGCACCGTGTGAAAAGAGCCGTCGACCTCTTTTCAGCGTTTTTCAAGCAGGCAAGGAGAACACCGTGAATCACGCACGCATCGAGAAAAGCATTCCACTGATGGCCATACTGACCCTGATTGTGGTCAGCATTGGCGGGCTGGTGGAGATTGCCCCCCTCTTTTACCTGGACAGCACGGTCCCCAAGGTTGAAGGGATGCGCCCCTACACCCCCTTGGAACTCAAGGGACGAGACATTTATCTGCGCGAAGGATGCTACAACTGCCATTCACAGATGATCCGTCCCTTCCGTGATGAAGCCCAGCGTTACGGGCATTATTCCCTGGCGGCGGAAAGCATGTTCGATCATCCCTTCCAATGGGGTTCCAAGCGGACCGGACCGGACCTGGCGCGGGTAGGCGGCAAATATTCCAGCCTGTGGCATCAGGCGCACATGCGCGCCCCTCAGGATGTCGCCCCCGAGTCGGTGATGCCCCGTTATCCATGGCTGGAAAAGACCGATTTGAACTATGCCGATGTTGCCAAACGGATGGAAGCATTGTCGAAGGTGGGCGTTCCCTATACGCCGGATCAGATTGCCCATGCCACCGAGGATCTCATGGCACAGGCGGTTTTCCAAAGTGACAACAAGGGTCTGCGCCAGCGCTACGGTGACCGGATGGCATTGGACGATTTTGACGGCATCCCGGACAAGATCACTGAAATGGACGCTCTGGTGGCCTATCTGCAAATGCTGGGTACGCTGGTGGACGTTTCCGCCCCCAAACCCCGGTCTCATTGAACTCTGGCATCCAGCCGAACAACGAGGAGGACCTTATTCATGTCAGAAGAGCGCAAGGTGGATACCACGGGCCATCAATGGGATGAAGATGAGGGATACCCGCTTCAGGAATACAACAACCCACTGCCCCGGTGGTGGCTTTATTCATTCTATGCCACGATTGTGTGGGCCGTGGTCTATTGGTTTCTCTATCCGGCCTGGCCCCTGGTGACCGATTTCACCCATGGCATGCTTGGCTGGAGCATGCATGGCCAGTTGCAGGAGGAACTGGCTCAGGCGCAGATTCAGCAGAAACCGTTCAACGACAACCTGGAAAAAATGTCTCTGGCCGACATCACCCACGATCCGCAATTGCTGCAATATGCCATTTCTGGCGGCAAAGCCATTTTCGGCGATCATTGCGCCCCGTGTCATGGCAGCGGCGGTACGGGGTCACGGGCGGGAGGGTTTCCGGTACTTGTGGATGATGACTGGTTGATTTCGGGCACCATCGAGGGCATTCACGAGACCATCAAGGGCGGCCACACGGCCATGATGCCGGCGCATTTGGTGGAATTTGGCGGGGCATTCAAGGGAGAACAGGTGGAAGACCTGGTGCAGTTCGTCCTGTCGCTCACGAACCGGGAAACCAACAAGGATGCGGTGGCCCGTGGCGCACAACTGTACAGGGGTGAGGCGGGTTGCAATGGATGCCATGGCGATCATGGCCAGGGGTCGGCCCGGGACACCCTGGCGGGACAACCGATGGAAAAAACCATCGGGGCACCCAACCTGACCGATGCCATCTGGCTTTATGGTGGGGATGAAGCGACCATCCGCCGTTCCATCGCCAAGGGACGCAACGGCCAGATGCCCGCATGGAGTGCGGGGACCGAAGGGATGAATCGCAAACTCGAAGCGCTTGCCATCAAACAGGTGGCGGTCTATGTCCACAGCCTGGGTGGCGGACAATAGAATGGGTCAAGAAAAAAACAATCAAACTCCGTGGGGGACTTCGTCCCCCACTCCCCCTGTAGGGGATGGAAAAACAAGGCTCTGTTTCACTGCAATATAATGATTTTAATTAAACATTAAAAGAAAAAAGGGGT
>PEAN01000138.1 GCA_002753735.1 Magnetococcales bacterium DCbin4
CAAAGTCAAAAGCAGCGCATGGAAACCTTTTTGTTTAAATTCAAAAACAAAGTCAACACCCTGGGGGCAATCCCCCAGACCCCTTTTTTTTTCAATAATTTTTTGAGTGTCAACAATCCCTGATTAATGAATGTGACAAAGTAAAATTATTCATTTTCCAGAATACCAAGACACCCTGACCTGGATGCCTACAATCAAATTCCAACCACAAGCCGCTTCACCCCCGACCCATCTGCAACATCCTGAACCCATCCGGAAAATACCACTTGCCCTTTATGCGCATATCCCCTTCTGTAAGGTGAAATGTCATTATTGCGCCTTTGATTCGGTCGCTGTTCATTCGGATACCTTCATTCAACGCTGGCTGCACGCTTTTTTGCATGATTTGCAATTCCAAGCGCAAAACATCGGTCAAAATCGTCATCGCATCAGTTCCATCTTTTTAGGAGGTGGAACCCCTTCGATCATCCCTGCAAAAATCATTGAACAGATCCTTGAGCATTTGACCACTATTTGGTCAATGGACGATCATCCGGAAATCACCTTGGAAGCCAATCCCGATTCCACGACCCCCGCCAAACTTGATGCATGGCACTCCATGGGAATCAATCGTCTCAGCCTGGGGGTACAAGCGATGGATGACCATCGTCTCGCCCTGTTGGGTCGTCCACATACCGCCCATCAGGCACGTCAAACGTTTGAAGCGGCTCGAAACGCGGGATTTGACAATATCAATCTGGACTTGATTCATGGATCTCCTGGACATACTCTGGATTCATGGCGCCATGAATTGACCCGGGCAATGATGCTGCAACCGGAACACCTTTCCTGTTATTCCCTGATGGTCGAATCTGGAACTCCATTGGAACGCCTTTTGAATTCAGGAACGATGCAATTACCCGATGAAGAGACTGCGGCCAATCTGTTTTTTCTCACCCGCGACCTGCTTGAGGATCAGGGGTGGGAACGTTATGAAATTTCCAACCATGCCCGGAATCGACGATATTGCCAACACAACCTGGGAATCTGGCGTTCGGGCGATTATTTGGGTATCGGACCCTCTGCCCATGGGAAAATCACCCTGGAAGATGGCAGCGTGCTGCGCAGCATCAACCATTGGCCCCTGGAAACCTATCTTGATCTACTGGAACACAATCACCCACCTCACTGTTGGGTGGAACATGCCAGCCCAAAGGAAGCGGCGGCAGAGTGTCTGCTGATGGGATTACGCCTGACCGATGGCATTCCCAGAGCGCTGTACCATGACATTGCGGGTATAGATCTGGTGGATCATAAAAAAAAGGAGGTTGATTTTCTCGTTGGGGAAGGATTGTTGGTGATCGATTCCTGTTCCATCCGCCTGACGTCTCGGGGATTGGACTTTCTCGATGAATGCTTGACCCGACTTATTTGAACCGACTGCAACCTTTCAAGAGAGGCGCAACCATGAGCGTACTGATTGAATTTTCCATGACGCCTTTGGACAAGGGCGAGAGCGTCAGCACGTATGTTTCCCGTTCACTGGACATTATTGACAACAGCGGTCTACCCTATCAACTTGGCCCCATGGGGACCACCCTTGAGGGGGAATGGGATGATGTGATGTCGGTTGTCAAACAGTGTTATGAACGGATGCAGCAGGATTGCGCCCGTATCAGCCTGACGCTCAAAGCAGATATTCGCAAAAACGCCCAACATCGCCTGACGGGTAAAATTGAAAGTATCGAAAAGAAGCTGGGCAGATCGCTGAAAAGTTGAAGTGGCTTGCCCGATCCTTGTGCGGGTTGATGATATCAGGGTTTTTTGACATTCAAAAAATTATTGAAAGAAAAAAGGGGGCTTAAGGGATTGCCCCCAGGGTTTTGACTTTAGATTTTGACTTTGTTTTTACATCCCCCTTAGGGGGTTTGGGGGACGAAGTCCCCCAAGGTTCTTCTTTATATGGTTTTGATCGATCCTTGAAGTCAAAACCCTGGAGGCAACCCCTTAAGCCCCCTTTTTTTTTCAACATTACCGACCCGGGGAGGTACCCGGGCAGTTACACTTTGTTTTTGAATTCAAACAAAAAGATTTCCATGTTCCGCTTTTGTGTTTGTTATTAAAGTAAAAACCCAGGGGGCCATCCCCCAGACCGCATTTATCCTTGATCATTATCATCATAATCCCAGCAGAGGTCGGCATGTCGGAAGAGATCCTGATTCGCGGAGAAAACGTTTACAAAAAATTTTGCCTGGATCTCAAACGATCACTTTGGTACGGCCTGACCGACGTCGGACGGGAACTGACCGGAAAAAAAAGGCCCCCCGAACTGCGCCGGGATGAATTCTGGGCCATTCATGATGTCAGTTTCAGCATCAAAAGAGGTGATATTGTCGGTCTGATCGGACCCAACGGCTCAGGAAAAACAACCCTGTTGCGCTTGATCAACGGCCTCATCAAACCAGACCGCGGCCGCATCTCCATTCGCGGGCGCGTCGGTGCCCTGATCCAGTTGGGTGCAGGCTTCAGCCCGATTCTGACCGGTCGGGAAAACATTTACATCAATGCCGCAATTTTGGGACTCTCCCGTCAGGAAATCAACAGCCGCATGGATGAAATCATTGAATTTGCCGATATCGGCGAATTCATCAATACCCCGGTACGCAATTACAGTTCCGGCATGCGTGCCCGTCTCGGCTTTGCCGTGGCCATCCACATGTCCCCCGATATTCTGCTCGTTGACGAAGTGCTGTCGGTCGGTGACATGGTTTTTCGCAACAAGGCCCTCGACCGGATGCATAAACTGGCCACATCTGGCGTCGCCGTCATTTTCGTCTCGCACAACCTGTCCCAGGTGGACCGACTGTGTACCTCGGCCATGTATCTGAAAAAAGGGGTACTGCAACGCGTCGGCAGCACCATGGAGGTCATCTCCCACTATTCCTCCACCAACATCGGTGCCCACGAGAAAGGGATCATTCACCATCCCGGTTCACAGGAATACATCTGGATCCAAGAGGCCCAACTCATCAACGCCCAAGGCGAACTCAATGGCATCATCCGCAATAACGAAGCTTTCACCCTGCGCTTGATCATGGAGGTGCGCCAATTTTTGCAGCACCCTCACTTTTCCTTCATGGCCGAACCGTTCCATGGCTACATCACAGCCGCATTGTTCAGCATGCCCGCCAATTTTGACCATCGTCCCTCCATGGCTCCCGGACAACATACCATCGATCTGAACGTATCCCACCTCCCCTTGATGCCAGGCCCTTATCGTCTGCGACTTTCCGTGACTGGAAATGACAACAATCAACTCTGGGGACGCATCACCAATCTCGCCACCCTGATCGTCAGCCCGCGTTTCGACAGTTTGGAAACCACCGGCGATTCAACAATTTGGACCCTGGTTCCCACGCAATTGCACCAAATTACCACTTCTGCAAACAGTTTCGACCGACCCTGAACCTACTGCATTTCAACCACAAACAATACGACATGATGAATTTTTGAGGCGATATTACTTTTGCCTTGTCACATTCATTCATCATGGACTGTCGCCATATATATGATATTTGATATAAACAATGTAACTGCCCAGGTACCTCACCGGTTCGGGAATAATGATTGAAAAAATAGAACTTTTTCAATTTCCAAATCAAAAGTGCATTAATTTTTGGCTCCCTGC
>PEAN01000025.1 GCA_002753735.1 Magnetococcales bacterium DCbin4
TCATCCATAAAGAAGAACCTTGGAGGACTTCGTCCCCCAAACCCCCTGTAGGGGGATGTAGAATCAAAGTCAAAATCAAAACCCTGGGGGCAATCCCCCAGACCCCTTTTTTTTTTCAATATTTTTTATATTTATATGGATCAATGAATGTAACGAAGTAGAATTAATAGAAGGACCTTCATCACCATGGAACGCACCCTGGAATCGAACGAAGCCGCAATCCTCGAATACACCTGGCGCACCCAACATCAAACCCTTTCGGTCCCGCATCGCAAAGATCTACTCCCCCAGATTGCCGCCTCACTTCGATTTCTACCCGATGAGATTGACGACCCCCTCTTGCAACTGCCCTGGTATTCTTTAAAAAAGCAATACCTGTTCACACGTTATCGGGTCTCCATCAATGTATTGCTATGGTTCTGGGCGCTCCGGGAAGTCGTTGCCGACCAAGCCCGAGACCTGTTGCAATCAGTGGAACCGCTCTACTCGGCGACCCGACCCAGATGGTCGGTCTCGTGGCGACAACTCATGATCGACCTCGATTTTTTCCT
The DNA here is from genome assembly GCA_002753735.1 of Magnetococcales bacterium DCbin4. Lineage (GTDB taxonomy): Bacteria > Pseudomonadota > Magnetococcia > Magnetococcales > UBA8363 > UBA8363. The sequence goes on from PEAN01000025.1 coordinate 552, forward strand.
CACCATTCTGGATAACTACCGCGAAGAAGGTTTTTTGAGCGTCGCCCAACATGTCGTATGGCGGGTTCATGGAGATTTCGTCAAAGACCCTTCTCTGTTGGAAGTCACCGTTGCCTTGATGTTTCACATGGATCGAACCTTCGAGGAATTTCGCGTAAACGTCCATCAATGGGCAGGACGTGAATGTCCAGGGGGAACGGACCGGATTACGGGCTTGCTGGAAGGAGAAGCATTTTCCGGGAATTTTTAAACGTCAAAACCCTGGGGCAATCCCTTGAGGCCCCTTCTTTCTTTCGATAATTTTTATCGGCAAGGCCATGCCTTGTGCGGTGACCGTTGCGGTCGCCTCTGAATCACGGACATAACCGAACAAACGTCCCCCATCATCCCGCAAAGGGGCCAGTCCCAATGTCCGCCACGGCAACCATCCCGCCACCACCCGCCCCTGCATGCGCAAACAGGCATCATCCGCATATCCATCCGGCAATACATCCATGTCAGGACAAGGAAGTACCCCCTGAGTCATCAAGGAATAGGCCGTCACCTCCGCCGCAGCGCCAGCCAACCGCCGCATCGTCCCCTCCCGCTCGGCCAGACGAACCGGACCGGGATCCAACAGGTGCAACAAAATCGCCCCGAGAACGGCCACCAAAAGCGCCAATACCGCCAACATGGCGCTCCCCGCATGATCAGAACCGCACATGGCTGATGGTTTCATAAATGGGACCGAATACCGACAGGATCACCCACCCCAACAAGCCCCCCATCACCAACGTCAAAACCGGCTCCACCATCGCCTGCAAACCGTCAATGCGTTCCCGAACCTCCCGATCCAGAAAATAACTGACATGTTCCATGGCCCCATCCAATTGACCACTCGCCTCGCCCGCCTCCAACAAACGTGGCAACGGCGGCGGCAAAACCGCCTCGTCGCGCAACGCCGCACTGACTGCCTGACCTTCCGCCACCCGATCATGGACCCGCCGGATCAACTGGGAAAGAACCTTGTTGGCCGTCAGGCGTTCATTGATGGCCAAGGCATCCAATACCGGAATCCCCGCACGATACATCAAGGTGAAATGGGTGGTGAAACGGACCAGAAAAAATTTGCGGATCAACGGTCCAACCAACCAAACCCGAAGCAACCACGCATCCAACCCCACATCAAGCTCGGGACTGAAACGACGCACATACCCCAAACCAGCCACCAGGCCCACAGGAATCAAAATCATCAACCACCACCAATGCACGACAATACGACTCACTTCAAACAATATCAGGGTATACAATGGAATCTCCCCCCCCATCTTGGGGATGAACTCCATCAATCGTGGGGCGAGAAAGAGCATCAGAAAGAAAAACAACGCCATCACCACCAAACCCACGATGGCGGGATAACGGATCGCCTGCACCGCCCGCGAAGCCAGTTCATCCTCCCATTTGAGGTTGTCGGCCAAGGCCCGGAAAATTCCTGTCAGTTGTCCAGTTTTCTCCCCGACCTGCACCAGACTGGAAAAAACGGAGGGAAAAAGTTCAGGATAGGGAACCATCGCTTCCGACAGCCCCTTGCCGCCGCGAATATCCTCGGTAATGGCAGCCATGACATCGCGAAATCTTGGATGGGGCAAGGAACGACGGATTTCATCGATGGCATCGGGAATGGAGGCTCCCGCCTTGAGCATTTGTTCCATATGCAGGCAAAAGAGAATCAACAATTTTCGCCCGATGATCCGGCGGCGGGAACGTAGCTGATGTTGTTCGGAGGAGCGGATATCGATCAACCACAACCCCATGCGTGACAATTTAAGCTCCAGGTCCTTGGTGTTGAGCGCCTGGATCCTGCCGTGCGAAATCCGCCCTTTCTTGTCAGCGGCCCGATACAGGAATTCACCCATGCGCCGGCTCCACGGCCACATCCCCCAAGGCCATCAAATCAACCGATCGCGCCAGTTCCTCCAAGGTCGTCAAACCATTTCTGACCCGATCAATGCCATCCATGGCCATGGTACGAAACCCCAGCGTGCGGCCATGGGCGAGGAACTCCCTGCGTGGCGCCCCGGTATAGATCAATTCATCAAAGGTATCATCCACCCGCAATACCTCCATCACCGGCAACCGGCCCCGATATCCCGAACCGTAACATTCATCACACCCCCCTGCCCGATAAACCACCCCCTCTTCCTCCTCCGCAAACCCCAGGATGCGGCGTTCGTCATCCGTAGCCAGTGCCCACTTGCGGCATACAGGACATAGTTTGCGTACCAAACGTTGCGCGATGATGCAATTGATGTTGCCGATGAGAAAATCCTTCTGTGCCCCCAGGTTCATCAAACGCGGCAGCGTTCCCAGGGTGGAATTGGCATGCAGCGTGGTCAATACCTGATGCCCGGTCATTGCGGCCTGGAGGGCCATGTTGGCGGTTTCACTGTCGTGAATTTCTCCCACCAGGATCACGTCGGGATCCTGCCAGAGCAACGAACGAATGCCGGAAGCATAATCAAGCCCCACCGCCTTGTTGACGTTGGTCTGCAAAATGGTGGACATGGGATATTCCACCGGATCCTCGAGGGTCATGACGTTGATGCCGACATTATTGAGATGATTGATCATGGAATACAAGGTGGTGGTCTTGCCGCTGCCGGTTGGACCGGTTACCAGGATCAATCCCATGTTGCGATGCAAGGCACGATGGAGTTCTTCCAGATTGTGCGGCGTCAGCCCCAGTTCGTCGAGGGAACGGACCTCGCGACGCAGATCGAGAATCCTGAAAACGGCGTTTTCCCCATTGATCGTGGGTTGAATGGAAATGCGAAAACTTACCTTTTGTCCCGCCACTTCAAGGCTGATGTAACCATCCTGGGGAATCCTGGTTTCGGCAATGTTCATTCCCCCCATGACCTTGATGCGTACCATGAGGCTGGGGAGAATATGCTTGTGAAAGCTGTGAATCTGACGCAAAACGCCATCGATGCGATAGCGGACGCGCACGAATCCCGCCGTGGGACCCAGATGGATGTCGGATGCCTCCCGTTTGACGGCATCGGTCAACAGGGCATCCACCAGCCGCACCATGGGATGGCTGAACTCTGCCGCCGGATCAACCAGGGATTCCAGATCGACCTCCCCGGTTTCCAACTCCCGCAGGATCCCCTCGACCGACAGTTCATTGCCATAATAATGGTCGATGGCCCCTGCAACATCCGCCTCGCCCGCCAGCCTGGGCAGGACCGTCGCCCCTGGTTCCAACCGCGCCTGTAACAGATCGAGTACCGAGGCATTCATGGGATTGGCCATGGCCACGATCATCTGTTTTTTTTCCCGATCATAAAGGATGGGAAGAATTCCATGCCGCTGGGCAAACCGTTTGGGCACCATGGCCAGGGCCTCGGGTTGAGGCGACACTTCGACCAGATCAACCGATTCATGATTCAATGCTTCGGCCAGCACCCCCCGCAGACGCGATTCCGCCACCAACCCCAACCGGACAACGATACGACCCAACGATTCAGAAGAACGCTTTTGTTCCGCCAAGGCAGTCTGCAACTGATCCTGGGAGATCAAACCCCGCTCCAACAGCAAATCACCCAATCGCCGTGGCGGCTGTTCCCCTGTTCCCAACCCTGCCGGAGACGCATCATCGCCCCCAACCTTGGGTGATCTCCGCCAGCGATTGATAAAACATTTGAGCCAGAACGATTGCGGTTGAAACTCATTCAAGTTGCCATAGTGACTTCGAGGGGGTCTTTGCAACAACAATTGCGCAGTCAACAGTTCCAACCCCCCCCTTTGCCAACCTTCACCGATCCCTAACGACCGTGCCAGGATCTCCACATCCACCGCCGTATAACGCGCCCCCACCAACGAACCCGCCAATGCGGTCACTTCGCGTGAACACGCAGCTGGCGCGAGGAAAAACAGATCGAACGATTGCCCCCGTTCCAAAATTTTCAAACTCGACAAATACCCCTGGGTCCGAAGCAATTCCTGGAAGATGATATCAGCACCCGCTTCTCCCATGGCAACCCGCATCGGAGTCATACGGCTGATCTGGGTACGGCCCCGGACAAAATAAGTCTGCCGCAGGCCAAACGAATTCAATATCGCAAGCAATGCCCGTTCCGACCCCCGGTTGATCCGCCGCAACAATTGACGCATCAACAATTGCTGCGACCACAATCCCACCACCACCACCTTGCGTTCCCGCAGGATTGTCAACCAGGGGGTGATCAACCCCGGATTGACCAGCCCCGAATAAAGGATCCGTTCACCGTCCATTCCCTTTCCCTGGGAGACCGCCCGGCGATAGGGCGTCGCCATGAACAACCGCTCCAGTCGCCGATCCAGAACCCGTTTGCGATCCCCTCCCCGCAAACGCGGAATCAACTCCCCTTTCATTTCCTCTTCGATCACGTCCACCAAGACAAACACGGGATGGCCATCGTTTTTATCCTGCAAAAATTTTTCAAATCCAGCATGCCCTTCCTCATCCTGGGCAAACCGGCCCTGTTCTTCGAATACGCCATTGTCCCAGTGGTACACCACCAACCGTTCCCGGGAGACCACCAACAGACGGGAACTCATCTTACGGTCCGGCAGCAAGGTCAGAGGATTTTCAAACAGCGCTGAGATCAAAGACATGGGCAAGGTTCTCACCTAAAGAAAAATAAAAACCCCGGGGGCGAAATCCCCCATCATTCCCGCAAAAGCGGGAATCCTTTTTTTTTCCTAATCATGGCCTGAATTTCATGTTACGTTCAGTTTTTCCTTCCAGACAGGCAGAGTCTCATGCCATGTATCATGAACATTTTGGACTCGATGAGCCCCCTTTTCGCAATACCCCCGATACCCGTGTTTTTTACTCCGGCAGCAAACGGGGTGCCATCCTCGAAGCCATGGAATATGCCCTCCTCCAGGGAGAAGGGATCCTCAAGGTCGTCGGGGAAGTCGGCAGCGGCAAAACCATGCTGTGCCGCATGCTGGAAAGCCGCCTGGCGGGAAAGATGGAAACCGTCTTCATCGCCAATCCCAGCCTGACCCCGGATACGATTATTTACGCCATCGCCGTCGAACTCAACGTCACCATTGCGGAGAAAAACGACCGGTTTCAGGTGCTTCAGTCGCTGCAACGCCTGCTGTTGAAAAAACATGCCGAGGGTCGCCATGTCGTCGTACTGGTAGAAGAAGCCCAGGGAATGCCCTTGGCAACGCTGGAAGAAATCCGTCTGCTCAGCAACCTGGAAACCACCCGTGCCAAGTTGCTGCAACTGGTCCTGTTCGGTCAACCCGAACTGGACCTCAACCTGGCACACCCCTCCATTCGTCAACTCAAGGAACGGATCGCCTATCAGTTCGACCTGCCCCGGTTCAGCCCGAAGGAGTGCGAAGAATACCTCGGCATGCGCATGCGTGCCGCAGGCTATCGCGGTCCAACCCTTTTTTCACCCAAAACCTGCCGCGCCATCTGCAAACAATCGGAAGGGTTGACCCGGCGCATCAACATGCTGGCGGATAAAGCCCTGATGTGCGCCTATATCGACAAGAAGGACCACGTCACCCCGCGACATGTCCGACAGGCCACCAAGGAAAACAGGTTGACCCCTTTGAGTGTCCAACGGCGTATCACCCCCCTGATCCTTCTGCTCGCCCTGACAGCAATCGCCATCGCCGGGATGACCGGGTTTTATCTGGCCAACCGGTTTCAAACCGAAACGATCACCGCCACACACCAAACCGTCATCAACACGCCCCCAGAGAAAGCCACTCCAGAAACGCGACAAGAACCCGGGGTCGCCAAACAACCCGATCCCCAACCCTCATCCACCCCCCCTCAGGAAGCCACTCCGGAATCCCTGCCACCACCGCTGCCCGAGGTGAAACCACGTCCCGTTCCCCCGTCACCCGAAAGCACATCGGCCCACGCCATCAGTGGCAGCAAAGAAACCTTCCCGCCTCTGACCTCTGATGAACTGCGCCACCTCCTGGAACAAAAACTGAACGCCACCAACCAATGGCTCAAAACCGCCGACGCCAAACACTATACCCTGCAAATCACCCGTTTGCCCAACAGGCTGGGAACCTGGCTTCAGGAAATGATCATGATTGAAACCCACCTGAAAGGACGGTTGTTCATTCGTCCCACAACCGTCAACGGCCAATCCTTTTATACCATCTATTACAACGATTATGCTTCCGAAATCGCCGCCCGCCAAGCCATTGAACACCTGCCGCAACGCCTGCGCCAGTTCCATCCCGTGATCCAGCGAGTGGCACAGGTCATGAATCCAAATGGACCGGGAGACAAAAAATAATCAAGGGGAAAGGGGGATCAAGGAATGTTCCCCATCCCCTTGATGCTCGACAATTCAGCCAGAGGGGAAACCATCGATACAACGGATAAAGGATTCTTCCAAGGTGTTTCCCGGATAATCCTTACGGCAGTCGGCGGGTGAACCTTCAAAGCGCAGATGGCCCGAATGCAGGATGGCCATGCGATCACACAACTCTTCGACATCGGCCAACAGGTGGGTTGAAAAAAACAACGTTCGCCCCTCCTCCTTGAATTTGAGCAAACGCCGTTTGAGCATGACGCGTGCCTTGGGATCAAGACCACTCATCGGTTCGTCCAACACCAACAAGTCACGTCCACTGAGAAAGGCCCCCGCCAATCCCAGTTTTTGCGTCATCCCTTTGGAGAAGTCCCGGACATGGCGCTTCAGGGCGGCCGGTTCCAGGTCGAGGTCGGCCAGGATTTCATCAACCTGGTCCGCCACGAAGGGTTGCTGGTGCAGGCGGGTGACATAACGCAAAAATTCCCCCCCTTTGAGGAACCAGGGGGGGGTGAATCGTTCCGGAAGATACGCCAATCCCGAGCGGGCCCGGGTTTCCCGATGGTCTTTGCCATGGATGAAAATGTTGCCGCCATCAATACGGATGAAATCGAGCAATCCTTTGATCAGCGTCGTCTTGCCCTGGCCATTGGCCCCGACAAAGGCGAAAAACTCCCCCTGACGCACCGTGAATTCAAGCCCCTGCAACACCTCATGCGCAGCAAAGCGTTTCCGCACCCCCTCAAACCGTAGCACATCCACCGATCACGCTCCCACCACACCCCGATCATGGTTTTCTCTTGTCATCTGACGCACGATGAGCGGAAAGTACCCGATCCACCCAGGCTTTATCGATGCCATGCTGGGAAAAAAATGCACCCTGCGACAAGACCACCGAGTCAGGATAAAAACGCAGGTCAACATCGACTTTTCTCAGCCCGTTGAAACACTTTGTCTACAAAATCAAGAAAACCTGTTACCAGGAAGCGTGTTTCCTTACGGTTGATCTCTTGACCCAATTCGGGATAGGCATCATAACGAAAAGCAATGGCAAAGTCGGTGTAATCCAGCAAAGGCAGAAAGATATCCGGCATTTCTTCCCCGGCACGCTGTATAAGTTTCGCCAGTTCGTCCAAGTCATGTCTTCTGGGATAAGGAACGCCAAGACAACACAACCACCCCTTCAAGCCTTTCTCAACGGCTTGCTGAACATGAAATCCAAATATTTCATCAGGAAAGTCCACAACATTGTCCATGGCCGTCAAGGCACGGCAATCCTTTCCCGCCATGAGGATCATTGCCTTGGCCGTCTTAAGGTCGTTCATAGAGCAACGTTCCCTCTCGCACGGCATGCGCAGCAACGTGATTCAAAGCATCCTGCCAATAAGCCATTTCATCACGACTGTAGAGCAGAATATCCTTGGATTGGGGAAAAGGAGTCAAAACGTCACGTATCCGTCGCAGTTCCCGCCACCGACTCCGACTACTAAAGTTATCATCCTCCACAATCAGAAGATCGATATCCGAATCTTCCGTCGCCTCACCCCTGGCCACTGAGCCGAACAGATAAATTCGTTCAGGCTTCACTGCTTCCACAATGGCTCGGACCATTTCCTCCAATACATCCTTGGCAATCATAAGATAGCCCCATCGGTCAACCCAACCCACCAAGGCGATTAAGGTGATTCCATGACAGGGCATACCAAAACAAAATTCCGTAGTGGGCCAAGCCATGATCCCCCATAAAAAACGGAAACCACTTTTCTTCCACAACTTCTAAAAACGATGCATCCGTATCGCCCCGGGGTAATCTTTCCAGGAGATCACCTAAAATTGATAGACCCCGCCACAGTCGGTCACCTGGCTGACGATTGCCCAACGTTGGGGCCAGGTGGCGGTCATATCGGGAGCGGCAGGGGTCGCGGCACCGTCGTCGGCACACAGATGCCCGACATTACCCACCGCCGCACCGATAAACCCGTCACTCACCCGAAAGCTGCCGGAACCGGGATGACCATCGTCCACCTTGCGATCCAGTTCGGCAATGATCTCAATGGGGATCCCCCTGCCCGACCATAATTGGTTGGAACGGGCTTGATCAGCCACGGTACTCAATCCCGTCTGTTCATCGTCATAAGCGATGATCAAAGCACCGTTGAAGGCATTGGTCAGACAGGTATCGGTGGGACAAGACCAATTGGCCTCATCCGTCGCCCCGAATTCGGTTCCCAGATAATTGCCCGAAATAAAGCCCGAACGGGCCAGATGCAACCAGGTCAACCCCAGTTCGCGCAGACGATTGGCAGAATCGGGGGTTCCGGGCGTCGCCGAATCGTTGAACCCGATGCGACTGTTGCCGTCACCATTCTGTTCCACGCCGGTCAGACCCGGAATATTGTTGAGGGCCGCAGCATAATCCCCCGGCAGCGCCCGGTAACGATCTGAAAACCCGAGAATGGCCGCCTTGACGGCATTGCCCTGGTCGGCGACATTGTGGGCACGGGCATTGCGGATCATTTCCTGCCCCTTGAGGACCCCGCCCAATAGCAAACCGATAATCACGACAACGATGGCAATTTCGATCAGAGTAAACCCATCCTCGTATCGCTTATTGTTTTTTTCGTATGGCTGCATGGTATGTACTCCTTTCGAATTGCGTTTCACCCGATTGGAAACCGTGAATGATCATGGCAATATCATGATCGGAATGCCCCTTGAATCAAAACCCGGGGGTCCCCCAGACCCATTTATTTCTTGTTCATGTTTACTCCAGAAAACGCGCGACCTCCCGGGAAAAAGGGGTGGAATGGACAAGACGGGCACGCCTTGCCCATGCGGCTGCCCGACGCGGATCGCCACACGCCAACGCAGCCAGGGCACGGAGAAGCAATGTCCTGCCCAAACGTTGCGCATCCAGGATCCAAGTCATGTCCGCACCACACCTGCGGCAAAAAACCTCCCCTTCCACCCAACTTGCCCGACAAATGGGACATTTTTGCAAGGGACCGGCAAGATTTTGATTTTTGGCAGGCAACTCGTGCAGTTCCATACCCATGAACCTCATGTTTCCATATAAAACAGAATATCCGCCAACTGTTCCCGCAACGATTTCACCTCCCGAAACTCCTTCCGGTCCAACGCCTCCTGGATGGATTCGATCAGATTGACCATGTCGTCCCGATCTTCGTCGGTGGCCTCACCCAACAACCCTCTGGCCTTTTCCACCACTGCCCGGGCAGTCGCGGTCTCGGTATGATCCCCCCCGGAATCATCCCCCCCCTCCGCCACGCCGGGAGATGACCCGCCCGAGATCCCCTCGAACATGGCCGCAACCCGTCCCTTGGCAAGATCAAGCGCGTTTTCCCCCTTCCGGGTCAGGGCATTATTGATGGTGATTTTCTTGTTCAACCCGGTGTTTTTTTCCGTGGCAGTCACATGCAACACCCCGTTCACATCCAGATCCAGCCTGAGGACAATCGGACCGCCCTCCTTGGCCTTGCTCAATCCCTCCACCATGAACTGTCCAATTTCAATATTATAGGAGGCGTCGGAATGCTCGCCCTGAAAAATTCTGACATCAACCTCTTTCTGGTTATCATAGACCGTAAAAAACACTTCGCTCTTGCTTGTCGGGATCGGAGTGTTGCGACGGATCAGGGGAACATAGAGAAAAGGGGTCCAGACCCCATCCAACTCCCCCAGGGCACTGGTGCCAAAGGTGTAGGGCGTGACATCCACCAACACCGCAGTCCCCGTTGCCCCCCCGATGATGGCACCCTGAATGGCCGCCCCCAGAGCGACACACACATCCGGATCCACTTCGCCACGGGGAACCATGCCAAACACTTCCTCAAGCCGTTTTCTGATCACAGGGGTCCGGGTCGCCCCCCCCACCAAAAGGATTTCCTGAATCCCCCCAGTCCCCAGATGGGCGTCGTCCAGTGCCTTGTGGACCAGATCCAAGGTTTCATCGACATGGGAAGAAATCATCGCTTCATAGTCGTTCCGAGACAGTTCCAGGTCCAGATGCAAGGGGATCCCGTCACGGGTACCAAGGAATTCCTCTTCCACCCGGACGAAAGGATGATCGGAAAGAGACCTTTTGGAAGACTCGGCCCGCCGCAGAATACGCGCATGCGGCGATGTTCCCGGCACGACATCGAACTGGCGTTCCCCCGCCAAATGATCCAGAATATATTGGCCGATCCGATTGTCAAAATCATCCCCCCCCAGATGGTTGTTCCCCGTACTCGCGACCACTTCGACGATCTCGTCCTCCATCCGCACCACCGAGACATCGAACGTGCCCCCACCCAGATCGAACACCAGGATATGCCGCTGACCCGAATGACCCGCCTCGTAGGCCAGAGCGGCGGCGGTCGGCTCGTTGATCATGCGGACCACCTCCAAACCGGCAATTTCTCCCGCTTCACGGGTGGCCTGACGCTGGGCATCGGAAAAATAGGCGGGTACCGTAATGACCGCCTTGGTCACCTCCCGTCCCAGATCAGCCCGGGCCATATCCTTCAAATGTCTGAGGATGAACGCCGAAATCTCCTGCGGCGAATAATCGGTCCCCCCCAGGGAAACCTTCTCGGCACGCCCCATCTTTCTCTTGATGGAACGAATGGTCGCCTCAGGCCGCGCCACATATTGATTCAGGGCCGCCTCACCCACCAACAACCTTCCCTGATCGTCGATTCCCACCACCGAGGGAATGATGGCCCGCCCCGCAGCGTCGCGAATCAACCTTGCCCGCCCATCCTCGAAAACCGCCACTTCCGAATTGGTCGTTCCCAGGTCAATGCCGATAATCGGTTCGTTCATGAAGCCCCCTCCCTTTTTTTATTGGTGCGAACCTCGGCAGCCCGCAATAGCTGTCCATTCCATAGATAACCTTTAAGATCCTCGGTCACCACGACCCCGGAAGCCTTGTCGTCCCGATCCTCCACCCCCACAACCCGCATCGTCCGGGGATCCAGGGGTTGGTCCACGGTTTCAATCACCGCAATCCCCTGCCCATAAAGAATCTGCTCCAACCTGCGCAACAACATCTGCAACCCTTCCGCCATCCCCGACCGCCAAGCGGTTTCACGGTGCGACAACCCGGCGGGAAACGAAGGTTGATGCGCTTGGATCATGACAACACTTCGTTCCAGGCGATCCCTCAACCCAATCAATTCCAAAAGCATCGCCCCTTGCGACCGTTGTGCCCGTTCCTCCCCCGCCACCCTGCGCCGCTCCATTTCCTGGGCAAGGGCCAGTCTGTCGGCCTCCATCGCATCGAACAAGGCCCGAAAACGATCCAACGCCTCCTTGAATTGGCGCGATTCAATCCGAACCTCGTTTTTCAAACCCGTCAGCGCAAGATAGAGATGCACCAGGTCATCGGCAACATCCAAGGAGGGTTCATCCCCCCCCTCCTCCATCCCTTCATGCGCTGCTTCCTCCAGAAACGTACGAAACCGGGTCACCAGGGATTCCCTGGAACATTCATCCACGTCCTATCTCCTCGTGTCGAGACGAATGGATGCCAACAATTTTTTCATCCATTCCGTCAACTCATCCAGGGAAGGCCGCCCCCGGACCCCGGACATGGCACCCAAAGGTGCCAGATCAACGGCGGCAGAAGAATGGAACAACTGGAACGCCAACCTTTTCTTGTGCGTTTGGATCAGGGAGCAGGCTTCGGAAACCTTTTGAAATTCATCGGGATAATGCTCCGGCGGCCATTGCCGGATCTTTTCCAGATAAGCCTTGCGCACTCCCTCGTCATCCACCCCACGATCCACCCCTAAAATGAAATAAGGATCCATCATCACGGTTCACCTCCGCCTGAAAGGATCTCCTGTACGATTCTTCGAATCACCTCACGAAACATTTCGTTATCCAGGGGGCCTCTTGAGAGTTCCTTTACAAGCTTTTCTTCATATTTTTTATCCCCAAGCTTCCGTCGCAGCGCACCCTCCGCACGCACCCTACTGCGGACTTCTTCTGAGAGTACCTCCAACACGGGGCCAACCACCGACTCAAACAGCTCCTCATCCGCAGCTTCTTCCCCCGTATCATCGTCATCAGGCCCATCACCTGCATAGGCTCCAAAGGGAGTTCCCCCCACCATGGACAAGAATCGTTCCATATTTCCCATGGTACGGGTATCCAGCCGGGCCTGAAGCGAAGTCATGTCCCGCTCAAGCCGCCTCAATGCCCATCGGTCCGCCCGGAAAGCATTCCCCCGGGCTTTGGCAACCATGTTGAAAAAGCGAAATGACGGTTCATCCCCCCACTGGCGTAGCCCCTCCCCGGCAAACTGTTCCAATGGATTGAATAATTCATTTTCAAGCAGAAAATTGCAGACGGAACGCCGTTCCTCCAGGGATATCTCCACATGGACCGCCCTGGTGAACACGGGAAGTAACGTTTTGTACCATTTTTGCATCGGCAGATGTTTATCCTGCCGATACCGATCAAGTTCACGAATCAGGGCCGGGAAAGAAATGGCATCGGGGGTCATCCGATCCACGACCTGTTTGAAATTATTATTTATTATTTTCTTCATCAAAGTCGCTGGAACATGAAACCGTTCCGCTTCGGACTGAATCATCAGTTCGACTTCGAGGGAATTTTTTTTCAGGTTACGGACCCGGTCGAGCTGTTCTTCCGCTTGCTTCTCCTCCCCTCGCAACAAAGCCAACATGGCCTGACACACCTGGACCCGACCATTGCGCGTAGACTCCTTTTCCGTCGATTCGGCGACCACCAATTCCTTGTCCGCCAGATCAAGCCGTTTTTCTTTCACTTTTTTTCTGGCATGGGCAAGATGGGCCTCCACCAGGATCTCTCGTGCCCGTGAATGAATGGGATTGACGACAAGAATTTTTTCCGCAAACGATACCGCTTTTTTGAACGTCCCGGACGCAAAGGCGGCATCCATGGCCGCTTCAAGGATGTCCCGATCCCCGGGAAACGCCCGAACCGCCCGATCAATCACCGCCCGAACACTTTTAGCATCCCGTTTTGAGTCATGCAAACCCATCAACGCCAGATGCGTCTCCCGATCATCAGGATCATGATCCAGACTCGATTCCAAAAATTTCGCCCTGGAATAATCGTTGCGTCCTTTGGAACGAAAAAGGATCCGAGGAATATCGTCCAAGTCCTCGTAGGTTTTGAAACCGGCCAGATGACGAAACACCAATGCCTTCATCATGGGATCGTCCATGTGTTCCACCGCCTTGATCCATTCCACGACGGCCCCCTCCCAGCGGTCTCGATGTTCCAGGTCCAATGCCCGTATTCTGTGAACTTCCCATGGGGGTAGCGGACCGAATCGTTGCTGGAACAGGCCCAGGTATCCCGGTGCATGGGGCAAAAGAACCAGACAGAGGGTTCGGAGCGTTGCCCGAGGAAAGTAATTTTCCAGGGAGCGCGCCAACAGACCCTTGATGCGTTGATCTGGAGCGCCCTGTTCCAATTGCCGGATCGCCTGAAATGCTTCGGGAGAGACATTCAGAAGCCGGGTCGCCAGATCCCGGGCAGGGGGGTCCAAAGATGAAATGGATTGCAACACCGAAGGTCCCCCGGTAACCGACAGTCGGACCGCCTGTGCCATCGGATGGAAGAGTGAAGTATCCTCGATTTTATCGATCAGTTTGAGGGATTTTTGCGGCTGAGGAGATGAAAGGATCAGGGCATGGATGAAAACGCGAACATTTTTGAATGGCGAAGTAATCGGAAGTTTTTTCAGGAGGCCCAATGCTTCTTCATCCCGGCCATCGGCACAGGCGTTGAGGAGTTCCCGTGCGGTCTGCAGATGCTTCATGAACGATGAGGATTCATCATCCAACAGGGGGGCAACGTTTTCGACCTGGCCGACGAGTGCCGATACCGCCAACAACTCGGCCAAAGGTCCCGTGGACAATACATTACGTCCCTCGGGCGTCGCCTTCAACGGTGCCAGGGAGTCAAGCGCCCGGGCCAATTGCCCTCCCTTGAGGTACAGGGCACACAACCTGACCGGATCGGGGGGGGTTCCCGTAATGGCACCCGACTTTTCCAGCATGACCGCCGCTTCCCGGGCCATCCCCTTGCTGGACAATTCGTCGGCTCGTCCTTCATAGGCTTCGACCAAACGCTCCCTCAATATCGTCGCGTGGGGATCTTCCTTCAGTGCCGATTTAAGGCTTTCGATCGCCAGCTTGAACCGTCCCGCAGTCAGATGATCCAACCCCTCAGACCCTATTGTCCGGGCGGGAATCGGATTAACTTTGCTCTTACCCTTTTTTTTGGCCATATCCGACCCCTGAAAATTCAAGACAGCAAGAATTCTACCCTTGAGCAACCATCACGACAAGGATCGGCTATCGCGTCATTTCCTGTATTTTCTCCCGAACCTCGATCCCCTCCAGCCGTTGATTAAGAAAATGAATCTCCTGAGGATCGTTGACCAGGTGACTGGCCAGGAGACCTCCGATGAACAGCCTGGCCTGTTCCAACTCCCCCATATCTTCAAGGAACGTCAGTTCCATCTGTCTGGCCCAGGCGGGAACAGAAGTACTGGAGGCATGTTGGCGGATGGCCCGGGCATAGTTCAATGCCAAGGGGAGGTCGTGCAGGCGATGTTTGGCGATGATGGCCACATGCCCCAACCATGGCCAACGCCGGTTGGGATCCAGGAAAAACTGTTCGTAGACGAAGTGAGACAAAACCCTTTGGGTCTCTTCGCAAGCGATATCGGCATAAAAGCGACTGGCAGCCATCAAGGGATATTGTGACCGGGGATCAAGATCGATGATGGCGGCAAGCCACCGGGTCAAGCGGTGGGGATCCAAATCCTTGAACGACAAGCTGACCCCCGACTGATAATCAAACGCTTGGAGCCAGAGCATGGCCAAGCGGTTCAGGGCCACCGGGTCACCGAAGGTCAAGAGGCGGAACATCCCCGGGGGTGGGGGATCGGGCAAGGCATCCGCCCGAGCGCGCGGCGGGTTGAGGTGGGCATGAAAGAGCAATTGCAACCCCAGGCAGAGCAATGCCAGCCCCCAGACCCATCGGGGGACATGAGACCAGGGTCGGTCACGCCCCGCCATGGAAGCCAAAACGGTGGCCATCAAAAATTTTTCCGGTACAGGTCAATCAGAGCCGCCGCCACGAGCAGGGAAAGATAGATCCCTCCCTGGACCACGACAAAAATCAGATCATCCCACCCACCCGTGCCGTACACCAGCCAATCACTGCGGGTCAGGCGATCCAGGGCAGGAAGGACGAAGGCAAGGGCGTCGATCAAGCGGTTCATCAACCAGACATGCAACACCCCCTGGGGCATGATCGGCCCCTGACCGATCCATTGCAGGACGATCACCGAGCGGGCCAGCAGATAGACCGCCATGACCAGGGCAAACGCCGGGGGAACCTGACTGAAGGTCAACAGGGAGAATAAAGACAGGGCGATCACCAACATCAATTCAAAAAAAAGCGACACCCCCCACAATACGGACTGGGAACCAGGAGCGAAAAAGCAGGTTCCACCGGCAAACAAGATCGCCACCGCCAAGGCGATCATGGCATATCCCACGATCCGCCCAAACAGATAACCGGCACGGGGAACCGGGAGCGACAATACCAGGTCAACCCCCTTGTCATTGAACTCACGCACCTGGGCATTGAGGACAAACAGAGTCAACACCAACACCGCCCCCAGACGCAGGAAAAAGCCTGCAACCGCCGCCTGGACCGCCTCCGTCTCCATCACCGCCAACGCCCCCGCAAACCAGGCCAGGCTCATCCCCACCGCCCAAACCGCCACCACCAGCCCGGGCAACCGGGTCCGCACCCCCTCCAACACCGTCACCCGGGCAATTGCCGCAACCGGAATCAAATGGGACATAACATTCACCTGTTGTTCAGCCTGAAGGGGGGTATGAGATGATGGTTCCACCTTGATCCGTCATGGTCCCTGCCAACGCCCCTGAAATTGCCCGCACCGCTGACGGAGTTCCATCAATCATCATTGACGAAGCACCTTATTCTCCCTGCCCTTGCGAAGATCCGAAAGCCATGGACTCCAGCTTGGACATGTGACCAGGGAATCAGAATGACATGATTGTTACATCATGAACCGATTCGCGCTTCATTAAAGCTTTGTTCACCCGAAGGAACCGGGGACCATTCCCACCAAACCGTCGGAAACCAAAGCGCACTCAAAGGCAAAGCACGGACGTTACCAGGTCACCGTTGCGCTTCCACACTTCCAGGGTATCCTTGACCGGTCAGGAACAATTGATCAAGCTGTTCAAACAACTCTCTACGTAAACCGTTGAACTGTTCCAGCATGACAATGGCTTCTTCACGCACACGCTGAAATTTCTTTGCCCCGGAAGGCTCCGTCTGTTCCTTGGTCAAATCGGTGTAGCCTTCATTCCTGAGCATCTGTTCCTCAGGGAATTCACCCCCTTGCTGAAGCAGAACAATCACCTCTCGGGCCAAAGCGTGAATCCGGGCATGCGTGACGCCTAACTGATCAAATATGGGCAATTGATTTACGGAACTGTTTTTCTGTTGATCATACCACTGTCCCAAAACACAGGCATGATGATCAGCCACGTCCTCGGCGCTCATGACCTCCTTCCCCCAGATCACATTTTCCAGGGTGCCGAGCCAAGCCAGATGCACTGCTTTCAAACGGGTGAGATTCACAAATGAATCTCCAACTTTCAGATGGGCGACCGATTGCCTTAATGCATCGGAAGATTCCTTGATGACATCGGCCAGTTGGCCCGTGTGATGCGATGAACCATTGGCGAAACTGGCCAGATGAAGCAGCTGCAAGGTTTTTTTCTGCACCTGGGCAGCATTGGCAAGAACGTTGCTCGACAGTTGACGCACCTCATCAGTCTTGAACAGTGCCCCCGAACTGCAAAAAGTCGCCTCGGTGGCGTGTTGGGATGCCTGTTCCACTTCTGAAGCGATCATCGCGGTACTCTCAGCCCCTTCCTGCACGAGTTGGCTGACTTCCCGGGTACTGGAAGCAATCTCTTCAGCCTGTCGCGCCACATTGCGCGTGGCGGAACGAACCGATGCCATGGATTGTGCAATCTCTGCCACCGCCCGGTTCTGCTCCGTAACCGCTTGATTGATCTCTTGAGTATTCCGATCAATGGCACCAACGCTATCAGTCATCTGCTGAAAACTCTCAGTGACCCTTTGGCTGTTATTACGCGTTTTCCCAATCAGAGTGGCGATCATGCGGGTCGCGTCATTGGTTTTTCGGGCCAACTCCTTGACCTCATTGGCCACCACGGCAAAGCCCACACCGGCTTCACCGGCACCTGCCGCCTCAATGGCGGCATTCAAGGCCAACAGATTGGTTTTGTCGGCGATATTCTTGATGGCTGAGATCATTTTCTGGATCTCATGAATGGAGGATTCCAAATCGTACATGACCCCTTGGTTCGCCACCACTTTCTGTTGCATCTGTGTTGACTCCTCGGCAGCCCGCTGGCAATTTTTCTGTACCTCCGACAAGGAAGCCGTCAACTCCTCGATGGCCGCCACCACCACAGAGACCGAATCATCCACCATGACGATGCTCTGATTGACCATGGTGACGTTACGACTCATTTCCTCTGCGGCGGCCGCCACCGAGGTCATGTTTTTGCTTGTATTGGCCGCACCCAGGGCCATTGAGCGAATATTTTCTTCCATTTTCCTGACGGCCTGAGCCGAACTTTCCACATCTTGACTCGCTTCGACGGATTTGCAACTGACTCCATTGATTTCGCTGTGCAAGGTGCTGTTCTCCTCCAGCACCTCGGTGGCAAGCAACAGGGAGTTGGTCGCATCAACACTCAGATTTTTCCGCACCTCGACCAGTTCACGGGTGACGGCGACATTGGTATCCGATTGAATTGCAATCATTTTCACGGTACGCAGCAGCCCCTGTTGCAAATCCAGAACCGAGGCCATCAATCCCACTGATTTGCCAAGTGATTGGTCCACTTGTGCGGTCAGATCCCCTTTGCTCAAACGGTCCAGAAACGCAGTGATTGATTGTGGTTCCCCGCCAAGCTGATACAAAATTGATCGGGCGATAAACCATACCCCCGCCACGGAGACCAGCAAGGCGAGGATCATCAACACCAGCAACCCGTTTCTGAGTAAGGAAATCCTCCCAACTGAAAGTTCCATGTGATCGAAAACGACTTTTCTTTGTTCTTCGACAAAGGGGACGAGAACCTCCTGCAAAGCAGCAGCCTCCTTGTCAAAGCGCTCCATGTAGCGATTGCCTCCTGATGCACCTGCATCGACATAAGCGGCTGCCATGATCTTGCCCATGGCGTAATAGGCGTCCACCCGTTCACGCAGTTTGAGCAATACAGCATCGGCGACCGAATTTCCGGTCAACAGGCGGTCCATGCCTGTCAACCCCGATAGAAACGCCTGATAATTCTCTTCCGCCAGCTTGTAACCGTCATCCAATCCATCCTGACCCCGGGTCGCGGAGATATCCGTCAGCCATTGCTGAACTTGAATCACATTCTGCTGCATGCGTAGCGCCAATACGGCTGCATCCAGTCGACGATTACGGACATCCAGCATGCCATCACGGGTGGCAGAACTCACCCACCAGGACCATGCGCCCACAAACAGCAAAAATAGAACCGGAATGCTCAAAGCCATGGCAATCCGTGCAGCGACCCCGACCCTCATCAATAAATTCAACATCGATAACGCCTTTTCAAACTCAAGCAGAAATTGGAAGAACAAACTCCCTGCGCATTGAACCGTGATTGGGGTTTGGTTGTGTAAAAGGTGCAATATATTTACCTTCTCAAGACGAATCCAGCTTTTGATTGCAGGACACGGGCGTAACACACTCATGCACCTGGTCCGTGTTTAACGAAATTGCCACCAGGACTTTGATTTTGATTCTTATTTTTGCATCCCCCACAGGTGGGCTGGGGGATCAGAGCCCCAAGGTTTTCCTTTATGATTTTGATCGATCACCAGAGTCGGAACCTCGGAAGACTTCGACCCCGCCCCTGTCGGGCATATAATACAAAAGGCAAAGAATACCCCGCGTAATACAAATAAAGGAAATTTTCGGTAATCGGTTGGCAGCCAGAAAACCCGGATCACATGAAACGGAATCGTATGTTCAGTGTGCTACCTTGCATGGATTGACCCGATTGAGTATGACGGTAAGCGATTGCGTGGTGATGCTGACCCTATGGAAGAGGGAGAAATTCTCTCTTATGCCGGATTCATGCAACAAAGCCGTTTTGATCAATCGGTTTGATTGAAATCGCCATAATGCGTCGGTTCTGACATATGCCCTGGAATTCAATCAATTGTTAATAGAAATTTAACACTGATAAAGCAATCCCCCTGCCCCAATATCATTTCTTGATCGTTTCCTGAAGTAGGGGGATCTGAATGGTTACTTTCCAATGAATTCATTGACGAACTCGGCGAATTCCATCGTTGTCCCGTTCTCCGAAAGTGCGGTGTCAGTAATCAATTTCGAATGCTCCAAAATGACATTCAAGGAAGAACCAGGTTTTTCCCTTTGCCCGACGGTGGTAAGGACAGCCTTTTGAAATTTTACTGTTTCGGCTACAGATCTTATTTTTTCAGGGTCATTCATCTTCCACTGGAACATATTTTTCATGGCTGCCTCTGCTTGTTGGACGATGATCCTGTTTTTATTATCAAATGCGAACATGGGCATTAGAATGTCTTCCAATGTCCCTTCATCAGGGGATCGACCCCAAACAAAAACGGCCTTGTCCTTGGCAATTCTTCCAAAAGCGGATTTTGTTTTCGTCCACGAATCGACAATGAATTTCTTTTCGTCTATTTCTCCAAGTTCACGATTCAAGTTGGCAACGATTGTATCGATACCATCGGTGTCGGAATCATAAAGAAAGAGATACTTCACCGATTGGGCGATCTCTTTGGCACCTTTGCGAAACGTGTTGACATTTTCGGAAAGAATGAGATAACTTGACAAAAAAATTCTTACATTTTCATATTTTGTTTTCCCGCCGCAGTTGAAAATGAAGGCCATGTTTTTTTCATTACGCAAGACCGTATCAGGTAAGAAAAATTTGTGCGCCATGTCCAGGGCCATGTCTTCCGCCGAATGTTTTTTCATGGCTGTGTGAAACAGGTTATTGAAAGGGGCGGGCATCTCTGAAAACTTCATCTTTTCAATTTTATAGTCCATTATTTTTCTAAATACCAATCGCACAAAAGCAGAATCGTGTGGCCCTTCACAAAAAACAAGCAATACATTTATTTCTTCATTCATTGCGCTCTCCGCAGGTCTACATCACCGGCCTCAATCAGTTTACAGAATTCCTTGCCGTCAAATTCTCGGATGGAGATAGTTGCGTTGTCTTCCACAAGTGCATGAAATGTGAAATCTGAGCTTTCATGATCAGGGATGGTTTTCACGAACGAGTCGATACATTCCTTGCTATGGCTTGTGAGAAAAACCTGTACATTGAATTCTTTCGCCAATAAGTGGATGAATGGCGCAAAGGTCTCAATCAAGTCTGCATGAATGGCGTTCTCAAATTCATCAATCAGGACCACCCCATCCTTGGCAGATGCAAACAGTAGTGAAGTGAAGAAAATTCTTTGTAAACCTTCACCGTAAGAGGTTAAATCCATGGAACTTTCAAATCGGTCATCATCAACCAGGAATCTTTGGAACTCATCAACGAGACGAATATCTTTGACCGTGGGCACCATCTTTTCCTGAATGAATTGAAAAATTTCTGGAAGAAGCTTTGATTGTACGCTTCTATGGTAGAAAGCGGTGTAATGGTGCGGCTCGTTGAAGAAGAAAGGGCTGCTAAAGACGACCTTGCTTAATAGCTTGATGGTGTCTGCCTGTGTCTCCCGATCACGACTTTGATAAATTCTTGTGAGTGCTTCGAGTTTATGTGTTCCAAACTGTGTTGAGATCTCGACTGATTTCAAATAGCGGGCACGGTCCAAGGTTGTACTTTCTTCGATGAATGGTCGGATTTCGACGCTGCTCATCTTATTGTCAAATATACCTTCGACGACGATTGTTTCAGTGAGTTGGTCGGTCAGCCATTTAGGGGGAATATGATCTCCCGGTATCTTTCCTCTCCGCCGGAGGACATCAACGATACCATTGAAGTCGTTTTGTTTGCATAAAAGGTACACCGCTTCAAGGATGGAAGTCTTTCCACTGTTGTTAATGCCTGCAAAAAGGTTGATCCTGGAAATTTTTGTCACTTTGAGTTGATGAAGACGACGGTATGCAGTGATGGTAATGGATGAAAAATGGTCATCGATCCGGTCATGGAAGACGGATGTTTGCTCAACACCTTGAAGATTGCTGCTTCGGGCCTTTTCAACAATTCCACGAAGTTTGCCAAAGGTTTCTTCAAGTTGTGGTGCCTGTTCTGATGATATTGCAAGCTGAGCAATGATATCAACGTCTGAAGCTAATGATCTAACGGCATCTTTTATTCTTTCTTTAAAGATAAGATCGCTTGTTCTGTAGGCTTCATGCAGATTCCGATACTCTTCTAGCTTTTCCAATGCACCAGGATCTTTTATAATTTTGGACAATATAGTAATATCGTCTCGTTTTGATATGGCCGGTTCCCGGTAATTCCCATCTTTTCCGGAATAATCTGAATCAGAGTCCTCTTCAACTGGCTCCTTCGATAACCAACTAAAAAAAAGTTCACGGTTTTCGGTATTATTCGCCATGTTGGTCGCGTCATCCCACCCGATCCATTCTTTGAGTGTCGTATTCCTTGCGACCTCCCGGAAGAGAGGAAACATGGACTCGTCGAATTGGTCTCCATAATCGGATTCTCTATATTGATTTGACAGCGCAAGGGCGCGAATGCTTCTGCGGAGTTCTGTTTTGCTGATCGCTACCTGCTTACAGATATTGTCCTCGGAAAGGTGATAATCCGTCATAAGTTTTTCTAATAGTTTAGCGCGATTCCATTCTCCCCATTTGCGATTGCCACTAATATGTTTCAAAGCCATAAGTATTAAATAATGGGAGTCATCTGGATCTTCATAGAGAACGACAGGGACTTTGCTAAACAAAGTTTCATCTAATTTTCCAAGATCAATACTCTTTCCATTATATTCATTGCTGAGAAATTTAAGTGCAGCGATGCGACGATTTCCCTCTACAACAACATACCCACCATTGGCAATTTCTCTGACCTGAATCTGATCGACAGGCAAGTAACCATTAGACTTGAAACTTTCGATAAGATCTTGGATATTTTGATTCTTGTCCCCCGCGACCAGTCGATAGGTTCTATTTGCGATATCCTTGTCTTTGATTTTTTCATCTGGAACATTAACCTGTTCTGCTTCATGAATAAGACGAAAATTATTTGGATCGAGATAAAGATTTCGCAGGCTGACTTTTCGAATGTTTGCTCCGGGCTGTTTGTTCTCTTCAGACATGCTCATCCTTTCGTGCAGTGCGTTTGCCTTAATAAATCAGATTGAATAACGGGTGAATTCCATGTTCCAATTGATTCCGGTTGCAACGATTGCCCTGGTGACGGTGTAAGAGGGGGCTCGGGCCCGGTTGTCAAGGCAGAAGATATCCACACAGTCGATGCCCGAACTGGCAAACAAAGCAAAAACCCTTTTTTTCCCAAATCATTTTCAACGGCCAAAAGCCGAACGCAAGCCACCCAGGCGGTTCTGGAATTGATCCCGATCCCGTATCATCCCCGATAATGCCGCTCCATCGGTCCCCAAGGCATAACGATCCGTCACGCCATTCGTCGCCTGAACCGTCCCTCCCTTCCGGGCCTTCTCCCGTCGATCCCCCTGCGGCTCCTCAGCCTCATACCCTTCCACCACCTGACCCAGAGAGCCATCAAACCGTTGTCCCACCCGCAATGAAACGGTACGACCGCTCAAAGGCAACCGTACCCCGACCACCCCCTGTCCCGTCAGCGACACCCCCTCCGGTAAATCCCCCGATGTCATCAAAGGAGATTCCCCATTCAACCATACCACGGGCGGCCCCCCCGAACGCACCAACACCCCCTGAACCGCAACCCGCTCCACCCGCGCCTGATCGTTTCTGATGGCCCTGTCCTGCGTGCGCCGCTCCATGATCAAGGCTTTGCGCCGGGCCCCATCGAGTTCCATTCGCTCCCGGACCGTCGTCAACAACCGCCCCAAAGCCGTCGGCGCCGTTACGGCAGATCCCGTCTCCCCCCACGCCAACCCCCCACCCCCCACCATGGAGACCCACAAACCCAGGATGAACACCCGCAAACCATCTCTTTGCCATCCCCGCATCAACCACCTTCCCCCCAATGGGATGCACGTCCTTTGATATTGAACCACAAAAATTGACATCGTCCAGTAAAATTGGCAACCTTTCCGCTACGATCCAATCCGCCCCCCTTCTGCCTGCGCTCAAGACTGCATTCATTGACCCCCAACAGACCCCGAGTCGCCACCGATCCGAGTCCTGAGATCAGATCAAGCATCTCCCCCTCGTGCAACAGCCCCATTTCAACCGCCATGACACTGCTTTGAAGATCTGCCCCCGCCAAAGTTCCAATCGACGGCAATGCAAACGGAATCGATGGGGCGATGGAATAGTTCAAACGAATCAATTGGCGTTCCCGTGCCTGCTGCCCTAAAAGCGCCACCCATTCCGCCCGATCCCCGTCACCAATGATCCCTTGGTTTCTGTAGGCTTCGAATTTTGGATAATAAAGGTGAATTCGAGACACATCCTTTGCCGCGACCTGATATTTATGCGTCATTTCCCGTGCCGCCCGCTCTTGCCGTTCGAGTTCTTTGCGTTCCAAATCGGCAAACCAACCCGAACCCCACAGACTGGCATGACAAAAAATGGCGGCCGCCACCGTCATGATGGCGGGCACACGAACCTCCTTCAGATCAATCCTGACGGACAACGGAAGGGCTCCGCAAAATCACGCTCAGGGCAAACGGTTCCGCGACCGCCTCATCCTTATTCATCCGTGTCATATCCCCCGCCCATACCTCCATCTGTTTCCTGGCCCCCGGAAGCGCTACCGTATCGACCCGGTAGACCAAAGGATCGGCCCGCAACGCCTCCACGAATCGGTCCGCCCATGTCCGGGCAAAAGAAACATCATGATTGATCCGTTCGATCTCCCCCGAGAATTCGATCATTTCCACATGATCCCCTGGCATCAGAGGAGATTTGGGGGAAGAAATCGCACCGCCACGCCCCCCATGGGGTGTTGCGGAAGGGACCGGTGAAGAAGAGGGCTGACGCCTGGGATCGGTCAAAGCCATGATGGCAGGATGCAACGGTCCTTTCCATGTCACGGAATCCAGGCGCAATGGGGAAGATTCCGTCAGCAGGCGACTCAACGCCATCATGGCCATGGCGGGACCGGCCCCCGCTTCCTTGAGATGATCGAGCATCCGCACCGCCTGGTAGACCTCTGCCGGATCCATGCTGGTCGGCAAATGCCCATCGATGACCGTACGATATTGCTGCTCTGTCTGATGGACCAGTTGTTCCTTTGCTTCCCTCAGGGCACGGTTGCCCAATCCTGAAATCAGGTTCATCCCCCCCATCACCACGGCCGTGGCAACCAGGATGACACTGGCGACATGGAGCAGACGGTTGACCCACCAGGTATGATGGGTACAGGTCATCTCGGCATTGGCGTAATGATTCCGGGGACGGCGTTGACCCAACAGTTGGATGAACAATGAATCAGAAAATGGGGTGGTGATGGGCCGTTTGATTCCCAGACGACGCGCCACTTCGTGGACCGGCATCAGGTCGAAGGTCATGCCCGAGCGCCCCTGACACAAAGGACGCACCGCATCCAGCATTTCAGAACTGGTGATCAACACCACCCGGATCGGGCAATCCTTGGGGACCAATCGGAGCGAATTCAAATAGCCCAAGGTCCGTTCCAGTTCGGCGACGAACAGTTGGGCATAACTTTCAGGATCCTGTCCGGGAACGGGTGCCATGCGGCTCATCCTGAGATGGTGCCCGGAATGGAAGGAAAACCGCAATCCACTGGTGCTCTGCCAACTCACCATCAAGGTTGCAGGCGTGACCACCTTCAGATGGCGCAACAGACGCACGCCCACCATGGGCAACGAATGAATTCCCGCCAGCAACAGACGTTTGGCGCCAAGGGCTTCGACCCAGGGCAACACCAGGTCGGGATCGGTAATCCCGGACAACAGCGTCAAGTCGTCCCTGCGCCCCTTTTTCTCCTCCCGACCTTGAAGTTCCAGATACCGGAACGGTGTGTTGGGGAAAGCCCGGAGCAGACGCCGTTGCACCAGGGCGGTGCGATCCGGCCCCCAGACGTGCGGCTGGGTTTCGGTCCGAAATTCCTCCTCCACCAGATCCACCAGCAACGCAGCGGGAACCCCCCGGCGTTCCGCCAACAGTGCAACCAATGCCTCCCGCCCCGCATCATTCGCCGGAAAACGACGGGGCGGACCCGAAACCTCCCCCTTCTTCCAGGGGAATACGGTCACCAGATCACGGGTCAGGAATAACAACCATTTTTCAGACCTCATCGTCCAACCTTGCTCATGATGTCGTAGATCGGCCCCAGCACCGACAGGATGATCCAGGCCATGAGCCCCCCCAGCACCAGGGTCAACACCGGTTCGATCATTCCCTGAAGTTTCTCCACGGAATCCTTCACTTCGCGGTCATAGAAATATCGGACGTTCTGCAAACTGCGATCCAATGCCCCGGTCGCTTCACCAACACCGATCATCCGCAATACCAACGGCGGAAACACCAATGTCTGTTTGAAACTGGCCGTCATGGTTTCCCCCTGACTGATCCGTTCGCGCACCTCGGCCAATACCCGCCCCACCACCCGGTTGCCCACCACCTGTTCACTGACCGTCAAACAGTCCAATACCGTAATGCCGGCGGCATACATCATGGCAAACACACTGGCAAACCGTGCCATGATGATCTTTCGGGTCATGGGACCAAACATCCATATTTCAAGCTTCACCCAGTCGAAGGCATATGCCACCGAGGGACTGACCTTGATCAGGGAATACAGGAGCATTCCCATCGCGATGGGCGTGCCGATGATGAACGGCCACCGATTGACGATCACATCAGAGGTATCGATCAGCAAACGGGTATGCAACGGCAGATCCATCCCCATCATCTTGATGAACGAGACCAAACGCGGCACCAGAAAGGTCATCATGAACGCAAACACCCCCGTGACCACGATGAGGACGAAAAGGGGATACATCAACATTTTCCGGGTTCTGGCCGCCAGTTCGTCCTGCCATTTGAGGGTTTCAGACAAGCTTGCGAAAATCACCTGGAGATTGCCCGTCCGTTCGCCTGCCGCAATCAGGGCCACAAACACCTCATCGAAGACCCCACCGAAGCGCCGCATCCCTTCAGACAACTGCGAGCCGGTGGCGACATCCTCGATCAAGCTGGCCAACATCGCCTGCATGGCGGGGTTGTCACTCGTATCGCGCAGATCCCCCAGCCCCTCGATCAACGGTACACCCGACCCCATCACCTGTTCCAAGTGGAAACAAAAGGTGATCAACTCCTGACGCCCAATGCGTCCCCTGCGCCCCGGGCCCGAAGCCCCCTGGATCTCCTTGCAATTGACCAGGTCGAGTTGAATCTTCGACAGCCGGTGTTCCAAATCATCCACATTACTGGCCTCCATCCGGCTGATCACCAGTCGGCCCTTGGCATTCATGGCTTTAAAACGGTATCCGGGCATGGTTCATTATGCTCAAGAAAAAATGTGGTCTCAAGGGATTCCACTCCGACGTATTATTTTGATAATTCATCAAAATCATCAAACAAATCTTAACGGTGACCCCAACACTTCCCCTCAGTGGAAAGCCTCATGGGCAGGAGCGCCATACCATCAGGTCCACACTTGAAGTTTCATTGATTGCGATGAATGGGGCGGTACACATCCAGAATCTCACAGCGGATGCCCACCGATCAAACACTACCAGCAGGGACCGCACCAACATCGGCATCAGGAAGAAAAAAAGGTCGAAAATGACCAGGTTGTTCTCCTGTAGATGGCGCGCTGTAAACCTCCATTCGAGCGGAACTTCAGGCTGGTGACCTCAGCTGCCTGCAAAACTCAATACCCGTCCCGTGGCCAAGCGGCTGCCTGTGGGTGATTCGCGCCCCACCTGACTACGCGACCTTGCCAGGGCACAGATCGGAAAAAAATGGATATCGAGTGGCCATCAACAACACGACCCATCATGAAGAACGTGTTCCTGGCGTAGAATTATCGCAAACCATACGCTTGGACGTGGAATATGATTTTTTTATTAAACATACTTGCATATTTTATATTCATAATGATATTACTTGCTTGAGGATTTAATTGTGGCCGTGTCCTAAAGACGGAAGCGATAGATCACCAAACCAATGAATCGCATGCTTCAGAAAGAGAAATATGAACGATCATCCTGATTGCGAACTTCGCAGGCTGTACAAAAAGCAGGGGGTTGGTTACCAAGGTGCTGATCCGCTGCATGCGGAATTTTTGTTCGTGGGAGAGGATGCCAACTTCCCTAAAGATATCGTACAAAACGCTGAAGTTTTTCCAAAAATTGTCGAATATTTAAAAGATGGTGCAGGATTCTGGAGAAAATATGATCTCCATCACCCTCTTCTTCTGCTCAATCAGAAAGGATCAGGTAAAGGATTCCACCAAAAATTTAAAGAAATCGGCTTCAATCAAAGCCACGCGGGAAAAGTATCTTTTCTAGAAATCTATCACGGTCCAACCATTGGAGGGGACCGTAAAACCAAAAATTATATCCACGCGAAAGCGTTAGACCAAGATCCCGTACAAATGGATCACATCAAAAAACTGAATCATATCATTGTAGAAGGGGCAGCCAAGTATATCTTCGTTTCTGAACAGGGTTTGATCTACATGTGGAAACATCGGAATGTGTTCACTTGGCTAAACGGTAAAAAAATTTCTGATTTAACAAAACGTCGTCCTGATAAGCGTATTAAATTCATACATCAATGGAAAGACAAGGCAATCATCTACCACTATAATTTTTCAGCCGGGTCCCGGAATAATAAATCTGCAGTTTATGTTGATCAGAATATTCGAGAGATTGGCAAATTGTGTTTAGGATCACAATAAGTGGCGCGTGCCGCAGTTCGGAGAAGAACCCTTCGAGGATTTCAAAATTGGCTTTGCGGCGCAGCAGGCTTTTCAAGGCCCAATCGAAGCTGATCAACCGCCGTTGTTTCACTTGATGTTGGTCCCCGTCAAACCCCGATCAATCTGCAACCTTGAAGCGTTGTGCATCTATTCAAAAGTCCATAATCGTCTCCAAGGGAAACAAGATGAAATACTGGTAAAACGCGTTCCACGCGGCATGCCGAGCCCGTTTGGATCTCCAAATGGAACTCGTCTGCCTGCGTCATCAGATCCTGGTCCGCCATCGGTCGGAACAACGTCCTGAGTTCAGCCCCATTGACCGGCTCTTCTGGATCATCCTTGCCTCTTGCCATGAATAAGATAGATAAATATTTGGATCAGGCATTTCCATGGACAGGCACGACCCATAAATTCCCGAAATGATTTACCAGGGATTGAAATCTCTAATATTTTTGCATCTATTCTCGACCTTCAAGGAACATGACCAGGCCATCGGATCGGCAGCTCTGATCCGCGACGTGACCGAGGAAAAAAAGATCAAAGAACAACTCAACGAAATCATCACCAAAGCCCCATTTGGCATCATCGTCATCGATGATCAGGGAAGGGTTCGGGTGTTCAATCCGGAATCATCCCGCCTTTTCGGATACACCACCACTGAAATTCAACCAACTCCGCCGGAATCACGGCGACACGACACGGGTTCCGCTTCCGCCTGGACTACCCGGTTTCTGCCCATCTCTTTGGCGCGGTACAACGCCTGATCCGCCCTGGCGATCAAATGTTCCGGAAACCTCAGCATCGTCGCCACCCCAAAGCTGGCAGTGACCCGTCCCACCTCGGGAAACACATGCGCTCCCATGGCATGGTGTAACCGTTGCGCAATGTCAAAAGCTTTTTCTCCAACCGCCCCGGGGAGCAGAAGCAAAAATCCCTCCCCCCCATAACGGACCAGGAGATCACTCCTGCGGCTGCAACTTTTGAACAGATCCGCCGACTCCTTGAGGACCAGATCACCCGCATGATGCCCGAAGGTATCGTTGACGTTCTTGATAATGATCAATATCGAACAGGATCACCGACAAAGGCTGTCCTCCCCGTTGCAGCTTCGCCGACTCCAGGGCAAAAACCGCATCGAGGATACGCCGCCGAAACAACCCCGTCAGGGAATCCTGGACCGAAAAAATCCGGATGCGTGTCGCCACCATCCCTTTTTCAATCTGGGCCACCAGATCCTCAAGGTCATACGGCTTGCGAAAATAAACATCGGCCCCGGCGCGCAAACCCTCGACAATACCACCATCGCGCCCCGTCAGAATGATGATATGAAATTGAGTGGGTCGGCCCGGAACAAACGGCAAGATTCATAACCATCGATCCCCGGCATCATGAGGTCAGTCAGCACCACGTCGAAGGTATCCCGTTCCGCAAGTTTCAGCGCGGCGGCGGCACAGGCAATCCCTTCGACCTGCTCCCTCCCGAATACCCTGCCCAACTGTCGCACCAAAGGTTCAAGAACTTGGCCAACATCGTCATCGACCACCTGAATCTTGCCCATTCTCCCCCGTATGGGATACGTACGACTCAATCGCTTTAATGGCGGCAATCAGGTTTTGTCCCAGATTGCGTGAGGATGCATGGATTTCCCGTACCGCGGCTTCGTTACCGGTTATACGGTCGGAGGCGGCAAAAATGGTACGACTGTTGGCGGAGGCGAGATTGAGATGTTCCTTGACCACTTCCAAGGTTTTACGCAGATGCGCCAGTTCATGATTCATGGAAATACCGACCGCACGCCGTATTTTCTGGTCCAGTTCATTGAGATTGACCGGTTTGGAAAGAAAATCGGTCCCCCGCGACTTCATGAACTCGACCGCCACATCGACGGAACCAACGCCCGTAATCATGATCACCGGCATTTCAGGAAACTTGGCGCGAATCCGGTGGAACAACTCCAGACCATCGACAAAAGGCATATGATAATCGGTGATCACCACATCGATGGGAATCTCCTTGAGGATGGCAAACGCCCCGACTGCCGTCTCGCTGGTATGCACATCATAACCCAACCGGGTGAGGGCACGCACGACCGAGGTCAATTCTTCCTTGACCATGTCATCCACGAGAAGCACCCGTCCTTCCCTTTTATCCTCCATAAAAGTTCCTCTATCATCAGGAGCGCATTTTAACCGTCAACATGGTGTCTCAACGAGACCCCGATCCCACATCATCAACAAGTTCGACCCAACTGACCCGCGTTTCCATCGCAAAATGATCCTCCATACCAACGCCAACACCCGCCAGACGCAGGCGTTCCAGCTCCTCTTCGAACTGAAGCCATTTTTTCTTCAGATCGGCATGCTCTTGTTTCAGGGTGTACTGTTTTTTGGATTCGAGCAAACCTTTTTTGACCACAGCGATCAATTCTTCTATCGCACAGGGTTTGTGCAGGTAGACATCCGCCCCGACTCCCAAACCTTCCGGCTTCTGCTCTGTCACATTCGTTAACTGGAAAGAATGGTTGACAGTTGACTGATATGTATAAAAATATTGAAAGAAAAAAGGGGGCTTGAGGGATTGCCCCCAGGGTTTTGATTCTGATTTTGTTTTTCCACGCGCCCCTTGACCCGAAGCAAGATTTCCGCGCGGTTTTTGCGGGAATCTTGCGCAGGGGCGAGCCTTGGTCCCGGCCTTTTCGCAAAAAACGCATGGCGCGTGAAAAACAAAATCAAAGTCCTGGGGGCAATCCCTCAAGCCCCCTTTTTTATTTCAATATTTTTATATATATCAGTTAATTGACAGTCATTCTATCCAGTTGATGAATCTGACAAAGTTGAAATATGAATCCCATCATGAAATACTCATCGCCAACGTATTCAGGCTATCACGGCCCTCCCAAGGTAGCAAACGAAACCCCGATCAAAGTATCAAAGGCATGTCGATATGAATAGACATGCCGCAACCCGGCGCACTCTGACACGAGATACCCCCCCCCAAGGTCTGAACCGCCAGATTGTAGACGATATGCATCCCCAGGCCACTGCCACCGAGATCCCGCCGGGTCGTGAAGAACGGTTCAAAAACATGGGCCCGAACTTCGTCGGTCATCCCCTTGCCATTGTCACAGTAGAAGAAATGGAGGCGATCCTTTTGCGTATGAAATTCCAAGGTGATCCTTCCTTCTGCGCCGGGATCGAAGGCATGGATCCTGGAATTATTGATCAGATTGATCACGATCTGGGAAAAAGCTCCGGGATCGCTGCGAATCACCAGGTCGTTGGCACAGACCACGACCACCACCAACCGGGTGGGCTTGAGTTCGTGATGCAGCGTCAAAATGGCCGACTCGACATATTCCCGCAGATTGAACTGGCGCAGTTTTTCGCTGGACTGATCCACCGCCACCGACTTGAAACTGCGTACCAGATCTGCGGCCCGCTCCAGGTTGGTCCGGATCAATTCCGCAAGGCGTTTGGAAGAAGACAGATACTCTTTTAATTCTTCTTCGGAAATCCCCTCCTGATTCAACAACTGCCAAAATCTATTGGTCCGTTCCTCCAATTCCGAGGCTGCGGTGACACCGATTCCCACCGGGGAATTGATCTCATGCGCCACCCCGGCCACAATGCTGCCCAGTCCCGCCATTTTTTCCGATTGCACCAATTCGGAATACAACCGTTTCTCTTCCGAAATGTCGGCGATCATCCCGACGAACGAAAGCTTCCCTTCCATCCACATTCGATTGACCGCCAGACGAATCGGAAACATGCGACCATCCTTGCGAATCGCCTCTGCCTCGACCACCGTCTTGCCAGAAACATCACCATCCACCATTTCGGAATGGTCCCTGGAAGATTCACCCAATGCCCGCTTGATGCCAAAGGGAACCAGTTCCACCACCGGCCTGCCGATGACTTCCTTCCGACTGAAACCGAAAAGATGCTCCGCCGCCGCATTGAACATCCCGATACGTTCCTCCGCATCCGCCACAACGATCCCGAAGGGAGCACTCTCGATGATGATCCGTTCCAGTTGGACCACTTCATCGAACAACAACCCTTCCTCCGCCTTGCTGACGATCATGGAGATGAAGGAGGAGCCATCTCCCCGGGTCATCTGGTTGGTCAGCAAACGGATGGGAAACCGGGTGCCATCCCGACGTCTGGCATCGGTTTCAAAAGGCATCCGCCCCAACAGGTGGCGTTCTTCATCCCGAGGAATCTGATTCAACTTCTCATATCGGGGATCAGCCCGCCGGGAGGGGATCAGTTGCACGATATCCTGACCAAGGATTTCTCCACCCCCATAGCCGAACAACCGTTCCGCGACCGAATTGAACAGTTTGATGGACCCGTTCCCATCAACGGTGATGATGCCACATGGGGCATGATCCACCACCATCCGGAGCATCTCTTCGTGACGACGCATTTCCTGTTCCGCCATCACCTTTTTGAGGACATCCGCCACCATGGAAGCAGCCGATTCCAGAAAACGGATCCGCTCCAGGTCCCCAACATCATCCTCATATTGCCAGTACAGCACGATCAACCCTTCGACCTTGCCTTCCACCAGGATGGGGACGTTGAAAAGCCCATGTGCATGATCCCGTCCCTGGATGATCGCCTGACACTCATGGGGCGAAGAAGCGAACTCCATCGTCCCCGACAAGGCTGCCCGGCCACACAAACAATGTCCGACAGGAATTCGGGAACAAAGGGTATGCACCATTTCCTTCATATTGCGGGATGCCACCTGTACCAGATCCCGCCGCTGTTCATCCACCAAAAAGGCGGCCCCCATGTTTTTCACTCTTAGAAATGAAAATCCGGGCAACACTTCCAGCATTTCCACCAATAATTCTCTTGGATTTTTTGCCGCCAAAGCCATTCTGAGCAGGACCCCGGTGGCCTGATGAAGATCAAGTTCCCGGTGCAATCGATCCATTTCGACCGTCAAATCGGAACTCATCGTCAACAAACCTCCCCCGCTCCGCGACCTTGACCCCTGACAGGACACTCAAACCTTCATTCACGCAACGCCCAATTCATGTTCTGCCAGAGGAAGGGTAAACGAAAACACACTTCCCTGGCCCAGAGTGCTTTGCACCCCGAGTTCACCGCCCATCCTGCGCACCAACTCCCGGGTGATCGGCAAACCCAGACCGGTCCCCCCCACGTTGCGGGTCGCGGAATTGTCCACCTGTACAAAAGGTTCAAAAATGGTTTCCAATTGTTCCGGAGGAATACCGATACCGCTATCCTCAATACGGAAGCACAGTTCCCGGTCATTGAGGACAAGCGACAACACAATGCGCCCCCGGACGGTGAACTTGATGGCATTGCCCAGGAGATTGAACAAAATTTGTTTGAAACGCTTGCGATCCGCCAAAACCTCCACATCCTGCGACCCGAGATCCGTTTCCAACGTCAATCCATTCTTTTCCACCAGGGGGCGCACCGCCACGACAACCTCTTCAATTGCGGCAAACACCCGGTGGGGCGCGATGTCCAGATGCAATTTGCCCGCTTCGATACGGGCAAGGTCCAGAATATCCTCGATCAACCCCAACAGATGCTCAACCGATTTCAACCCCTGGGCTGCAATCGCTTCCACCTCTCCACGGACATCGTCAAGCACGGCGGAAAACCGTCTCTTCAAGGAATCGTCTTCGAGGGCTCCCGTCAACCGGTACAACTCCTTCATCCCGGAAAATAAATGAAACTGACTTTTAAACTCTTCAAACGGCCCCTTGGTCCCCTGTAACGGCGTTCTCAATTCATGGCTCATCATGTGCAGAAATTGGGTCTTGGCCAAACTGGCCGCATCCGCCGCCTTGCGCAATTCCACCTCCCGCATGCGGGCCAGATCGAGTTCACACATATCGCGATGGGCACGCAAAGAAACCTTGATCGCCGTTTTCAGCCGACGGCTGGTCAGATCCGCCTTTTCAAGAAAGTTATTGATATCATATTCTTCAAAAATTTTTTCTTCCGGAAACTGACCCGCCTGGCCGGTCCGCAACAAAATACGCAACCTTCGGTTGTTCATCTCTTCCCGAATGAACTTGACGATATCCAGGCCGGAATAATTGGTTTCCATGATCACGTCCAGCAAAATGGCAGCGGCATCCTGATGTTGGCGGATCAGTTCGATGGCCTCCCGTCCTGAAAATCCGGAAATGAGCTGTAAAGGACGCTTCTCAAAGGTGAACCCTCGAAGCACCTCCTCGGTGAGATAATGAATCTGCCGATCATCATCGATCACGAGAATCTTCCATGGTGGCCCCAGCGGCCGGGATTCCTGTTGTTCGGGACCGCCCTTGGTCTTGAACACCATCGGCTTTTTGCCCGATTCGGCAACGAAATCCTCCATGCTTCCCCCCTTGTCAGTCCATCACGTCCAGCACCCGTCAATCGTCCGCCCCCTGTCGAATCCGTTGCGTCAGGTCCACCACCCGCGAAACTTCATCCAGGTCGGTCAAACCCTGCAACACACACCGGATGCCATCGTCCGCCAAGGATTGAAATCCCTTGGAGCGCGCCAACCGTTCCAGGTCACGAAACGAGGCGGAACGGATGATCAGTTCATCCAATTCTTCATCGAAACGGAGCACTTCCAAGATGGCCAATCGCCCCTTGTATCCCTGGAAGTCGCAGTGGGGACATCCCAGACCCCCATAAATAATGACCCCCGCATCCCGTTGCGGTTCCAATCCCAACAATGATCGTTCCATGACACCCGGTTCATAAGGTCTGCGGCAATGGGTGCACAACCGCCGAACCAAGCGCTGCCCCAGGACGCCAATGAGGTTGCCCGACAACAGATCCCTGGGGACCCCGATATCCAACAGGCGGCCAATGGCTTTGATCGCAGAGTTGGCATGGACGGTCGAATAGACCTGATGTCCCGTCATGGCGGCCCGCATGGCCATCTCGGCGGTTTCGCGGTCACGGATCTCCCCCACTAAAATGACATCGGGATCCTGACGCAACATGGCACGCACCCCATCGGCAAATCCCATCTTCGTCATGGGATTGACCTGCGACTGGCGAATCTGCCTCAGCGGATACTCCACCGGATCTTCCAGGGTCATGATATTGATCGATTCGTTGTTGATGGAATCGAGCATGGAATACAGCGTCGTCGTCTTGCCGCTGCCCGTCGGACCGGTCACCAGGATCATCCCCTCGGGCCGGGCCATCATCAACCTGAGACTGTTCAGGGAGGTTTCGGTGAACCCCATCGCCTCAAGCGACAGAATTCCCTTTTGCCGGTCGAGGATACGCAATACCAGGTTTTCGCCAAAGGTGACCGCCATGCAGGAGACGCGAAAATCGATGGGCCGACCGAACAATTGCAATGAAACATGTCCATCCTGGGGGATCCGGGTTTCAGCAATATTGAGTCCCGCCATCACCTTGATGCGAACTGTGATCATCGATTGATACTTGGAATGCAGACTGCGAATCTGCCGCATCACCCCATCGATCCGGTAACGGATGCGCAAAAAACGCTCCTCCGGTTCAAAATGGATGTCCGATGCCCCCCGCTTGACCGCATCCGACAACAAGGCATCGACCAGACGCACCAGGGGCTGACTGTATTCACTGCTGTAACCCGACAGGCTGGCCTGATCCACCTCGCCCGTTTCCATCTCCCTGAGGATTCCCTCCACCGACCATTCAAAGCCAAAAAACTGATCGATGGCATGATCGATTTCGACATCACCAGCCAACAGCGTGGTGATGCGGACATCCTCACCCAGCAACGAACGCATCTGATCCAGCGCCACCACGTTAAACGTGTTGGACATGGCCACGGTCAGATGATGTTCCTGCCGGTCATAGGCGATCGGCAGCATGTGGACCCGTTTGGCAAACTCCTTGCTGACCAGCTTGACCGCTTCCGGATCCACAACCACCTTGGACAAATCAACACTTTGCTGGCCCAATGCCTCGCCCAGGATGTCGCGCATCACCCCTTCGGAGACGAAACCCAACTCCACCAGGACCTTGCCCACGGGTTTGTCCTGGCGCTGCTGCTCGGTCAGGGCAATACGCAACTGATCCGGACTGATCACCCCCTTTTCAGTCAGCAACTCGCCCAACATCACCTTGGGCCGTTCGCCACTCATGCTTTTGGGCGCAGTCACAAGACGACCTTTTCAGCCGGAAACCTCCCCCTATGCGGCATACCCAATCCTCTCCAGTTCACCAGCAGGTCCAATCCCTTTGAGATTCATCTCCATCCGTGCCATGACGACATCCCCGATCCCATCGTTGCGACCGTCAACCTGTTGCGCCAGGTCAAAACCTTGAGGGCAATCCTCTGTCATTCCCTTGAAGGCGGGCGCCCCTGTTTTTCCTTGATCATCAAAGAAGCCATCCGCTGTTCCACCTGCGCCACATTGAATCCCCCCGGTTGCAACGCCGCCAACGATACCGCCTTGCGATAATACGACAATGCCGCCTCCCATTGACCCAAATGGTCCAGACTCACTGCCAGGTTGAAGGCATAGTCACTTTGATTCCCCCGCCCTGACATCGCCCGGAAAAAAGATTCCTGGGCCTCCCCCCAACGCTTCTGCACCGCATACACCGTCCCCAGGGCAAAATGGAGATAATGCGCCTCCGGCTCCCGCTGCAACAACAGCTTGAGTTCCGATTCACGTTGCAAAGGATTGATATCGGAACGAATTCCCATCAATCCCGACAGCGCCACCGAATCGGCGGGATCCAGGCGCAACAGTTCAAGATAATACCCCTCCGCCTCCTGCAACCGCCCCTGCCGGATCATCACCGCCGCCATGCCGAACAAGGCATCCTTGTTGTCCCCCTCAATGGCCAGAACGGCACGAAACCCCTTGGCCGCCTCGTCAATCCGGCCCCGATCAAACGCCTCACGCAACTTTGCCAACCGTGATTCGATCCCTTTTCGTTCGTTTCGTACCGCATCTTTTCTGACATCATCCCTCCCCATGGAGGTCACGGCGGTCCCCCCCACCCCTTCCACGCCAGCATCCCGCGACATCGGTCGCCCATCCACCCGTGGACGCACCTTCGCAGGAACCTCCGGTGCCACCGCCACGTTCAACCCTTCATCCTCCCGATCTTCAGGCTCCGCCACCACTGCCAACGCCGTCACCCTCGGCTCCTGTACTTCAGGTGTCGGAGGAGGGGGCAGCAGCACCTCCTGCCGTGGCAACGAGTCGGGAACAGGTGGCGACACTTCGGCAACAGGTGGCGGCACAGCGGCAACCGGCGCCGCCACGGGAACCTTGGGGGGAGCCAAAGCCACCGGGGGGACCCTCGGCATGGAAGGTCCAGGAACGAACGTCGGCGGCATGCGGTTCCAGAAGAACATCCCTCCCCCAACCAACAGCACCAACACCAGCAACAAACCGCCCACCATCCACCCTTTGCGGGAACGGACTGGTTGACGAACCACCGCTTCCATGAGTTCCCGTGCCCGGTCGGGAGATGCCGCCATCACCGCCTCCGGAAGCCCGCCCTGACGACGATGCGCCTTAACCCCGGCTTCCCGCTGCACATGCCCGGCGGACAAAGATGACTCAGAGGACAGGGATGACTCAGATGACGTTCCATCTTCTCCGACCTCATGATCTTCAACATCACGCGACACGTCGGGCCGGATCACTTCTGCCATTACCGACGAAGGATCCGCCACTGCCCCTGTAACCGCGACCTCCCCATTGAGTTCAAAAACCAACGGAGTTGCTCGATTCCCGGAACCCTCCTGGCGCTGTTCCCCCTCCCCACCCATCCATGAGGCCCATGATTCTGCATCATGCCCTTTTGTTTCATCCCTTTTTTCCACGCCGTCCCGCCCCAACAAATCCTGGGATACCGATGGCGCATCAACCTCGAAGGCAATGGTCTCAAAAGCGTGAACCGCCGTTGGACCCGCCGATTCATCCGCAACACCAGCCGGAGGAGAAATTGACGCAACCGCATCCGCCGGTCGGGAATCAGCATCACCCTGCCCCCCGTCCCGCCGGCGACGGTTACGTTCCGCAATTTCCAACGCCCTGAGCAACATGCTCATGACCCGACCTCATTCATCCCGCCCCGCAACGATGGAATCCCTTCACCCATGGTCACTCCAACGCCGGAATCGAGCCGGTTCGATATTCAGGGGGTTCCCCCTGATTCAGGGAAAACCGGATTGAATTTTGTCGTTCGCGCAGGGTATCAGGGGTCATGATGGTGGGACGGATGAAGATGGCCATTTCCGTCTTGCTCACCGCACGTTCACGCGTACTGAACAAGCGATCTGCAAACGGTAGCTCCGCCAATCCCGGCAGTCCGGTCCTCTTGGACTCAGAAAAATCCTTCATCAACCCCCCGAGCACCACCACTTGCCCCGTCCCCACACGCAACACCGAATCCATCTCCCGTACCTGGAACAAAGGATAATTATTGCCATCCGGCCCGGTGAAATCCCCGTTTTTCTGCGACAATACCGGACGGACATGCAAGGAAACGATCCCCGAACGCTCCACATTCGGCGTCACCGATATGATCAACCCCTCCAGCGCCTCCTTTTTTATAAAGGTTGTCTTCCCCTTTGTCCTCACCGTGTTGCTCGTATCCGATTCGGTGGTGGTCTCCTCGAACTTGGTTTCAAAATAAAGGTGCTGATCGCCCACCTTCATGACAGCGGTCTGATTGTTGAGCGTCATCACCTTGGGACTCGACAAGACGGTCACCTCACCAAATTCATCCAGGAGTCGCAACGAAACCCCGATGACATTGTTTTTTTCCGCCCCGCTCTTGAACTGATGTCCCACGCCCAGGAACGGCACCCGTCCCCCTCCCTCAAACGTCGAAGTCAACTGTCCCGAGTCGATCAACTCCATCACCGTGGGACCATTCAGTCCAATCGTTGTCTCCCCGATCCCCATCCGGGTCCCGCTCTCCCCCCCGGTCACCCGGCTCCAATCCACCCCATGGATGTAATAGTCGTTGAGCTTGATTTCCACCACTGTCGCCTCAATCAGCACCTGCTGCTGCGCCGTAGCGACGATCAGGTCGAGAAATTCCTGAATCTGCCGATGCTGGCCTTGGGTCGCCGATACTGAAATGACCCCGGTCGCCTTGTGAATCACCAACGATCCCTCATCCCCATCCTTCTGTTGCGCATCGGCCCCCTGATCCTTACCCGTACCATTCTTCACCGCTTCTTCCGCAACCGGCCCCCGTCCCTGACCATTTTTCGGCGCTTCCGGTGCACCGTTCCCCTTCTTGGCGCGCTCGGAATTGTCCACTTTGATGATTTTTTTGATGCCATCGGCAATGGGATCCCAAAAATCCATCTCGAATTTGGCCGTGATGTCCGCCCCGTTCGAAGTGACAACCTCCTGGTCGCTCCCCTTCTCCAGGCTTAGATTCATTGCCCCAGAAGATTCCCGCTTCATGTTGAGATAATCGACCTTGTAGGTGTGCCAGTAGGGTAGGTCGGGCCGGATGATCAATTGGTTGCCCTTGAGTTCGTAGACCATGTCCACCTGACGCGCCAGGCTCTCCAGAATGTTGGACAAGGATTGATCCACCGCATTGAGCGTCACCTTGCCGGTCACCCCCGGGTGGATATCGGTATGAATGCGGGAATTGCGCGTCAGGGTGAACAACACTTCGCGGACGGGAACATCAAAGACAACAATGGTGTACCGCTCTTCCCTTGGATGGGGTGGCGGCATCTGAGGCGTTGCCTGAATGATCTCGGGAATCTCCACATCGCTCCCCAGCCGGGGATCGGCATTCGGATGCAGATGTTCCGAAGAGATGGGCAGTTGGGTTTTCTGACATCCAACCAACAATAACGTCAATAATGCAACAGCGACGACAATTACACGCATGAGCAGTTCATCCGGGACGAAGGTTGAACCCCCTCCGCCGCCAACACGGTACGCACCCCCCCATGTCGGTCCCGCGGAATGATCCAGTGGTGCAGGATCACCCGTCACATCCGGTGTCATGAACCACCCCATCCCCCTTGCCGCAAAGAACATGCCGGTTTTCGATAACACAGGTACAGGCCATCAATTTCAGGACGGATCCATGAAATTGAAGGTCATCAATCTCGGGAAAAACCTTCAGGAAAAAAGGAACGAGGCTATGGTTTACCTTTTTTCACCTGAGGAAAAAAGGCAAACCCATCGCCTGAAAGGAGACCGGCCAACTCAATTGCGTAAGGTCGGTTTTTCTGCAACCATCAGGAAAAAAAACCACCCCGGCTCGCATTGGCGGCAAACCAGACAGATGAGATCATTGTTGGGGGGAGGGCATCATCGACCGGAGGGTCGATCAATCCAGAAAAAACTCCCGAAACGCCTACACGCCCGCCGTGACTGCCCGGCGAATCTTCTTGCGCAGACGACGAACCGCTTCCGCCTTCTTTCTTCTTTTCTTTTCGGACGGCTTTTCAAAAAACTTCCGCTTCTTCATCTCCCGGAACATGCCTTCGCGGATCATCTTTTTTTTCAGGACTCGAATGGCTTGATCCACATTGTTTTCGTAAACATCAATCCTCACGAAACATCACTCCTTTTCATCTTATGATGACTGGCCCATCCATCAGCTTTGGCGGGATAATCGTTTGGCGGAACAAAAAGCCGGGATGCTAGCCGTTTTCGACGAAGATTTCAAGCACCATTACACACAAAAACAAACGATGGCACATCATTCCCCATCCGTGAGACCGACACGGCCCCGAACCCGCCCCCCCGTCATTGATCGTCCCGCCGGGGATGAAACTGAAGTGGAACCATCGTTTCCACCGCCCCATTCCCTTTCAGACCCATGGCGAAGGCACGGATGACCGGGGTTCCACCTCCCGCCCCCTCCAAACCCCGAAACCAACGCTTCAACAAAACCAGGACCATCCCCAAAGAAAGCATTCCTGCCGCACCGCCGATCCCCTCAGCCGTTCCAGGTGGCATACCCGCCCGCAAGGCCAGATACCGCACGAAAAAACCACCGACAAACAGCGCGATCACGGGAACGATATACACCAAAAAGGAGGCTCGCAAAAGATGACGTTCCGAAAGTTCCAGGATCACCCGGTCACCGATACGGGCACCGATGTGATTTTCGGCACGCAGGCGGATTTCCTTGAATCCCGCGCCAAAGGAAAGAGTGGAGCAGGCACCCTCCTGATGACAGGAACCACAACTCTTCTGTCGTTGACCCGCCACGATGGCGTGATCCCCTTCCAACGCAATGACCACCACCTCTTCCTGGATCATGTCACCCTCCGTTGGTCCAAAGAATCCGACACCGGATCGTTCACCTCGGAGCCTCCGCGCCAAACCCATTGACGATCAGAAAAAAGCAGATCGCCCACAGGCGATGCCAGGGGGATCAGGGAAAACCGATATTTTTCAAAAACGCCATCATGCCACCCGAAGGAGGTCCGATCCGTTCATTGCTGATGGCGCTCATCACGGAATGGGTCAAATCTTCGGGCTGGCATAACACGAATCGCTCCGACAGCCCCCCCTTGACCGCTGCCAGTTTATTGATGGTACGGCAACATTCTTCGCACTCGAGAAGATGCTGTGTGACCGAGCCCACAATGACTCGATCCAGCTCACCGTCCAGAAAAGCGGAAACAAGCTCAGGATTGCACCCCATGGCCACCCTTCCCAAAAGACGATTACGCACGACCGCCACTCAAGGCCGGATTTTTGTAAATGATATACATTCTCAAACGTTGAAACGGCAAGTATTTTCTTTTCCCCCTATCTGGGAGACGGCCCCAAATAGTCTCGCATCTGGTCGATAATTTCCTGTCGTGCGCGATAGATGCGCGACCGGACGGTACCGATGGGACAATTGAGTGCCTTGGCGATTTCCTCGTAGGAATATCCATTGACATCACGCATGATGATGACCGACTTCATGGAGTCGGAAAGGGAGTTCAGCGCCTTTTGCAATTTTTCGAGCATTTCATCACGCAGAACGAGTCGTTCCGGGGTATTATTGTCTCGCAATTGGGGTGCCACCAATTCCACATCATCGATATCGCTTTCCAGGGGTGCCCGGTTGGAGGCGATCTGGTGATTTTTGGTCGTATTGATGGCAATCCGATAGAGCCATGTATAAAACGCGGCATCGCCACGAAAACTGTTCAGCGCCCGATAAGCTTTAATGAACGTCTCCTGAGTCAAATCCCTGACCTTGTCGGGATCCCGGATCGAACGGGCGATGACGGCGGCGATTTTGGTTTGATAACATCGCACCAGGATTTCAAAGGCTTTCCGATCCCCTTTGAGGGTTCGATCCACCAATATTTTATCGCTTTCGCTCACGTTGGCAGACCATTTATGCTCATGTGTTGATCCATTGGACAGGAAATGTGCAAAAAAAATCCAGACCATGATAATGTAATGGGTCTGCAAAATCAAAAACTATTGTAAATAGCTTCAGGGGCCACCTTCAACCACAAACCATGGGATCCTCATGACCCGAACTCCTTGCAGACCCATCCATCATGGCCATCGGATCGTCTCTGATTTTCTGGTGATCGGCGGTGGAGTCGCCGGTTTGGATCTGTCACTGCGGCTGGCGGAATTCGGCTCGGTCCAGATCATCACCAAAACCGAGGCGGGCGAATCCAACAGCAGCTACGCCCAGGGGGGAATCGCCGCCGTTCTGGATTCCGATGACCATTTCGAACTGCACATCGAAGATACGCTGCATGCCGGAGCGGGTCTGTGTCATGAAGATGCGGTCCGGCTTGTCGTTGAAAATGGTGCCCGGTCGATTCATCGCCTGATCCAACTGGGGGTTCCTTTTACGCGGACACCCGAGGGTCCCTACCATCTGACCCGGGAGGGGGGGCATTCCAACCGGAGGGTGGTTCATTCCGCCGATGCCACCGGCAAGGCGGTGATCCAAACCCTGCTTGAACGGGTC
Source organism: Magnetococcales bacterium DCbin4 (assembly GCA_002753735.1). Lineage (GTDB taxonomy): Bacteria > Pseudomonadota > Magnetococcia > Magnetococcales > UBA8363 > UBA8363. The sequence continues at coordinate 44,040 of PEAN01000025.1, forward strand.
CAGCAGCATCCCAACATTGAACTGTTTCAAAATCACCTGGCCATCGACCTGATCACTGCGCACAAGACCGGTCGCTTCGCCCCCGATCATCCCAACCGTTGCCTGGGGTGTTATACCCTGGACATGAAGCATGGCCAGGTCATCACCCAGCAGGCCCGATTCACCACTCTGGCCACCGGGGGCGCCGGGAAGGTCTATCTGTACACCTCCAACCCCGACATTGCCACGGGTGATGGCATCGCCATGGCCTACCGTGCGGGTTGCCGGGTCGCCAATATGGAATTCATCCAGTTCCACCCCACCTGCCTGTTCCATCCCAAGGCCAAATCGTTTCTCATTTCCGAGGCGGTCCGTGGCGAAGGTGGGATTTTGATCCTGGCCAACGGCGACCGGTTCATGAAGCGCCATCATGAGCGACTGGAATTAGCCCCCCGCGACATTGTCGCCCGCGCCATCGACTTTGAAATGAAACGGACCGGTGATGATTGTGTCTTTCTCGACATCACCGCCAAGGGGGAGACGTTCATTCGCGAGCATTTCCCCAACATTCACGCCAAATGCCTTGATTTGGGGATCGACATGGTACGGGAACCGATTCCCGTCGTCCCGGCGGCACATTATACCTGTGGCGGTGTCCTCACCCAACTCGACGGCACCACCGACATTGAAAATCTATTCGCCCTGGGAGAGGTCAGCCATACCGGTCTGCACGGGGCCAACCGTCTGGCATCGAACAGCCTGCTGGAATGCATGGTATTTTCCGAGGCCGTCGAGCGGACCATCCGTCACAGGTTGAACGACGGCAACAGCGACACCGCGCATCACATGCCCCTCCCCCCCTGGGACAGTTTCGACACCGACCAGTGTGAAGAAGCGGTCCTCATTTCCCATAACTGGGATGAGATTCGCCGCTTCATGAGCAACTATGTGGGTATTGTCCGTTCCGATTCCCGCCTGGCGCGTGCGCGCCGCCGCATCGAACTGTTGCAGCAGGAGATCAACGAATATTATTGGAACTGCCGTGTCAGCCGCGACCTCCTGGAACTGCGCAACATTGCCCTGGTTGCCTCGTTGATCATTCGCAGCGCCATCCATCGCAAGGAAAGCCGGGGCCTGCATTTCAACACCAACCATCCTGAACGCGATGATGTCCAGTGGGCCAAGGATACCATTCTTCCGATCCACCTTTGATTCCATCCCGTCACAATCATCCACTGGAAAGGATGGCTGACAGTTGCCTGATATCTATGAGAATACTGGAGAAGTGGGTCTTTGGGACATCCCCCTGCCCCCTTATTCCTTCAATGATTCCCTGAACATCGATCATCCCTGATTGATGAATGTGACCACATGGAATAAGGCAACATCAAATGATTCCAGGAACCTTAAACATCACCCACACTTGTTCCTGATCCGAACGAAAGGGGAAACCATGAACCCTTCAGAACCCATCATATGCCGCACCTTGGTCATCACAGGCCGCGTCCAGGGGGTCCGGTACCGAGCCTCCACCCAGAAACGGGCCAGGGAACTGGGGGTATCGGGCTGGGTCAGGAATCGCCCCGACGGTACCGTCGAAGCCCTGGTCTCAGGTCCCGGGCAACCGGTTGAGGCGTTGATCGACTGGTGCCGCCAGGGGCCTCCGGGTGCCCGGGTTGTCCATGTGGGGGTCGGAGAATGCCTCGAACCGGTGACCGGGGAATTCGAGATCAAACGCTGACCACCTGCCGCGGGACCTCCATGATCCATCTCCTCCCCTCCGCCGACTATGAATTTTACCTGGGGCGCAACTTTTCCCGGGAAGAGGAGGTATTGTTCGAACCGACCGAACGTCTTTTGGCCATGTATGAATCTTTGGGGCTTCGGACCACCCTGTTTTGCGATGTCGCCTGTATCTGGCGCTACCGGGAATGGGGTCGGGAAGAGATCGCCTCACGGATGGAACAACAGATGGCCGATGCCCTGGCCCGTGGTCATGATGTCCAGGCCCATCTCCATCCCCATTGGTTGCATGCCCGACAAACCGGTGATGGGGGCTATCAGTTCGACCCCCGGACCTATCTGTTGGGAACCCTGGATGAAGATGAAGCGAAGTGCCGGCTGGCGGTGGAACACCTGGCACGCCGAACCATCACCTATCTCAATCAACTGCTGCAACCGGTTGATGCCAACTATCGGTGTATCGCCTTTCGTGCCGGTGGCTATGGCCTGCAACCACGGACCCCGTTGATCCTGGAAGCCCTGATCAAGGCGGGTTTTGTCATTGATTCAAGCATTATCCCCGGATTTGTCTTTCGCTCATCCACCCACCAGGTCGATTTCACCCATACGCCCAACCACCCCAACTATTGGCTGAGTCCCAGAACCGGGTTAACCCAGCCCGGCCCCGACGGTGAAGGGTTGTTTGAAATTCCCATCCCCGCCATCCACCTCACCCCCGTACAAGGATTCCTGTTCAACCTGCCAGAAGCATTGCGGCAGGGACTCACCATTCTCGCGGGCCGGGAGTCGAACCACGAACGCAAGGGAGCCCCGTGCGGAGAAACATCACCGATGCTCACCGCCTCCCGTTGGCGACGCGCCTACTGGCGCAGCCGCGCCCTGTTGCAAACCCGGTTTCACCGCCTGGAGGCGGGTCCCTGCCTGCGCCCGATGCTGGCAACCTTCGATGGCCACCTGCGTCGCTTCTCCAAGACCCACCGGGATCATCTCCACCTGTCCCTCAACTGCCATCCCAAGGGGATGACATCACGTCATTTCGATGTATTGCGGCGGTTTCACCAGCATGCCGGTTCATCCCCCACCGTGCGCCATCTGACCTTCTTCCAGGCATGGAACCAACTTCAGTCTGCGATCCCGTCGCCATGACCCTCCCACCCCCCGAAGAAAAAAACCGGTCGCAGTACGACACCACCCTCAAGGATTTGTTTGCGGCACCCCCGCAACGATTGTTGCAACTTTTGATCGGGCGCCCCGCCAAGGAACTGCTGCCGGTCGAATTCTCCTCCACCCAGAAACGCCACCCCGACTTGGTGTTCCTGCTCGATGATGATTCAATCTTCCATCTGGAACTGCAAAGCGGCCCGGAACCGATGGCATGGCGCATGTTGATGTATTATTCATTGATCAGACAACGCCATCCGGACAACCCCTTAAGCCAGATGGTCCTGTATGTCGGACTTCCGGAATGGCATCCCCGGGCAGGGATCGCCGAACGCGCCCTCTCATTCCATTACGAAGTGGTTGACATCCGCACCATCGACTGTCAACAATTGATGGCAAGCCCCGCTTTGGAAGAAAACATCCTGGCCATCCTGTGCCGGATGGATCACCAGAAGGAAACCATCCGGGAATTGGTCCATCGCATCGCCGAATTGCCGGAAAAATCCCGGGCCGATGCCTTGACGAAACTGCTCATCCTTTCCAGACTGCGTCGGCTTGAAACCCTCGTGAACATGGAGACATCGACAATGGCACTCACCTTCAACCTGATGGAAAATGACGTCTTGCGCCCCATGATCCTGGAAGCCTTGAGGGACAGTGAACAAAAAGGACTCCAGAAAGGAATGCAGAATGGGATTCAACAGGGAATTCAACAGGGAATCCAACAAGGGGAACAGCAGGGAATGGCAGGAATGCTGATACATATGCTGCAACGCCGTTTCGGTGCCATTCCTGCCCGGGTCGAAGAAAAAATCGCCCACGCCAAGGCATCTTCCCTGGAAACGTGGGGACTTCGGCTGATGGAGGCCGGATCCCTTGAAGAGATATTCCTTGATCAATGAACACCATCAAGTGGACTTGAGTCCAATACACCAACCCTTTGTGAGGTCATCCACACCATGAACCCCATCGTGATCATCGGCTCCGGCCTCGCAGGCTACGGACTGCTTCGGGAACTGAATCAACGCCACTGTCCGCACCCGCGGTTGCTGATCACCGCCGATGGTGGTGAATCCTATTACAAACCCGCACTTTCCTCGGCCCTGGGGCAAAAAAAAACCCCCGCCGACCTGGCCATGGCCCAGTCTTCCACCATGGCGCAGGAGTTGAATGCCGAAATCCTGACCCATACCCGGGTCACAGGCATCGATCCAGCCAACCACCGCCTGACGCTGGCCTCCGGAGAAACGCGCCCCTACGGCAAACTGGTGTTGGCGTTGGGATCGAGTCCGATACGCCTTCCCCTGACCGGCGATGGTGCCAATGACGTCCTTTCGGTCAACAATCTGGACGATTACACCCGGTTTCGCGAACGGCTGACACATGCCAGAAAAGTGGCCATCATCGGTCCTGGCCTCATCGGATCGGAATTTGCCAACGATCTGTTGCAGTCACAACGCGATGTCACCATTATCGGTCCCGATCCCTGGCCCATCAGCACCCTCATCCCACAAACCGCCGGAGAAGCGGTACGACAGGCCATGGCGGCCAAAGGGGCGGTCTGGCATCTGGAAACCTTCAATGGCGCCATCGAGAAAACGGCCCCGGGATACCGCACCACCCTGAAGAATGGTACCGTCGTCGAAGCGGATCTGGTGCTGTCCGCGGTGGGAATCCGACCAGAAATTCAACTGGCCACGCAAGCAGGGTTGAAGACTCAGCGGGGGATTGTCACCGATGCATTGCTGCAAACGAGCGACCCTGACATCTACGCCGTTGGAGACTGCGCCGAGGTTGAAGGACGTAACCTTCCCTTCGTGCAACCATTGATGATCGGCATTCGCGCCCTGGCCTCCACCCTCATGGGCCAACCCCGGGAGGTTCGCTACCCCGCCATGCCGGTCGCAATCAAAACCACCCTGCACCCGATCATTACCCTCCCCCCCCAGACCAAGGAAGGGAACTGGACCTTCGATGGCACACCCGCCACGGGGATCTTGGGACGGTTCATCGATCCCAATGGAAAACTCGCCGGATTCGTTCTGACCGGAAGCCGGACCCCGGAAAAGACAATGCTCATGCAAGCTTTGGCCGCATGAGCATCGGTTTCAACCATTTTTTTTCCGGTTGTACAAATTTTCTTTACATTGGAATCCTCAGGACTCCGGGAGTTCATCACCCCCGGAGTTTTCCTGTTCAGATGAGACGGCAATCGATCATGTCTGGTCGCCCACCGATTACATCATTGAAATTTTTCGATCCTGACCGCTGATCCGCTCCAACAGGCGTTCCAGCTCACAGGCAAGTTTGGAGTTCATGTCGATGTGCCGGGAATAAACTTGCTGCATCAGGAATTCCGCCTTCACCCGGTTTTCAGTGTATTCGCTGAACAATCCATCGCGCGTGTCGCTTTTCATGGGTCCTGACTCCCAAAGGTCCTTTGTAACTGCTTTGTAGGTTTCTACGGCCATTGTTTTTCACCTTATCTGACTTCATCTGTCCACTTGTATGGATCTTTACCCCACACCCAAAGAATTAGCAAAAACCAGACCACGTTTTCGGAAACCCAAATCTGTATCTTTCTCTGGCTTCGATGGGGATTCATTCTTGAAAATTCGAGGCCCGAACACCTCGACACACCCATGAGTGCCCTCAACACGGCATAAAGTTCCGAAAAAAATTGTTCAATACCGCCAAAAACCCATCGCATGTCGAAAATCCGTCACTCTTTTCCCGACATCCCCTCCCTGGGCGGTGGATCAACCTTGAACCATGCCTGTTTCTTATTCATTTTGATTATATTGCAGGCATTTTTGACGCGTTCATTCATGGAACAGAGGAATCTTCATGATCCTCGCCCGATTCATCTGGATACTGAAGAAAAATTTTCTTTGGAAACAGAAGGGAAGAAAGGTAGAATGAACGTTCGCTTTTATCCGTGACTTAACGACTCTCAAAACATCAGCGCACATCATGAAGCGCGTCCTATCCGGAATCACAGTGTTCAGTACTCCGACCCTGGATCATCATTATAAATAATCATGAATCAGATCCTCCTGCTCGTTTCGGTAGCCATCACGGTAGCGATCATGATTCTTCACTGGTTCATGGCGCGTGAACGGATCCGATTGAAAAAAAAGATCCAGGAATTGCAACTGGCCCAGGACATCGCCCACATGGGCAATTGGAACTGGGATCTGAACACCGACCGCATCACCTGTTCCAGCCGTTTATCCCACATTTTCGGACAATCCCATCTTGACAATCCCGAGGGAACCAACCTTCTGATGCAATCCCTTCATCCCGGGGATCGGGTCGATGTGATGCAATGTCGCAGGCAGGCCCGACAGGATCCCCGGGGACAATGGTCCATCCGTTACCGCATCATTCGTCCCGATGGCAGCATCCGCATGGTGCGGGAACATGGGAGAACCTTGACCGATGACCATCACCGACCGACTCGACTGCTGGCCACGGTCGCCGATGTCACCCATATTTATGATATGGAAAAACGCGAGGAACGGGTCATTCAGTCACAAATCGCCCTGAGCGCCCTTCTGGAAACAGGACTCGAACCATTAAGCCTTGAAAAACAACTTAATTTTGCACTTCATATCATTCTCACCGTACCATGGTTATCAGTTAAATATCAAGGATCAATTTTCTTGCTGGATGAAAAAACAGGTGATCTGGTTTTATTTTCCCATGTGGGCTTGTCGAATGATCTGGTTGCGACCTGTACCCGGGTCAAACCTGGTTTTTGTCTGTGTGGTCAAACGATGAACCAAAACCAAATCATTTTCTCCTCACAGATCGACCAACGCCACGGATGCAGTTATCCAGGGATGGAACCGCACGGACATTATTGCGTTCCCATTCATTCCCGCAACCGTTTTCTGGGGGTGCTCAATCTTTACGTCCCTCATGGCTACGAAAAAAACCCGGAAGAAGATGCGTTCCTGGCAACGATCGCCAATACCCTGGCGGGATTGATCGATCATCGCCATACCGAAGCCAAACTGCGCAATGAACAGGAATTCATCGCCACGGTGCTGCGCACAGCACCTTCGTTGGTGGTGGTCCTGGATCAGGGGGGACAGGTCATCCTGTTCAATCATGCCTGTCAATTGCTGACCGGATATCATGAACATGAGGTTGTAGGGCAAAAGTTATGGTCGCTGTTGATCCCTGCCGATGAGGTCAAGGATGTCCAACAGATGGTGCGGGAATTGGCTCCGGGAGGACGACCGGTTGATTATGAAAATCACTGGCTGACCAAGGAAAGGGAACGGCGTTTGATTGCCTGGTCGAGTACCGCCATTGCGCCCAGCAAGGAGACCGGACTTCATATCATTTGCACGGGGGTGGATATTTCCGAGAAACGGCAGGCGGAACAGCGTTTGCAGTTCCTGGCCAGTCATGATCCGCTGACGCGGTTGCCCAACCGAATGCAGTTCATGGAACATTTGGCCATTGGCATCGCCCAGGCCAGACGAACGGGTCGTCATTTGGCGGTCGTCTTTCTGGATCTGGATCGTTTCAAGCTGGTCAATGACACGTTTGGCCATGAGGTGGGCGACCAGTTATTGACCGCGGCTGCACAACGGATTCGCAGCAGTGTTCGGGAAATGGATGTGGTTGCGCGTCTGGGAGGAGATGAGTTCACGGTTCTCATGACGGGGTTGGCCGATATTGAACCGATTGCAGCCATTGCCAAAAAAATCATTTTCAATCTGGGGCAACCCTTCGAGATCGGAATGCATCAATGTCACATCGGGACGAGCATTGGGATCAGTTTGTATCCCGATCATGGAGATGATCCGCAAATCCTGTTGAAAAGGGCGGATATGGCGATGTATGTCGTCAAGGAGCGGGGAAGAAACCATTTTAAAATCTGGGATCAGGGATGTTGACAGGATTGAATCAAGGGAAAGGAGAGGGTTCTCCCTTTCCAAGGAACCCATCAACGTTTGACCATCATGTTCGCCCCCTACCGGACCCCCGCAAAATACAATACATTTTCAGCCTCCTTCGTCATTCCCCGGGCCAGCAATAATTCCACATAATCCGCCCTGAGCCGGGCATCATCCGGGGCCTCCCGCAACAATCCCGCATACCCCTTCAAGGCTTCCGGCCATCGTTCCGTCCGCTGATACATCCGCACCCATGCCACACGAACGGTATAAGGAGGATCCTCCATTTTTGCCACCCGGGCCAATGCCTTGAGGTAGAAAGGTTTTGCCTTTTCCACCATCCCCAGGGAACGATACACCTCGGCCAGATAGAAGAACGGTTCATAATTATCATCATACCGTGACAGATACCGGCCCAGATACCCCACGACATTTTCCCATTCGCCCGCATAAAAAGCCATATAACCAAGACGCTTCAATGCCGTCTTGTCATCCGGGTCCTTCCCAAGGATTTCCTGATAGATTTTTCCCGCCGATTTGGGAAGATTTTTTTCCTCCGCCAATTTTGCCAACGCCTGCAATCGATCGATTGACGGAGACGCCTGAGTCTCTCTGGCCAATATTTTTTCCATCCTTTGCACATCCCCCTCCTCTGCCAATGCGTGCAGGAACGCATCCGTCAAAGGGGTATTTTCCCCCGGGGGGGGCAAACGGGGACTCGCAATAAACACCGCCTGCCGCGACGCACCAACATGGGTCAATATATTTACCCAACCCGCCAGATCATGATCATCAGCCTTTTGCGCACGCCCCACCAGCCACGCCATCCCCTCCGCGTCAGGCCGCGGCCCCAAAACATACAACACCTGAGCCACCTCTGGACTTTCAGGTGGAGCAACCGCAGCGGATGCAAGAAAAGCCCGAACGCCCATCCCCCGCTCCCCGAGCTCCAAGGCCAACATGCCATATTCCCGTCGTTCCTCAGGGGTGATGGCCATCCACGGCGTATTCAGCCGCGATTGCACAACCCCCATCACCTCGTTGCGTACCGGCTTCCTGGCACGCCAGGAGGCAATCACCACCTCTTCGTAAAACCGATGGCCATCGGCATCCAACAAATGACGCATTGGTTTCAATCGGTTCAACGCCTCCATGGGCCGCCCTCGAGCCAGATCGAGCCGCGCCTCCAACAACACCCGCCCCCGCCACTCCCTGCCATTCAAATTCAACGGGTCTTCCAAAGGTTGCCCCATGAGCCGTTCAACCGCCGCCGCCGCCAGCTTCAATTGACGGGTATCCAATGCCCGATTGGCAACATCGGCAAGAAATCCATTGCTCATTTCCGCCCGACCGGCAAACCAGGTCATGCACGCCGCCTCACGTGTCCCCTCGCTGATCTGTAAGAGGAACCAGGACTCTTCGATGACACGCCCCCCCCGAACCCGGGCAACCTCCTCAAAAAATTTCAATCCCCCCGCCACATCCCGACTCTGGATGAAATATCCCACCAATTCCCGGTACACCGCATCGACGACCCCCGAATCCCGGGCCAGCGCCATCAGGATTTCCCCCCCCTCTTCAGTCCGACCAATCCGCACCAACAAGGAAGCCAATCGCAACCGCCACTCCGGTTCCAATGCCGCCCTGCGCCCCCGCCCCAACCACTCCTGAAAGACCTCCACCGTGGACCCGGCACGCAAATGAAGTTCCGCCGCCAATACCGGATACCGTTCCAAAAATTGACGCTCCAATACCTCCAATGCACCCCGGGCAACAAAAGTCCCCCCATCCATCACAATGGCCTGCCCCAGAAACAACTGCAACCATTCCGGCCGCGCCCCCTCCGGCAAGGAAGCCAACACCTTGGATG
>PEAN01000110.1 GCA_002753735.1 Magnetococcales bacterium DCbin4
AACAAAATCAAAATCAACATCAAAATCAACACCCTGGGGGCAATCCCCCAGACCCCTTTTTTCTTTCAATAATTCCAATATGGAGTGGGTGCTGAATAGTTACCTTCTTTTATGGTTTTGATCGATCCTTGAAGTCAACACCCTGGGGGCAATCCCTTAAGCCCCCTTTTTTTTTCAATAATTAATTTAAAATCATCATATTACAGTGAAATAATATGTTTACCCGCATTTAACGCCAGAAGAGCCTTTTTCTTCGATGCCTTTATCCAATGACGCCAACATTTGCGCCGCCGCAGCCTGCTCCGCCATCCGTTTCGACTGCCCCGAACCGACCCCTGGAATCTGGTTCTTCACCAAACACTCGACCCTGAAAAGACGGTCATGCGGGGCACCACTGACCAACACCACGCGATATTGTGGCAAGGGATGGCCCAAACCTTGAAGCCGTTCCTGCAACAAGGTCTTATAATCCTTGTCCCAACGCCCCTCTTTAAGTTTACGGATGCGCAAACCCAAAAGATCCCCGGCAACCTTCAGGACCGATTCATATCCCCCATCCAGATAAATGGCCCCAAAAACCGCTTCGACACTGTTTCCCAGGATCGAAGTCTTTTGACGTCCTCCGCTCAAATCCTCCCCTTTTCCCATTTGCAACAGGCGCCCCAACCGTAATTCTTCTCCAACCCCCCCCAGTGTCCGAGTATTGACCAGGGAAGAACGCCAGGTAGACAACAACCCTTCCGATGCCTTGGGAAAATGGTGATACAGGAGCGATGAAACCGCCAGGTCAAGCACCGCATCCCCCAAAAATTCCAACCGTTCATTGTGATTTTCACGCCCCAATCCCGCCATCGGGGCATCATTGGGTCTGGGTGCGGAGCGGTGCGTCAAGGCCAAGCGCAACAACGTCCGATCATTGAACGAATACCCCAGGCGCATCTCCAGGGTATCAAAAGGGTCCATCGCCACCGAACTGCCATTCGGCAATGGTTCATTTTCCTGATTCATAATGCAAAACCATCTCCTCATGCCCAGGCACGGCCCATGTACGGCCACCGATGTCAAGGGACAGGGGAATACGTTGCGTCACCACAACCTGATAACCGTGTTTGGTTTCGCGCAATAAAAACGTTTCCTTGCTGGTTTTCACGTTGGAACGGTCAAGCTCGAAATTGACACGCCGCATCACCTCATTGATGGGAAGATTGGCATAATCCAATACAACCCGATCCGCAAGATCCTTGAGCAGATAGTAGTCATATACGCCAGGCCCCGCTTTACCCAAAAAAGCCAGAAACAGCCCAAGCACTCCCCCGATCAACATCAATTTGGACATGACTCAATCTCCCTCCGTGCAGGATGCCCTGCGAGCAGAACTTCAAAACTCCAGGGCAATCCCCCGTCATTCCCGCAATGGCGAGAACTTCATTTAATTCTTGACCATTTTCTATTTGTATCTATTCAGCACCCCCTTTGCATTGAAATTATTGAGAAAAAAATGGGTCTCAAGGGATTGCCCCCAGGGTGTTGACTTTGTTTTTGAATTTAAACGAAAAAGTTTCCATGCGATGCTTTTGACTTTGTTTTTTTAAATCGAAAACAAAATCAAAAGCAAAAATTGGAGCTTTTGATTTAAAGTCAAAACCCTGGGACAATCCCTTAAGCCCCCTTTTTTCTTTCAATAATTCCAATATGGAGGGGGTGCTGAATAGATACATTTATTTCACCAAAGATCCCAGGCGCTCCAACCGCAAGCGGGAATTCTGGGTATCCCAGGACCAGAAAATCGCCAGCGCCCGACCGACGAGCCGGTATGCCGGGACAAACCCCCAAAATCGACTGTCGTTGCTGTTATCACGATTGTCCCCCATGACGAAATAATGGCCAGGAGGCACCACTTCATCGGTGATCTGATCGGAAAAGGAAAAGGGACGGACCAGAATGGAATACGACCGACCATCACTCAATTTTTCGAAAAACCGGGATGATTCGACCTCAGTACCCCGTTCATTACGATAGGTATACGATCCGGCATTTTCGTACATGACCGGCTGGTCATTGACGTAGAGACGCTTATCCTGATAGATGATCCGGTCTCCGGGAAGACCGATGATCCGTTTGATGTAATCCTTGGTGGGGTCGCGTGGATATTCAAACACGGCAATATCGCCCCGCTTGGGTCCCTCCCCCATGAACAACCGCTCCCGGGTGAACGGAATGCGGTGACCATAGGTGAATTTGCTCACGAACAGGTAGTCTCCGACCAGCAGGGTGGGGATCATCGATCCCGAAGGAATTTTGAATGGTTCAACGATGAACGTTCGAACCAGCAGGGCAATGCCCACCGCAAGGACAATCGCTTCATAATATTCGACAACGACCGCTTTCCGGTCCAGAATCCATCGCCCTTTCCAAAAAAAGAGCACCCCAACGACCAAAAGAGCCACTGCCACGATCGGCCCCCATGGAAACGATCCCTCTTCGACCGATTCGCCCATGGTGCTGTAGCTGCCCAACATGTAAACACCACCGATGACAAACATCACACCATGCCAAAGATGTTTGTACGATGGCTTGCTGACTTCTTCCTTATCGGAATTCACGTCACCTCACCTATTCAACCTTGAGTACGGCCAGAAAAGCTTCCTGAGGGATTTCCACCTTGCCCACCTGTTTCATCCGTTTTTTCCCAGCCTTTTGTTTTTCCAGAAGTTTCCTCTTACGGGTCACATCTCCCCCATAACACTTGGCGGTAACATTTTTTCTCAATGCCTTCACCGTTTCCCGGGCAATGATCTTGGCACCGATGGCGGCTTGGATGGAAACCTCAAACATTTGCCGATGAATGATTTCCTTCATCTTCTTGGCAAGATCACGTCCTTTGGCCTGAGATTTGTCACGGTGAACGATGCTGGAGAGGGCATCCACACCATCACCGTTGATCAGGACATCCAATTTTACCAGATTTCCCGGTCGATATTCGAGCCATTCGTAATCCATGGAGGCATAGCCCCGGGTAATGGATTTCAGGCGATCATGAAAATCCATGACGATTTCATTGAGTGGCATTTCAAACTGAATCAAAACCCGGGTATCCGAGACATAGACGATATCGCGTTGCACCCCCCGGCGGTCATTGCACAACTGCATGACCGACCCCATGTATTCCGAGGGCGCCATGATGGAAGCCTTGATGAACGGTTCTTCGATGACATTCCAATGGTTGGTCGGGGGAAGATTGGCAGGGTTGTCCACCTCCATGGTGGTGCCATTGGTCAGGATGACCCGGTAGACCACACTGGGAGCGGTGGTCACCAATTCAAGATCGAATTCCCGTTCCAGCCGTTCCTGAACGATTTCCATGTGCAGCATCCCCAGGAATCCGCATCTGAAGCCGAAGCCCAGGGCAGGAGACGATTCTGCTTCATAGATGATGGCCGAATCGTTGAGGGAAAGTTTTTCCAGGGCATCCTTGAGCGTTTCAAACTCCGCCGAGTCCACCGGATACAGCCCGGCGAAGACCATGGGTTTCACCGCCTTGAACCCGGGGAGACGTTCGCTTGCGGGACGTGCCGCATCGGTGATGGTATCGCCCACCCGCGCCTGGGACAATTCCTTGATGCCCGCAATCACCAACCCGACTTCGCCCGCCCCCAGGGTATCGACATCGACGACCCTTGGGGTGACCACCGCAAGGCGGTCCAAGGCATATTCCAATCCGGAACTCATCAACCTGATTTTACGGGTCCGGCTTTCGATCCGTTTCTGGGTGGAGAGGCTTCCTTCATACACCCGGACCAGGGCGACCACCCCCAGATAGTTGTCATACCACGAATCCACGATCAACGCCTTGAGCGGAGCATCCAGGTCGCCTTTGGGAGGCGGCATCCGTTTCACGATGGCTTCAAGAATATCATCGATGCCGAGTCCCGATTTGGCGGAACACGCAATGGCATCCGAGGCATCCAGACCGATCACCTCTTCAATCTGGGCACGGACACGTTGCGGATCGGCGGAGGGGAGATCGATTTTGTTGATGACCGGGACGATTTCCAGATTGTTTTCCATGGCAAGATAGACGTTTGCCAAGGTTTGCGCCTCCACCCCCTGGGCGGCATCGACCACCAGCAATGCCCCTTCGCAGGCGGCCAGAGAGCGGGAGACCTCATAGGAGAAATCGACATGTCCCGGGGTATCGATCAGATTGAGGACATAAGTCTGTCCATCACGGGCGGTGTAGTTCAGACGTGCCGACTGGGCCTTGATGGTGATGCCACGTTCCCGTTCCAGATCCATGCTGTCGAGGATCTGGTTGGACATGTCACGCAATTCCATGGCCCCGGTTCGTTCGATCAACCGGTCGGCAAGGGTACTCTTCCCATGATCGATATGGGCGATAATTGAGAAATTTCGTATATGATTCAGATTCATTCAGGCGCCACGTCAAAGGCTTGGGATTCTGCCGGGCTGCCTGTCCTTGAGACATCTCACGGGCGCAACGGAGAACCAGGAGATCTACTTATAATCCCCCCGATCACTTTTTGCCAGTTCCACCGTAGCCAAAACCGTTGTTCGATGCAACAGATCGCGTTCCAGACCCGTCGTCGGGGAATCGGAAAGGGTACGCAATGCGATGTCCCGGGTTTTACGCAGATGCGAGCGCAACTGGAAGTTGGCCATGGAATCGCCTTTTCCGGTCGCTTCCATATCCCGCCCGAGGGCGGCCAGGGAATCCAGGAGTTCTCCGGTTTGCAGCAATTGTTCCCGACGTTGATGCGAGGTGGGTTCTCGATCACCGACTGCGGTCACCTGCCCGACCGCGTTCACCGTTTCAACCGCTTCCGTCTCCTGGGGACCGGCAACATCCGCCAGATGACGGGCAAAAATTTCCCCTTTGATGCCATCGATGCCACGGCTTTTGGCCGATGATACCGAGCCAGAAGCAGGTGTTTCAGCCTTTCCCACACGGCGGATGCTCATGCTGGGCTCCTTTCTGGAGTTGAATGGGTTCTACTTCGTCGAATCCTTGACGATGATTACCCTACAAAGGCCGTGCCAATTCATAGGGTATGGTGACATTCATGGTGATCAAGCAACGATTCCACCGAGTCTCAAACCCCGTTGTGCGGCAAATGATCGCGGCACACCAGCTTGTTCAAGGCATTGATGAACGCCCGGGCCGAAGCGACGATGACATCGTTGTCCGCCCCCTGTCCCTGAACCAGACGTGCCCCCTGTTCCAGGCGAACCGTCACCACGGCCTGGGCATCCAACCCCCCGGTCACGGCACTGACCTGATACAGATTCAAACGGGCCTCCCCCGCTTCGGGAATCAAATGATGGATGGCCTGAAATACGGCATCGATGGGCCCCACCCCACTGCGGGTCGCTTCAAGGATGGTTTCGCTCCCCGCCTGAATCCCCACGGCGGCCATTGGCGTATCCTGCATGCCCGAAACGACGTGCAATTTGACCAATCGATAATGGTCGTCCTCCCGGATGACCTCATCATCCACCAGCGCCCGGATATCTTCGTCGAACAATTCCTGTTTCATGTCCGCCAATCCCTTGAACCGGCGGAAGGAACGATCCAACTGTTGATCGTCCAGTTCATAGCCCAATTCCTTGAGCCGTTCCTTGAAGGCATGCCGACCCGAGTGCTTGCCCAGAACCATGCGATTGGTTGCCAGCCCTACCGACTCGGGCGTCATGATTTCGTAGGTCGTCACCTCTTTCAAGACGCCATCCTGATGGATTCCCGATTCATGGGCAAACGCGTTGGCCCCGACGATGGCCTTGTTGGGTTGCACCGGAAAACCGGTAATGGCGGAAACCAGCTTCGAGGTTCGGATGATTTCGGTCGTTTCGATCCGGGTTTCAAGCGCGTTGAACGCAGGATGATCATGGCGGGTCCGCAATGCCATGACCACCTCTTCCAAAGCGGCATTGCCCGCCCGTTCCCCCAGGCCGTTGATGGTACATTCCACCTGCCGCGCCCCATGCGCCACCGCCGCCAGGGAATTGGCAACCGCCAATCCCAGATCGTTGTGACAATGGACCGAAATCACCGCCTCATGGATGTTATCGACATGGTTCATGAGCCAGGCGATCCGGGCACCGAATTCTTCCGGCAGGGTATACCCCACCGTATCGGGAATGTTGACTGTTCTGGCCCCTGCCGCGATCACCGCCTCGACGATCCGGCTGAGGAACTCCAGTTCCGTCCGCCCCGCATCCTCGGCGGACCATTCGACATTGGCCGTATATCGAACCGCGCGACGCACGGCTGCCACTGCCGCCTCCAGGACCTGATCCTGATCCATCCCCAACTTGTGCCGGCGATGAATGGGACTGGTGGCAATGAAGGTATGGATGCGCGGATCGGCTGCCCCCGACAACGCTTCCCAGGCTCGGTCGATGTCCTCGAAACGGGCACGGGCCAGACCGGCGATGCTGCATTCACGGACATGGCGCGCCACTTCCCGGACCGATTCAAAATCACCCACCGAAGCGATGGGGAATCCCGCCTCGATCACATCGACCCGCAACCGTTCCAGTTGCCGGGCAATGCGCAACTTTTCTTCGATATTCATCGAAGCGCCCGGCGATTGTTCTCCATCGCGCAGTGTGGTATCGAAAATCAGGATGCGTTCCGCCATCTCCAAGGTTCCATTCGTGTCGGGTAAACATGACGCCAAGATCGTCCAGAATCGACCGCCTGGGGCAAGTTTGCCATAATCCATGAGATGGACGCCACCCCGATCGATCAATCATCATCCATGAGACAAGCGATAGATCGATGGCATGAGCGGCGTCAACGGGGTGGCAAGGCTTTGAAGCGATTCGGAAGGGCCGGCGAAAAGATAACCACCCGACACCATGTGGCCGCAGAGTTTGTTCACCAGGCGCTCCTGGGTATCGCGGTCGAAATAGCTCAAAATATCACGGCAGAAGATGACATCCATCTCCTCGCGCAAACCGAAGGTCGGGTCCATGAAGTCCAATTGCCGAAAATTGACCATGGCACGCAGTTCAGGGATGACCTTGGCCAGACTTTTCCTGCGGTCCTTGCTTTTGAGCAGATATTTTTTCTTCAACAGATCGGGAATGGATTGCACCTTTTCCATCTCGTACACCGCATTCTTGGCAAACCCCAGAATGCGTGGACTGACATCGGTGGCAAGGATCTGGGATTTGAATTGGATGCCGGGATAGTGTTGCGCAAACTCGCGCAGCACCATCGCCAAGGTGTAGGAATCCTCTCCCGTGGCACAACCGGCACTCCATATGTTCAAGACGCGACTGATGCCGGCGCCATGCATCTTGATCAACTCCGGCAACGCCGTCTGGGCAAGGAATTCAAATTGACGGGGGTGACGGAAAAATTTGGTCGTATAACTGGTCATGGCATCCAGCAACAACACAAACTCCCGTTCGTCGTTTTCCTCACCGCCAAACAAAATTTTATGGTAATCCGCAAGATTGACCAGCCCCAGACTGTTCATGCGCCGCTGAAGTCCGGTGGCCAACAGACTTTTTTTGGTAATGGGCAGCAGGATGCCAAAACGGGTCTGAATTTCGGTGCTGAGACGTTGAAACAACGCCTCATCCAGCGAACCGTTCATGCCAAAGGGGGGATCATGGAGCGCCATGTCACGTTGAAACCATCCTTAAGCTATGGAAAAGATGATCGGAATGGATCCGATTGATATTGCGTGCGTCAAACTCAACCATCACAGATCCGGATCACTTCCGGGGCAAGCTTTTCCAAGGGAAGGATATGATCAACCCCTCCATGTTTGATGGCCTCCTTGGGCATACCGAAGACCACACATGATTTTTCATCCTGGGCCAGATTATAGGCACCGGCATCCTTCATTTCCTTCATTCCCCGGGCACCATCATCACCCATTCCGGTCATGATGACCCCGACGGCATTGGCACCGGCATATCGGGCCGCCGAACGAAACAGGACATCGACGGAGGGACGATGTCGGCTGACCAGGGGGCCATCCTTGATTTCAACAAAATAACGGGCACCACTGCGTTTGAGCAGGGCATGTTTGCTGCCCGGGGCGATGAGTGCCCTGCCGCGCACCACGGAATCGTTGTTTTCCGCCTCCTTGACGCTGATCCGGCACAGGCCGTCCAGACGGTTGGCAAATGCTTTGGTAAAGTTTTCCGGCATATGCTGCACGATCACGATTCCCGGTGCATTGACGGGCATGGATTCCAGAAATACGCGCAAAGCTTCGGTGCCACCGGTGGAGGCGCCCACGATGATCACCTTTTCGGTGGTCTGGCTCATGGCCTGACTTTTGGTCGGGGGCGGCAGAATGGCATCGGCAGTCAACTTGGGTGCGACTTTGCCATTGGAGGTGCCCCTGTTGGCGGCCGTCGTTCCCGCCATGGCTCTGGGAGATCGGATGATATGCCGCACATTGGACAGTGCCGCCGCCTTGACGGCATCACAGATACGAATTCTCGATTCCTCCAGAAAATCCTTGGTTCCCATCTTGGGCTTGGTGATGATTTCCACCGCGCCGTATTCCATGGCCTTGAGGGCGGTTTCCGAACCCTTGGTGGTCAAGGTGGAACACATGACCACGGGGATGGGGTGTTGTGTCATGATCTTTTGCAAAAAGGTGATCCCGTCCATACGGGGCATTTCGACGTCCAAAGTGATCACATCCGGCACCAGCGATTTGATCCGTTCGGCAGCGACAAAGGGATCCTGCGCCATTCCGACCACATGAATATCGGGATCCGACTCAAGAATCTTGGCGAGGGTCTGGCGAACGACCGCCGAATCATCCACGATCAATACATTGATTTTCTTGTTCGTCATAATTCACTTGGGCTTCCATACCATGGATCAAGATCGCGAATCCCTATTCACGTCCACGCCATGCGATTACCAGGGTATGATATCGTTCTTGTTTTGTCCATGGGAAACAAGGTGTTCATCATACCATTCCCCCGCCTGGAACCTTTGATCCGGAAAAAATGGGGGGGGCTGCAATTTTCGCTTAAGAAGGTTTTCCTTTTTCCGATAAATTGAAAAGAGGTTGTTTAATTCAAAAATTTTCACGGCCGATGGCGTCCGACGGGTAGCTCGGCACACGAAGCGGAAAAAAATTGGAAAAAAGACTCAAGATCGATTTGGAATAACCGATAAATTGAAAAGGGAAGTTTAAAGATTAATTTTGAGCGCATCTGAAAGCGCCACTCGGGAGCCTGGGTCGGTTTCCTCAACAAAAAGGACCCACTGATTTCCACGGAAGGGTTGAGTTATCGTTTTTTGGAGAAAAACAATGGCATTGACAATCAACAACAGCATTGCGTCCATCAATGCACGCAGACAGCTTGAAAAACATACCCTGCAATTGAGCAAAACGTTTTCCAGGCTCTCTTCCGGGATGCGCATCAATACTTCTCAGGACGACGCCGCCGGCATGGCCATCACCAACCGGATGGTGGCTCAAATCCGCGGCATGAATGTCGCCATCCGCAATGCCAACGATGGCATCTCTCTGGCACAGGTCGCCGAAGGCGCCTTGGATGAAACGCAGAATGCCCTGCAACGGATGCGTGAATTGGCGATTCAAGCCTCCAATTCGACCTATTCCACCTCGGACCGCGCCAATCTTCAAGATGAATTCGAACAGATGTTGTCGGAAATCAACCGCATCGCCTCGGATGCCGAATTCAACAATGTCAAACTGCTGGGTGGTATCAAGAGATCAGGTGCCGAATCGTTCAAGATTCAACAGTTTGCCGGGACGTTCCATGTCGGGGCCGATGCGGGCCAGACCATCACCATCACCGTAGGACGCGCAGGACTTGAGGAACTTGGACTGTACAATTACAGCCATGCCGTTGCAGGTCTCTCCGCAACGCGGTCCATCACTGCGGCCAGCGTCAAGGTGTGGGTATCCACCGCGGCCAAAGCCAATTCCGCCCTGGGCTTCATCGACAGCGCCCTGGATTCGGTTTCCGATATCCGTGCTGCCTTGGGGGCCGCTCAAAGCCGGTTCCAATCGGTCATCGCATCGCTTTCCAACGTCGTCGAAAACACCGATGCCGCCCGCTCACGGATCCAGGATGCTGACATCGCCGCAGAAACCGCCAATCTGACCAAATACACCATTTTGCAACAGGCGGGGGTGGCAATTCTGGCCCAGGCCAATCAACAACCCACCATCGCCCTGGCTTTGTTGGGAGCATGAACCTGATTCAACCGGGGCGGGTTGACCCGGAATCTAATGAACAGCCCAAACGTCACAAGGGATGGATGACAAAAGGGAACCTGGTTTCCGCATCATATCAAGGATCACGAACATGGCTCTGACGATCAACAACAGTATTGCTTCCATCAACGCCCGCAGGCAACTCGAGAAGCATACCCTGCAACTTGGCAAGACATTCGCCCGTCTCTCATCCGGGATGCGCATCAACACCTCCCAGGATGATGCTGCCGGCATGGCCATCACCAATCGCATGGTGGCCCAGATCCGCGGCATGAATGTCGCCATCCGCAATGCCAACGACGGGATTTCCCTGGCGCAAGTGGCGGAAGGTGCCCTGGATGAAACCCAAAACGCCCTGCAACGGATGCGTGAACTGGCCATTCAGGCGGCCAACTCCACCTACTCATCCAGTGACCGGGCCAATCTTCAAGATGAATTTGAACAAATGCTGTCGGAAATCCAACGGATTTCTTCCGACACCACCTTCAACAACAACATCCTGTTGGGTGGTAGTGCCAACGGAAGATACGGCACCTCCTTCAGAGGGACCTTCCATGTCGGGGCGGATGCGGGTCAGACCATCACCATCAGATTCAGCGTCATGAACGTCTCCGCTCTGGGGTTGGTCAAACTGCATGCCACCAACACCGTGGCCTCGGCCATTGCCAAGAGTGCGCAAGTCAGCATCGGTGTCGCTGCCAAGGCCAACAGCGCTTTGGGCTTCATCGATTCGGCACTCGATGCGGTGTCCACCTTCCGCGCATCCCTGGGTGCCTTGCAGAGCCGGTTTGAAACGGTCATTTCAAGCCTTTCCAACATTGTGGAAAACACCGACGCCGCCCGTTCCCGTATTCAGGACGCCGACATCGCCCTGGAAACGGCCAACCTGACCAAATACACGATTCTGCAACAAGCGGGGGTCGCGATTCTGGCCCAAGCCAATCAGCAGCCCACGATTGCCCTGGCACTCCTCGGGGCCTGATGCAGCGTGATCAAGATGGCAGCACGGGTGGGGAAGAATATTCCCCACCC
>PEAN01000026.1:0-27953 GCA_002753735.1 Magnetococcales bacterium DCbin4
AAGATCGCTTCGGGTAATGGGGCGCGTAAAAAACAAAATCAAAATCAACACCCTGGGGGCAATCCCCCAGACCCCTTTTTTTTTTCAATAGTGACCACAAAATCAGGAATTCGAACCCCCAGGCCCCAGTATCCAATCAACGACCGTCAAACTTTTTATTGATCCGATAAACATAGGCCAAAACCTCGGCCACAGCACGATAAAGCTGCGGCGGAATGGCCTGGCCAACAGGAATTTTCCCCAATACCGTCACCAGATCGGGATCCTCCATCAACGTCACCCCGGCA
Source organism: Magnetococcales bacterium DCbin4 (assembly GCA_002753735.1). Taxonomy (GTDB): domain Bacteria; phylum Pseudomonadota; class Magnetococcia; order Magnetococcales; family UBA8363; genus UBA8363. Next base: position 288 of record PEAN01000026.1, read on the forward strand.
TCCTCCGCCTTTTTCATGATGATTTCCGCAATGCGTCCCCGACCCGAAGCCGTCACCCGTGGGGAAGCATCCTTGCCCCGCTGATAACGCAAAGCCACCGCCTGACGCCGCTTCAATGGATGAGTTGAATCCTCTTCAGGCATCGGCGTTCACACCTCAATGGAAAATCCCTCGCCCAGTTCCAGGATGGTATGACGCTCCTCCTGCAAGGACGCCCGGGACATGCGTGACAAATCCAAACTGCGCACCGGAAGTTCCGCCTGGATCAACGCCTGGCGCAATTGTCGAACATCCTCCCGCAACGCCGAAAGGGCCTCTTCCCCCTCCGCCCCCAGAGCAATCTGCAACGAATTCTTCTGAAAAGAAAGACGCGCCTGCACCGTCCCCAAACGAGTCAGATTCAACGTCACCAAAACCGAAGTGACCTCCTCTTCCCCCTCCCCCCCTCGACCCGACTTCCCCCCCTGGTGCCTGCGCCAGATCAGTTCGCCCAGCCCCCGCTCATCCAACCAGAACAGTCGATATCCCAGATAAGGATCACCATCAGGACTGAGATTGACCCGGGGCAGAAGTTCCTGCATGGCCAAAAGATCACCCACACGCCCAAGCGTCTGCCGTGCAGCACCCAATTCCTGAGCCGCCACCTCCCCCCCCCCCCCTCTACCAGGACGCAAATCATTGGCCGCCTCACGCAACTGTTGCAGCAACTCCGGAAGTGACCTCCCCCCCTGAAGCAGACGGGTCAGCTCCGAAAAATCACCCTGTTGCAAAGATTGAAGAGAAAGATTGGGAAGAACACGTTGCAGAACCGCAGCCAGGCTTTCACCTTTGCTGGTGACGAACAGAGGATGGTGCCCACTACTGGAACGAAGTGCCGAAAAGAGGGTGTTCAACCCCCCATCCCTCTCCAAACCACCAGCCCCCCCCAGACCCGACAGGTTCATCAACCGGGAAAAAACATCGGGCAAACGCATGAGGCTCTGTTCCATGTCGCCCGCCAACCGTTGGGCAGTACCCGACTCGCTCCCCATCAACCGGAAGGTGATCTGGGGTTGCAGACGAACCACCTCCAACCGGACCGGCTCCCCTTCCTTGAGCGCCTGACCGCCGGAAAAGGAAAAACCACGCCCATCCGCCAGTCGCAACACCCCCTCACCCTGCCCGCTGACCTGGGTAATCCTGCCAGCCACCACCGTACCCGGGGCCAATTGAAGATTGCCGGAACCCGATGGTGTTTCGGTCGTCTTTGCCGCCGATTGAACCCAATTCCCGGAAATCAACATCGGAGTGTTCCGTCAGGAAGGCTTGTTGGCGATCCGTTTCAACAGGCTGACCTCTTCCACCGTTAAACCCGTTTCCTGGATGACCCGTTCCTCATCCACATTGTTGGCCAACAACAGCCGGGCCTCACGATAGGCATTGGTTTTGGAAGAATCATCAGTATCACTATTGCCACCCCCACGTCCAACACTATTCATTGACAGATTCATGGCGCCAACGGAGCGATGGAGTTGGTTAAGTTCATTCTGGATGGCATTCAAATCTTCGCGAAAAGTTTTAGGCAGTGCTTCTACAGCGTCCAAAAGCTCGGTACCCAACTGTTGCAGCCGTCCATGCAGTTGAAGCACCGCTCCATCGTTGTTTTCAACCGGTTCCTTGGGAGCCATTTCACGGTTCAAGCGGGCAATGTCCTCACGCAAACCACGCAACTGCCCAAAAACCAACGTCAGACCAAGGTATAGGATAAAAAAACAAACGATAACAATAATATTCCAATAAGTCATGGTTGTTTCTTGCCAAGAACCCGACGCATCTTGGCCCGCATCCTGAGTGCCGCCTTCGAGTGCAATTGAGAGATTCGGGATTCCGTCAATCCCAAAGCCTCGCCGATTTCACACATGGTCAATTCTTCATAATAATAGAGCGTCAGGACCAGGCGTTCCTTTTCCGGTAAACTTTCAATCGCCTGACTCATGGCCAACCGCATCTCCCGCAGACCGATCGATTCCAGGGGATCCTCGACATCGGGATCCGCCAAAACCTCAAGGATATCCCATTCATCGTCTTCCAGGGAAGGGCGGATGTCCTCGAAGGATAAGATCGAAATGCCCCGAACCGAATCCAACTGTTGATAGAATTCATTCAAGGAGATTTGAAGACGCTCCGCCACTTCCGCATCCTCGGCGGGCCGGCCGAATTCTCCTTCAAGCTGTTGATAGACCGTCTGAATATGACTTGCCACCTGTCGCACCGCACGGGGAACCCAATCCATGGAGCGCAGTTCGTCCAGAATGGCCCCCCGAACCCTGAATTCGGCATAGGTTTGAAATTTGATTCCACGGTTGGGATCGAACTTGGCAACGGCGTCGATCAAACCCATGACACCCACCTGAATCAGATCATCCAGATCGACCGATTGTGGCAGTTTCATGGAGATGCGGCTGGCGACATACTTGACCATCGGCGCATATTTGATGATCACGTCGTCCCGGGACATGCCCTCCCAGGATTCCACATTTTCCCTGATGCGGCCGGTATCCATTGTCGGCATGGCCATGTGTGGCTTCCTTAAGAGATGGTGATTATTGCCGCCGCCCTTCATTGAGCAGTCGGCGCCAGAAGAAAATCATCCGTCCATCATCCTGGCGTTGACGCTGCCACAGACGACTGATGCTTTCAGAAAGTTCCTGAAATGATTGCGAAGCAGGAGCCTCGGGAAATCGTTCCGAAACCTGTTCCCCATTGCGAACCGATTGAGCCAGCAGGGGATCATACGGGATAAAGCCTGCAAATGTCAGGCCAACATTCAAGTGCGTCCCGGCAACCGAGGAGATCCGACGATACACATCACGGGCCTCGTTGGCGGTTCTGACCTGATTGACCACCAGATCGAACTGCGACACCCGATGGGTATTGAACATGACCTTCATCAAGGCATAGGCATCGGCAATGCTTGCGGGATCGGGGGTGGCGACCACCATGATCCGTTCGACCGCCAGGACAAAAAACCGGACATTGGCCGATATCCCCGCCCCGGTATCCACCAATACCACATCGAACTCGGCGTTCCAATTGTCGATATGATCCATCAAGGCCAGCTTTTGTGGCTCGGTCAAGGTACTCAGCTCCGCCACCCCCGAGGCAGCCGGCAGGACCGTGATCCCGAACGGTCCGGGAACCGCCACTTCATCCAGGGTCATGTCTCCGATCAACACATCCTGGATCGTATGTTTGGGTGACAGACGCAAGACCACATCAATGTTGGCCAATCCCATGTCGGCATCGATGATCAACACCTTGAACCCCTGCCGGGCATATTGAATCGCCAGATTGACCGTCAATAATGTCTTGCCCACCCCCCCTTTGCCACTGGTCACCGCCAGGGTATGAGGCACTTTGCGTTCGGAAGGTGCCCGGTCCATGACCGTCCGCCTGGAAGGCCCCCCCTGCCGTTCGCCCGTTTTTTTCTTTCTGGCCAGTTCCTGGAGGGTTGCGACCTGGTTATCCATTTCTTCCATAGAGTATCCCTAGATCCTTTCACCTACGGCGGTAGATTATATTGGTCGAACTACGAACCCAAGAAGGCAGACTCAATCGTTCATGTTTTGTTCCCGGGTAAACCAGGATGCCAACGTCTTGGGTGCCATCCAGCCCAGATTTTCCGGAACCCGTTGTCCATCGGTATACATCGTCAATGGAAGTCCCGATTTGATCGCCACATTGAGAATCCCCCCATAGGTGACGGTTTCATCCAATTTGGTAAAGATCAGTCCGGTTGGATTCAATACCGAAAACCGCCGATGAATCGCATGCTGTTCCGATTCCCGCACGTTGGCGGACATGCAGAGAATCACTTCGCGATCCTCACCCATGACCGGGAGCAATCCAGCGGTCGAATTGACCTGGCGACGATTGTACGGGCTGGAACCCACCGTATCCACCAGGACGAAATCACATCGATTCAACGAATGCAATCCTGCCTTGACCTCCGACAGCGAGCGGGCCACCACCAATCGTACCTGCAACAGTTTGGCATAGGTTTCCAACTGTGCCACTGCGCCCACACGAAAGGTATCCAGCGTCACCAACCCCACCGAGCGTTGCCGGTTGAGCATGAGATCAGCGGCGATTTTGGCCAGGGTTGTCGTTTTTCCGACCCCCGTCGGCCCAACCAGGGCAACCACCCGCGCCTTGCCACTCAAGGGATCGCGAAACTGTAAACTCCCTTTGAGGGCGTTTTCCATGCTGTTGCCCGATTCCCTGGAGCTGAGAATGATTTTGCGGGCAATCGGTTCTTCCACCCCATGCATCAACAACCAACTGTAATTGCGTTTGCTTTCCGTATCCAACCCCGCCAATTCGTCGGAACCGGTATTCACCGGCAACGAGGGTCCCTGTTTCTCCAGGCTGCGCAACCCCTCTTTGATGCTGTGGACATCGACGCCTGACCTTCCGCCGCCACCCTCACCACCCCGGGGACCACCGTCTCCACCCCGGGCACCCTGGGCATAGCCCCCCGGGAGACGCCCCTTGAGGGTCGGCATGTCCACCGGGTCATCCACCACCGCCGAAAACCGTCCCGACTGACTCGACACCCGTGGCTGCGAACCCGGATCGACATTGCCTCCCCCGGTATTGGTATTGGGACACGCCGTCACTTCGATGAAGGTTTCGCCCAGGGCTGAACCACCCTTGACCTTGTCCCGGACGCTGCGTGTGGTCAGGATCACAGCGTCATCTCCCAACGCCTCCTTGACCATGTTCAAGGCTTCACGCATGTCCCGTGCTTTGAAGGTCGAAATTTTCATTGTTATTCCGTTGTCGTTGGATTATTCGTTCAAAATCAGGAAACCGATACGGTACCCAAAGAGTAAATCTGAATATTGGATGGTATTTCGTTCTGCGACAGCACAACCAGATGGGGAATGCTCGATTCGGTCGCCTGCTTCACAAAAGGCCGGGCCCGGGCACCCGTGATGATGATGGGTTGCACCACCTGGGTTGCCACCTTTTCCACCTGTCCACGCAATTGATTCAGAAACAAACTGGCAGACCGCGGTGCCAGGGAAAGATACGACCCGTACTCACCATCCACAATCGCCTCGTTGATCATGTTTTCCGCATCGGCACCCAGAACCAAGGCCCGCAACGAACCATCCTCTTCCAGATAGCGGTTCACCAGTGAACGTGACAGCGACTGCCGCACCAGTTCCACCAATTGTTGCGGTTGTTTGACCACTTTGGCGAAGTCGGCCATGGTTTCCAGGATGGTGGTCATGTCACGGATGGAAACCCGTTCACGCAACAACCCCTGGAGCACCTTCTGCACGCCACCCAGATTGACCACGTTGGGAATCAACTCATCCACCAGTTTGGGTTGGGTCTTGGTCACCATATCCAACAAGGTTTGCACTTCCTGACGATTGAGCATTTCATGCGCATGGCCATGGATCAGTTCGGTAATGTGGGTTGCCAGGACGGTTGCGGCATCCACCACGGTATAGCCCAACATTTCGGCCCGCTCCCGGTCATGGGCGGTGATCCAGATCGCCGGCAGCCCGAACGCCGGTTCCTTCGTGGGCGTTCCCTCGATCTGACCCGTCACCGCGCCCCCTTCCATGGCCAGGAAATGCCCCACCTTCAACTCACCCCGCCCCACTTCGACCCCTTTGATGTAGAAGGCGTATTCACCCGGACGGAACTGTAGATTATCCTTGATGTGGATCGGTGGCACCACAAAACCCATATCGACGGCAAATTGTTTGCGGATGGAACGAATCTTATCGAGCAAGGTTCCATGCTGACTTTCGTCCACCAGAGAAATCAAACCATATCCAACGTCCAGGCGAAGCAGATCGAGTGCCAAAAAGGTTTCGATGGGTTCTTCCTGCTGGGCCACTTCCTGGGCACTGACCGCCTCTTCGCGAATGACCGCCCGTTCCTTGGCCTCCCGCCGTTGAAACAGAAAGTACGCCCAAATCCCCATTGAAATGGCCAACGTCGCAAACGGAATCGTCGGCATCCCCGGGATGATCGCAAACAACCCGAGGACCCCGGAACTCAGGAGGATCACCCGCGGGTTGGCGGTGATCTGCCCCCCCACATGATCGGCCAGATTTTGATCGGTCGAGGCGCGGGTCACCAGAAAACCGGCGGCGGTGGAAATCACCAGGGCGGGAATCTGGTTCACCAGACCGTCACCCACCGTCAGGATCGTATAGATATTGGCCGCCTCACTCGCCGTCATCCCTTTGCTGATCACACCGATGATGAATCCACCGACAATATTGACCAGCGTAATGATGATGCCCGCCACGGCGTCACCACGGACAAACTTGGAAGCACCATCCATGGCCCCGAAAAATTCCGATTCCGCTTCGATCTCCTTGCGCCGTGCCTTGGCCTCCGACTCGGAAATCAATCCGGAATTAAGGTCGGCATCGACCGCCATCTGTTTGCCCGGCATTTTGTCCAAGGTGAACCGGGCGGCGACTTCCGCGATCCGGCCGGCACCTTTGGTGATGACCACAAAGTTGATGATGACCAGAATGGTAAAGACGATCACACCGACGACGGTGTTGCCGCCGACCACGAACTGACCAAACGAACGGATCACCTCACCCGCCGCCGCCTCGCCATCCGATCCGTGCAACAGAATCAACCGGGTTGTGGCGATGTTGAGCGCCAGACGAAACATGGTCGTGATGAGCAGGATGCTTGGAAATGATGAAAAATCCAGAGGCTTATGAATATAAACCGTCGTCAGAAGAATGACGATTCCCATGGAAATGTTGACGGAAAGGAACAGATCCAACAACATCGGTGGCAACGGGATGATCATGACCATCAGAACGACGATGATGCCCACCGCCATCAAGATGTCATTCAGCCCTTTCACCCGTCTCAAAGAAAGGGGAAGCGCAGCCAAGGGACCCTCCACTGATCAACATTCCGCAACATTGAATACCCTCAAGACCCCACCCTCGATTGGCCAAACCATCCTCACATGGCCAAAAAAATGTGGTCCAGGCACGACACAAAGGCAATCATGCAATAACCATGCCCTAATGATTATCGTCAGCGATTCATGTTGCGGCAACGCCGCCAAAAGAATACGAGAGGGAATCCGCCACCGTACCCCTGCGGGCGCACGATGGAACAACCAAACCGACGGGGAGAAGCGCCGTAACGGATCATTAACCGCCCGGCCACGGGGGGGAGATCAGACGAAATGATCCAGGAAGCGTGAAATGTCCATCAGCAGCACATCCTCCAACGCATCGCTGTTTTCCCTGCGATAGCGCCCGATGGCCTGCACAATATCGTTATCCCCTCCGGTGATGTTGGATTGCAGGGGATATTCGATATGATCCAGCCGGCTGAAGAAACGGATGTCATCCACCACCATGGCAAACTGCGTCACTCCGGAGGTGAACACCACCACATATTCCTGCATGTAACGATCCACCAGCGTACCAATCCCGTTGAACAACTCCAACAGCGAAGCCAGCAAGCCACGTTCCGTACTTTGGACCAGTTTGACCGCTTCTTCCTTTTTCCCCTCCTGAATCAGTTTTTTTGCCTCGATGGCAATTCCGTGGATGGCCTGATGGGGGGTATCGAACCGGGCCATATAACTGTTGAGATTACTGTTATCGGAAGTGAACGTGTCATACCACTTGCCAAAGGCACACAAATGGGGATTGGTTTGGACGCTGATGGGTTTGTCGTTATAGACCTCATCCTTGAGTTTATTCAACCAGTTGATGTGATCCTGCTTTCGCAGCTCCATGGTTTCCACCAACTCTTTGATTTCCAGGATGCGCGCCTTGGAGCCGAGAAAAACACGCAAATCGAACAACGGCAGATTGCCCTCGCGAAAAGGGATGACCCCGCGCATTTCGGGCGGGCTGTTGGGTACGGGGGTCCACTCCATCATATCGATTACGGAAACGATGTCGTGAGAAATCACCCCATAGGGAGTCCCATGGGCGGTAAATACAAGATAGTCGGAATCCAAGGAAAATTTTTGCGCCATCTGATGCCCCCCTTTGTTACAGTTCCCCAGTTTTATTTCTTCTCCCTGCGACCCTGATATCAACAAATTCTCGGTACAATTTTATATCATATTTTTCAGAAATCCAGAAAAAAATAGATTCCTCCATGCCATTGATCTTGGATTATTTTACTATAGATATTTAGTGTTTTCAGTGGTAAACAACAAAATTTAAGCGTATATGATGCAATTCCATTCCAAAATCAAAAGTGCATCAATACTGACTTGAAAAAACAAAGTCAAAAACTGAAGCATGAAAACCTTGTTGTTTAAACTCAAAAGCAAAACCAACACCCTGGGGACAATCCCTCAAGCCCCCTTTTTTCTTTCAATAATTCGCACAGGATGCGCGTCGAACATTCCAAAAAAGTGCCTGTTCACACCGCAACACCGTTGACTTCGGGCCTACTTGCTGGTCATCACCACCCGGGAACAATCCCGGCCCTGCCGCAATTGTTCCAGATACCATGCGGCACAGGGATCGGCAACATGTTCCCGCGCCAAGGCTTCAAACGCGGCCAGTACCGCATGGGACTGCGCTGCATCGGTCAACCATGAAAACGCCTGCCGGAATCGATCCAGGTAATCAGGATCGAATTTTCCTTCGGCAGGGATTTCGTGGACCAGCAACGCCGCCCCTTTCCCCTTCAACACAAAGTGGCCCAATGGCCGAATATGCGCTACACCACTGGCACGTACCGAAGCGTCGGAAATACAGATGTCGGTCGAAAAGAATTTATTCAATCCTTCGATCCGGGCGGCAATGTTGACGGCATCGCCCAGGGGGGTATATTTGAACTGTTGGGTGGAACCGAAGTTGCCCACCTGGGCGATACCGGTGTGAATGCCGATCCGCGTCCGTCCAAACCCCAAGGCGCGGGCTTGAGGTGATGTGAGAAAATGCTGGGAGAAGGAACGGATCTCCCGAGCCGACATGACCGCCTTGGCGGCATGGTCGGGAATGTCCACCGGGGCGTTGAACATGGCAAACACCGCATCACCCATCAGGTCCACCACCATGCCACCATTTTTGAGACAAATATTACATACCCCGTCCAGATAGGAATTCATCTGTTCCGCCATGACTTCGGGATCCGCCTTTTCCGACATGGTGGTGAAATCTTCGATATCGGTGAACAAAAACGTCATTTCACGCCGTTGCGCCCGGCGCGCCAGAAACTCCTGATGATTGACGAGATGATCAACAAAACGGGTGGATAAATATTTCGAGAAGGCATCCTTGAGAAATTTTTTCTGTTGCCGATCCCGTTGCCGCTCATAAATTTCACTGTTGGCAAAGGCCAAAAGATAGGCCAACGTCGGCGCCAACAGCGGCAACAGGGTTGCGTTGCGTTGAAAGAGGAGGAAACCCGTCCCCCAATAAAGCAGGATGATGGCAAAGATGATGAGCAGGCGAAACATGATCCATATATTCAGCATCACCATGAACACCCCCCCCATGGCGGCCACCACCACCAACGAAACCTGCCACGGCATGGACAGAAAGGGAGCGGGACGATTTTCGAGCAGTTGGGCCAGGGCATGGGCATGAATCACAACCCCAGCCGAACCGAACCGGTCAAGCCGCCCCGGATCCCGGGTCCAATCCTTCAGCAGAAATGGACTGCGATGACGATCCGTCATCGGCAGGTCGGCACCGATCAGGACGATTTTTCCAGTGAACCAGGCCGCGGGGAGCAATGGCAGCATGTGGGCGGGGAACTGGCGGAACGGACTGGTATTGGCATCGGGTTGTCCACGCCACGCCATGGGGATGACCGCACCGGGCGGGGTTCCCCCCAGCTTGGCGATCAATCCGGGGACCACGGCGGGAATGAAGGTTCCATCGGGCAAGGTTTGGCCATCGTGAATCCAACGGACCATCTGATCGCGGGAATCTTTGATCAGATTGGCCATTCCCCGGCTCCCCACGGGGACGAAGGCATCCTGGAACGCCATCTGGGCCTCGGTCAAGGCCGTCTCGCCATGACCGTAGCTCACCATCAATGGGATTGAAAACTGGCGCAACACCGCTTTGAGCCGGGCATCCTTGTCGGGTTCGGTCGGTTGGTCCAACAGCAGGTCCAAAAGGATCCCCCGCGCCCGCGCCTGTTCCAGACGGGTGAGGAGATCGGCGATGAAGGCCCGGTCCACAGGGGAACGGTAAGGGAAACGGGCCAGGGTTTCCTCGGTGATGGTCAGAATGACAATATCGGGGTGTTGGGGTTCAGGGGGTTGCAGGGTCGCCACGCGAATGTCCTCCAACCAGCGTTCCACCATGCCCAGGACCGCCAGATGTCGGACGCCATACCAGGAGAACAAGGATGACCCTGCGATAAAGGCAACGAAAAACAACCACCGTCGCAATCCGTTTTCTTTATTTTTGAAGATGTTGCCCAGAAAATCAACCCCCAGGGGGCAATCCCCCGTCATTCCCGCGGCAGCGGGGAGCTCTATGTGATGATTGAATGATACCCTGTTGACATCACCGGTTCATGGCCATTGATTTTCACCGGAATCACCATAACTGCCATTATTATTGGCATCATGATACCGGATCCCGGTCGAAGCCAACGCCATTTTGCCATCGGATACCTGGGCCGACAACGGGGTCGCCTCAAGGACGAAGCAGGTCTTGATGGGACAGGAAGCACCCAGGATGGCCGCTGCCGCCGCCGTAGACAGAATCGTCACCGTATAATACCCCGAATCGGAAGTCTCGGGATCACTCAATCCCAGGGCGCTCATGCTGTCGGTATAGGTCATGTTTTCCGTAAACCAACGCTCCTGGAGACCCGACACATGCATGAGCAAAGTCTTGCCATCCGCACGCCGCCCCTTGATGACCGATGATTGATAACTGGGATAGGCGATGGCCGCCAGAATCGCCACCACCGCCACGGTGATCAAAAGTTCGATCAGGGTGAATCCATGCTTCGGTGCCGTATTCATAGGGATTCCACGCGCAAAATGTTGACCAGAGCCACCCGTTCAATCAAGTTCGATCTCCCGCCATGAGACCCTGCCATTGGACGGCGAAGGCAAGGTGATTTGGGTCCGGATCAAAGACCCCGTGGACATTTGCGTCACGACCGTCGGATTGCTGGAGCCACTACCATAGTGAATGACCGGCGTCGAGGCAATCCCCGTTCCCAAAGCAACCGATCCCTTGACAACTTCATGAACCACACCCCCCTCAGTGACGCTGGTCGTCCCCAAAGCGGCGGGAGGACAGGCGGTCCCGGTATCGTAACACAAAGAATTCAAAGTGCTGGTCCCTTCACTCGAACAGGTGTCGGTCGGGGGGGTATACAGAGAAAAGAGTGCCAAACGTTGAACATTTTTGATTTCGCTGATGCTGCGCTCACTCGGATTGCTGCCATCGGTGGTGAAATGTTTGTACCAGCCATCCTTGGTCGCAATCAACGATTCAAGCTCGGAATAGGTCGAAATCGAAGGAAGGACGTTTTGGATGTCCAATACTTCCTCATTGGTATCGACCAGGACACCGGAAACGTTTTGCAGGTTGCCGATCACGACTTCGCCGCTGGAAGTCGGTTCCTTGAGGCCATACAAGGTTTGCTGGCCTGAACTGGTATTGTCGGCAGAGGCCCACAATCGCCCCGTCCCCGCCACCACCCACCGGTTGCCGGAGGCATCCCGGACCAGCAACGGTTTACCATTGAAGGGTTTGACCGGATTGAAAAACGATGAAATCGACGGACTGTTCCAATCACTGAAGTCCATGCGGAATAACCGGCCCGTCTGACTGAGGTCCACCGAGTTGATGCCGTCGGAACCGAAATAAACCGCATCGGTGGTATCATCCCGATCCCAATCGATGGCAACGACGTTGGGAATGAAACTGTTGGCAACCCCGTCACTGCCCACCGCCGCGAGATCATAGGGACCAAACCCCGACATCCAGGTCCGGTTCACCAGATCATAGACGAACAACCGGGCATTCTGGGATGAGGTCACCGTCGATAATTGTGTCGGCCCGGAACCAAAGATGAGTCGCCAATCGTTGTTGGCAGGGTCATACCAGTTGCCATCCGAGCCGGGACTGCGACGTACCGCCAACGCCGGTTGACTGACGGTGAATCCCAGATTGGCATCGGTGAGTTCCGCCATCAATATGGGGGGAACCTCCGGATTGGTCACATCCATCACCACATAGGCGGACCGGGTCTCGGGTGTCCCATCGTTGTCAAGATCGACCGCCCCCCCGCCCAAACGCATCCCCGCCACCAGCACGGTACCCCACCCTCCCGGATGATCGTCATCCTCGGTAAAAATCCTGGCATCGAACACCATGGGCGAATCGTCCATGTAATAGACATGCTGGTACCCCATCTGGGTCAGCCATTTCAGATGCGGCAAAAGATTGAACGGGACATGGGCCCACAGTTCATCCCCCAGGGCATGCTGCTGCAACGTCCCCTGGGACGATGCAAACGTCTTGGTCGATTCGTCCCAGAATCCGGCATTGAAGGCATGCAGCATCCCATCGTTGGCCCCCACATAAACCACCTGACGGCGCGACGCATAATGGGTATGGAACTCCTGGTAACTGACATCATTGTAAATTTTATCATGGCGAATGCCATAGGTCTCACCCGGCGCCGCCACCGCCACCGGCGTGGAATGGATGATGTCGCCCAGACGCCATACCTTTTCCCCACTGCCATCATAATTGATGGTACGGGTGCGATAACCGCTGACCTCCTCCCCCCGGATGAAATTGACGATGTTGGCGGCCTCATCGGTGCTGGATGCCTGCAAATAATCATAGTTGGCCGCTGCGGAGAACTGCGCCGCATCGAAATCAACCTGTTCGCCGCTGTCCACCGTGCCGTTGCCATTGGCATCGAGCCAAGTGGTGATGTAACGGCCACTGATGGCAGGTTGCGTCAGATAATCCCGCTGGGTGATCACATTGGTGACCCGGGCCAACAGGTCACGCGCATCCCAGATCGGGCGCAATTGTTCGATATTGACATCCGTGTAGGTTGCCGAACCGGTATCGCAATCGGCAGGGGTCGTGTAACGCCGGATGCGGGTCACCTGATCGGTGGTGTCATAGGTCAGATCGATCACCGGATCGACCAGACAATCATCCAGGACCCCATCGGCATCGGCATCCTCACGAAAACGGCTGTTTTCATCGATGAACAGGGCATGCAACGTCCCACCCCATTGAATCTGTTTGCCATCGGCATTCATTTCCGGATAGTAAAGTGCCTGATAGACCCCCCCGATCCCCGAATAACTGTTGGCCACGACCGCAGCCGCCGTCCCGGAACTGACCCGCTCCATGATATCGTAAAACGCCTGGGTCAACCCCGCAACCAGGGTTTCGGGATCGCTGGCCAATACATAGTTGTCCGGTGTGCCATCCCCATCGGCATCCCAATCGGAGGTCTGGCCCGGCTGGGTCCCCCCTCCCGAAAAACCACCGTATTTCCCGGCCAGCCACAACATGTTCATCTGGCCGGTCAACGGCGTGGCATTGTATTCCTGGGTATCCACCATGAAGGTGGTGATGGTTTGGGTCCCGGCCAGGTCGGAGCGCAAATCCCGGGTATGGGCATAATAGGCCAGGCCGGCAATGTAGTAGGAATTTTCCTTGCTGGTATAAGGACAGGTGCCAAACACCTGCCCCAGGGCATTGATCGTCTTGTTGGTCGTACTCATGTCGCAACTCGTCGCGGTGCAACCGATGCACTGCGAGGTTCCGGTCAACCCCTCCAGATCGCCGACCGTGTTGGTCAACGAGGTGACATTGATGTCGGTGTCGGTATTGGAAGGGTTGCCATAATCGGTCGTATCCTGGCCCAGGGAGCGCAAACCGAAATAACTGCCCGAAGTCTGGGTCGTCCCGGGAAGCTGTTTGTCCAGCCAGGGGTTGGCATCATTGATGCCGAGAATGAAATTTTTCTGGCAGGAATGTTGGATCGGATCCTCCCAGGTCGTCAACACCGGGAATCCATCCTTCTGGGCGCTGGTCAGCCCCGAAGCATACTCGCTCGTCGGTCCCCGATTCTTGAAATAATTGATGCATTCATAGAACAATTCGCCAATGGGATCGTAGGATTTATAGCCATTGGACCCAAACCTGTTCAAATAATTGATCACCCCCGAATTGCCCACCCCCCCCGGCAACGTCACCTGATCGGGATTGTCCACGAAGATCCCGTCGCTGCCGAACTCGGCATAAGGATTGACCTCCAGACCTCCGCCAGTCGCGGGACGATACGGACCGACATATTTCATGTTGGCCCGCAATACCCCTCCATCCCGGGATTGACCGCTGTCCAGGGTATAACTCATCAAGGCGAAACGCATCCGGTAGGCATTGTCCTGGATCAACCCTTGCGGCTTGTAGTAGCTGCCATAATCGACGCAATTATCCTCCAATGCGACCCCGGTATCACACACCTTCACCCGGACATACAGGTTGGCCGCCTTTTCGCTCCCCCCCCAACTGGTGCCGACATCCATCTGATAACCATGATTGTAGATATAGATTTTGCTGTCGGAATAGGGGGTCACCGTGGAGGGGGCGACATTGCTGGTGGCGGTGATCATTTTCACCGGATACCAGGAGTCCCCCTTGCCGAGTCCCATGTTGCCCCGTTCCAGGACCGTGAGCGCCGTGGTATCGGTCTGGCGATTGCCCCCGGTCAGCGCCCAGCGAAATTCATCGATGGCGGTCATGGTGGCCCAATTGAGAAAATTGCCACTCCATTGGCCGCTGCACTGGTGCGAACTGGCAGCCGCCGCGGGTTCGAAACGACTGTTGACATAGGTGTAACATTTGGCGGGATCGAAATAGCCGATATATTCGTTGGCATGGGAATAACAAATCCCCACCGTTCCCCCCCCATCGCTGATCCGTCCACTACAGGTCGCACCATCGGGCTGATCGTTGTAGGCCGCCCCCTGCATCGGCGTTTCGACCGACAGGTTCAACATGACGTTGGGATCGACCATGGCGGGCATGGTCGGAGGCAATGCGGTGTAATCGGCATTGGAAACCCCCTGCGCCTGCCCGGAAATGCAAAGCAGGCTCCACCACATCAGCCAGAATGCCGCCCCTTTGTACCGATGAATCCATTGCGATGGGTGGTTCATGGATGGTTCCCTCCCGTGATGACCCGGGCTTCAATAACAGGTGATCCAATAGGTCTCATTGGTGGACATGCTGGAAAAATTGCTCGGACGGTTGGCATCACAGGTCGAATTCGTACAACACGATGCCTGTCCCGATACCGCCCGGCGACCGGTTCCCGACGAACCTTTCTTGCACTGACAGTTGTAGACCGAAGTCGTCGTCGTGCTGACCGGCACCGAAGTCGTCGTCGTCGCAATGGAGGTCGAAGTGGTTGAAGTCGTCGTTGCAACCGTCGTCGAAGTCGTCGCAATGCTCGTGGTGGTGGTGGTCGCAATGCTTGTCGTCGTCGTCGATGAAGTCGTCGTCCCCCCCGAAAGGGCACTGGGATCACAAATGGTACAGGAGGGATCCACCACCCGGGTCACCGCGTAGGTCGATTGCAGCATGACCCGGGCATTGTCCGTCCCCCCCGTCCCCAAGGCGGTGATCCGGTACATCCGCTGCGGCAGGTCGGTCCACCCCGGGTTGGCATCCCGCCAGGTTTTGGATCCATATTCACACAAATCCTCGATGATGAACCCGGGCGAGGACAACACCCCACCGATCTCCACCGCATAGGTTTGATGCCTGGATGCCGTATTCCAAACATCCAATGCGGTGTCGGTCCAGCGGGGAACGATGGGACAGGACTGGGTGCAAAACCCATTCGTACAGGTGTCATCAAAGGCGGGGTGCGTCCCTTCCACATGTCGTTCCCCCGCCAACAACGCAGCCTCGGCCGCATGAAAGGCAATCTGCCGGTCCCGGGTATTGCTGACGATCCCCTCCTCCAACGTGGTCGTATTCATGGCACTGACCCCGATCAGGGTCAGAACCGTCAACAGAATCATCGCAATGATGAACACCGAACCCTCTTGACCCACCCATGGGTTCCCGAAGATTGCAGTGCCTGAGCGCGGAGCGGATGCGGCAATCATGGTCACAACCTCAGTTGCGCAATTGAATGGTCGTACCCGCCACCTTGCGGACCCGCAGATCGGAGGCGTGGGTCACGGTGGTGCCGGAAACACCGATGTCGGTCCCGGCAATCGTGTAGGTCGTGCTGTCCAGTCCAGACCGAACATTGTCGGTCGTGCGCAACAAAAGACCGAAGCGGACGGAAACCACATCGCTCCAATCATCGGCGGCATCGATCACCACCGAGGTGACATATTGGTTGGCCACCCCATCCGCATCGGTATCCCGGCCATAGAGGATTTGGAGGTTTTCCACCCCGTCCACCAGTTCCCCGGCACTGGTGGTACCGCCCCGGTTCAACACCTCCCAGAACAAGGCGGGTTCACCACTGGCGCCAGTCCCGATATAGAATGCCACCGCCCGGAAACGGGCCAGCATGGCGTCGGGACCATATTCGTACCAGGTGGTGGCACACGCCCCGCCACAATTGCCCCCCAGACATTTGGTATAATTTCCGATGGTCCCGGTCCCCGTGTTGTGTACGATGGTCTGATTGGCCTGATTGGCATTGGTGATCTGGAAAATCGCCCCCTGCATGCAATCGGTCACGAAGACGATTTCATCGTCCAGCAGATCGTGACTCTGGGCCAGCTTGAACTGCGCCGAACAGGCGTTGTGGGATTCGATGGTAAAGGGATCGGGATCGATGCCCGACAGGACGATGGCATCGGTACCGGTCAGGACATCACTTTGAAAGGCGGAGGGAAAGGAGGACGGTGAACTGTTGTCATAGCCGCGCACCCTGTCGTTGAACGCCCATGAATAATTGTTGGGGGTGTTCAAGACATTGATCGGCGAAACATCGGAAATACACCCCCAATAACCCGCCATGGCAATCTCACGGGACATGAGTTCCACGGCAAAGCGGGCATTCTCCTGCAACCGGGCCAGGTTCGAATTGAGCTGGTAGGTCTGGCGGGTGCTGGAAAATATCTTGACCAATCCGGTCAACAGGATCAATCCGACCGTCAGGGCAACCATGAGTTCCACCAGGGAAAACCCCGGGACCGGGAAACGTGACGGGGAAGTCGTTTGTGATGACCGGTGGCTCATAACTCCGTCCTCAGCGAAAACGTCTTGTAGTCGGTCACTTCATTGCTTCGATTGTCATCCCAACGCACCGAAATGACATACAGATGCTCCTGCCCTCCCGCATTGATCGCGGAGATTTCACCGTCGCCGGAAGGGAGCAACTGTGACAGATCGGCCTTCCATTGGGCCAGGTCATAGGTCACCATCTGGGCGGGAGTACATGCCGAGGCCACACAATCGGTCACGGCACCGACGGTCACATCAAACGCCGTGGCATACGCCCCGCTGAGCGCCAGGGTACGGTTGGCCCGCATCCGTTCAAAAATATCCCGGGACAGAAACAGGGCCTGACTGCGCAGATGTGAACTGTAGACAAATTTGATGGCGTTCAATTGCAGCTTTGCCAAACCGAGCAGGCCGATGGAGACGACGACCAGAGTGATCAACACTTCCAGGAGGGAAAACCCTGCGGTCCACCCCGTGCCATGACGATGATGCCGGGATCGGGTTACGGACATGACAGGTCACTCCCGCCGGTATCTTCCACGATGCCGTTATGGTTGGCATCCCTGGCATTGATCACCCGACCGGTACTGGCCACCAGGATCCCCCTGGCGTCGTTCACCCCCCGGGCATCACACAGGGTCCAGAAACCGGCGTAATTGATGCTGAAACCGCGGGAATCAAACAGGATTCGATCATTGGCCGCCCCACTGGAGAGATTGAAGCGCAGGGTGGTATTGTCCGGAAGTCCGGGACTGGATTTGACGACCGCGCCTTGCGCCAGGACGATCCATCCATCCTGCCAATTCCCGCCGCACGAAGCCCCATCATTGGAACTGCACACCGTCACCGAGGTCTGCCGCCGAATCGCTTCGCTACGGGCGAACTGAAGCGTCCCCACCAGTTGATTGAACTGTGCGGTCAGCCGGTTGTTATTGATCATCGAGGAGAGGAACGGTACCGCACCTGACACCAGGATGGCCACGATGGCCAATACGACAAGCATCTCGACCAGGGTATACCCACCCGGCCACCCGGCCCGGTC
Organism: Magnetococcales bacterium DCbin4; assembly: GCA_002753735.1. Taxonomy (GTDB): domain Bacteria; phylum Pseudomonadota; class Magnetococcia; order Magnetococcales; family UBA8363; genus UBA8363. The sequence goes on from PEAN01000026.1 coordinate 18,558, forward strand.
CCCTTGTTCCCCCGTATCGGTAGTTGCCATTGAATAGGACATGGATGTACTTCATCAATGTTTGTTTTCCCATTAATTCTTCAATCATTATCTACCATCCTATTCAGGAATGGCATGTGCAGCAATAGATAAATGATCATTTGTGAATATTTAAAAGCAACACATTCGCCACGTTCAAACGTCATGCCCGCAGAGTGGGGACGTGTTTGAACACAAGGCAATGCAAGATCAAGAAAACAGGACCGCCGAAAGTTTGGAACGATAGGTTGATACCAGGGGATGTCCCGGACCCAGTACTTCGAAGGCATGGATCATGGCCCGCCGCGCCGCCTCCTCCTGAAATTTACGATCCTTGCGTAAGATTTCCAGGAACTGGTCCATCCCCTGGGCATATTGCTCCAGCCCGATCAGGCACTGCCCATACTGCAATCTGGCCTCCAGGTCATCCGGATCGGCCATGACCCTGCGTTCGAGAGACTCCAGATCCCCTTGTGCCCCGGCGAAGGCGAGGCGTCCCTTGATACGAATTGCCGCAGGCGATTCGGCGAAGCCCCGTCCCACACGCGAAAAATAATCCCGAGCCTGATCGATCCCCCCCCCGGTCAGACAGATTTCTGCCAGGAGCAACAAGGTTGGACCATGCCCGGAATCCAATGCCAGGGTTTCCTGGCACACGGCAAACGCCCGTTCGACATCGCCATTCCGCACCATCTGCTGCGCCAGGGAAGCACGACGATCCGCAGGCGTCGGTATGGCCCGTTCGAGGAATTGCCGGATGGCCGCTTCCGGCAGGGAGCCGGTGAATTCATCTTTCACCTGGCCGTCGACAAACAGTTTGACCGCCGGAATCCCCTTGATGCCCCATTGGCGCGCCAACCGTTGATTGCGATCCGAATCGATTTTGGCGAGGATCAAGCGGCCATTGTGTTCACGAACAATTTTTTCCAGGACCGGTCCCAGGATGCGGCACGGACCACACCAGGAAGCCCAGAAATCGACCAATACCGGCACTTCCAGGGAACGACGGACCACCTGATTTTCGAACCCGGCTTCATCGACATCCACAACCCATTGCTGTGCAACCATCATCACCTCATGCATTCAAAAAAAATTAAAGATCGACCACCTCAATCGAATCGATTTCGAGTTGTGGCAGGAAACGGGCCGCCACTTCGCGGAAACGGGGGGCGGCATCGGTCACATAAAACCGGACGGTGTCCCTTTGGGCGGAAGGGAGGACGATGCCACTGCCCATCATCCGGTTCAACGCCAGGGCGACCGCCTGGGCCGAATCGACGAGGATCGTCTTTGGCCCCAGGGCAGCGGCAATCTGGGATTTGAGGATGGGATAGTGGGTACAGCCCAGGATCAGGACATCGACCGGATCATCGATGAAGGGTTGCAAACTTTCACGGATCAGGAGTTGGGCGGAGGGATAGGAGGTCCACCCCTCTTCGACCACCGGGACGAACAAGGGACAGGAGAGGGAGCGGATGTGGCATTCGGGGACCAGGAGGGTGAGTGTCCTGGCATAGGCGGCGCTGGCGATGGTGGCATGCGTACCGATGACGCCGACCCGTCCGATGCCCCCCGGCAAGACCCCCACTGCTGCCTGGCACCCGGGTTCGATCACCCCGAGGACGGGGGTGGTACAATGGGAACGCAGGGCGGGCAATCCCAGGGCGGAAGCGGTATTGCAGGCGGCGACCAGGCATTTGACCTCCTGACGCAGCAGGAATTCCGCCACCTGGATGGTATACCGTTGAACGGTTGCGGGCGATTTGGTGCCATAGGGGACCCGCGCGGTATCGCCGAGATAGATGAACGTCTCCTGTGGGAAGCGCACGAGCAGTTCCTGGAGTACGGTCAAGCCGCCGACGCCGGAATCGAAGATGCCAATGGGTCGATAATCATAAGGGTAACTCATGGGGCATGAGTGTACCGCAGAATCGGCGGCAATGAAAACGGTTGCCAACCATGGCCCGCTCTGATAATTTGCCTCGGACTGATCGCGGATGTGGTGGAATTGGTAGACACGCTGTCTTGAGGGGGCAGTGGCGTGAGCCGTGCCGGTTCGAGTCCGGCCATCCGCACCAGTATGTTCAAGATACCGCTCGTAGACATCCCGGGAACATGCCGTGAATGGAGACCATGTTTCGTTTGCATGTCATGCAGGCGATATGATCCGATTCTCCCCACCCGCATGACGGATTGAAGCAACACTGATCAAAAATCCTGGCCTGCAAAGGGCGCCTTTTCAGGCGACGGGACGGTTTTGGCGGTCAAAACGGGGTAGACGGTTTCTGGGTAACGACCGACCCCTGGCCCGGCAGTTTCAAACCCTGGCGGCATTCATTGTCCAGGTTCCGGGGAAACTCTTTTCAAGCTTGAACATTCGCAACAAAACCCGTCCCTCACCTTGATGGTCCTGATGCGCCAATCAACAGGAATATCCCTTATTGGCCTGATTCATGCGGGACGTGCGTCTGCCGGCTGTCGGCCCGATTTCCCCACCACCGCAAGCACACAACGAGCCTGGCATGTACAAGATCCTCATCGTCGAAGACTCGCGGATTCAAGCCGACCTCATCAGACAGGAAGTGCAATCCCGCGGCAAACTGGTCCCCGTCGTGAGCAATACCTTCAGCGATGCCAAAATACAGCTTCAAACCCATGCTGGAGAATTTTTTGCCGCCCTGCTGGATATCAATCTGCCCGACGCCCCCCACGGGGAAGTGGTCGATCTGGTCATCACCCATGGCATTCCCGCCATCGTCTTCACCGGCGAATTCAGCGAAGGGTTCCGGGGACGGATGATTGCCAAACGGGTGGTTGATTATGTCATCAAGGGAGACCGCAACAGCATCCCCCCGGTCGTTTCCCTGGTGGAACGGCTCATCCGCAACCGCACCACCAAGGTCCTGGTGGTCGATGATTCCCGCAGCGCCCGTTCGATGATCACCGACCTGCTGTCGCTGCATAAATTCCATGTATTGGAAGCGGAAAACGGAGCCAAAGCCCTGGAGGTCCTGACACAACACCCTGACATCCGTTTGGTGATCACCGACTACAACATGCCGCAGATGGATGGATTCGAACTAACCCGGGAGATTCGCCGCCGGCATGATAAAAGCCAACTGGCCATCATCGGCCTGTCCTCCCACAACGATCACATGCTTTCGGCGCGGTTCCTCAAGCGAGGGGCCAACGATTTCATCACCAAACCCTTTCTCATCGAAGAATTTTTCCTCCGCGTCGGGCAGAATGTTGAGATCATCGAACACATTCATGCCCTCAAGGGGGCGGCGATGAAGGATTTTCTCACCGGCCTGCCCAACCGGCGGCATTTCATGGAAGAGGGAACGAAACTCCATGTCCATGCCCTTTCGGGGACCATTACCCTGATTGCCGGAACAGTGGATGTCGATTTTTTCAAAAAGGTCAACGACACCTACGGCCACGAAGCGGGCGATCAGGTGCTGAAAATGGTTGCGGCCACCATGGCCGGCGTCGCCGGGTCTAATGATCTGCTCGCCCGGATCGGTGGCGAAGAATTTGCCATATTGCTCGTGAACCAGGACATCGAGAAGGCCACCGGGTTCTTTGAGCGTCTGCGCGAAACCGTGGAATCTTTGGTCATCCCTCATCACCACGAAACGCTTCGCGTCACCATCAGCATCGGGGTCTCAACCTCATCGGGTTCATCCCTGGCATACATGCTGGACCAGGCGGATCAAAAACTCTACGATGCCAAACGGAATGGACGCAACCGGGTTGAAATCGTCTGAAGACCCCCGTTCATCTGCCCGATCCCAGTTTCTGATCGCCACGGGAATGAGGGGAGATCATCCCCGATCCTGATTCAGGATGTATTGACAATCAAGGTCAATCTTGTTGATAGATAGGTTTGCAAAGCGGCAAGGGATCAGCTGCCGCAGTTTACCGCATGTTTATTTGAAAGGTTTGGTTTCATGAGATGGTACCAAGGTTTGCGCGTCAAGATCGTATTGGTCATCCTGCTGTCGATGACGGCGATGGGGATGGTATTCAGTTACCAGAGCTACCAGGAAGCACACAGGGTGATGCTGAAGCGGACATTGGACACGGCCCAGATATTCCGTGACATCGTCCACAGCCAGATCCAGGTCCGGGGCAAGGATCTGTCACTCGTCCTTGAATCATTACTCAATGACAAGGCGATGATCGCCACCTTTGCCGCCCAGGATCGTAAAACGCTGGCGGAGATGACGGTCCCTTTTTTCAAGGATCGGATGGTGTCCCAATACAAAATGGATCAATTCCAGTTTCATCTGCCGCCGGCCACCAGCTTTCTGCGGGTTCACGAACCGGCGAAATCCGGTGACGACCTTTCCACCTTTCGCAAGACTGTAGTTGCTACGAATCAGACCCGGAAACCGGTGGTGGGACTGGAAGTCGGACGTGCGGGTCCCGGATTGCGGGTGGTTTACCCGGTATTCCAGGGGGAGCGGCATCTTGGCTCCGTCGAATTGGGGGGGAGCCTGGCGGAAGTGTTTACCGTCGCCCAGGAGACCACAAAACTGGAATTCGCCATCGGCATCAAGGAATCGGTCTTCAATGCTGCCAAACGCTTCGCCGACAGCAAGGAAGATGTCGTCATTGGCGATACGCTGTTCTACAGTTTTTCCGCCCCCGCCGTACGTGACCTGCTGCCACTGGCCGGAATCGTCGCGCTGGAAACCCCCTTTGAAGTGAATGACAAGAGCTGGATCGCATCGCGATTCCCCTTACAGGATTTCAGCAATCAGGAAATTGGTGAAGTGCGGGTGCTCAATGATGTCACGACCCTGTTGTCGGATGCGCGCCAGCAGGTCATCAACAGGGTTTTGTTGATCATGGTTCTGGTGGTTGGGGTGGGGATTGGATTATATGCCTTGCTGCAACGATTGGTATTGAATCCGATGAATTTGATCGTCCGGATCACCGACCAGATGGCACAGGGGGATTTAACCATTGCCATGGGTCGGGATCATCAGGATGAGTTTGGCGTTTTGATCCAGGCCATGGATACGATGGTCGGCAATCTGCGCCGACTGATGAAAGAGATTTTAGGCCATTCAGGACAACTGACCGGCAGCGCCGCCAACCTGAACCAGGTCGCGGAGGAACTGTCCGGCGGCGCGGGGGAATTGCAGGGAAAGGGGGAAAAGGTCAATACGATTGCCCGGGAATTGAACCAGCAAATGACGGGTGTCGAAGAGGCGGTACAGGCGATGTCGGGTTACATGGCCGAGGTATTGAAGTCGGCGCAGGACATCAATCAAAACATGGCCACCATTTCCGCCGCCGCCGAAGAAGCCTCATCCAACCTGGGAACGGTCGCCAATGCCGCCGGGAAGCAATCGGAGGGGATGGTCAAGGTACGCGAGGCATCCGAGCGTTCCAGCGAAAACATCGGTATGGTCGCTGCGGCGGTGGAACAGATGAATACGTCGCTCAATGGCGTCAAGGAACGTTGCGCCACGGCGGCAGAGGAATCGGACGAAGCCAACCGTGCGGTCGAAGCCAACGGGGCGGTGATGACCAAGCTGGCCCAATCGGCGCATGAAATCATCATGGTGGTGGGGATGATCCGTGATATTGCGGAACAGACCAACATGTTGGCCCTGAATGCGGCCATCGAAGCGGCCGGCGCGGGGGAAGCGGGCAAGGGATTTTCCGTCGTTGCCAATGAAGTCAAGGACCTGGCACGACAGACGAGTGATGCGACCCAGCAGATTCAGACCAAGATTCAGCACATCCAGGATCACACCAACAGCGTCAACGACGCCATGGACGGCATGAATCAACGGGTCAAACGGATTCGTCAGGCCAACGGAGATATTTTGGATGCCATGTTAGAGCAGTCCAATTCGGTCACGGAAATCACCCGTTCCATGGGAGAGGTTGCCAGAGAGACCGAGTCGGTTTCCGATCTGGTCGGCGAAATCACCGTCGAGGTCAACGAAGTCAGCCGCAGTGTTCAGGAAATCGCATTGGGCATCAACGAGGTGACCCGGAATGTCTCCTCGGCCTCCATCGGAGTGAAAGGGATGACCCATTCAGTGGAAAAAACCTCGGACCATGGCGAAAAGATTACCAATGCCGTTGCCGAAACGGTCTTCCAGGCGGTGGAGCTCACCAATCATATGAGCGAAGTTCTCAACGCGGCGCAACGGATGTATGCCATCAGCGCCACGGTCACGGACCGCGCCTTGGACGCACAACGGATTGCAAACATGTTGGACAAGGAACTTCGCAGGTTCCGGGTGTGAAAATCAGGAGTACCATGGCCATCGACGGCAAATAACAACCCTGAGAATCATTCCCAGCATCTTGTATCATTGTGAAAATCAATGCTTGACAATGATCTGGAAAAGGTCAAAACTCAATCCTTGACGTATGTTTTCATCAGGTGAATATTCAAGCTTTCGTCATTGATCGTAGACTCATTTCAGACGTGATTTCCATGCAGCAACTCTTAATTTTACATTGTCACATAACCTAACCTGAGTTTATCATGCCTGGATTCCCGCCCAGGCGAGGCTCCAAGAGCCATTAACTCAGGTTAGGTCGTGTGACAGGTAGATTGAGTCAGTGCTGTGCCATATTGACGGCTTAACCGAGTCAATGACCAGAGCATCATCAAAATATAGCGTACGAGATCATGAAAATATTATCCGTCGTCGGCACACGTCCCAATTTCACCAAGGAATACTCCATGGCGCGCGCTTTTTCCCAGAAAGGGGTGGAAGAAGTGCTGCTGCATACGGGACAACATTATGATTATGAAATGAGCCAGACCTTTTTCGAAGGTTTGCATCTGCCAAAACCCAAGTACATCAACCAGATCATGAAATCCGGGTTTCACGGTGATGAAACCGCCGCAATGTTGATGTTCATCGAACAAGTACTGATCAAGGAACGACCGGATGTCACGTTGGTTTATGGAGATGTCAATTCCACGGTGGCGGCGGCATTGGCGTCAGTCAAATTGCGCATACCCGTGGCCCATGTCGAAGCGGGCCTTCGGTGTGAACATTTCTACAATCCCGAGGAAATAAACCGGCGGGTCACCGACTCCATGAGTGAATTGTTATTCCCGCATATCCAATCCGCCTATGATTCGCTCATCCAGGAAAACCACCCCCCGGAACGGGTCGTACTGCCCGGCGACATCGTCATGGACAGTCTTCTCCAGGTCGCCCGGGAAAAAAACATTGCAATTTCCAAGGGCGACTACCATCTCATGACATTGCATCGGGCCGAAAATACCGATGATCCCCAACGACTTGAAAACATTGTCAATGCCGTTGTCGAAAGTGGTGTCAGGATTAGATTTCTGATGCATCCCCGAACCCGTAAGGCGCTGGTTCAATGTTCCCTGTTGGATCGGCTCTACAAGTCCCCCAACATTGAACTGCTCGGACCAGAAGGTTTTGTCAAATTTGTCGAAATCCTGGCCGGGGCACACAAGGTGATTACCGATTCAGGCGGAGTACGGCGGGAAGGATATATTTTCGGCAAGCCCGTCATCAACATCAGTGAATTCATTTGGGTGCCGGAAATGGTCAAAGCAGGTTGGAGTCTGGTCGTGGGATCGGACCGGCAACGGATCCTCCAGGCGATTCATGAGTTCAACCCCTCTGGAGAACGCCCGCCAATTTTCGGAGATGGTACCGCCGCCATGCAAATAACCGATGCCCTCCTGGAACGGTATGGCTGACCATGACCATTTGTCATTCGAATCAAACACGGCATTCACCCGACAGCGTCGCGATTGTCATTCCCATGTACAACGAAGAGGCTTCGATTGAACTTCTGGCCTACCGGCTGAAGGGGACATTGCGTATTTTATCGGAACACACCACGCCGCATCTCGTACTGGTGGATGATGGCAGTTTGGACCATACCTACGAATATGTCGAACGATCTTTTTCCGGTGTGGAAAATCTGCATCTGCTGCGTCATGAACGCAACAAAGGATACAGTGCTGCATTAAAGACGGGCATCGGGCATGCGCTGCAACTCAATACCGATCTGATTGTCACCATCGACGCCGATACCAACTATGATCATTTCTATATCCCAATGTTTGTGGAATGTTTCCCGGAGGATTGTGACATTCTGACGGCCAGTCCCTGGCATCCCCAAGGGCAGAGAAAGTATTTCCCCTGGCACCGTTTGGTACTTTCTTTGACATTGAGCGCACTTTATCGGTTTGTTCTGGCCCATTATGGAACCCCACTCTACACCTACAGTTCCTGCTTTCGCGTAGCACGTCCCGAGGTGTACCGAAGAATCAAATGGACCGGTGAATCATTTACCGCAACCAGTGAAATCCTGGCCCGATGCATCATCAACCGTTTACGGGTAGTAGAGTTTCCCTTCCAGGTCAATCCTCGCTGGTTCGGCATCAGCAAAATGAAAAAAATAAAACAGATTAAAATGCATATTCAATTGCTCTGGCAGCTTTGGCGCAATCCAGAAAAGTTCATCGCTGAATAACACTCATAGACATCGAGAAGCATACTGATTCAACGTCGATCCGTATCTTGGAGCAGGTGACCATGTGTGGCATTTTGGGCTGGTTTTCTCCGAAGGGGGTTCCCCCAGAACCTGATTTGTATCTCCAAGGATTGCGGGTTCTTCGTCATCGCGGACCGGATGATGAAGGGACTCTGGTGCGCGATGGCCTATGGTTCGGCCACACGCGCCTGGCCATCATGGATGTGGCGCATGGCCGTCAACCCTGGGTGGATGAGGGTACGGGTGTTGCAATCATTTACAATGGCGAACTCTATAATTTCATCGAGGAACGTTCCATACTTGAGGGTAAAGGGTATCACTTTCGAACCCATTGCGATACGGAAGTACTATTGACGATGTATCTGGCCTATGGCGAAGCCATGTTGGGCCGGATCAACGGCATGTTTGCTTTCGCCATTCACGACCCCAGAGACAACAGCCTGTTTTGTGCCCGTGACCATGCCGGAATCAAACCGATCTATTATATGGAACGGGATGACGGAATTTTATTTGCTTCCGAAATCAAGGCGATGGTGGCGATTCACGGAACGATGGAACCCAATCCGACTGCAATGGCGGATTATGTCAGTCTTCAATATGTTCTGGGGTCGAAGACTTTTTTCAAGAATGTGTACCGTCTGGAACCGGGAGAATGTTTGAGGATTCAGGCGGACGGTACCCGGGTCAAAAGACACTATTGGTCCCTGTCACCGGAGGAAACCTTTTGTGGCAGTTTCGAGGAGGCGGCAGAACAGTTGCATGCGCTCTTGGATGATGCCATTCGTTTGCAATTGCGTAGCGATGTACCCTTGGGTGCCCATTTAAGTGGCGGGTTGGATACCGGGGTGA
>PEAN01000026.1:27963-53620 GCA_002753735.1 Magnetococcales bacterium DCbin4
CCCTCGCCCCCCGCCATATTGCACCCAATAAACTGAGTACCTTCACGGCTGGATTTCGTGAGGGGGGGGTATTTGATGATACGGCAGCGGCCCAGGTCAGTTCAAAATTTGCCGAAACACGCCACCATGAAATCTTCCCTTCCGCATCCGATTTTCTGGAACTTTTCCCCACCCTGCTGTACCATTTGGACGAACCCATGGCGGGACAGGGGGTCTTTCCCCAATACATGGTATCCCGGCTGGCACAAACAAAAGTTCGTGTTGTATTGGGCGGTCAGGGAGCGGATGAACTTTTCGGGGGTTATACCCGATATTATCTGCTGCTTTTGGATCAAACGCTACGCAACGGCGCGGACAGAGGGCAAGAGCGGATTGGTCTGACGTGGGATGCGTTGGGCAAAGGCCTGGGACAATTGCACAACTATGGCCCTCTGTGGTCCCAGATGCAGGCGGGAACAGCCTTTCAGTCCCCGGTGAATCGTTATTGGATGATGATTGATCGATCAGGCGACATGAAAAATACGCTGACCGAATCCTTCATGGAATCGTTGGCGGGATATCAACCATTTGATACCTTTTCTTCACTGTTCGGCCGATATTCCAATGCAGAACTTTTAAATCGGATCCTCCACTTTGAAACCACATGCTGGTTGCCTGCACTGTTGCATATCGAAGATCGCATGAGCATGGCGGTTTCCCTGGAAAGCAGGGTTCCCTTTCTCGATCCCGGGATCATGCGTTTCGCCTTTGGTTTACCGACCCGCATCAAGCTGCATGATGGTAAGACCAAGGCAGTCATGCGCCAAGCATTTCAAGGGGAATTGGCGCAACCCATTCGTGACCGTCGAGACAAACTTGGCTTTCCGACTCCGACAAGCCAATGGTTTTCCGGACCACTGAGGGATTTTGTCTGGGAAACCCTGAACAGCGTTGAGAGCAGACAACGGGGTATCTTTACTTCAGAAGCATTGCGTCAAGCCACCGAACAACAGCAAGGGGATTTTGACCGATCTCTATGGGGTATGCTCAATCTTGAGCTCTGGCATCGAAATCTCAAACCAGCCCCCATGACCCTGGGATAATCAATGATTACTGTCAAGAATATCATTTCCTTTTATTTTCGTTTTATTTTGCGTCGACCCCACTTGATCAACCGGGTATCGTTTTTTATTCCTGGCTGGCGAGAACTGTGGCAAACGTGTATCAACGAACTGTTCTTTCTGTTTCGCCTTAATCGAAGCTTTCGTATAACATCTGTTATTGTTGAATTGTCCGGGAAATGCAATCTGGACTGCGTCATGTGCGCAAGACACCATGCCATGACCCGCGAACAGGGCCAGATGACATGGGAAACCTTCACCACGCTGGTGGAACTCAATCCCGATATTGGCAACTTCATCCTGGTGGGTTGGGGAGAGATGATGCTCAATCCCGAATTTTTCAGGATGGTGGCGTACCTCAAAGAGAGGAACAAGCGAATCGCCCTGACGACCAACGCCACCCTTCTGACCCCCGACAGAATTGAAAAGATCATCCAGAGTGGGATATCCCACATCACGCTATCCGTGGATGGACTGGACCATGTGTATCAATCCTTGCGTGGCATTCCTTTTGGAAAGGTTGAAAACAACATCATAGCCCTATCCAAACGCATCCGTGAAACCGGTGCGGAGATCTATTTGGAAACCAACAGCATTGGATCTCCGGAGGTGTTGGCTCAGGAGGAGGAAATGCGCCAACGGTTGGGTCCATATCTGGATGATCTTCGGTTTTCCTCCTTTTTGGAATACAACCAGATGCTGAAGACCAACCGGACCAGCCCGTGCCGAGAGTTTTGGCGAGGCATGATCTCTGTATTTTACGATGGCCACGTCGTTCCCTGTTGCATGGACTATAATGCCAGCATGGTCCTGGGTCACGTATCCGACGGTCCCTTAATCAAGCTTTGGAACAATGCATTTACGCGCCAATTGCGTTCAGAGCAGATCAAGTTGATCTTCAAAAACCGCTGTGCCACCTGTTATGAAAGTGACCCACCAGAAGAATCCCGGGTTAATAAACGGTTCAGTTGAATACGCCTTTATTTTGGTAGGAGCACTGCGATGATGACACCGGTGGAACCAACGTTTGTACATCCCACTGCCATACTGGATGCAGATGTTCAACTCGGACCCGGGACCAAGATATGGCATTTCAGTCATGTTCTATCTGGAGCCAGACTGGGTGCGCAATGTCATATTGGACAAAACGTTGTCATCGGCAGAAACGTCATGATCGGAGACCGGTGCCGAATCCAAAACAATGTCACCGTTTACGAAGAGGTGACCTTGGAAGAGGAGGTTTTTTGTGGGCCGAGCATGGTATTTACCAATGTCATCATTCCACGAGCCCATATTTCACGCAAGCATGAACTCAGGCCAACCCTGGTCAAACGTGGCTGTTCCATTGGCGCCAATGCCACCATTGTCTGTGGATCGGTATTAGGTCGATACAGCCTGATTGGAGCGGGATCGGTCGTGACCAAAGATATACCCGATCATGCATTGATGATCGGGAATCCGGCACGACGCACAGGTTGGGTATGTCAGTGTGGGAACAAACTCAGATTGATCCCTTCGGTGAAACCATCGGGTGATGCAACGAATTCAAATCCGGATCTTTATACATGTCCCGTGTGCGTCATGACCTACCATTCCGTTGCGGGGTGCGGTCTTGAGGCCATCACTCAGGCGAGGTAACGGTTCAGCCCCCCTGTTTCATTGCCACCTTGTCCCCTTTTTCTCTGGGATCGGGGGGGGGGGGAATGGCGACGACATGACCGGATCTTTGACCACTTTCAAATAGAACTGGAAACACGAATGTCAATCATCAACTTTGCCCTGGTGGGATGTGGTCGTATTCATAGAAAACATACCGACGCGATTCGCAGGTGCAATCATGCCAAGCTTGTTGCTGTTTGTGATTCCAACCTGGAGCGGGCGTGCAAAACCGGAGAAGCCGAAAGGGTTCCCTGTTATTCCGACATGAACTTCATGTTGGAGGCACATCCGGAAATTGATGTCGTAAACATTCTGACACCCAGCGGCATGCATGCGCGACAATGCGTTGCTGCGGCACAGCTGGGCAAGAATGTGGTTGTGGAAAAACCCATGGCGCTGACGCTCCCCGACGCCGAATTGATGGTCAAGACATGCGACATCAATAACGTCCGGTTGTTTGTGGTCAAACAAAACCGATTCAATACCGCAATACAAAAACTTCGCAGAAAATTTGAAACCGGGGCATTCGGGAAAATCACTCAAGGAAGCGTTCGGGTCCGCTGGTCGCGAAATCAAGCATATTATGATCAGGATTCCTGGCGCGGCACCTGGGAAATGGATGGTGGCGTTTTTGCCAACCAGGCATCACATCATGTTGATCTGCTCCAATGGTTTCTGGGTGAAGTGGAGTCGGTGTTTGCCAAAACCGCCACCCAGTTGGTGAATATTGACGTGGAAGACACCGGTTTCGCCATACTCAAGTTCACCAGCGGCGCATTGGGACTGATCGAAGCAACGACTGCCACCCGGCCCAAAGACCTTGAGGGGAGCCTTTCCATCCTCGGAGAAAAAGGTTCTGTCGTCATCGGCGGATTCGCGGTCAATCAGATTGAAACCTGGGATTTCGGAGACGAGGAAGAAACAAAGTTGATGGAGTCCCCAGATCATACCTTTCAGGATGTCTACGGCCATGGACACCTGGAATTCATCAACAACGTCTGCGAAGGAATCATGAATCGTGGGCCCGCCTTGGTTGATGGCCTGGAAGGGATGAAGTCATTGCGCCTGATCAACGCCCTGTATGAGTCGGCGGAGACAGGCAAAGAAATTTTTCTTGTATTTAAACCACGTTATGCTCGATTGGGAATTTCATGAACGTTCCATTCATCGATCTGGGGCTGCAACACGAGTCGATGCGTCACGAGCTGGACCGTGCCATTGACGATTGTATCCGACACTCAGCTTTCATTCAGGGTGCCAGGGTAGAAGCCTTCGAGGAGGCGTACGCCGCCTTTGCCGGAGTCAGACGGGTTGTAGGTTGTGGCAACGGAACCGATGCCCTGTATTTAGCCCTCAAGGCATTGGGAATGGGTCCTGGAGACCGTGTCGTATTGCCGGCCAACACCTTCATCGCCACTTCCGAGTCCATTTCGATGACGGGTGCCGAACCGGTTTTTGCCGATGTCGATCCCATTACGAACAATCTGACCCCCTCGGGTTTCAAGGCGGTTGATGGAGCGGCGGTCAAAGGAGTCATTCCCGTTCATCTTTATGGATTTCCCGCCCGGCTTGATGAATTTCTCAATCCACAGTCGGAATTGGCGGGGCGATGGTTGATTGGGGACGCAGCCCAGGCCCACGGAGCAAAAATCGATGGTCAGGATGTCGCTGGTTTGGCAACGGTGAGCACATTGAGTTTTTTTCCGGGGAAAAATCTGGGAGCCATGGGCGACGCAGGTGCTCTGGTCACCAACGACGATGCACTTGCCGATCATGCCGCAGCACTGCGCAACCATGGGCGACGGTCAAAATATTTTCATGATTTTGAGGGAGTGAACATGCGCATGGATGAACTCCAGGCTGCGGTGCTCACAGTCAAATTGCATCATCTCCCCCGATGGAATGAACAACGTCGCTCTTTGGCGATCCGGTATCGGGAAAAACTGGCAGGACTTTCCGGTTTGTCATTGCCGCCACCGGAAACGGAAGGAACCGTGGCGGTCTACCATTTGTTTGTCATTGAAACCGATCAACGAGATGCGTTGGCTGCATGGCTCAAGAGACATGGGGTGGCCACTGGCATACACTATCCACATCCCTTGCCAACACAACCCTGTTATCGTCATGAAAACCCCGACTTGTCCCGTTTTGCGGTATCCATGAACAAATCACGTAGAATTTTATCGTTACCGATTTTTCCAGAGATGACATGGCAACAACAGGATCATGTTGTGGAAGCGATTTTCCGTTTTTTTGATGATAAAAAGGCACATTGACCTTTTCATGGGAAAACCAAGATGAAGAAACGTGCAGCTTTGGTCTATTCTCCTTCCGGTATGGGACCCTACGACGGAGAGACTCAGGCATTTCATGACAATTTTGGCGTACTTCCCTCTTTAAGTTTGGGTTATGTAGCGGCTGTTCTGGAACGGGAAGGATGGGAATGCCGATATTTTGATATTGTTGCCCATGGATACAATGCGCAAACCCTGGGTTCCGCCGTCCGAGCCTTTGATCCGGACTTTTCTTGCTTTACCGTTTACACCTACCATTTTCATGAGAACAGAAACTGGATTCGGTTGGTACGTCAAGCCACCCAAAAACCGACACTCGTGGGCGGCATCCACACGGGTATCTATCCGGCTGAAACCTTCAGCTATGAAGAGCTGGACTTTGGCCTGATCGGCGAAGCGGAGACAAATCTGCCGGCATTTCTGGAGGCGTTTGCAAACCAGAGCGGCTGGGCAGAGGTCCCCGGATTGATTTGGCGCGATCATGGCGAAATCCGAGTCAATCCTTCCCAGGGTTTGATCGAAGATGTGGATCGTTCCCCCAGACCGGCGCGTCATTTGTGGCCCATCGACCGATACTTTACGATCGCCTCTGCGCGGCGAAATTTCACCCCCATGGTGACGAGTCGTGGATGTCCCTACAAATGTATCTTTTGCGAGCAGGGTAATCTATCCTTTCGCCCCCACAGTCCCGAATATGTTGTTGACGAAATTGAAGAGTGTATCAAGCGCTTCGGCGTGCGCGAAATCGACATGTTTGATTCCCAGATGACGGTCAAAAAGTCCCGCATGCTGGAAATCTGTGAACTGATTCAAAAGCGGGGACTTGAATTCCACTGGTCGGCCCGTTCCCGTGTCGATACGGTGAACATGGAAGTGTTGCAAGCCATGAGAAGCGCTGGATGTGACCGAATTTTCTTTGGAATTGAATCCGGTGATGAACAAATATTAAAAAATCTGAAGAAGAAAACCAGCATTGATCGAATTCGCCAGACCATGAAAGAATGTAAGGAGGTTGGTATTCAGACCTTGGGGTTTTTCATGGTTGGAAGTCCTGGGGAAACCATGGAAACAGCGGAAAAGTCATTGGCTCTTGCCATAGAGCTTGATCTGGACTATGCGCAATTCAATGGTGTCCGAGCCATACCAGGAACCGAACTGTACGACATGGTCCTTCCAGAGCAGGGTGAAGATTATTGGCGATCTTATATCCTTGACCCATCCAAATCGGAATTTGTGGCCCGGGCACAATGCAATCTGACCCAGGAAGAAATCAACACGTTCTTAAAGAAATGTTATCGCAGATTCTATTATCGTCCAAGTTATATCATGAGTCGCCTGAAAAAGATCAACACCTGGGAAGAATTCAGAAAACATGCAAAGGCTGGAATCGATCTGCTGCTCAAATAAGTTGACCGGTAGCCATTTCCTGTTCGCAATATGAGGATCGCAACAGACTTTCTTCCCTTTGACCCTTTTGACACTTTCAGGACATCAATGAAAAGCAAACACACATTACGCGCCTACTGGATTTCCCTATTTTTCCATTTTGGCCCTAAAAAGGTGTTTCTTTGGATCCTTGAGAGTCTGTTCAATTTTATTTTTTCCCCGCTTCCAACCATTGGCGGCAGCCAGATTCGGTCATTCGTGTTCCGGTTTTTATTCAAGAAGCGGGGGAAGGGATTTTTCACCTATCCGGGGGTCCGGTTTCTTCACTGTTACAATATTGAGATCGGCGATCGGTGCAGTTTAAATTATAACGTCATCCTCAATGGCCGGGGGAGACTTGTTATTGGCGACGATTTTACTTGTGGACCCGGTGTGATCGTCTGGACGGTGGAACATCATTTCAGGGACCGCACGCGCAAGGTTTTAGAACAGGGGGAAATTGAGCAACAGGTCACCATTGGCAACGATGTCTGGTGTGGTGCGCATTCAGTCATTCTTTCGGGGGTCACGGTTGGCGAGGGTACGGTTGTAGCGGCCGGAGCGGTCGTGACACGGGATACGGAACCCTACAGTATTGTTGGTGGCGTTCCAGCAAAAGTCATTGATTACCGAAAGGATCGTTCATCCATATGAGCGGTTTGGGTTGAAGAAGCGGATCACCAAGACCGTTCAGATCCCCCTCTGCGTTCCATGGGATATTGAACGGAGATGGCGCCAAATGGATTTTTCTTAATAAATTCATCCGTTTATAATAATTTTAGAAAAGTTCTTCCGCCACATTGGACAGCTTCGCAAATGGAATAGTCTTAATGGTTTCCGTGCATGAAGGAAGGATGCCAGAATATTTACTGCCGGAGGGGTTATGAGTGCAGCCAGATGGGCATACGTATTGGTATTCATGATTCCCGGTATGGTTTGCGCGGAACCTGAGAAAACATTGACCAATAACATCAACATGGAATTTGTACTAATTTCTTCTGGAACATTCATGATGGGCGAACCGGGAGGAGATGATGACACGGCCCTCCATGAAGTGATACTGAGTACCCCGTTTTGCATTGGCAAATATGAGGTCACCCAAACACAATGGCAAGCCGTCATGGGAAACAATCCCAGTATCTTCAAAGGTTCCAATCGACCGGTTGAGAATGTGAGCTGGAATGATGTCCATGAATTCATCAAGCGTTTGAACATCATGGGCACGGATACCTATCGTCTCCCCACGGAAGCAGAGTGGGAATACGCTGCGCGAGCTGGAACGACTGGTCATTTTTATTGGGGAAGGGGAGAACTCACTGGAGATTATGCCTGGTATGATCGGAACTCCAGAAATGAAACTCAACCCGTAGGTCAGAAGCTGCCCAATCCCTGGGGATTGTATGATATGGCAGGAAATGTTTGGGAATGGTGTCAAGATTGGTATGACAAGAGATATGGTGATGGCACATCCAGGAAGGATCCCATGGGTCCGGTTTCTGGAGTAGCCCGGGTTTATCGGGGGGGGAGTTGGATTGGCGATCCAATGTTTATCAGGCACGCCAATCGAAGCAGGCTGGCTCCGGATCGGAGCAATGGTGATGTTGGTTTTCGCCTGGTGATGAGGTGCCATCCTTCATTGACGAGATGATCGCATGGAAGAACCATTGCGATGCTGACATCCTTTGAATCATAGAGTACCATGCTCGACTTGGGGAAGTCCGTGATCAAAAATAATCATCGTACATTCTACGAAACTGTTCGGGAAGATGGAAAATTCATATCTATTTTAATTATTATTGCAACACTTTTATTTATATTTATTTCTTTCGCCTATCCAATCATGCCAGGATTGGCGATTGGTACTTATTTGGATTCGTGTCATGGGACATCCAATGGAATGCGGATGCTCGGATCTGTTTTTGCGCTTTGCCATCTACTTGAGATGAACGACATCACGATCAGCATTATCTTATATTTACTTTACTTGACTCATATCTTGGCCGTTTATTATATAGGAAGCTATTTCGGAACTTTGATTGCCAGGTTGTTTTCATTCATTATTCTTTGTCATGTTCAGATTGCTGTACTTTTCCACACGGTTGGCAGTGAAATGCTTGTCTGTATCGTCCTGTCGTTGTTGGTAGCCTTTACATTTCGTGTTCATCAATCAGAAAGATATCTTTCGGTAATTCTGGTCGCCATCCTTACATTTCTCATGACCCTGTTTCGCCCTGAGTATATTGTATATGCTGCAATTGGTGTATATCCAGTATTTTGTAGAATCAAAGAATCCATCATCGATCGCATTAAATATTCTCTTGTATATTTTACTTGCATCGTATTCCTTGCTTCTGGGTATTCTATATACAATTATTTTAATTCATCTTTTCTTGGACTGGTCAATGGGGTTGGCCAGATGAATTTTTCCAACATGTTTCCGAGTCGTTCATTATTCAACATTAACCCAATGCTTGACGAAAAAAATGGTCCTGCATCCAAGCAGCTTTTTGCTATTGTAAAAGAAGATTTATTAAATGGTGAAGAATACATGCTGTGTGAAAAGCATGTGATCCGTGCGAAAGGTTTTTTCACATCAAAGTATGAAATGAATTGGAGTGACATGATTAATGAAGTTGAACGACAAGCACCAGGACAGAATTTGATCTTTAAAGCATCCATGGAAGCCATTCAACGCAGCCCCATAAATTATATACTTGGGTCATGGGTTTTTCCAATGTTTCATCTTGCGCATGTGAAAACTGATTTTTATCTTCCCATCGATCAACCTTCCCCAGTCACTGATCATCGACCCTTGCCTAATGGTGGTGGATCCATTACTCCATCTCAGGAATCAACAAAATCTCCAGAGCATACTGCGGAGATAATGGTTCAAAAGATGCAGAAACAGCAGGGAAACTATCATGCGGCATTTTTTCTCAAGTATTCCCTTTTTGACTTGATTCCACCCATTGCATATTTCATGTTTTTCTCAGTTTTCATTATTTTCAGTAAGAGCAAAGCACACCTTGTATTGCTCTCAACTCTTCTACCATCCTATTTAATTTTCTTTCTTTACTCGCAACTTTCGATACATTCAAGACTAAGACTTCCGTATGATTTTATATTCATCCTTTCTGGTATTCTTGGAGCAATCATTTTCCTTGATAAAATAAAAAGTATAATTTATAATAAAAACTAAGACAGCTTGATACTTTCAATCTTAAACCCTCCATGCCTGGTGGATCCTGGCCATTGATCATCCCTGGAAAATTGGCTCTGGATCGGCTATACCTTTGAAGTTTTGGAAAAATACTTTTTCAAAGACATTCAGGTTCAGTAGTATCTGCTTTTCTCACAAGATATGGGAGTACGCAACGTGATCGATGTCAAAGGGCTTACCCGGCATTACGGCGATGTCGCCGTAGTGGATGATGTATCCTTTCATATTGAGCGCGGCGAAGTGGTCGGCCTGTTGGGACACAACGGTGCTGGAAAGACCACCATCATGAGGATGATGACCGGATTTCTTGAACCCACCGCCGGACAGATCATCATTGATGGACTTCAGGTCGGTCCCGCCACCCGCGACATTCAGAAGCGAATCGGTTATCTACCGGAAAACTGTCCGCTCTGGCCCGAAATGACGGTGATTGACCTGCTGGATTTCCAGGCCACGCTGCACGGTCTGGCGGAAGATGACCGGCCACGGGCATTGCGAGAAACCATCGCCCGCACCGGGCTCAAGGAAAAGGCGTTGGCCCCGATTCACACCCTGTCCCGTGGGTATCGCCAGCGGGTCGGGGTCGCCCAGGCCATTCTGCACCATCCCAAGATCGTCATCCTGGATGAACCCACCAACGGTCTGGATCCGACCCAGATCCGCCACATGCGGACCCTCATCGCGGAACTGGCCCGGGAGGCGACGGTGATCGTCTCCACCCATATTCTCCAGGAGGTCCAGGCCATTTGCGCCCGGGTGTTGATTCTGAGGTCAGGACGACTGGTCGTTGATACCCGATTGGATTCCCTGGCCTCCGATGCCCGTCTGCGGGTCACCATCGACCAGGATGGCGCATCGATTCTCAAAAACATCCCTGGAGTCACCTCGGTCAGGAACACCGGTACGACGCCCCGGGGACACCTGAACTATATCCTCAACGCATCCCTGGAAACGGCCCCCCTGGTTGCGCGCACCCTGGCCGAGAAGAAGGTGCAATTGTTTGTCCTGCAACCGGAAAGGCGGGATTTGGAAACGTTGTTTGCCGAGGCCAATGAACTCCATGAAACGGCAGGAGAAAAGAAATGAACGAATTTCAGCGCATCATGCGCAAGGAATTTTCCCTGTTTTTCGCATCCCCGGCGGCACTGCTGTTTTTGGGGGCCTTTCTGGCAGTGACGTTGTTTGTCTTTTTTTGGGTTGAAACCTTTTTTGCCCGCAACATTGCCGATGTCCGTCCCTTGTTTTCCTGGATGCCCATTCTGCTGATTTTTCTCGTCGCCGCGCTGACCATGCGTTCATGGTCGGAAGAACGGCGTTCCGGCTCGTTGGAAACCCTGTTGACCAGTCCCACCCCGCCCATTGCCCTGGTATTGGGCAAGTTTGCCGCCGGGATGGCGCTGGTCGGGGTCGCCCTGGCGCTGACCCTGCCGCTTCCACTGACCGTTGCCCTCCTCGGTCCGATTGACTGGGGTCCGGTGCTGGGTGGTTATCTGGCGACGTTGTTTCTCGCCGCCGCCTACGTCAGCATCGGCCTGTATCTGAGTACCCGGACCGACAATCCCATCGTCGCCCTGATCATGACCATGCTGGTGTGCAGCGCCCTCTATTTCATCGGTTCCCCGACCCTCACCAACCTGTTTGATCATTCCATCGCCAACGTGCTCTCGCTTCTGGGAACCGGATCACGTTTTGAATCGATCACCCGGGGTGTTCTTGATTTTCGCGATCTTTATTATTACCTGTCCATCGTTGGGGTTTTTCTGACGCTCAATCTGTACGCCTTGGAAAAAATACGGTGGGCGGGCAATCCACAGACGGCCCGTCACAAACAATGGGGCCTTGTGACGTTACTGGCGGTAGCCAATCTGGTCGTGGGCAACCTGTGGCTGACTTCGATTGGTTGGGCACGCGCCGACATGACCCAGGGGACCATTTATTCCCTCTCCCCAGCGACGAACAGCTATCTGGAACGGTTGCGCGAACCGCTCCTGATCCGCGGTTATTTTTCCGCCAAGACCCATCCCCTGCTCGCCCCCCTGGTTCCCAGGATCAAGGATCTGCTCAAGGAATACGCCGTTGCCGGCCACAATCGGGTTCGGGTCGAATTTGTCGATCCACAACAGGATTCGGCGTTGGAAGAGGAAGCGGCCTCACGTTATGGCATTCGTCCCGTCCCGTTCCAGATGGCCAACCGTTATCAGGCGTCGGTGGTCAATGCCTATTTCGACATTGTGATCGCCTATGGCGATCAATATGAAGTCCTGGGCTACCGTGATCTGATTGAAATCAAGGCGGCCGGAGAACAGGATCTGGATGTCGATCTGAAAAATCCCGAATATGCCATCACGGGTGCGATCCGTAAAACGTTGACCGCCTACCAGGCGGGCGGCAACCCGTTTGAAACCTTTGATCGCAATGTCACGTTCACCGGCTACATGTCGGATGATGCGGCCCTGCCCAAAAGTCTGGTCGAGTTCAAGGGGGTGTTGAACACCCTGTTGGACGAATTGAAGAAAACCTCCCAGGGACGTTTGACCACCCAGTTCAAGAATCCGGAAGCGGATGGCGGACAACTCGGAGAGGAATTGCAAAAACGTTTTGGTTTCGGACCCCAGATCGCAAGCCTGCTTGATCCCAAACCGTTCTGGTTTTACATGGTGCTGGAAACGGGCAAGGATGCCATCCAGGTCCCACTCCCGCAGGAGTTGACCCGGCAAGCCTTGAGCAAATCGATTGAGGCGGCCATCAAACGATTGGCCCCGGGATTTCTCAAAACCGTCACGCTGCTGGTTCCGGAACGGTCCTTCAATCCGGGCATGCCGGGCAAGGAATATTCCCGGGTCAAAGAGATTTTGGGAGAGAATGTCCGTGTCAACGAAAACAATCTGATGGCGGGCCAGGTTCCCGAAGACACCGATCTGCTCATGGTCCTCGGTCCCAAGGGTCTGAAGGAGGAACAGGTATTTGCCATCGACCAGTTTTTAATGCAGGGAGGGAGCATCATCCTGGCCACAGCCCCGTTTGATGTCGAAGTCGGACGGACCCTGACCGCCACGAAGGTTGAGAACGGCCTGAAGGATTGGTTGACCCATCAGGGGATCACCCTGGAAGAGGCGATGATCCTCGATGCCCAGAACGATGCCCTTCCGATCCCGGTACAACGCCAGATTGGGCCGATTGCCGTCCAGGAAATCAGAATGATGCCCTATGGATTTTTCACCGATCTGCGCCATGGGGGCCTCAACCGCGAACTGCCCATCACCTCGGGGCTGGGTCAGTTGACGGTCAACTGGGCCGCCCCCATCACGGTCGATCCCCAAAAGAACAAGGAGCGCAAGGTCACCCAACTTCTGACCACCTCGGATCGTTCGTGGACCTCGGATGATCTGGATGTCATTCCGAACTACCAGGCGTTTCCGGAAATCGGTTTTTCGACCTCCGATGAACCCAAGGCGAGGGTCATCGCCACGATGGTTGAAGGGCGATTTGAATCCTTCTTCAAAGGCAAACCATCGCCCTTGATGAAAAAGGAAGAGCCGGCCAAGGATCCCTCGGCGGAGCACCCGGAAGGAAAGGATGCCCAAAAGGAAGCCAAGCCTGAGGAAAAGAAACCTATTTCCAGTGTCATCGACCGTTCGGGGGAATCGGCCCGGATCATTCTGATCGCAAGCCAGGGATTTGCGGAAGACAACATTCTGGATCTGGCCTCTCAAGGGATGGGGACGATTTATTCGAAACCTTTGGAACTTTTGCAGAATGCCGTCGACTGGTCCCTGGAGGACCGTGGTTTATTGGGGATTCGTTCCCGAGGCCATTTCAGCCGAACCCTGGAACAGATGGAGGAATCCCATCGCATGGTATTGGAATATCTCCATTATGGATTTGCGATTTTTGGATTGGTTGCAGTCTGGTTTTGGAGGCGGCGTGCCCGGCTTTTGGAACAATCGCGTTACCAATCCATTCTGGCGGGGGTGTAAACCATGGAAAAAATCATCCGCAATCTGACCCTTGTGTTGGTACTGCAACTGGTATTGGCGGTGGTTCTGGGATTATCGGGGTCCGATCTGGCGACACAGGTTCCCGATACCACCCTTGTTTCTTTCAAGGCCGCTGACATCGACGGGATTTCCATTGAGGGCGAAGGGAGCACCCTCACCCTGGCCAGGAAGGATGGCCGATGGATTCTCCCCGAACACAAAGGATTACCGGCCAACCCGGGTCAGGTGAGTGGCCTGTTGGAAAGCCTGTCCAACCTGAAGCATGGACTTCCGGTTGCCACCTCGGTCGCGGCACAAACCCGGTTCAAGGTGGCCGAAAAGGAATTTGAGCGCAAAATTGTGTTGAGCCAGAATTCAGCCCAGAAGGCGGTCCTCTATTTTGGCACCTCACCGGGGTTACGCCAGGTTCATGCCCGCAGTGACGGCATGGAGGCGACTTTGTCGGTTGCCTTTGCCAACCATCAGGCTCCTGTCAAGGTGGACGATTGGTTGGACAAAAGCATGCTGGCCATTCCCATGGAGGAAATCGAGGCCATTGAGGTGGCGGGTTTGACCATGACCCGGGAAGAGGTTGCGGCGGCAGAAAAGGAGAACAAGGAGAAGACGCCCACCACGGGCGATGCGCCAAAGAAGGAACCACAATGGAAGATTCAACCCCTGGCCCAGGGAGAAACACCCAACCAGGAAGAGGTGGCCAAACTGGCCCGAACGATGGCCCATCTGAGCATTGATGGTCTGGAAGCAGCCGATGCGGAGATCACAGCCGCGATGGACAAACCATCCTTGGAGTTGGCGATCAAAAGGAAGGATGGAACACGCATCGTCTTCAAGGTCGCCAAGATTGAAAAGAAAAACCTGTTGCTTGTCAAATCGTCCGCGAGGGAGGAATTGTTCCGGATCGCAGGCTATGTCGGGGATAATCTTCTGAAGAATGCCAAGAAGGAGGTCCTGCTCACGCTGCCCGCCAAGAAGGAGGAGAAGGCAAGTACCCCGCCCCCCCAATCCACCCTCCCGGTAGAACCGCCTGGCATCCCTGCGGCCAGCACAACGCCGCCACTTCAATCCACCCTTCCCGTGGAACCGCCTGGCATCCCTGCGGCCAGCACAACGCCGCCACAGGAACCTGTCGCACCGAAGCAACCATAATCCAGACGCATCGCTGGATATGGAACGATGAACCTCAAACCCCTGGGAACGATCTCCCAGGGGTTTTGATTTCCTTGATCCAGGATGGCGGCGGAACTTCAACCGGATGTGGCAAACATTGATCTTGGCAGGATTCGCGAATATAGTGAAGGAAGCTCCATATGACGCACCCCCCCGAGCATTGGATAAAGATGATTGCACATGACGACAAAGGATCCGTACTCATCAGGGACGCATTCGACCCTGATCGAAGAAGATGAGAACATGGCCATGCCGCAGACCAATCGCAAAAGTATCCTTTCCGGCCTGGATGAACCCAGACCCGCCCTGATGAGCCTGATACGCAAATATGGATTCGGCCTGTTGATCCTGCTGGCCATATTCGGATTGGGTTCCTATTTTCTCGGAGGCACCTCGGATCATTCCCGCAAACAAACCTTTATTACGCTCGAACTGCCACCGCCCCCACAGACAACCACGGTCAATCAGACAGCTCCCGTCACAAACCAGGCAACCCCTCCCATTCCTGACGATCAGGACTGACCCATCCTGTTCATTTTCCTGTTTGGAAGCGGTCCCTTGGATTTCCTTTACGAAGGGATGAACACGGAAATTATTCCAAAAGTAGGAATTCTTTGCGATTGATACCCGGCAGGATCAGTATTGCGATGGCATCATGGCGTGGTTTTGCCTTCCAGGGCACGCAATCGTTCCCGGGCGAAGCGGAGGACATGGTCGTCAACGTTTTCCATCTTGAGCACATGTTTATAAAATGAGATGGCTTCCTTTCCCCGTTTGGCCTGATCCAGATTGGTCGCCAATCCCAACCACCAGCGATAGCGATCCGGTTCCAGACGCAACAGACGGTTGTAATAGCGATTGGCAGCCTCCAGGTTGCCCCGTTTTTGTTCCAACTCTGCCATGATGCCCAAGGCGGAGGTCGATTGTCCATCCTGGGCCAGGTGTTCCTGAACCACCCGTTCCGCTTCATCCAATTGTCCATCTTCCAACAGGGTGCGGGCCCAGGCCAGGGTTTGGGCCTTTTGCAACGGCAGAATGGTTTCGCTGTTTTCAACGATGTTGGGATTGGCACGGGCAACCTGCATTTCCGCAGGTTTGCGTGGCACCGAAACCATGGAGCCATGTGGGTTGTCAAGCGCCATGGTTGCCAGACCGTCCTGAATGACGGCATTGTTGCGCCGGCGGATGGGACTGACCTCGGGTATCTGCTGCGGCACCGAAGCCATGAACGGAACCTGTTTGAGGGCGATGGAATCGGAATCCGATTTTTTGGGAGGTGTTGTCGCAAGCCCGAGGGAAGTGCCACGTTCCCGGCGCATCAAAGGGGAATTGGCGACGGGTTGTGCCGGTTCGATGGCCGGTGATTCGGGAACCATGATCATCCCCGACGGTGCGACCGACTCTTCTTCCACGGCCATCGATGCCATGGCACCATGGTTGGCAGGTGCCACAGGGGTTCCACCGGTCACAGGTATTGTTGCCGCAGGTGTTGTTGGCGCGGTTGACAAGGGGCGCAACGAAGGGGTCGCCGTCGGTTCCGAGGGCGCCGAAACCACTGGAGCTGAACCATTTTGCTCAATATTGGCAACCGGATCGACCCGATCATGCCGCTGCTCGGCCCAATAGCGGATTGCCACCCCCCCCACCGACAACAAGAACACACCCAGTACCCATGGCAATATCCTCTCGGGACGCAATCGTTGCACCTTGGCGGGACTGCGGGGCGGTTCAATCCCCATCGAAAGGACATCGATTTCAAGAGCGGCCTGCCTTTGATGCAGATCTTTCAGCAGTTGACTGATCAGACTCATGACACGGCATCCCGATCATTGCGATGGGTCAAGCGACCCAACCAGGAGAACACCCCTCCCTTTTCAAACCGCAGACGCAACATGAAACGTTTCAGCCGGGCGTTCCACTGGGACGTGGCCAAACCTTCGGTATCGGCAATGGCTGCGGCGACATGGGCAACCTCCACCTGAAGCACCCCCTTGCCGAAGGCTGCCATCAAACTTTTATGAGCCAGAATATTGATCAACCGTGGAATACCGCCGCTGCGGCGGTGAAGGCGACGAATGGCGCGATCGGTAAACAGGTTTTCTCCCTGATGTCCTGCAATCTGGAGGCGATGGTGAATATAGTGACCGGTTTCGGCAAGACTGAGTGGTTGGAGACGGCAGGAGAAGGTGATGCGTTGCCGCAACTGACGCAGATTGTATTGCCGTTCCAGACGCTGGTCCAATTCCGGTTGCCCCAACAACACCACCTGGAGCATTTTTTGTTTTTCGGTTTCCAGGTTGGTGATCAGCCGGATGGCTTCCAAGGTTTCATCCGCCAGGGTTTGCGCCTCATCGACCAGGAGAACCACTTTTTTCCCCTGTTGTTTCAATTGCATGAGGTGTTCGGCAATCTGTTTGACAAAATGTTGAAACCCGGCGGATTCATCAAAGGGGGGCAAACCCAGTTCTTCGGCGAAGGCTTTGTAAATATCTTCAGGTTTCATCATCGGATTGTGCAGACAGGCGGTCACGAACTCCCGGGTCTTCAGCATGGCCATGAGTTTTCGGGACAGGAGGGTTTTCCCGGTTCCCACCTCGCCGGTGATTTTGACGAAGCCTTCGCCAAAGGAAAGGGCGACCATGACGACATTCAAGGCTTCCTGCGCGGACGCGCTGAAATAGATGAATTCGGTATCGGAGGTGATCTGGAAGGGAAGTTGCTGCAATCCAAAATGGCTTCGGTACATGATGCGATCCTTCCTTATGGGGGATATTGCAAAATCGATCCCGGCCCCCAAAAATTGATATTCATGAGGCGGAGGGTGTTACGAAACTGGAGCCAGCGATACCGCAACCGCCTCGATCCCTTCCTGTTTTTTCAAGGTTTCAAGCAGAACCTTGCCTTGAGTTTCCTCCTGGATGGGACCCACGCTGACCTGATAGATCACACGCCCCGTGGCATTGGAAAAGGGACGCAAGACCACCGGATAATTTTTTTTCTCGAGCCGGGAATACAGTTTGACCGCATGATCACGGGAAGCAAACGCCCCTACCCGCAACAGCACCCCCGGAAACTCCGGCGAGGAACGTTCGGACGACGGAGGGGATACCGTCGGTGTGACCGGAGCTTTGGGCATTTCCAGGATCCACACTGGCTCAACGGGTTCATCCTTTTCGGACGGACTGGAAACACCATCATGTGACTGTGGCACCGCAGGTGGTCCCCCTGCCTTTTCGTTTCCATGTTCCGAATTTTGCGCAGGCTTGCCAATATCAGCTGCTTCGGCGGTATCGAAAGCGGTAAAGGTCGCCCAACGGGGACGCCGCGTCATTTCCTCCAAGGCCAGGGTCAACTGATCGGTATCCATGATATCGAACCCGTATGGCAGCCGGTTCAACCCCAAGGAAACCAACAGACGCGCTGCCGCCGAGGACAATTCAGCATGGGCCAGATCCCGGCGTGCCTCTTGAAGCAGCAGGTCGGCTTCGATTTCGATCAACTGGGCTTCGCTCATGGTCGCCACTTCCCGCCCCGCCCGGGCGTGTTCGAACAGCCTGCGATCGACTTTGCTCAACGCGCGTGCGGTTTCATAACCCGATTTGGATTCCCCGAGTTCCATCAGGGAGACCCGAACCTGGGTCATCACCGTCATCGCCAACGCCAGACGCCGATGTTCTTCCAGATCCCGCTCCGTGCGCTGTTGCGCCACGAGATCCGGCCCGGTCACCAACCGGATCAGATTCCAGGCCAGACTGACCCCTTGTTCCGCCCAATGATGGTTCACATAGATGCCACTGTTGTCGTACCGATGACCACTGGAAACTTCCAATCCGGGTAACAGACGCAACCACTCCTTGCGTTGCTCATCGGCCTGAATACGTCCCTGATAATGGCGCTCCATCAATTCGGGACGGTTGTTCAAGGCGAACTGCTCCAATTCCGCCACGTCCGGCAGATGATTGACATCCAACGGCAACAGGAACCCGGGATCCTGCAACTCGGGAAACTTAACGACCCCGTCCAGATGGATCAACTCCATCAGACGCGGCCTGGCACCGGAGACCTGGCGTTGCAATCGTTGCAACTGATCGAGGATTTTGAGAAGTTTCTTCTGGAAATCAAGGGATTCCTGGACAGGTTGAATCCCCTGGCGTTCGACCTCGCGGGCGTTTTCCAGGGCTTTTTCGATCCGAATGAACAACGGTTGCACGGAGGCTTCGAGCCGTTGCGCCACCCACGCCTGACCGAAGGCGGTTTCGACTTCGAACAGGAGATCCTGGGCCGCCTTTCTCCTTTGCTGCTGGGCGATGAGGATACCGTTGGCTTTCTGTCGGGCATTGAGGTAACTGACGCCAAAATCCAAGACACTCCATGCCGCTGTGAGGGAAGCGGTATTTTGGAAACGATCCTGGGTGAGGTAGGTGGTTCGATCCCGAGCGGTATGATCGGCGGTCACCTGAAGCTCCGGCAGCATGGAATACGCCGCCAGTTCGTTCACCCCCAACGCCAATGCCCCTTCCAACCGGACCACCTGCTGTTGCAGATTGTGATGGACGGCCCGGGCCATGGCCTGCTCCAGGGTTACCGGGCCTTCCGGGGGGGTCACCCTGGCAAAGAGGGACTGCAAATCGAGGGTTACCCGGTGTTCCAACTCCTGCCGTGCCAAAGGAACCGGCTGGAGGGCACACCCCACCATCATGGGCAGCAGGAGCACCCAACCCAACCGGAATAACGACCGAACATGGAAATGGCCAAAGCATGGCATGGCGAGAAAGTTTACACTCCGCAGAAGTCTGGGGAACATCATCCGACCAAACCCTGGAGCAGAGCGCAAACTTCATGCCATGGAAGATTTACTCAAACATCAGCCCACCCCGCAACCGATCATTCCTTGAACAGATCGGGCCCCACCCGCAACGCTTCGCCCGAGACCGCCCCATAGGCGACCGGGTTTTCGGTTTGGATCTGCGGGCGATGGAACAGCACCACGGGAACGTCGATGGTTTTGACATCCTTGAACCATCCTGCCTGCAGGTTGGGATAGGTACTTTTGGCGATGACGAAGAAATCGTAATCATCGTCATTGAAATCACCATCATTGACTTCGATGAGGCGCAATACTTTGGAAGATCCGGGATAATCCGCCGCCTTCAATGCAGGGGATCCGACACCGCTGACGGTCCAGGCGCAATCATACTGCCCTTTCATCACCAGGGGGATGGCCTTGGTGAAGGAGACCGGCATGACGGCGAAGTTGTGGGAACCGAAATCACTGTCCAGATCCGCCAACGAATCCCAGACGATCTTGCTGGCGGATCCGATATCGCCCACTGCGACCTGAATTTTGCGACCCTGTTTCAAAAGGTCGGAAATTTCCTTGGCACCGTTGGTCCGTTCCTGGTTGCACACCAGATGGGCGTAGGAGTGGAAGACGACCCCATCGATGGGGAGTTTGCGTTTATTGACCAGTTTATTGGGGGCGAGGCCGAAATCACACTCCCCCCGAGCCACCTTTTCGACGTTTTCATCCCCTCCCTTGGTTTCCACTGTTTCCAGGGAAAAACCGAGGCCAAAACCGGCCATGATCGGTTTGAGGGTATTCGGCAGTTTTTCGTAGGACAACCCTTTGGGGCCGCCGCAAAATTTCACGACCGACGATGTTGCCTCTGCGGCAGAAGCAGGCGTCTGGACCAACAAAACCATGGCGCAGGCGACCACCGGAATCAATCGATGCATGGAAGTTTCTCCCTCTGGTTCATGATGGACGTTGATCCTTGGCGACAGCACCGGGAAAGGACCCATGGAGGATATATGATAGGCCAATCCACGTTGATATTCCACTTAAAGAACATCAGAATGATCGTATATGAAGTCGGCATGGTACAGAATGCAGGTTTTCGCCCCCCTCCCCCGCATCGTAACATTCTTCCAGCCGGGACAAAGACGGTTCATCATGATCTTGGAAAAAGGTCCTCCAGCGTTGCAGCATCAAATATTTGATCACCCCACCGTTCCAACAAGGTTTGGTCCGCCGCACGCACCCTTTCGGCCACCCACTCAGGCAAAGTCCCGAAACGGCGTTGCAACTGCCGCAGCAACAAGGCAGCTTCCCCTTCCTGCCGTCCTTCCTGCCGTCCTTCCTGGCGTCCTTCCTGCCGTCCTTCCTGCCGCCCATCCTGCCGCACCATCTGTACCCATTCCGGCTTGGGATTGGCGATCATGTCCCGGGCGAATTTCGACATCATGTTGTGTTCCTCCTGGGGCAATACGCCCCGAATGAGTATGCGCAAATCCTGATCGTCCATGTGTTCATAACACTCGATCATATACTTGATGAAGACAGGCAAATCTTCCGGCACAGTTGCCAGGGCATCGATGAACCGTTGTTGCAACTGGAGACGGACAAATTCCCGTGTGCCATATTTGGCAACCAGTAGCCAGGCGTGCAACCGGGGTTGACGCGACAGTTCATGATCCGCTACCCGCCCCAGATCGAACAGGGGGAAATGAAAGTTCATCAGGTATGGCTTCCACGCCTCCTCCGCATCGACCAGGGCCAAAAATTCATTGGGAATCCGCCATTCGGTCGCCCCATGATAAAAGACGAAGGGGACCACCGCCGGCAGTTTGTCCCAATCCCGATGCTCCCGCTCCCATTGTTTCAACAGTTCCATCTGATATTTGGCCAATTGCCAAGCAATCCGCCGTTCGGGCTGGCTTTTATGTTCGATCAGCACATAAAGGAATATACGCCGCTTGCCCACGGTCCAGGCAGAAAATAACCGGTCGGTCAGATGGGAACGCAACGCCTCATCGACAAAACTCCCCGCCACCCATTCAGGCGGCTCAGGGGCAAGCGACCGGGCGATTTCCACCGGCAACCGTTCCCGCAACAAGGTACCCACCCGATCCGGGTCGGACAACAACAATTTGAAAAACCGGTCGTGCGGCTGAGCAATGTCCATTCCATGGTCTCCACACCGTTGAATTCTCCCCAGAAATCATCCCCGCGTCCAGAAAAATCCATCTCCTCCACGCACAGTGACCGTAACATGAAACCGATGGCATGATGGTCCATGACAATCCGATACCGATGATTATATTATTCCATGATCTCGATCCCATCCCGGAGAATGTTCATGGAACAGATTCAAGATCCCATCCCATTAATCCTGATCGATATGGCCGGTTTTTCCATACTGAACGAGGATACACAAATCGCTCTGGTCAAACGTTTGCAACAGGGGATCCGGGAGAGCATCCAACCCATGATTGGAGGTGCCGATCCCGACAAGATCATTGGCCGTCATGGCACCGGAGATGGTTATTTTCTGTTCCTGGAAGGTTATTCAATCCCGGTAGCCATGCGCTTCGCCTGGAACCTGGAACAATTCTTACACGTGGACAAAAAACGACATCCGGGAGAAGAACCGTTGCGGCTTCGGATCGGGATGACCTGGGGGAAGGTCAGCTTGATTGGTGATCAATATCATGGAAATGCATTGACCCAGGCGGAACGGCTGATCAACCACGATTGGATCAAGGAAGTGTTGCAAAAACGTCCGGATCACCCCCTGGTCCTGGTTGCTTCGGCCCCTTTTTGGAATCGGTGGAACCAACACCCAAGAAAATCAGATAGCAACCTGGCATTCCCCGAAGATCGCCCCTGGATCGAAGAAACCTTGATCGTCAAACATGAGGACGCCATCCCGTGCCACATCCAGGTCGAACCGGATCTTTTTTCCCAAATACACAACAAAATTTCCAGTCTGATCCCATGGTTGAAATCGTTGCGCGACCGAACGATGTACATCAGGATTGAAGGAATTGGATCCAGCGGTGGCAACCAGCAGGCCAACCGTTACCCCATCGAAACCCTCTTCACCCCCCTCAAAACCCGGTCGTACCGGGACACGCCGAAAGGAAACACCGAACGGCAGGCAATCTTGGAGGGATCCGAGGCGGTCAACCTTGCAACATTGCTGCCCCAGCATCGACATTTGTTCATCGAGGGACAACCGGGAACGGGCAAATCCACTTTTCTCCATCTAATCGCCGCCACATTGGCCAAGGATTGGTTGGGAGAAGCCTGTCCCGAAGGGGGAACGTGGAGAAAACGCTTCCTGGGGATGGAAGATGGCCCCCCCCCGGCCATGCCGTTGTTCTTGAAACTTTGGGAACTGGCACAACTACTGGTTCAAATGAAACCGCCCAACAAAGCGGACGATCGATATCGCCTGCTGGATCTTTTGCAAACCACGCCCGATGCGCACAACGATCAGACATGGCGGAAAGACTGGGAACAACGGTTGACGAAGGGGACAGCGATGTTGCTCCTCGATGGCCTGGACGAGGTTGCGGATGTCACGGTCCGGGGTCGAATGTTCGATGTGTTCCAGAATGCCGTGACCCACTGGCCAAAGTGTCCCATCATCGTCACCAGCCGCCCCATCAGCGCCGACCTATTGAAATCGATGGGGTTTCATCGCACCGTCATCGACCCATTTGAGACTCCAGCCATTCAGGAATTCATCAACCGATGGTCAACGGCCATCTTTAATCAGGAGTCCAACACCCTTCCCATCGGAGAAGCGAATCGGCATGCCGATCTTCTGGGAAAGGCCATTCTCAACAAACCGGCCATCCGCAAACTGGCAACCAACCCCGTCATGTTGACCTGTCTGTGTATCGTCCATTGGAACGAAGGACGACTGCCTGAAGGGCGGGCACGCGTCTATGACAAGGTCATCGAATGGCTGATGCTCAGTCGCAAACGGTTGCGCGAGGAACACGGTTACACCAGTCGCTTTGCCCTGGCGGCATTCACCAAAATCGCCCTGACCATGATGGGATTGGGACTGAACGACAAAAAAGCGGCTTTTGACCTGGACGAAGCGGCCACCATCGCTTTGCCGCTTTATCAACGTCATATTCTCCAGACCGCTGAACTGCCGCAAGTGCGGGATTGGGTCCATTTTGAATGTTTTCGCAGTGGCATTATGGAAGAAACCTCAAGGAACAAACTTCGTTTTTGGCATTTGACGTTTCAGGAATACCTGGCAGCGCGCGCCCTCGCTGAAATGGACAAGGAGGATTGGTGGCCCATCATCGATCGCCAATTGGTCAATCCCCAGTGGCGGGAAACGGTCGATCTTTTTCCCGGAGTATTATTGAAAGGGGGGGATCTAGGCGTCGATGAATTATTGTCCCGGATTCTGAATAAATATCCTGGCCAATCATTGAACGAAATGGCCCTCAAGGCGGGAATTCTGGGTCGTATCCTGGAACCACTGAATGTCTACGACTATCAACCCGAACCGGCCATTAAAACCCTGTTCCGGCAGGCTTTGGAGCGCTCCCTCGAACTTTTCACCCCCGAGGGCGCCGCCAGCGTTCCCATCGCCCAACGTTTGCCAGCGGCGGAAGCCTTGGGTCAGGGGGGCGATCCACGCTTGGCGGACGACCAATGGCAAAAAAATATGATCCGCATCCCCGGAACCAACATTCATTTGGGAAAATATTTGGTCACGGTGATGGAATATCAACGATTCATCGAGGATGGCGGTTACGCCAACCCCGATTTTTGGCAGGAGGACCGGGCTTGGAGCATACGCCAGGCAGAAGGATGGAACGAGCCAAAAAATTGGCCCGAACAATTGGATCATCCCAATCGTCCGGTAGTTGGTGTTTCATGGTACGAAGCTTGTGCCTATTGCCTTTGGTTGAGCAAAGAGAGGAAGGAATCTTTCCATTTGCCCGACGAAAACGATTGGCAACAGGCAGCCGCTCCTGACGACAGAACCTATCCTTGGGGAAACGAGGGACCAACCCCGGAACGAGCCAACTATTTAGACGGTAAGATTGGCGCACCCAGCCCGGTCGGACTCTACCCTATGGGCGACGGCCTTTATGGCCATTGTGACTTGGCGGGAAATGTTTGGGAATGGAGTGCAAGTCCGTGGGCGAAAGGTGGCAATAAGGGGAAGTACGGACCACAGAAGGTAGTCAGGGGCGGGTCCTGGGTCGGTCCGGATTTCAACCTCCGGGGCGGCGGCCGTGTCGTCGACGGTGTGGGCGGCCGCGGCGACGATCTGGGCTTTCGCCTCGCCGCCCCGCCAGCCTTTAATAACAAGACCGATGTCCAGTCCTCATAATTGAGCACCACTCCAGTTCAAGTGACCCAACAATGACATGGACTCGGAGAATTAAGCGACTCGGAGAATTAAGCGCCATGCCTTGAGGTAAGGTTCCTGTCGGCGGCATGGGTCGCGACCCATTCTTTAAGAACCTCATCCATACGCGACTGCCAACCATTTCCCGTAGCTCGGAAACGGTCCAAGACTTCACGCGAAATGCGAATGGTAATCCGTTCCTTGGTCGGTTTTTTCTGCCGACTGCGCACACCCAATTTGCGTGCCAGCGTGGGAGATAAACCATCAGCGGATTGGGAATGACGAAAATCCTCCGCCGTCAATTCACGAACCTCCCCTTCCTCATCGGTCAATGGTTTGCGATTTGCCATATCGTTTTGCCTCCCGTGCATTGAGCTTGCAAACACTGATGACAAAAATAACATCCTCAATGCCCTTCGGGCAAGAATACAGATTCAGGATCAAAACCTTGGGGGACTTCGTCCCCCAAACCCCCTGTGGGGGATGTAAAAAGCAAAGTCAAAATCAAAAAAAAACAAAGTCAAAACCCTGGGGGCAATCCCCCATATATGGTCCGCCCCGCGATGCAAGAGGAAATTTCATCGATAGTGAAGGAAGAGTTGCACCCATATATCCGGCCTTC
>PEAN01000111.1 GCA_002753735.1 Magnetococcales bacterium DCbin4
AATGGGTTTTATCGCTGATTACCATGAACGCATGTTGGACGCTTTTCTGGGACGGCCAAGTACCGTAAACGGCCTTCCCATTCTTCATGGTTGGAAAGCATCTTCCCATCGTGTATCCGAGAAAGTCAAAAGTCCCTTCCGGTATGCGGCATATGTGGGTCTTTTCTTCGTTTACCGTCAAGTCCAATCGCGTCTTCATGGACCGCATGGCATCCATTGCAAAACCATCGGTCCCATTGCAGCAGGTCCCGGATTTCTGTCCCCGGATTTCCCGACCGCAAAGGAAATGGATATACTGTCCACGGATTTCCGGATTCAAAAGCCGCTTTGAGCGGCTCACAAAGTAAAGCCCCCGGCTTTGCCGGGGGATACTTACCTTTTAAAATGCCCCCCCCCTCTTCCGTCAGGACCAGCCTTGACAATAATTTCTACCTGTAAGAAAACGGGTACACGAATTGGAAATGGTCAAAATCGGATCTAACCGGATATTCAGCAAAGTTTTTTGGGATTGATGTTATGATAAGAGCAATGGAAATTATTGAAAAAATTAGGAAGATTCAAAACACTAATGAATTTTTATTGGAAATGGAAAAGTTTTTTTTATCTTTTGGATTTGAATCTTGGGCGTACTCAGTGAAAATGCCAGATGAATTCGCCGAGGCTCCCATTGAAGAAGCGTTTCACAATTGGAATCAAGAGTTTGTGGACCGTTATGTTAATATACATTCCAGCTACTGCCCGAGATTTAAGCATCTTTGGAAATCAGAGGTACCCATTATTTATGATAATAATTATTTTGAGCGCGAAAAAGCAAATTGGAAAAATTATAAACCAGAGGTTAGAACCCTTCTCGAAGAGGAAATCGACTTTGGATACCAGGGATTTGGATTCTCTCTTTCTACACATGGCAAGTACGGAGAGAAAGGTGTCCTAACTTTACAAAACAGGGACATATTAAGAAAAGATGGAATTGACGCGATTTCATTGAACTTTCATGTGGTAAGTGCATTTTTTCCTTTTATGCATATGAAATATATTGAGTTGAAAGGTTGGAAGCCACCAGGAAGCTTTCTTGATCTAACAGAACGTGAACTGGAATGCCTGCGTTGGGCCGCTGGAGGTAAAACATCGTGGGAAACAGGAATGATATTGAATATCTCCGAGCGTACAGTAAACTTTCATCTCGTAAATGCCCAAAAGAAACTTGGTGCTTCAAATAGAATTCAAGCAGTAGCAAGGGCAATTCTCTACAATTATCTTTGATGACCCATTCTTGTATGTCTGCTTGTTTCTTATCTACAGCATGAATTAATTTAAAGAAATAAAATTCGTTGTTTGCCTTTCGTGAATGCACAATCCATCGTAACGATCACCTACTTATTGAACATTTTAAGTTATAGCGTCGTAAAAAAAATAGGAACAAGAGAAATTACCTTGGGAAACAAACCGAACACAACCATAGAAAATAATTGGTATTTTTTCTCGCCCATTTCATTTGATATTTGGCTTGTTATTTTCGCAATGGGAATATTGATGATTGGTAACGGCCTTTTCTCGTCCACCCTCGGGTTAAGAGCCGAATCTGAGGGTTTTCCTGTAGCCGTGACAGGCATGGTTGCCTCTATGTTCTACGCAGGGTATATCGTCGGGGGGCTGGCTGCCCCGTATTTTATTGCAAGTTGGAAACATAAGGTTGTCTATATCTTTCTAAGTATCCTTGCAGGTGTGACTACATTGCTGATGCCCTTCCATATTAACCCGTGGATCTGGGGTATTTTTACTCTGTTTATGGGATCAGGGTTTGCTGGTATCTACGTCGTTTGTGAAAGTTGGATCAATATTCGCGCTTCCAACCATGAACGTGGACGCATTTTAGCTGTGTATACTGTTGTCCAATATCTTGGCCTAGTAGCTGGACAAAGTTTTCTGACATTACTTGATCCTTTGACGGCAGTGCCATTCATGATGGCAGCTGGATTTACGATGACATCCGCTATACCTATGCTGAAAGCAACCACTCCAGATTCATTTCCTAAAGTGCAACAGAAAATAAATGAATTTTTGTTAGTACGTTCTTCAACTTTGGGTTCTGTTACTCTGTTTACTTCTGGATTAACAGTCAGTGCTATATTTGGAATAGGTCCAGTTTACGCTCATAGGATTGGAATGACTGTGGAAGAGGTGGCACTGTTTATCACGATGATTCTTGTCGGTGGCTTGTTAGGATTTTGGCCATTCGGTTGGTTTTCTGACCGTTTTGGGCGACGACTGACGATAGCCATTGCCGCCGGGGCCGGCCTTTTTGTCACCCTGCTTGCAATGTGGCACATGGAACCATTGAAATTCCTTCTTTTCTTGGCAATGCTTACTGGCGGATTCCTCCTTCCGTTTTACGGTTTAGGTCTGGCTTCTGTCAATGATCGTCTGCCGCCTGACTCTATGGTTGGGGCAAGTGCTGCCCTTATACGCATTACTGGTGTTGGTTCCTTTTTAGGGCCGGTAATGGCAGCAATAGCCATGGATTTGCTGGGTCCAGGAGGTTTTTTTAGTTTTTTGGCTATAGCTGCTGGTGTCACGTTAATTTTTACCATGGCTAATAATAAAGGCTCTTCTAGCGTTTAATGTGGGCAAATACATCGTTTCACTGCAATATAATGATTTTGAATTAATTATTAAAAGAAAAAATGGATCTGGGGGATTGCCCTCAGGACTTTGATTTTGTTTTTCACGCGCCATTTCGCCCGAAGCAAGATTTCCGCATGGTTTTTGCGGGAATCTTGCTTCGGGAAATGGATATACTGTCCCCGGATTTTCCCGGATTTTGCAATGTGTCCCGATCTTTTCGCAAAAACCGCGAAAAGATCGGGACCAAGGCTCGCGCCTGCGCGGTTTCCCGCAAAAACCACGCGGAAAACCGCTTCGGGTAATGGGGCGCGTAAAAAACAAAATCAAAATCAACACCCTGGGGGCAATCCCTTAAGCCCCCTTTTTTCTTTCAATAATTTTTTGAGTGTCAACAATCCCTGATTAATGAATGTGACAAAGTAGAATTAAATCAAAAGCAAAAATTTTACCTTTTGATTTAGACATGGAATAACATGAAATCGCGTTGGCAACAAGATCAATGGAAGACGCCAAAGGTGTCCAATTTTGCACTTTTTGACATTCATGGAAAAAATCTTTCCACGGCTTAAACTTATACTAAAATATCAACAAGTTGGAAAAAGATCGCCCTCTATTCCCCCAACATTCCCGCATCCAACTGGAAAAAAATTTTCCAGACAGGCCGCGGCAGAAGAAGCAAATTTAATATCTATTTGATTTTATTTGACTTTTTATGTTGGCATCAATCTTGATATATATATCTTCAAGGGCAAGGAAATAAAATTCCAGCCCTTACCAGGGACGGGCGTACCCCCCTTCATCTGTCCCTGATGGCTCTTTGAGAGCTGATTGACATAGGTTGTGGTTTACACACCTATGGCCAGGGGCCGATTCCCCTCTCCCCCCCTCTATCGGCCCCTGGCTTTTTTTTTTCTTTTTTTCCCTACACAACAAAGAGACACCATTTTCACTTCAAGGAAATGGCGAAATCATACAAAAAAAAAAGAGACTGCAAAAACGCAGTCTCTTTTTTTAATTTTCAATACTACCAGTTCAACGTTATTTCAGCGGACCAACCAAAGCGATCAACACGGCAGCCAGAATGGCCGAAGTGATCACGCCACTGATGTTGGCACCCATGGCCTGGGGCAGAATGATGCACTCTCTGTTGACCTTGGTAACGCTCTTCTGCGCCACCTTGGCACAGGTCGGCACGCAGCTAACACCCGCAATACCGATGACCGGGTTATATTTCTTTCCAGACCAGAAATAGAGCACATATCCGCCCAGGATCCCACCCATAGCTGCAACCGTCAGAGCAAAGATTCCAAGAACCAGCAAACGCAACACAACAGGGTTCATGATGGTTGCCGCTTCACACAGGATCCCCAGGACCAAGCCCAGGAAAAAGGTGGCCCCATACAGTACCGTGGTGGAAAACAGGGTGTGGAAATCCTTAAGTCCTGCCTCGCGAATCGTAACCCCAAGGAAAAGAGAAAGGAACAGTGGGGCCGCAACCGGGAACAACAAGCACATGAGAATACATGTAACGATTGCAAAAACCATCTTTTGCCCCGCGGTAATCCGAATCGGTTTTTCAATCGGCATTGGAATCGCGAGGATGTGATCCGGGATCATGAACTTGATCAGATAAGGATAACCACCATAAGTCAACCCCAGGTATAGATAGGCCACCACGGTAATCGGCACAAAAATGTCAGGTGCCAACATGAGCGAGGCAAACAACACCATGGGTCCATCCGCACCACCGATCGTCGAGGTCGCTGCCGCCGCCCCTTCAG
Source organism: Magnetococcales bacterium DCbin4 (assembly GCA_002753735.1). GTDB lineage: Bacteria > Pseudomonadota > Magnetococcia > Magnetococcales > UBA8363 > UBA8363. Next base: position 4,407 of record PEAN01000111.1, read on the forward strand.
GAAGCCCGATGGCCACACCCAAGGGATAAGTCACGATTGTGCCCAGTTCGGCACATACAGCCAGAAACATGCTCTCAAACGGACGCGCCATGATATAGCCGACATCCAACAGCGAGCCGATCCCCATGAACACCAGACAGGCGATCAAACCGTTCGAGAATGTATAAATATAGATCGGCTGTAGAAAATCGACCTGGAGTATGTAGGTCAGCTTCTCACCCTCCGAAATCATCGGGTTGAGAAACAAGGTCCCTTTGTCACCCTGCTCTGGAAGATTCATGGAGGGTGGGACAAACATGACCCCGGCGTTGACCGCTGCCATCCCCAGCCCCATGGGCACCATCAACAAAGGTTCCAGCACCCCTTTGTGACCCAGGTAAATCAACACACAACCCAGGCCAATAAGAAACAATCGTGCAAATGCAATGCCAGGCTGGCTTCCGAAAGATGACGCCAATGTACTGATGCCCTGAAAAATATCTAACAGGTTAATATCCACGCCGCTGCTCCTCCTGATACCCAACCGTTACCTGACGACGGACCGTCAGGCAGAACCTGTCACTACCGAATCCCCGACCATTCAGCCCATCCCCAAAAGCACAACCGACTCAGTGCAAAGGATAGGGTCATCCAGGTCACGAACCTGAACATCTCTTTGGCTTTTCCCGCTATGGATATTCCACCGGATCACCTGTGCCGATCAAACAAGGCCAGAAGATCCGGTGGGAACCTCCCTTCGGAGACAGACAGAAGGTCTACACCATCAGACGATGTTCATAAGGACCTGGGCCGACTCAACCGCATCCCCAACCTTGACCGAAAGATCCTTCACGGTCCCGGCACGATGCGCAACCACATCGTTTTTCTGCTTCATCGCCTCAATCTCACATACTTTATCCCCAGCCTTGACCACATCCCCATCCTTGACATAGACGGCGGTGACGATTCCGGCCAGCGGCGCGATCCTGGCTTCCTGACCTGCAGGACCTGATGATGCCGCTTTGGGTGGAGGTGGAGGCGGGGCCGCAGCAGCAGCGGGCGCTGAAGTGGAGACCGCTCTGGGCGCTCCCTGAGACTTGTCCCCACTCGTGATATCCTCAACAAGCACCTCGTATTGCTTGCCCTCAACGGTTACTCTCAGTTTTCTCTGCTTCACAACAGTATCCTCGGCAATTGAGTGGTTCCAATGGTGACTTGGATCAACGACGGACGTTATGCGACGATTGCTGCATCGAACGACCGACCGATGTCCAACTACTGTCTACGCCAACATCTTCGATTCTCAAAATACGCCCACCCGCAAACATCTGGGTGGCCGCGATAATCGCAACCAAATGGTGCGGCGGGATCCCCCCCGCCGGGACTGCCGCCGGTCGTGCAACCGGCTTTGCCGCCACGGGTGCCGCTGCCAGTGCCTTTTCCCCCATCTTGGTGAAAATGTTCACAATACCCTTGATGATCAACGCCACAAAAGCGGCAATGATGATCAGGAGAAAATATGCGAACAGCGACTTCATGATTACCTGAGACAACATCTTCGGATTCCTTTGCTTGCCTGTTCAAGGTATCATCAGAGCGGAATGTTGCCATGCTTCTTCAATGGCCGCATATCTCTCTTGTTGAGCAATTTCCTCAATGACAGCGCCAATTGGCCACGGGTCTGCCCCGGCTCGATGACATCGGTGATGTACCCTCGACCCGCCGCAAGATAGGGCGAAGCGAACTTTTCACGATATTCCTCGACCAACTCCTTGGCTTTGGCCCTCTTGTCCTTGGCCTCGTCCATTTCCTTGCGATAAAGGATATTGATCGCCCCTTCGGCACCCATCACCGCGATTTCCGCCGTCGGCCATGCCAAAACCACATCGGCACCCAGCTCCTGGCTGCACATCGCCAGATAGGATCCACCATATGCCTTTCTCAGGATGATGGTGATCTTGGGCACCGTGGAGGCGGAATAGGCGAACAACAACTTGGCACCGTGACGGATGATCCCACCCCGTTCCTGCTCGATGCCGGGAAGGAATCCAGGGACGTCCACCAGGTTGACCAGGGGGATGTTGAAGGCGTTGCAGAAACGGATAAACCGTGCACCCTTGTCCGAGGCATCAATGTCCAGACAGCCCGCACGAACCTTGGACTGGTTGGCCAGAATCCCCACCACCACCCCTTCAATCCGGGCGAAGCAGGTGATCAGATTTTGGGCGAACAGTTCATGGACCTGGAGATAAACCCCATCGTCCACCAACCGCTCGATCACCTTCGTGACATCCATCGCTTCCTTGGGATCTTCGGGCACCAGCTTTTCCATCTCCGGATCCTCGCTCATGTCGAGTTCGGGAAAGGGACGGTGCGGGGGATCCTGGGTATTGTTGTTGGGTAGATAGCTCAACAACTCTTTGCAGATTTCAATGGCATGCTCATCGTTATCGGCGACGAAATGGACGTTGCCGCTGACCGATGCATGCATGAGGGCACCACCCACTTCATCCATCGTGCATTCCCGGCCACTCACCGCCTTGATCACCTGGGGTCCGGTGATGAACATCTGGGCGTTTTCCCGGGTCATGATGATGAAGTCCATCAACGCCGGCGAATAGGAGGCCCCACCCGCGCACGGCCCGAGAATGACCGCGATCTGCGGCACCACACCGGACAACAACACGTTTTGGTAGAACACTTCGCCATATCCTGAAAGGGCATCCACCGCCTCCTGAATGCGGGCACCGCCCGAATCCTTGAAGGCCACCAGCGGAATCCCCACCTTTTTGGCAATTTCCATCCCGGCGACGATCTTGGTGGCATGTGCCTTGCCAAGCGTACCGGCCATCGCAAGAAAATCCTGGCTGACAGCGGAAACCTGCCGGCCATCGACATACCCGGTTCCGACCACGACACCATCGGCGGCCACCACCTTGCCTTCCAGACCAAAGAAATTGCAACGGTGTTGAACATGGGTACCCAGTTCCTGAAAGGTCCCTTCCTGAAACAGGTGGTCCAGCCGTTCACGCGCCGTCAGCAAACCCTTCTCGCGGCGTTTCTTGATCTTATCCTCGTCACCCGTCTCGATGACCGCTTTGCGGCGGTTACGCAACGTTTCAAGGGCTTTGATTGGTATCGCCATATTCCTCTGTCCTCGGTTGGGGCTGTTCTTCAGTTGGGGCCTGGACATACCTGACCCCCTGAGCGAGTTGCCTGAAATGACCCCGGTCCCTCTTAACGAAACACGGATGTCAGTCACTGAAACATGACACGCACCGTCCTTCGATTTCGGTCCGCCCTGGGCCGCTCTTGCTGTTTCCGTGGCATCCTACGAAAGCCTGCGGTAAAAGAAAATGAAAAATCCACCTTCGGCGTTTTTTTTTTGCCCCTCCCTGGTTAACAAACGGTCTGGCGTAAAAAATATTTATTTGTTTGCCTTTAATGTACATTAGCAAATTTTCCGAAGCAAAAACTCTTGCCCCGATCCGTCATTTGCTGTAATGAATGACAGCCATGGATAAGATACTGGTTCGCGGGGGCCGCCCCCTCAATGGGACAATCTCAATCAGTGGTGCCAAGAACGCCACCCTCCCAGCCCTGGCAGCAAGCCTGCTGACCACGGGTCGCATCCACCTGTCCAACATTCCCCATCTCAAAGATGTCACCACCATGCTTGAGCTGCTCGGCCAACATGGTTCCGCCATCACCATCGATGAAAAACTGGGCGTCGAAATCGACAATTCCAATATTGTCAACTTCATGGCACCTTATGACCTGGTACGCACCATGCGCGCCTCCATTCTGGTCATGGGTCCCCTCCTCGCCCGCTATGGACAAACCGAAATTTCACTCCCCGGCGGCTGCGCCATCGGTTCCCGGCCAGTCAACCTTCATATTCAGGGCCTGCGTGCCATGGGGGCGGAGATCGATCTCGGCGGCGGCTACATCCGTGCCCGCGCCAAACGCCTCCAGGGAACCCGCTTCACCTTCGATCCCGTCACCGTCACCGGCACCGAAAACCTGCTCATGGCCGCCACCCTGGCCAAGGGTCAGACCATCCTGGAAAATTGCGCCCGGGAACCCGAAGTCGTCGATCTGGCCAATTGCCTGATCGCCATGGGCGCCAAAATCGATGGCGCGGGGACCAGCACACTCACCATCGAAGGGGTTGATCATCTACAAGGCTGTCGCCATGCGATCATTCCCGACCGCATCGAAGCGGCAACCTTCATGATCGGAGCGGTTCTGACCCATGGCGACATCCTGTTGACCCACGCCAGCGCCGATGCCCTCCGTGCCCCCATCGACAAATTGAAATCCATGGGTGCCATCATCGAAGAGCCGGATGCCAACAGCATCCGCGTCCGCTGTCATGGCGACATCGAGGCCGTCGACCTGGAAACCAGCCCTTATCCCGGTTTCCCTACCGATCTGCAAGCCCAGATGCTGGTTCTCATCAGCCTGGCCAAAGGGACGGGCATCGTCACCGAAACCGTTTTCGAAAACCGGTTCATGCATGTTTCCGAACTTCAACGCATGGGCGCCGACATCCGTGTCCGTGGCAATACCGCCCACGTCCGTGGATCCAAACGCCTCATCGGTGCCCCCGTGATGGCCACCGATCTGCGCGCCTCCGCCTCCCTGGTCCTCGCCGGGCTTGCGGCCGAAGGTGAAACGTTGATTTCACGGGTCTATCATATTGATCGCGGTTACGAACGGATCGAAGAAAAACTCAGGGCACTGGACGCCGATATTCAGCGCGTCAGTGGTTGAACCCGGTCAATCCCCCACTCTGGCAATGAACGCATAAATTCAGGATGAACCCTTCCCCCGTCCGTATTCTCGATACCCGCGATCCCCGGTTTCAGCATGAGCTTGATCGTCTCAAGCAGCAGGATCCCGGCGCCAATGCCGACATCGAAACCGCAGTTGCCGACATCCTCCGCCAGGTCAGGACCGAAGGTGATGCCGCCCTGGTCCGACTGACCGCCCGGTTTGACCGCATCCAACGCACCATTGCCGAACTTCGTTTCAGCGACCAGGAGATCGACCAGGCGGTCGATCAATGTGATCCCGAGGATCTTGAAGCACTCAAACTGGCCGCCCGGCGCATCCGCGACTACCATCAATGGCAGATGCCCGCCATGGGCACCCATACCTTCATCGACGGCGATGGCACCACCCTGGGTCAACGATTGCGTCCGTTGGAGCGGGTCGGTCTCTATGTTCCGGGAGGACTTGCCAGTTATCCCTCTTCCGTCCTCATGAACGCCCTGCCGGCGCGGGTTGCGGGCGTACGGCAACTGGTGATGACCTTCCCGACCCCTGACGGTCGCTTCAACCCTTTGATTCTGGCCGCAGCCCGGATGGCCCAGGTGGATGAAATCTACCGTATCGGCGGTGCCCAGGCGATTGCCGCCATGGCGTTCGGCACCGCTACCCTCCAGCCGGTTGACAAGATTGTCGGCCCGGGCAACAGCTACGTTGCCACCGCCAAACGACAGGTATTTGGTCATGTCGGGATTGACATGATTGCCGGCCCGTCTGAAATTCTCATCATCGCCGATGGCGAAAACCGGCCCGAATGGCTCGCCGCCGACATGCTTTCCCAAGCGGAACACGATGCCACCGCCCAATCGATCCTGATCACCGACCAGCCCGATCTGGCCGCACAGGTTGTCATCGCCCTCAATCAACACCTGGCCACCCTGCAACGCCATGAACTCTGCCGTGCAGCCCTGGCCCATCATGGGGCCATCATCATTGCCCGTTCCCTGGAGGAAGCCTGTCAGATTGCCTCGCACATGGCCCCGGAACATCTGGAACTGGCGGTGGCCAACCCGGAACGATACCTTGATGCCATTGACAATGCCGGAGCGATCTTTCTTGGCCGTTACACCCCGGAACCCATCGGTGATTATATCGCCGGGCCCAATCATGTCCTGCCAACCTCACGCACGGCCCGTTTTTCCAGCCCGTTGGGGGTTCACGAGTTCATCAAAAGATCGAGCATCATCGGTTGCACCCCGCAATCCCTCGCCGCCATCGGACCGGCTGCGGCGCGATTGGCGGCGGCCGAGGGATTGACCGCCCACAAACTCAGCATCGATTCAAGGTTGAATGTACGCCCATGAACCGTCAGGCCACCCTGCAACGAAAAACCGCTGAAACCTCGATTTCGGTCACCCTCAACCTGGATGGCCATGGGGTTTCCCACATGGATACCGGCATCGGTTTTCTCAACCACATGTTGGATCAACTGGCCCGGCATGGTCTGTTCGACATCGAAATCAATGCTCGTGGCGATACGCATATCGATGACCACCATACCGTCGAAGATGTGGGAATCGCCCTGGGGCAGGCATTTCGCGATGCCTTGGGGGCGCGCAGGGGGATTGTCCGGTTCGGCACCGCCCATGTCCCGCTTGATGAAGCCTTGTCGCCGGTGGTGGTCGATTTGTCCAATCGTCCCGGTCTGATCTGGAAGGTCCGTTTCCCCACGCAAAAGGTGGGAACCTTCGACACCGAACTGTTCAAGGAGTGGTTCACGGCGTTTGCCAACAATGGCGGCATGACCCTGCATGTGGAAAATCTGTATGGGGACAATAGCCATCATATCATTGAATCCTGTTTCAAGGCCTTGGCGTTGGCGTTGCGTCAGGGGTGTGCCGTGGATCCGGCGCGGGCCATGGAGGTGCCGAGTACCAAAGGGACACTCTCGGTTTAATAAATGTTTAATATTATCAAGAGAAAAAAGGGGGCTTAAGGGATTGCCCCCAGGGTTTTGATTTTGATTTTGTTTTTTACGCGCCCCATTACCCGAAGCGGTTTTCCGCGTGGTTTTTGCGGGAAACCGCGCAGGC
>PEAN01000027.1 GCA_002753735.1 Magnetococcales bacterium DCbin4
GAAGGCCGGATATATGGGTGCAACTCTTCCTTCACTATCGATGAAATTTCCTCTTGCATCGCGGGGCGGACCATATATGGGGGATTGCCCCCAGGGTTTTGATTTTAGATTCTAACGCGCATGTTGATCCGATGCGGTTCCCCGCGTGGTTATTGCGGGGAACCGCGATGGCAAACATGCCCTAAGCTTCCAGAATATTCAATATTTTTTGCATATTGGTTTCCCAATGATAATGGGTGCGGACAAACTGTCGTCCCATCTGGCCATATTCCGCCGCGCGGGATTTGCCATCGGTGGGGTCGAGCAGTTTGAGGGCGTAATGGGCAAACAGTTCCGGCTTGTCGGTGACCCAATGGTGCAACGGTGAATGGAAGCGGATCCCCTCCATCGCCTGGGGGGTGGCGATGACCGGTCGGGCCATCGCCATCGCCTCCAATACCTTGTTTTGCACCCCGCGGGCAATCAACAGGGGGGCGACCGCCACCCGGGCATGCGCAAGATAGGGGCGGATGTCGGGGACGGCTCCGATGACTTCGATTCCATCCTGGCGCGCCAGTCGTCGGACCGTTCGCGTTGGCCGCGCACCGACGATGGCAAAACGGGTTTGCGGTGATTTCGGGCGGATGAGGCTGAAGACCCGTTCGGCAAACCAAGCGACCGCCTGGACGTTGGGGGGATAGTCCATGGCACCGGTGAAGACCAATGTTTCACCAGGACCATAAGGGTTGGGGAACGAATGTTGCGGATCGAAGAACTCGCTGTCAACACCATTCTCCCAAAAATGGATCCGCTCCGAGGATTCCGGGGCCAGATGTTGAAATAATTCCGCTTCTTCCTGACTGACGAACAGCGAGGCGTCGAAGGTGCGGGCGATGGCCTGTTCCGCTTCCAGCAAGGTACGGGCTTCACGGGCATGGAGGTAATGCATGATTCCGCGGCTGTTCTGGGCATATTGCCGCCATTTTTCTGAATCCACATCGACGAAATCAATGACCCGCCGGGGGTGGTGTGGCCATTCCTTGAGAACGAAACGACTGGGGGCTGCGGAATAGACCAGAATCCGTCGTATCTCAAGACGGCTCACCAGATCATCGACCCATCGTTGCATGCCGGCGTGGGCATAATAATGAAAGGTGAGTGCCTGTGGACCCAACAAACCGCGCAGTGCATGAAATTTGGCTGTCTTTGGATGCAGTTTTGCCCAGTAGGTTTCCCCGGCACACCATTGTTGCACCGTCTCACAGTGCGCCAGGTCCGCCGGATCATCGATGAAAGCACCCAGGTGAACCCGGTAATGTCGCTCCAGGAACCGCAGTAAATGATAAGACCGGACCTTGTCCCCCTTGTTGGGGGGATAGGGGATGCGGTGACAAAGGAACAGAAGGTCTTCCATGGGACGGGATGCTTCTCGGGTAGAGGATAAATCCAAAAATAAGAATCGAAATCAGAATCTTGGGAGAAGTCCCAAAAGGCTGTTTTTTTTCTTGTTCATTCTTCCAGGCTTGCTTTTTCCCTGGTGTCGTGCGAAGGCTATAGTAACATTTTTCAAGACCACTCTTCCCAGGGATCGACGATGAAAAAAGGATATTTTGGCACCTTTGGCGGGGCGTACATACCGGAAATCCTGCACGAAACCTTTCGCCGTCTCACCCAAGCCTATGAAGATGCACGCCAGGATCCCCAATTTTGGCGGGAATATCTCGAGGTCATGGAAAATTATTCCGGTCGCCCCACCCCCCTGACCTTCGCCGAAAATCTGACGCGCCACTTTGGCAGGAAGATCTATATCAAACGCGAGGATTTGAATCAAACCGGCGCCCACAAGGCCAACAATGTCATGGGGCAGGGATTGCTGGTCCGGCGGATGGGTAAAAAGAGGGTCATCGCTGAAACGGGTGCTGGTCAGCACGGGGTCGCGACGGCCACCATGGCCGCACGCATGGGATTTGAATGTGTCATCTACATGGGGGCCAAGGATGTCGAACGACAACGCCCCAACGTCTTCTGGATGCAGCAGTTGGGGGCGACCGTCGTCCCGGTGAATTCAGGTTCATGTACCCTCAAGGATGCCATCAATGAGGCCATGCGCGATTGGGTCGGCAGCATGGATGAAACCCACTATGTCCTGGGAACCGCCTGCGGTGCCCACCCTTTCCCTGAAATGGTCTCCTGGTTTCAATCCATCATCGGCATTGAAGCCCGGAAACAGATCCTCGATCAGGCGGGGTGTCTGCCGTATCGGGTGTATGCCTGCGTCGGGGGTGGTTCCAATGCCATGGGGATTTTTCAGGGATTCATCAATGATTCCCAGGTGGAATTGATCGGGGTGGAGGCGGGCGGCGAAGGAATCGCTTCGGGAAAACATGCCTCCCGTTTGGCTTCGGGCGCCGGTCAGATGGGGGTGGCCCATGGCTATAAAACCTTGTTCCTCCAGGATGGGGACGGGCAGATGCGTGAAACCCATTCGGTGGCGGCCGGACTCGATTATGTCGGGGTTTCTCCCATTCTGGCCCACCTGCATGCCACCGGTCGGGTCCGTTTTGCCTCGGCGGATAATCGGGAGGTGGTGGATGCCTTGAAAAAACTCATGCGTTACGAAGGGTTGATCGGTGCCCTGGAATCGATGCACGGCGTGGCCCGGGCCTTTGCCGAAATGCCTTCCATGCCTGAAGATTCGGTGGTGATCATCAATCTGTCGGGACGGGGTGACAAGGATATCTTTACCATCGCCGATGCCCTCGATGACCCGGGATGGCGGGAGTTCATCCTCCAGAAGGCCCGGCAATACCAGAACCGTTGAATGGATGCCTCGCCAGAATGTTGTTCACGTGAAAATTTTCGATCAGGATTTCCGATGATGCATGCCGACACCTCCAGTCGCCTCCAACAGCAGATCCGTGCCTGTCGCGATCCCATCCAAATCATGTCCCATATCGTATTGGGCTATCCTTCCCTGGAAGAAAATCGTCTGGTGATGGATCAGATGGTGGCGGCCGGGGTTCATGTGATCGAACTGCAAATCCCCTTTTCCGAACCGATTGCCGATGGTCCCGTGATCGCCTATGCCAATCAGGAATCGCTCCGACGGGGATTTCGCGTCGAAGAGGGATTGAACTTTATCGCCGAAAGTGTTCGGCGTTATCCCATTCCCATTTTGATCATGACCTACGTCAATATTCTCATGGCTCGGGGGGTGGAATCGTTTATCCAACAGAGCGCAACCATGGGTGTCCGTGGTTTGATCGTCCCCGATCTGCCGTTGGAAGAGGCGGGATCCGCCATGGAATGGTGCCGGTTGCATGGCAAGGGTGGATTGGATTGGATTCATCTGTTCACCCCCACTTCCGGGATGGATCGCCTGGAAGCGTTGGGTCGGCATGCCTCCGGCATGGTCTATTGCGTTGCAAGACGTGGGGTGACGGGACAGCGGACCGATTTCGATCCTGCGCTCATGGATTTCCTCAACCGATGCCGTGCCGCAACCACGGTCCCTCTGGCGCTTGGATTCGGTGTCCGTTCCCATACCGATGTGCAACAGTTGATCGGCAAGGTTGAACTGGCGGTCGTGGGGACTGCCGCCATTGAAGTTCATCTTTCCCAGGGGGTTGAGGCGGTGGGACGGTTCTTCTCCGGGTTGAAGCAGGCTGTGTAAGTGGTTTATTTATCGTCGTATTTAGTTCTGTTTGACACGTTCATTAATTGGAGATGATACCTGATCGTTCACAGATCATTGAATAAATCATTGTAAGAATAAATGGGGTCTGGGGGTCGTGCTTATGACTCTTTATATTATTAAAATCATTTTTCATGCCATTGGTCCCTGATGGATGAATGTGACAAAGCATATTCTAAGGACGGTGAGGATATGAATTTAAAGAAAAGTTCACCCATGAGGATCTCTGTGCCTGACCAGAATCTATTTGCTTACAATGACGCAAATGTTACCACTGCCTACGAAAGGCATGACATATTGCATCGCGAGGAGATCATTATTTTTTTACGGTTCCGTGATGCTTTTCTTGGCAAGAATGTTTTGGATATTGGATGCGGAGGAGGGAGAACGACAGGATTCTTGCTGCCCTTTTGTGCAAAATATACGGGAATCGATTATTCGTCAGCAATGGTTCAATTGTGCCGGAAACGATTTCATGGTGTCGATTTTCATGAATGTGATGTTCGCGATATGGGCATGTTTCCTGAAAATTGTTTTGATTTTATCCTTTTTTCTTTCAATGGCATCGATTACGTCTCGCATGAGGATCGATTGCAAGGATTCAATGAGATTCACCGGGTATTGAAACACGGTGGGTTTTTTATTTTTTCATCGCACAATAGAATGTATATGAAAAATAGAAAATTTCCAACCAAGCCATGGCTTGAACGCTCGTTCAACCCGTTGAAAATGTTCGCTAATATTAAGAAATTTCTCAAGAGAAGGGAAAATTATTCAAAGACAGAAGTCTATTTTCGTAATGAAGCTGAGTATGCCATTATTAATGATGGTGCCCATGATTTTTCGTTGGCAACTTACTACATTGATATGGAAAATCAAATCAAACAAATAAGGGATGCAAATTTTTCCGTGGAAGCGGTCTATAACAAACAGGGAATCTGCTTGGATTTTAATACCAAGGATGAACTGAGTGGATCATTTTACTATGTAACAAAGAAAATATGACGTTTTTCGATCTCCCTGCGCTGGGTGACCAGATTGATGTAAGCGAAATCGGCCAATCCTTAACGATCAGCCAGTTGGCCAGTCTGGCTGGAAACCTAACTGTCCACTTTCATTTCGATTCCTGAAACAGAGGTCGTTGGTCTCCCTGGAACGATTTCTCAATATCGTCGATGATCATGGCGCGTGACATGGACTATTCCCAAACGGATTCCAATGATAGATAGAATTATTTTTTCTTGGCAGTCTCCTCGGAGCTTTCACCCTTGCCCAGCTCCTTGGAAAGTTTTTCCCGAGCCGATACCTTGGAGGCATTGGGATCTTCGCCTAGAACCTCCTTGACGATCTGGTTGTAGCGGGCACGGGCCTCCTTGGTGGCGGCGTTGACTTCATCCTGGAATTTGGAAATTTTGAAGAAAGAGCTGCCCAACAGCCGCAGGGCCTTCAAACCGCCAAGTTTTTTGTGCAACCCCACAGCGACAATCTTTTGCCCCATGGGATGGCTGGAGATGCGGGGAAATGCTTTTTCCATTTCGGCACCGTCGCCCAGATCGACGATTCCCATGGCAAGAATTTTCCCCGCCATCGAATCACCCTTGACGAAACGGGCCGCCTTGGCCAACAGCTTGGTGCGTCCCCGTTCGATCATGCTGCGAAACACCAGACGCGAAATGATGATTTCTCCAGCGGCGGTGCCGTCGGAAATATATTTCTCCAACAAAGTCACCAGCGAGTTCAAATCGGCCTGCCGGGTCAACTCCACCGACAGGATGGCGGAAGCCTTGGGGTTGTCCTTGCAGGAGGTCAGGGCACGGACCAGGGGTTCAATGGCCACTTCCTTGCGATTGACCAGGCCGGTTGCCAGGATGACGGATCCCGGGGACTTGGCGTTGAGCAGGTTGAGGGCTTCCAGGATTTGTTCCATGGTCCCTTTGCCGATCACCTCCATGGCCCAGATGATTTCCGCCTCGGGTTGATCGCTGGGGGCGGTGGCGATGGCGCGGATGATGTGGTTGATCGTCCCCTGCTCGGCAATCCCCTTGGCCAGCGATTTGATGGCGGGAGGGCTGATTTCGGCGTGGCGCAAGGCGTCGATCAGGGGGTTGACCCCCTTGCGCGAGGTGATCCCCTGGACCAGGGATTCAACCAACTCTTTGTCGCCGGGAACCTTGCTCATCGCTTCCACGAGGTGGAACGCCTTGACCTCCTTGTGTCCGATGATGGCGGCGACCATGGAGCGGCGCTCCGCAGGGTTGTCCTTGACATCGGCAAGTGCGGCGAGCATTTTTTTCAGGTTGCCATCCTCCAGGACACTGGCGACGTCAACGTGGGCTTTTTCTTCCTTGTTTTTCTTCTGTTTCTCGCCATCGGCCGGGTCTTCCGTCTTGGCGGCGAAGCGGGTGTCAAGATTTTCCAGGGCATGGGTTTTGACTTCGCCGAGGTTTTCCTGGAGCGTGGCCCTGATTTTGGCCAATTGTTCCGCGGTGTAAAGATCGCGTTCCGACATGACGAACCCTTCCTTCCAGCCTACACTTTGGACCGGATGTGTGCGTGACGACATCCGGTTCGAGAAAATTAATGAATGTTTCCGACGTCGACCATCCATTTCACATGATCCATGTTCGCCTCATGATTCCAAATCATGCGGCCATGATCATGCGGAATCGGAACCAACCTTTTCAAGCGCTACCCTGACCCTTTATATTGCAGGGGTTGAATGCAATCAGTCTTTGAGACAAGGAAGATGTGGACTGGTTGCATTTATCGGTTGTCCCGGATTCAAGATAAAGTCCTACTCTGTAGTATGCCAGAGTTTCAAGGTTAATACCAAGTCACCTGATTTCATTCCCCAAGGGGGGCGAGCCGATTCCTTTCACTCCCGGGGCTGATGGGTGACGCATGTTTTTTCAATGAACGTCGATTGATAAAGGGGTATTCCGATGGCCAGTGTTCCAAGTTCGCCGACCGTGTTTGAAAATGACCTGGATGATCGGCAACGGCAACGGTATCTGGAGAGCCGCTATCTTGCCGTCGATACCGAAACGTTGGGACTTTTGACCCGACGGGACCGTCTGTGTGTCGTTCAGATGTGCAACGAAGAGGGGGTGATCTCCGTGGTTCAAACCAAAAATTATGACGCTCCCAGGCTCAAAGAGGTTCTGGAATCGCCACGGGTGGAAAAAATATTTCATTTCGCCCGTTTTGACATGGCGGCGTTGTACCATTGGCTGGGATGCCGGGTGCAACCGGTCTATTGCACCAAAATCGCCTCAAAGCTGACCCGTACCTATACGTCCAATCATGGATTGAAGCACCTGGTGCGGGAACTCCTGGGGGTGGAGATGGACAAGGAGCAGCAGTCCTCGGATTGGGGGGCGGATGTGTTGTCGGAACAGCAGTTGGCGTATACCGCGGGCGATGTCCGGTATCTGGTGGCGATCAAGGAGCGGTTGGATGCCATTCTCAAACGGGAAAACCGGGTGGAACTGGCCCGGGATGTGATGGCGGCATTGCCGATGCGGGTCAACCTGGATCTGGCAGGCTGGGAAAACGAAGATATTTTTTCTCATTCTTGAGCATGGAGGTGGCATGGATCTTCAAGGACAACTGGCCCTGGTCACCGGAGGAGGGCGGCGTATCGGGGCCGCCTGTGTCCGTGCCCTGAGTGTCGCGGGTGCCCGGGTGGTGGTCCATTGCCACCGTTCGACCGAAGCGGCCCAACGCCTGTGCCAGGAACTTCAGGCAACCGGGGGGATGGCCTGGACGGTGATGGCGGACCTGGCGGATGAACAGGCGGTGGAGGCATTGATCGGGCGTGTGGGGACGGAGTGGGGGCCGGTGACCATTCTGGTCAACAATGCCGCCATCTTTGAACCTGCTACGGTCATCGACACTTCCCGGGATCACTGGAACCGGCACCTTGCCATCAACCTGACCGCCCCCTTCTTTCTCATGAGCCGGTTTGCCCGGCAGCTGCCAGACGAAGCGGTCGGCAAGGTCATCAATATCATCGACCAGCGGGTGTTGCGTCCAGCCCCGGGTCATGTTGCCTATACCGCTGCCAAAAGTGCCCTTTGGGCGCTGACCCGCCTGGCGGCTCGGGAACTGGCACCGCGGATCCAGGTCAATGCCATCGGACCCGGGGCGATTCTCCCAGCCGCTGGAGACGACGAAACGGTGTTTGATCGGTTGGCCCGTTCGGTCCCCATGGGCCGGGCCGGTCGTCTGGAAGAGGTGACCGAAGCGCTTTTGTTTCTTCTGCGGCATGATTATGTCACCGGGGAAATGTTGTGTGTCGATGGGGGTCAGCACCTTTGAATCGTATCCATTGGGCCACCTCGTTCATGGTCACGGGATCGCCATGTCGGGGAGAGGGGGTTGCATGAATTCGCCGGGGGAGGGGAGAATGGACCAAATCATCATTCGTGATCTACACGTCCGATGTATCATCGGCATTCAGGAATGGGAACGCAATGCCCTTCAGGATGTGATGATTTCCCTGACCCTCTTCACCGATCTGGGGCCGGCGGGAATGACCGATCACATCGATGCGACGGTCAACTATAAAACCTTGACCAAAACCATCATCCAACGGGTCGAACGTTCTTCCTTTCAACTGATTGAAGCCCTGGCGGCGGAGATTGCCCGCATGGCGCTTGCCGATCCCCGGGTCGTTCGGGTCCGGGTGATGGTGGATAAACCTGGTGCGTTGCGGTTTGCCCGCAGTGTCGGGGTTGACATTGAACGTGACCGGCAATGGTTGGCCAGCCTGTCCTGATCGCCTTTGGCTCCAACATCGATCCCGTGGAAAATTTGCACCGGGGTTTGAATTTGTTGCACCAAAGAATCGGTATCCGGCAGGTTTCGACCGTTTGGCGAACGCAACCCTTGCCCGATCCCGATCATCCAGGAATGGGGGATCAGGGCTCCGAATATTGCAATGGGGTCGTTTTGCTGCATGAAAACGCCAATCTCCGGCCCCCCCTGCAATTGCGTCATTGTCTGCGGGAGATTGAACATCAGTGTGGCCGTGTGCGTGGTCCCCTGCGTTATGCGCCCCGTCCCTTGGATCTGGATATCATCCTGATGGGTTCCCTGGTTTTTGCCGCAGAAGGATGCCTCCTTCCCGATCCCGATCTTCTACAACGCCCCTTCGTTGCCGTTCCTTGTGCCGAACTGCTTCCTGATCTGATCCATCCCTCCCTGGGGCTCCCCCTGCTTGCTTTGGCACAGCGATTTCCGATCACCTCCGATACCATGCGTCCCGATCCTGAAACAACCCGCAGGCTGTCCTCCATTGCGCAACAGATGGTTGGCGTCCCTTGAGACCGGGATCCCTTTTGGGCTACCCTGCCACATCATGGTTTCGAATGATCAAGAAAAAAATGGGGTTCCCGTCTTTGCGGGAGGGATCGGGGGGCCCAGGGCTTTGCTTTTCGATTTTTTGCCCAAAGGTCCGTTTGTATTTCGCAGGCCATCAATCTGAGGTTGCCGACCATGTTCAAAGGGGTTTATACCGCCCTGATCACGCCGTTCAAGGAGGGGGGCATCGATTGGGATGCGTTGGGGCGGTTGTTGGAGGATCAGGTGGCGGCTGGAATCGCCGGTGTGGTCCCCTGTGGAACCACCGGGGAATCGGCTACCTTGAGCCATGACGAACACCGGTCGGTCATCCGCTTTTGTGTCGAGCGGATACGGAAACGGATCCAGGTCATCGCCGGAACCGGTTCGAATGCAACCCGGGAATCGATCGAACTGACCCGTTTTGCCCGTGATGCGGGTGCCGATGGCGCTTTGGTCATCACACCCTACTATAATAAACCAGGGCAGGAGGGCTTGGTCCGGCATTACACCCAAATCGCCGAAGCGGTCGATCTGCCGGTCATCCTTTACAATGTTCCCGGACGTACCGCCGTCGACATGACGGCTGATACCGTGATTCGTCTTGCCCGGGTCAAGGGAATCGTCGCCATCAAGGAGGCGACCGGTAACATGGAACGGGCTGCGGTCATTCATCAGCGTTGTGGTTCCCGCATGGCCTTGATTTCCGGTGATGATGCAACCTTCCTTCCTTTTCTGGCGGTCGGTGGCCAGGGGGTGATCTCCGTGTCTGCGAATATCGCACCCCGCCATGTCAATGGCGTATGGCTTGCCTGGCAACAGGGGGATACCGTTCTGGCCCGCAAACGCCATGAGGAACTTTTGGACCTCAATCGTTACCTATTCTGTGAAACCAACCCCATCCCCGTCAAAGCGGCTGCAGCCATGCTGGGGATCTGTTCTCCGGAGATCCGTCTTCCCCTGACCGAGCTTTCCAGTGAACATCGGCAGATCGTTCGCGGAGCCATGGACGCTTTGGGACTGTCGGGTGCGCAGCGGGGCCATCAGGGATGAATACCCGCTGTCGTCGGGTCCGTATGTGGTAAAGATTTTGTTATGCACGATAAGGAATATGTTGCCAAATGCAGTGAAGCGGTGTCTAATACGGCACCAGTCAATCCCACTTTTCCAATTAAGGTGAACTCATGAAAAAAACGGTTCTTTTCCTGTCCGCGGCGGTTCTTTCACTCTCTTTGGCCAGTGCATCCGCATGGGCCGCCGACGCCGAGGCTGGCAAGAAATTGGCTGAGCAAAAATGCACCACCTGCCATGCATTTGGCAAAGCCATCGCCAAGGCGGGCAAGATCGGTCCTTCCCTTGAAGCGGGGATTGCGGGTAAACCGGCGGGCAAGACTGCTGGATTCGCTTACTCTCCGGCAATGACCAAAATGGCGGGTGAAGGATTGACCTGGACCGATGAAAACCTCGACAAGTTCCTGACCTCCCCCAAGGGATTCATGCAAGGGACCAAGATGATGGCGTTCCCGGGACTTCCCAATGAGGCGGAACGGGCGGATGTGATTGCGTTCTTGAAGACCCTTCCGACCCCTTGATTTTTTGTCGGAGCATCACTGAAGATGATTCAGGGCGGCTTCGTGCCGCCCTTTTTTCTCATCCGGTACATACTTCCAACGCCTTGGTTTGCTGTCGAATGCTGACTTATATGTTCCATGTTTTCCTCCCGACGACAGGAGGTTTGAAAGATGGATGGCAACAAGGATATTCTGACGGTGGTGCTGACGGTTGTTGGTGTTGCGGTATTCGTTGGCGTGTTACATTTCTTTGGTGATGAACTTGGGATTCATTCCGCCAGTGATCCAAATGCCGCCGTATCATCGGATCCGGTGGATCAGGGAAGGCGTCTGGCGCGCAACTGCATTCCATGCCATGATCTGACTTCTGCGCGTCGGCTGACACGGGTGGGTCCTCCTCTGTGGGGCGTCGTGGGGCAGCGGGTTGCGTCGGTGCCGGGATACCAATATTCCCGTGCCCAGATCCGGGCGGGTCAGGAAGGTGTGGTCTGGGACGAACCTTCTCTGGATCGATATCTCGCCAATCCCAAGGAATTCATTCCCGGGAACAAAATGGCCTTCTCTGGACTGCGTGAAGCATCCCATCGCCGCTTCCTGATTGAATTTTTAAAAACATTGCAGGATCATGGGGATGGACGCATGGGTCTCGGACCGGTCAAATGATTGTATCGTCGGTATGGACTTTTTTCTTTTTTGTATGTGAGCGCCATGGGCATCAAGATCATCAGCGATAATCGCAAGGCCCACTTTAATTATGAAATCCTTGAAAAATTGGAGGTGGGTGTCGTCTTGACCGGAACCGAGGTCAAATCCTTGCGTGCCGGAAAACTCAACATGGGCGAATCCTATGCGACCGTGATGCGCGACGAGTTGTTTTGGCTCCGGGCGAACATTCCGGTCTACAGCCATGGCAACCAGTTCAATCATGATCCGGTTCGCATTCGCAAACTTCTGGTACATAAAAAAGAATTAAATCGGTTCATCGGTTTGATCCAGGAAAAGGGGCTGACGTTGGTGCCCATCAAAGCCTATTGGAAGGATGGACGGGTCAAGTTGGAATTGGGGGTGGGGCGGGGGAAAAAATTGTATGACAAGCGCAAAACCGTCAAGGAGCGCGATTGGAATCGGGATAAGGGGCGGATTCTCAAAGGGGGGGGGCGATGAGGGGTGCGGTCAGAAAAATGATCAAGAAAAAAAGGATCTTAAGGGATAGCACCCAGGGTGTTGATTTTAAAAACAAAGTCAAAAGCTAAAGCATGGAAACCTTTTTGTTTAAGGTCAAAATCAAAGTCAAAACCCTGGGGGCAATCCCCCAGACCCCTTTTTTCTTTCAATAATTTTTTGAATGTCAATACCTCTTAGACTACAGTGTTCAGGGCATCGGCAATGGCATCCCAGGCGATATTGAGTTCTTCCCGGGTCAGGCAGTAGGGGGGAAGGAGATAGATGACCTCTCCCAAGGGGCGGATGAGAAGGCCGCGGGTGAGAAAGAATGGTTTCAATGATTGACCGATGGCTGCGGTATAACCGCTGTGTCCCGGGATGACCATGTTCAGGGCGGCGATGACGCCGGTCACCCGTGGTTTGGCGACCCGGGGGTGGGTTGAGAGTTCCTGGAGGCGTTCGCGATGCAGGGCTTCAAGGGTGGCGCACTGGTTTAACGGTTCACCGGTGTCGAAAAGATCCAGGGATGCCAGGGCGGCGGCGCAACCCAGGGGGTTGGCGGTGAATGAATGACCGTGCGCCAAGGCGCGGTCGAAGGTGTCACCCAGAAAAGCTGCGTGAAGTTCCTGTCGACAGACCGTGACCGCCATTGGCATGAATCCCCCGGTCAACCCTTTGGACAGACAGATGATGTCCGGGGTGACCCCAGCCTTTTCACAGGCGAAGAGGGTTCCCGTGCGCCCAAAACCGGTCATGACTTCATCGAAAATGATCAATCCCCCGGTCTGGCGTATTCGATGTGCCAAAGCCTGCAAAAAAACGGGCCGGCACATGCGCATCCCCGAAGCCCCCTGAACCAGGGGTTCCAGGATGATGGCCGCCAATTCAGAGCCATGGGCCTCCAGGTGTCGATCCAAAGCTGCCAATGCCGCTTTTTCTTTTTCTTCAACCGAATCGTCTCCGTCCCAGGTTGCTGGAAACGGGAGGGTGTCCACCTGGAACAGATAATCGGTGAAGGTGTTGAAAAAACCGGAGGAACGCCCGACTGCCATCGCCCCCATGGTATCCCCATGATATCCCCCATCGAGAATGGCGATGCGGTGTCGTTCTCCTCCCTGATTGCGATGATATTGGATGGCAATTTTCAGTGCCACTTCGACGGAAGTGGATCCGTTATCAGAAAAGAAAACCCGGGAAAGACCCGCAGGGAGTTGGTGGGACAATCGTTGCGCCAGTCGAACCGCCGGTTCATGGGTGAACCCGGCGAAGATGACCTGTTCGAGTTCATGGGCTTGTCGGGCAATGGCATTGGCAATCACCGGGTGGCCATGGCCGTGGACACTGACCCACCAGGAGGAAATCAGATCCAGGTAGCGCCGGCCATCGGCTCCGTACAACCAAGCGCCACGGGCGGAAACAATGGGAATGGGTGGAGGGGCTGTGGCTTCCTGAGTAAAGGGATGCCAAACGTGGGTTCGATCCAGTTGAATCAGCTCTTGCGTCAACGGGTGTTGGGTCATGCCGGTTCCGTATGTTGCGCCTGTTCTGCCTTTTCAATCTGTCGAATGACCAGATTGCAAATATTGTCCGGGGTGAACTTGGGGATGAAATCGTTGGCACCAGCGCTGGCCGCCTTTTCTTCATTCGACTTGTTGCTCAACGAACTATGGACCGAAAGAAAAATTTTGGCAAGCTGAGGGTCCGACTTGACCTTGCGGGTAAAGGTGAAGCCATCCATGATCGGCATTTCAATGTCGGTGAAGATCAGGGTATAGGGGCTGTGGCCATTGGCATCCAGGGAACTCTTCAAAAGATCCAATGCCTTGGGAGCACTGTTGACCACTGTATGGGCAATTCCCATCTGGGACAGTACCAGACGGGTCAGTTCGCACGCCGCTTTGGAATCATCGACCGCCAGGATGTGATGCTTGATGGTATCCAGGCTTTTGACCCGGGCAATGGCGGCATCGGAAATTTTGGTTTCGATGCCGACGATGTCACTGAGAATCTTTTCAACATCCAACAGTTGAATCGGGTCTCCCTGATGCCAGGTCATGGCGGTCAGGCAGCTGGATTCATAAATTTCCCCTTCGGGTTTGATGATGTCATCCCAATTTTTGGTGATCAGGATGTTGGGTTGTTTGACCATCAATCCCTGAGTGGTATTGCTGTATTCACAGACCAGGACATAACTGATGGCGTGTTCATAGTCGATGGGGGCCATTCCCAGATATTCACCGATATCAATGAGGGTGATGGGGCGGCCACGGAAATCGATCTCACCTTTGACGTTGGGGTGCGAATGGGGAACCTTGGTAATCAATTTCGGTGTTTCTATTATCTCTATTATTTTAAAAACGTTGAGGCCATAGGTCTGATCATCTGAAAGGAGGAAGGTGAGCATTTCAAACTCGTTGCTCATTGCCAAGTTGCTGCGTTGGTCAATTTCCTGGAAAAGTGTATCCTGACCCATGGTCTCTCCCCTCATGGAAAATTAAGTAAATCTTGAGGGGTGATCTTAACATTAATGAGAATCTATTGCCATTCAAATCCCTATGAGATTAAAATTGGTGCAACCGTGTGAAATATTTTAGATTATTTCACTGAGTGCATCCGCATTCAACGGGTTGAGCGGGGGGATGTGGGCCAGAATGTCGACATGGCCATATGTGGCAATCGCTTCTCGGTTGGCGGGATTGTCCGGTCCGTTCAAAATGACGCCCAGTATGGGGATATGGCGCTGTCGCAAGGCTGCCAGACTGAGCAGTGTATGATTGATGGTTCCCAGGGTGGTGCGGGCAACGAGAATGGCCGGCAGGGACAGATGAACGATCAGATCAATCATGAATGCCTGTGGGTTCAGTGGAACCAACAGTCCACCCGCCCCTTCGACCACCAGGGGGTTGGGGGTTGAGGGCAGAACAAAATCGCGCAGGTGGAGTGTGATGCCGTCACGCCGGGCCGCTTCATGGGGGGAAAGCGGTTGGGTCAGGGTATGGGTCGAAGGATGAATGCGTTGCGCATCAAGCCGGGCGAGCCTTTGGATCACCTGGGCATCGGTTTCTCCATCCATTCCTGATTGAACCGGCTTCCAATAATCGGCATCCATGCGCTGGACCAGCCATGCCGAAACGACACTCTTGCCGACCCCGGTATCGGTCCCGGTGATGAAACAGTGCTGTCGGGTCCAGTTCATGGATTGGGGTTGACCTTCATGGCCTCGCGCAGACGTTCTTCCCGGCGTTGGATGATTTCCAACATTTCGGTCGAATGAATCTGAGGTGCAGTGGTCTTGGGTGGATCAGGGACCACTGGGGCAACGGTTGGGGTGTCGCTGTGGGATTTGGTTTGTGCCAAGGTATGTGCCGCCATACCGGTGGCAGGGGCTGAAGGGGCGGATGGGTCGGTGTTGGTATTTTTCTCCTTGGTTGCGGCCATGGCTTCGAGTTCGGCGATCCGTTCATCGGAAAGGCCAAAACGCCGCCCAATTTCCCGGATGCTTTTCTTGTCGGCCAGGGGATCCTGGTTCAAATGTATTCCAGCCGCATTGGCGCTTTGTTGAATTTGTTTTGCTTTTTCCTTCAGTTGATCACGGTCATATCGTTTCAGTTTTTCCGCGGGGATCTCCTGGCGCAGAATATCGGCGGCCAGGGGTTCATGTTGGAACAGGTCTTCACCCAACGGAATGAAGTCGAGATAGGACAAGAAAAACTTTTTCAAGGAACTCTGGAAGTCCTCATCGGCATGGTCCAGGGAGTTCATTGAAGATGCGGAAGATTTTTCCCAGGATTCGTCACCCGACTTTGAACAACCCGCAGCCAGGACCATCAATGTGGCCGCCATGATCCGTGTTATCAGGGATGGCATGGTGTTCTCCTTGAGTGCAGCAGGACCGATTGATCTATTATATATCGTTCCTCTCCCGGGAAAACAAAATGATATTTTCCAATGAAGGGCATCAATCCGATTGTTCCACACGTTCGACAAAGAATCCGGCATCTTCGATCATGGATTTCGTTTTATCGATCCCATGGCCTCCGACATTGAGATAACCTTCGCTGAACAAGGAGTTGGCCGGGAACAGCGCCAGGGATTCCATGGAGCGCAGATTGGCTTCGCGACCACCGGCGGCGCGAATTTCAGCATCGGGATTGATAAACCGGAACAGTGCCAAGGCACGCAGACACCGTTGCGGGGTCAAATCGTTGCGTGCCCCCAGCTTTGAACCGGGAACGTGGACATAGAAGTTGACCGGGATGGAACGGGCATTCAATTCCCTGAGCTTCAAGGCGACCGTGACGATTTCATCATCGCTTTCGCCCATGCCGATGATGATGCCGCTGCATATTTCCAACCCTTCTCCCCGGGCCGCCTCAAGGGTTTTGATCCGTTCGGCATAGGAATGGGTGGTACAGATGCTGCCGTAGTGGGATTCGGCGGTATTGAGGTTGTGGTTATAGCGATCCAGTCCCGCCTCCTTGAGGATGCGGGCGGTTCCCTGGTCGAGGAATCCCGCCGACAGGCAGACCTCCACCGGCCAGGATGACTTGATTTTACGCACCAGGCCCGCCATGTGTTCCACCCGTGCCGCCGCTGGTTGGCGGCCCGACAGGACAATGCAATAGCGCCAGGCCCCGCTTTTAAAGGAGGCTTCTGCGCCCTGAAGAATTTCTTCGTCTGACTTGAGGGAGTATTTTTCGATGGGGGCTTTGCTGCTGGCCGCCTGGGCGCAATAGTTACAGTCTTCGGGACAATAACCATTTTGCACATTGTTGAGGATGTGAATCCGGACCCCCAGGCCGAAATGATGATGGCGCACTTTGAAGGCCCCTTGAAGAATGGGCAGCAGTTCCAGGGAGGGATCGGTGAGGATGCGCAACGCCTGTTCGGGAGACGGGAGTTTTCCCTGCAAGGCATCACGGGCCAGGGTATCGATGAACGGATGGTCGGAGATGAATGGTTGATTCACGGCTTCAGGCTCTTTGGTCAAGTGTTGTGAATGGGTTGGGGTCGTTTGATGAACGTGCCGAAATAGAGATGATGGGTGACTGGGAACAGGGATGGGGAACCCTTCGGGTTGGCCAGGATGCGGCGTAATTTTCCTGCCGGTGCCGGTGTATGGTTGGCAATCGGGGTGTCGGCCCCGATGGCTTTCAATCGTTGCAGGAATGCCATGGGTGAAGGGAAGGATTCCTCGATGTGTTCTTCGGTCAGTTCCAGTTCAATGTGATGCTGGGCCGCCAGGTCGAGCCAAAAGTTTTTTTCCGGATAGCGATGGAGACCGCAGGGTAGTTCCGTCGTGGCACACAGGGTGCGCCATTCCTTGAAGGTATCAGGCCCCAGTGTGGCAAACAGGAGTCGTCCTCCCGGGGCGAGCAGATCGAGGAGGTTCGTGATACTGGTGGCGGGATGACGGAACCATTGAAAAACCATGGAGGCGGCAATCAGGTCGAACGGGGTGCGGAAGGAGGGGGCTTCGGCATCCATGACGATGAAGGATTTTCTGGCTTCTGGAAATGCGCGCAGATTTTCCCGGGTACGGGTCACCATGGCGGGGGCGATATCGGTGAGGAACAGATGGGTCTGCGGCAGTCGTTCGAGCCATAACCGGCTGAGAAAACCGGTGCCACAGCCCAGTTCAAGTCCGAAGAGGGGGAGGTGTGACGGGGGATTGACCGGAAGTGATTGCCGGTAGAGGTCAAAGCCGTGCGCCAATTGTTGGGCAATCCGTGCCTGGATCCGGGCTTGCTGGTCATAGTTGTGGGCGCGATTGAACGCGGTGCGGACGGGACTTGGGGTGTTCATGACCAATGGTGCCCAAGAAACGTGTTGATGAGGGTGGCGAAGGGATCGGGATCGATGATGAGTGGCAGGAAATGTCCGCCCCGGGGAAACCAGTGCAATCCTCCGACCGCGCCCCGGGGTGCCAGATTGCCAAAACAGTCCCGTGTCATTTTTTCATTGACGATCCCGTCATCTTGCAGTGCCAGGGCCAGCCAGGGTCGATTCCATCCCTGCAACGCCGGGCGTTCATCCCAGGTGGCCAGCCAGTTCAATCCCTGGGCCAGGGCATATTCATCCCCTTGTGCCCGCAACCCTGACAAAGGACGGTCTACGCCACCCATGGCCATGAACCGGTCCAATACCTGGTTGGAATCATGGGTCAGCTCCGCGGTCATTTTGTTCAGGATGCGGCGATCCACCCCATGGGGGAAGTCGGGGCCCCGGACAAATCGGGAAAATCCCATGAGCGAGACGAGACCCACACAGTGTGATTTCATGGGTTCCTGATGTAACTGGTTGAGAATCCACATGAAGCCGGTGGAATGACCGATGGCGACCCATGGTCCCGATTGCGGAAGTTCCAGACGGGGGGGGCCGAAAAAGCCAAGGTCGAGTCGTTGTGTTTCCCAATCGCCCAGGGCGCGGATCAGCGGACGCCAGAAACCAGGACCAAAGCCCCATCCATGGACCAAAAGCAGTTTGGGACGGCGGTTCATGGTGATCATCCCGGCCAAAGTTGCACCGCTTCGAACAGTCGTTCGATGTCGGGGCCGTCATGCGCGGCGGTCAGGGAGAAACGGATGCGGCTTGAACCGGCGGGAACGGTCGGAGGGCGTACCGCAATGGCCATGATTGCCGCTTCGGTCTCCAGGTGGTTTGACGTTGACAGGGTTCGGTGTTCCGCTCCGAGGATGACCGGGATGATCTGGGTGGTCGAGGTGCCGGTGTCCAGGCCGATGGACTGGAGGCGTTGCCGCAGGTCGTGGCTGTGTTGCAAAAGCCGTTGGCGTTGGGGTTGAAGGGTGGGCAACAATTCCAGGGCGGCATCCATCGCCCCCAGGACGGCAGGGGGGAGCGCGGTGGCGTAGATGAAACCGGAACAATGGTTGATCAGGAAGTCGCGCAGTCGGCGGGTACAGACGGCATAGGCGCCAAAACCACCCAAAGCCTTGCTGAAGGTTCCCATGACCAGATCCGCGGCACCGGGAAAATCGGCAGCCAGGCCGAACCCATCCTTGCCCAGGATGCCGACGGCGTGGGCTTCATCAAGATAGAGGAAGGCATGGTGGCGTTGTTTGAGTTCGATCAGTCCCGCCACATCGGCGCGATCACCGTCCATGCTGAACACGGTTTCGGAAAGGATGAATTTTGGATTCGGGGCGGACCGGTGTTGCTCCAGCAGGTGTTCGAGATGATTGAGGTCATTGTGGCGGTACCGGATCTGCCTGACCCCGGCGGCCCGGATGCCATGATGCATGGAAGCATGATTGAGGCGGTCGGAAAATACCAGGGGGGGGTGTTTGAGGATCGAAGGATCCAGCAAAGCGGCCAGCAGGGAGCTGTTGGCCTGGAAGCCGGAATTGAACACCAGGGCCGATTCATACCCTTTGCCTTGAGCCAGCTTATGTTCGACCTGGTCGAACAGTTCCATGTTGCCGCAGACCAGGCGCGAGGCGGTGGCGCCGGTTCCCCAGAGGGCGCTCCACGCCCGGGCGCGGGCGATGAGGGTGGGATGATCCGCCAGTCCCATATAATTGTTGGAGGAAAAATTGAGCAGTTGGCGCGCACCCATCCGGGTGCGGCCCGAACTGCTGGGACCCATGGCGCGCAGTTGGCGCAAACAGTGGGTATCGCGGCGGGTGGCGAGAAAGCGGTCGTAGGCGGAATGGGGCATGATGCGGACAGAATGAAGTTATGGTAAACCAGAATGACGGTGCCGTGGTTGACAATACTATCAGGATCCTTTTGCACCTCGTCAATGAAAAATGTGCCTGTCAGGGTGTGTTGACGGGATCCATGAAAAATGGGGTCTCAAGGATCATCCACCATCATGACGGCGAAGATGGGAACCCCATTGTCATGGGATCATTTTTTTCAATTAAGGAAAAGGGTTGCCACCGTTGCATCTTGTGGACCTCCAAGGGTTGGAAACGGGATTTATAGGACATTTTGCGACAATTTCTGATCCAATAACCCAGATAGAGCCATTCAAGTTGTTGTTCGATGGCATATTGCACTTGCCAAAGGATGGCGAGGGTGCCCGGGCTGCGTGCATGTTCATCGGGATCGAAGAAGGTGTACACCGCCGAAAGGGAATGGGGGAGGAGATCGACGACCGCCACCGCCAACAGTCGATGGTCACGGCGGAATTCGACAAACAGGGTCATCCCCCAGTGTGAAAGGAGAAAGTCGGAAAAATCTTCGGGTTTTGGGTTGGCCATGGTGCCATCAGCGTGCCGGTTTTGGAGATAACGCTGATACAGTTTGAATCGCTCATCGGTATAGCCGGCGGGATGCAGCGATACCGAAAGATCTTTGTTTTTCTCAATGACCCGTTTCAAACTGCGTTGCGGATGAAACTGTCGGACCGACAGGCGGATCGGCAGGCATTCGTTGCACGCCGAACAGTAGGGACGATAGACGTGGGAACCGCTGCGGCGGAATCCACGTTGGAGGAGCCATTCGTACAGGAGGGGATTCATGGGCCAGGTGGTTTCCACAAACAAGGTGGCGGCATCGGAGACGGGCAGGTAGCCGCAGGAATGGGGTGGACTGAGGTGGAGGAGGGGGGGGGTCAATGGATGGACGGTCTGATTCATAAAGCATTCCATGTGTGTTTCCCGCCTTGCATTTTGTTGGCAAAGCACGCACCATCGAAGCGGGTTGGCGGGGGTGTGAAGGTAAAGGAAAAATTCATGTTTGAAGGAACCACTATTTTATCGGTACGGCGTGGCCGGTCGGTCGTCATGGGTGGCGATGGACAGGTGACGCTGGGTAATCTGGTCGTCAAGGCCAATGCGCGCAAGGTTCGGACCATGGCGGATGGCTCGGTATTGGCCGGGTTTGCGGGTGCAACGGCGGATGCCTTTACCTTGTTTGAACGGTTCGAGGGTAAATTGAGCAAACATGGCGGCAATCTTACCCGGTCAGCGGTGGAGTTGGCCAAGGATTGGCGCACGGATCGTATTCTGCGACGCCTGGAGGCGATGCTGGTGGTGGTGGACCGTAATACCAGCCTGCTGATCTCGGGAACTGGCGATGTCCTGGAGCCGGAAGATGGACTCATCGCCATCGGTTCCGGAGGCCCCTATGCCCAGTCGGCGGCCCGTGCGTTGCTCGACCATACCGACCTGACGGCACGACAAATCACCGAGGCATCCCTCAATATTGCTGCCAATCTGTGTGTTTATACCAACAACCATCTGATCATTGAAGAGCTGTAAATGCCCGAATTCACCCCTCGTGAAATCGTTTCCGAACTCGACCGCTACATCATCGGTCAGAACGACGCCAAAAGGGCGGTCGCCATTGCGTTGCGCAACCGTTGGCGGCGGCAACAACTGGAGCCGGTCATGCGGGAGGAGGTTTATCCCAAAAACATCCTCATGATCGGCCCCACCGGGGTCGGGAAAACCGAAATCGCCCGGCGCCTGGCCAAATTGTCCGATGCCCCGTTCATCAAGGTGGAAGCCACCAAATTCACCGAGGTCGGCTATGTGGGGCGTGATGTGGAATCGATCATTCGTGACCTGATGGACATGGCGGTCAAGATGATCACCGAACGCTCCAAGTCCCAGATGCGCAGGCAGGCGGAAGACATGGCCGAAGAACGGATTCTTAATATTTTGTTGCCGCCGCCCCAATCCCAGAATGGACCGGTCAATCCTCTGGGGGTGTTGCTCGGGGGGGGGGGCGATACCGACGATCCCTCCCACAAGCGTACCAGTGCTGAAGA
This sequence comes from Magnetococcales bacterium DCbin4, assembly GCA_002753735.1. GTDB lineage: Bacteria > Pseudomonadota > Magnetococcia > Magnetococcales > UBA8363 > UBA8363. The sequence continues at coordinate 21,491 of PEAN01000027.1, forward strand.
TTCCCTTACCCGGCAGAAATTCAGGAAAATGCTGCGGGAAGGGCGGTTGGATGATCGTGAAATCGATGTGGAACTCAAGGAGCTTCGGAATCCCGGTCCCACACTGGAGGTTTTTACACCCCAAGGGATGGAGGGGATCAATCTTCAGGAAATGTTGGGCGGATTGTTGGGCGGTGGTCGGGCGCGTAGTCGCAAGGTCACCGTCAAGGAAGCCTTGGCATTGTTGACCGATGAGGAGGCTTCCAAGCTGGTGGATCGGGATCGCTGTCGCCGTGAAGCACTGGAGCGGGTTGAGCAGTCGGGGATCGTGTTTCTGGACGAATTGGACAAGGTGTGCAGCCGGGGCTCCGAAATGCGTGGAGGTGATGTCTCCCGTGAGGGGGTTCAGCGCGACCTGTTGCCGCTGGTCGAAGGGACCACGGTATCGACCAAACATGGCATGGTGAAAACCGATCATATTCTGTTCATCGCTTCGGGGGCGTTCCAACTGGCGAAACCTTCCGACCTGCTGCCGGAACTGCAAGGTCGTCTTCCCATCCGGGTGGAACTCGACAGCCTGGGGGTGGAAGAGTTCATCCGCATCCTGACCGAGCCGGAAAACGCCTTGACCCGGCAATATACCGCCCTGCTCGCCACCGAAGGGGTGACGCTCGATTTTTCGACCGAATCGATCCGTGCCATTGCCGAAATCGCAGCTCATGTCAATGTCACCACCGAAAACATCGGTGCCCGCCGTCTGCACACCGTTTTGGAAAAGCTTCTCGATGACTTATCGTTCACCTCCCCGGACCGCCGTGGTGAGCAGGTCGAAATCACTGCGGATTATGTCAGGCAGCAATTGAAAGACTTATCGGAAAATGAAGATTTGAGCCGGTTTATTTTATAGAATTTCATGGACGTTTCTTGTAATGTGTAATTCCCTTTGCCTCAGATTGCTGACAAAGACCGGACTGCGCTTGAGAAATCCACCATGTAAATGGTGAACAGATGGTATTTTTCGGGATTGTTGGCAGGGCTTTGTTCTTTCAGAACACAGCCCTCATTGCCCTGAAGGGGGGAGGTTCCGGTCCATGGGGCTTGTCCGTGGATTGAAGCCCTCTGACTGGTTGATCTTCACATGGTGATCGACTGGAAAGAACGTTTCGATACCGTGGCAAGCGTCGAAAGTCATAAGCGGTCTGGCAGCCCAACATGTCAGTTAAGAAGGAGGTCTCTGGCGCGTGTTTGAATATGGGTTGTTCGATATCGTTGTTTTCTGGAGTGGCGATGTGTTTTACCAACGACTGAGCGTTTGTTCCCATAATTTGGTAATTTTTTGATGATCGCTATTGGAGGGGAGTTTATGAAAGATTTAAAGTTAGGTTATAAGTTAGGATTAGGGTTTGGATTGGTTTTGTTTCTGACGGTTGTGGTGGCCATCATCGGCTGGAACAGCATGTCGGGTGTCGAAAAAAGGGTGACCAACGTCGGGGACATGCACTTTTTGATCGAACAGATCGGTGAAGGATTGCGTGCCGAACGAAATTTCCTGGCCGACAAGAATCCAGCGCTGAAGGATGAAGGGTTGAAGGCGATGGATGAGATTCGTCGTCAGGCAGCCGATTCCCGGGACAATAAATTTCACGATTCCCTCAATAAAAAGCAGATGGATGATGTAATCGCTGCCGCCGATCTTTATGGCAAGGAATTTAGCGATTTCATCGATCTTGACAAGGGGGTGATCGAAGCGGTTAAGCGGATTCGCGCGGCGGCGGAGACCTTGAGGGAACAGGCCGCAGCATTGGAAGAAAATCAGATTTCCAAGTTGGATGAGGAACTGGCCCGTGTCAAGGAGGGGATGGCGGCGGCGGATGCTGAGCAGGCTCGTGCCAAGATCAAGGATCGGGTGAACAAATACCAGGGTGCGGTCGGGATTCAGCGTGCGTTTCGTGACGCCCGTATCGGTGAAAAGGAAATCCTGATCACCCGGGGTTCGGATGAAACGCAGATCAAACGTGTTCATGATGGCATTGCGGCTGCCCGCAAGATTGCGGATGAATTGTTGCCGCAGTTCAAGGCCCAGGCCAACATCGACCAGGTCAAGAAGGTGATTTCGGCCCTGGATGAGTACAAGAAAGAGATTGATGGTGTGATCAAGGCGCTCGGTGCCCAGGAGGCAGCGGAAGCCCAGATGATCGAGGCGCGCAAAAAGGCGGACGGGGTGATCGACGCTGCTGTTTCGGATCAGAAAACGAAGATGCAAAATGAAATGACTTCTGCCACGACTTTCATTGCTTCGGGCAGTGTGGCGGCGGTGGTGCTGGGCATTTTGATTGCGTTTTTCCTGACGCAGGCGATTGTCAGTGCTTTGACTCAGGGGATTACCTTTGCCAAAACCCTGGCCAATGGTGATTTGACGGCGAGTGTCGCCATCAATCAGAAGGATGAGGTGGGACAGTTGGCGGAAGCTTTGCGTGGCATGGTGGTCAAGTTGCGTGAGGTGGTGGAAAATGTACGCAACTCCGCCGACAGTGTGACGGCGGGCAGTCAGGAATTGAGCGATTCCGCTTCCAAGATGTCCCAGGGGGCGACGGAGCAGGCGGCCTCGGTGGAGGAGACCTCTTCGGCCATGGAAGAGATGGCTTCCAACATTGCCCAGAACAACGACAATGCCACGACCACCAAGACCATTGCTTCGAAGGCGGCCAAGGATGCCGAGGAGGGGGGCAAGGCGGTGCAGGAGGCGGTGACGGCGATGAAGCAGATTGCCGAAAAGATCGGGGTGATCGAAGAGATCGCCCGTCAGACCAATTTGCTGGCCCTCAATGCCGCCATCGAAGCGGCGCGTGCCGGGGAACACGGCAAGGGGTTTGCGGTCGTGGCGGCCGAGGTGCGCAAGTTGGCGGAGCGCAGTCAATCTTCCGCTGGCGAGATTACCCAATTGTCCGCTTCCAGTGTGTCGGTGGCGGAAAAGGCGGGGTCCATCATCAATCAACTGGTTCCCGACATTCAGAAGACCGATGAACTGATTGCCGAGATCGCCGCCAGTGGTCAGGAGATGAATTCGGGGGCCAACCAGATCAATCTGGCCATTCAACAGCTCGATCAGGTGATTCAACAGAATGCCGGGGCCTCGGAAGAGATGGCGGCGACGGCGGAAGAGTTGTCGGCGCAAGCGGAAATCATGCAGCAGACCATCAGCTTTTTCCATACTGGCAGCAGTTCGTCGGCGGTACGTGCCAAACCGACCGTCAAGAAACCATCCGCTCCCGTTGGGGCCAAACCGGTTGCCAAGAGTCGGCCGGTTGCACCTGCCCCCAAACGCTCGTTGCCGCCGCCGGTCAAGAGCAAGGCTTCGGGGCAGGGGGGGGCCTTGCTGGATATGGGTGAGGGTGGGGCTTCGGATGATGAGTTTGAAAAGTTTTGATCCAGACTGGAGGGGGGCGTTCGCCCCCCCTTGATATTATTAAGAAAAAAAAGGGGTCTGGGGGATTGCCCCCAGGGTTTTGACTTTAGAAACAAAGTCAAAAGCTAAAGCATGGAAACCTTTTATTTTTAATTCAAAAACAAGATCAACACCCTGGGGGCAATCCCCCAGACCCCTTTTTTCTTTTAATATTTTTTCATAAGGATTTCTGCGGCTTCCGCAACCTTGCGAAATTCGATGGGATCGCCTCCGGTGTCGGGGTGATGTTTTTTGGCCAGTTGTCGATATCTGGCACGGATGGCACCCTCATCAGCCTCTCCCGGCAGACCGAATAGTTCCAGTGCCGCCCCTCTTCGTTCATACCGCCCCCATTGTCGCCAAAATGAATCGATCATGGTTTCGACTTCGGTACGGGTTGTTTTTTCCAGATGGGTCAGATCCAGATAATAATCCTGTAACGGATCGAATGGGGTGACCATTCCCTCGCTTAACGGGTGAGGCCAGGGTTTGAGCCGAATCTTGAGGCAATGGATTTCCATGTCGCCCTCCCGGTTTTGCATCCGGCGTGCTTTGAGCAGATACAGCAGATGAAACAATAAAAAATGGATTTGGAACAATTCCAGGTGATCGCTCAGGTTGCTTTGAGCAAAGGGATCGATTCGTTCCTGCTTTAAAATGCGATACAAGGCGTGTTCCTTGATGCCCATCGGGTGCAGCGACAGGATGGCGGCCAAGCGGTCCAGCAGTTGTTCTTTGAGGGGATCGGGGCAGAGGGGCGATTTCGTGTTCATGGGATCAATTGAGACTGCATGGGAAAAACGCCATCCATGATAGAATGATTGATGGAGTGACCGAAGGGACACAGGGGTTGAGAGGCACAGGCCATGACGGTACAGACCCATCATGAGACACCGGAGTTGCTGCAACGTCAGGTTCATGGTTTGACGACATTATTGACGTTGCAGGAGGAGGCCCGCAAGGCGAGCCGGTTCGACGAATTGGCGTTTGTTGTGGTCAACAGTACATTGCGATTGGTTTCCTATGCCCAGGCCATCTTCTGGCGGCGGTCCCGGTCGGGAATACCGACGCTTGCCGGGGTTTCCGGTGTCACCCGATTCGATCATAATGCACCTCAAATGGTCTGGTACCGCAAGGCGGTCATCCATTTGGCGGGATTGCCGGGAATGGCAGCAATCCAGGAGGTGACATGGGATCGGTTACCCCCCGCATTGGCGGCGGAGGCGGAATCCTGGAGCCATTCCCATGGCATATGGCTTCCCATGAACCATCCCCGGACCGGGGAACTGATGGGTGGACTGTGGTTGACCCGCGACCGTCCCTGGGAAGAGGGGGAACGGTTATTGTTGGAGCACCTGGTGCAGGGGTATGCCGGATCGGTGGCGTTATGGCAGGGGGGTTCCTTCTGGGGCAGGGTGCGTGCGGGATGGGTACGGATGGGTTGGGTGGTATTGGTGTTGGCGGCGTTTTTTTCCACCTTTTTGATCGAGGTGCGGCAGACCGTTCTGGCCCCTGCGCGGGTGACGGCGGTGGATCCATCGATGGTGACCGCACCCATGGATGGCATGGTGGCCCGTTTTTTTGTTGCGCCAAATGCCGAGGTCAAAAAAGGTGACCCCCTGTTTGCGCTCGATGATACCGAATTGAATCATCGCTACCAACTGGCGCGGGAAGAACTGGCCCTGGCCCAGACGCAATTACACAAGGTGGGACAGTTGGCTTTTTCGGAACGGGAGCGGGTGGCGGAACTGGCGACCAACCGTAATCTGGTGCGTGAAGCGAGTGCCAAAGTCGATTTTGCCGCCCAATTGGTGCAACGATCCCGGGTCCATGCGGCCATCGATGGGGTGGCGGTCTTCAGCGATCCTCATGCCTGGTTGGGACGGCCGGTCCGCCTGGGGGAGCGGGTTTTGGAAATCGCCTCTCCCCAACGGGTTGAGGTGACCATCGAACTGCCCGTTGCGGAAGCGATGCCGTTGGTCATGGATGCCGAGTTAAAATTATTTTTAGATATTGATCCATTACATCCCCTGTCCGGAAGGTTGCACTTTGCCGCTTATGAGGCAACCCCGACGCCCGAGGGGACGTTGGTCTATCTGTTGAAGGGGGGATTCGATCGAGGAACTGTGTTGCCACGCCTGGGGTTGAAGGGGACCGCCAAGGTATACGGACTTGAGGTTTCCTTGTTTCATGTCTTGTTTCATCGTCCCATTGCCGCCGTACGCCGATGGGTGGTTTTGTGACCGGCCAGATGCAACGTAGCCGTTATGGCGTATTGGCATTTATTATTAAGAAAAAAAAGGGGGCTTAAGGGATTGCCCCCAGGGTTTTGACTTTAAATTGAAAGCTCCAATTTTTGCTTTTGATTTTGTTTTCGACTTTAAAAACAAAGTCAAAAGCAGCGTATGGAACCCTTTTTGTTTAAATTCAAAAACAAAGTCAACACCCTGGGGGCAATCCCCCAGACCCCTTTTTTTTCTCAATAATTTCAATGCAAACGGGGTGCTGAATAGTTACCTTTTTTTATGGTTTTGATCGATCCTTTGAAGTCAAAACCCTGGGGGCAATCCTTTAAGACCCCTTTTTTCTTTTGATCGTTTCCAAAATCAGGGGAATCTGAATGGTCACGATGCAACTGCCCCTGCTGCGCCAGGATTTGCGTCTGCTGCCAGGGGGGACGGGACCGGGTGGGGCACCGACTTGGTTGTTATGGGATCAGCCGCGCAATCTTTTTTTCCGCCTGGGTTGGGTCGAATTTGAACTGATCTCACGCTGGACCCGTGTGCACGAACCCCAAGCGTTGATCGATGCGGTCAACCGTGAAACCACCCTGAAGCTGACCTTGAATCATCTGGAAACCCTGGTTCGGTTCCTGTCATCCCAGGGGTTGATCCACGCGCAGGGTCGATCCTCCGCGCAGCACTTGCCGCCTCCGCCAAGTTTGATGACCCGGTTATTGCATCACTATCTGTTTTTCAGGATTCCCCTGGTCCGCCCCGATTCCTTCCTGGAGGCGATGCTGCCGTTGGTGACACCCTCATTGCACCGGCTGATGATGTTTTTGACCGGTCTTGCCTTTCTTCTGGGGAGCTATGTGACGTTGCGGCAGTGGGATACGTTTACCGCCTCGTTGACTCAATGGACCACGCCCACTGGTTTGGCAATTTTGTTCATGACGGTGCTGGTGGCCAAACTGGTGCATGAACTGGGACATGCGGTGACAGCAAAGCGGTTGGGATGCCGGGTTCCGGTCATGGGGATCGCCTTTCTCGTCCTTTGGCCGTTTTTCTACACCGATACCAATGAAACCTGGCGCCTGACCCGCAAGGAAGATCGCCTGGCGGTTGCTGCTGCCGGGATCATGGCGGAGTCGGTCTTGGCGGCGTGGGGATTGTTGGCCTGGGCCATGGTGGATGATGGTCCATGGCGGGGGGCGCTTTTTTCGTTGGTGGCGGTCATCTGGACCAGTACCCTGCTTTTGAATGCCAATCCGTTCATGCGGTTTGATGGTTATTTCATCCTGTCGGATGCCCTGGACCTGCCCAATCTGCATGAACGGGCGTTTGCCATGGGGAAATGGTTCATCCGGACCCGTCTTTTGGGGGCATCGTTGCCTCCTCCCGAACCCTGGTCTTCGGGAATGCGTGTTTTTTTAATCGCATTTGCCCTGGGGACCTGGATCTATCGCCTGGTGTTGTATCTGGGGATTGCACTTTTGGTTTATCATTTGTTTTTCAAGCTGTTGGGCGCATTTCTCATGGGGGTGGAATTGTATTGGTTCCTCTTGCGTCCCATGGGTCATGAGGTGGCTTGGTGGTGGCGCAATCGCAGGGAAATGGCGGCGGGCCATGTCCGATTGTGGATGCTGCTGATTTTGCTGGGGGGGATGGTGTTGTTCCTGCCGTGGCAGATTCCGGTGCGGATGCCAGCGGTATTGCGGTCATCGGTCTATGCCGAGGTGTATCCGCCAGAGGGGGGACGCCTTGCGGTGGTATCGGTCCATCCGGGTCAGTGGGTGCGACAGGGTGAGGTATTGTTGCCATTGGAGGCCCCTGAACTGGAAGGTGCCCTGGTTCAGGCCCGCCTGGAAGTGTTGCGCTTGCAGGGGGAGTTGGCGTTATTGGGGCCGAATTTCGTTGCGGATCGTTTGGTGACGGAACAAAAATTATCGGCGGCCCGGGTATTGGTGGTTGGTTTGTTGGCCCGGAAGGATCGGTTGACGATCCGTGCCCCTGTTTCCGGGACGGTAACCCTGCTGCGCGAAGGGTTGGCGGATGGTCTGTGGGTGGGCAAGGAGGATCTTCTTCTGGAGATCCGGGCGTTGGGTTCAGAACGGATCATCGCCTATGTGGCGGAAAAGGAGCGCGATCTGCTTGAGCCTGGAATGCGCGGGGTGTTTTATCCCAATCATGCCGGTTTTCCAGTTATCGACTGTGACTGGGTGGATGCCGATCCGTTTGCGGTGTCCCGGCTGGAAGATTTGCCACTGGCGTCGGTGTATGGGGGACCGCTTGAGGTTGAGCGTATGGAGGGCGGAGGGGTGCGTCCCCTCCAGCCCCGGTTCATGATCCGCTTCCAGGGGCGTGATCTGGCGGCGTTGCCGAAAATGGTTGCACAGGCGATTCCGGGAATGGTCATTTTGCCTGGCCGACCCGACTCCCTGGCGGGAAGGATTGGCAAACGGATTGCAGCCCTCTGGGTACGGGAAATGGGTTGGTAAACGATCAAGAAACAAGGTTTCCGCCGCGACAGACCTCAGGGTTGAATTCCGAAGCTACTGGGAGTCAGCGTCGCCAGTCGACCCATTTTTCTTCAAGACATATTCTTCAACAGCGTTACGCACTTCTGCCATTGGATCATTTGAAGCATTGTCCAGCCACTGTTTAATGGACTCGGCCTTCATGTATGATGCATTTTGACTCATGATCAGGGAGAGTTTTACACATTGATATCTGAGAAGTGGCAAATCATCGGTCACTGGCTGACGATCAAATCTATCGTAGGAAGTTTCATCCAGCAGGAATCTTAATCCGTGGATGCAATCGCCAGCCAGTTGAGTCCTCCATTCTTCAGGACCATCCTGGAAAATCCATATGGCGAAGGTGATTGCAGGAAGTATGGTCGCTCTTCTCCGCACCCGAATGATTGCGCCAACTTCACGGATCAGATCGAGTGGTGGTGATGGCAAGCCATCGGGAAAATACTTGACACTTCGACTCCACTGAAAAAGAACATTGGTGGCAATATAGGCTTGCCTCTCTGAATCAGACGCCATGAGCTGCGTAAGTGAGAATTGTGCCAGCTGAACCTGCTCAGGAATGGATCGTACCAAACCGGGGAACAGATAGAACACCTCCGGAAAGTCCTGGATTCTTGGTTGAACAATATTCAGCAATTCCAGTGCGGTTTCTTCAGGAAGTGTGAATGCGGAAATGAGGGATCCAATGGCTATAAGGTCCTTTCTCATTTGCACAATCTTATCGCCGACCATCAATCCATCCGATGATGGGAACTCAAGACCAGTGGAGACCCAGCGTCTGATTAGTGCATGAATGAAGATCTCATCCTCTTGCGACAATCTGAAGGACCGTTCCGGTTTCTGCTCCAGGCCAACTGCTCTGCCCAACATTGCAAGATTATTTTGAATCGCTCTTGATGTCTCGGGTTCGGTTTCCAGGTACGCTGTCCTGAATATTTTTTCTGCATGACCATTTTCCGGCTCAGGTAGTCTTAGAAAAACCCACTCGTCAATCGAGGTATGCCCGGGCATCCCGTTTATTTTGCTGAACTGCTTGTTCCAAAGAGCCTCAGCGAATTTCTGCTGCTGTTGCGATGACAGCACGCCAAGCATATAAAGCTTAATCAATCTCCGGGCCGCCCGTTTGCGCGTGGCAGATTCGGTCATGGCGGACAGGAGTTCCTCAACCGGCTTTTCGATTTCCCCGTGGGGTGTCGTTGGAACCGGAAGGGGTGGCGTTTCTGGCCATGAATCAAAAGGATCTGGCCACTGATTTTCATGGGCCACCATGAACAGGCAACGCCCCGGGATGGGCAACGCGGCCAAGGTTGGAACATGCCGAAAACGCTCTGATACCGGGAGGGCTTTGAGGACTCGTTTAAAAAGATGGCCCAATTCGGTTGTTAACCCGGGATGCTGACGAAACAGCTCTGATTTGTAGTATTCACAAGCCCGCTCAAATAGAGCATTGATGATTCCGACTTGCAATCGCGGGGTAAGCATTGAGAGCAGTTCAACGGCAACACGCAGACGTATAACCCAATAGTCCTGATTGCGGCCATCTTGACAACCGCATCTTACCCATGAATAGCCAGTAAGCTTCTGTAAATAATCTACCATGAATCGAACAAAATTGCCATCTAACCTGGCGATGGTCGTTCGAGTGAATAGCTTTTTGAAGTACTTATTATTGTAAGAGCTCGCCAGACGCCACCCAAGAAGAGCTGCAGTTGCTGGATGTTGCTTGACAAGCCGCAGAGCGCAAAGATTCAGTCCTTGCTCATCAATGATTACTGAAGGTAACCCTGCCAATTCCGTCAGGCGCTTCATCTGATAAGCTGAGAGCAAGCCTGACTCCTTAAATCCCCAATAAACAAACTGACGCCATAGACGTATCTCCCCAAGGTCAAACATTCGTTCTTCAACCGGACCATCGGTGGGTGGGGGAGGAGGATCCTTTTCCAATTCACCAAGTAAAGCATAAAAGTCTGCGTAGGCGTCACAGTGATGAACCGCCAACTCTTTCCATCTTTGACGGATGGCCTCTCCATGCTCATGTTGAGCCAAGTCGTTTTCTCTATTCTGAAAATCCATTGACAACGACGTCAATCTCATAAGAGGGAAAAGGGCCCATCCCTCACGGGAAAGATTTGGCAGGTCAACATCGCCCTTCCTTGTGTTGCGGCGGATTGACTGGATGGATGAACGTACAAGAGCCAGCGCTTGATCAACATGGTTGGTCTCTGCCAACAAGGCAGCTTTACGGACACCCCAGAACGGATCACTTCGCCCGGTATTCCACCCTCCAAGCAGCTTTTCCAACTCCGCGTGGTCCAATCTACTCAATGCGACCAGGCAACGTTCGTAGAGCACTTTGTTGCCAAACTCAGGGTCGTCACCGACAAATGGGGCCAATTTGTCAAGCCAGTCTGAAGCGGTGTTCAGATCTGCATCATCACGGGAAGAGCGCACCACGGCCAATGCCAATTCCCGCCAGCAATGGCGCGCACGGGTCCAATCCGGATTGGGCCATTCAACCGTTGAACCTTGGGAGTCAAGGCAAACTTGGCTCTGGACATCGACTGATTCCAGGATGGAAACAATTTCCCGCACGACTTTACCAAATATCGGCGCTAATGCTATTTCCATGCGCCAGACCAACGCCTCAAGTGCAAAAAGCCGATCCCATGGCATCATGCCCGGGTGAGGGTGAGCCACCTCCAGGATCCACTGTTCAGTATGAAGCCAGACGGTACGGCGCACGTGTCCAGGGGCTATGAGCCAACCGGGGTAACAGGAACGATTGTGGGCCCATACATCAATCATTTCCTTCACTGCCGTAAGGCGTGGTTCACCCTTAAGAGGAGGCATTTCAGGTTGTAACGCTTCCTTCATGGGGCGAGACGTTGCAGAAGAAGTTGGAATTTTCAAGTATGAAGGTGGTTGGGGTGGCGGGTCTCCTTGTCCGGGCCAAAAATACGGCGGTAACGGCCTCCCCTGGTGCAGCATATGGAGAAACCATTCTGTCGCATACCGATGACGGTTGTCAGATGGCCAATGTTCACTGCCCGGGAGATGGGCCAGATCGATGGGAACCACATGGCGTTCTTCAAGCATACGCCGACGATGTGGGGAGAGGTCCAACCAGCCCACCAGAAATATTTTCTGGCTCAATACGTTCAGATGATCTCGAACCCACCCTGACCAATGAAGGAAATTTGGATCATCCCCAGAAAAACCAATCAGGCAGAAAACGTTCTCCATCATGGATTGGCGGACGAGGTTCACGAATGGGGCGAACCTTGATGGGTATGTACGGTAGTCCTCTTCAGTAAAGATGAAAGGATCGTTGGCGGGCAACGTCCCATGCAATTTGACAATACGTGGGCGCTTGCTCCCCGGGATTTCAGAAAGCGTTCTCACGACGTGGTAGTTGCGATTGAATACATCCAACCGGCCCTGTTCAAGGAGGGTGTCCCAGTTGGTGGTCAATACCTCGGCCCAAGGCAGGTTGAGCAATAGCTGGTGCAAATCTCCAGGGACGTATTCCTCGTTGGGTACAATGCCACGAATCATTCCATTCAAAGCGGTTCGTCCGAAAGCGGCTTCGAACTCCTGGGCCAATCTCAGGAACCCGCTGGTCGCGCCAGCCTCTTTCATCGCGCGGTCATGCTGGTCACATTGTTCGGGCTTGACGTAAAGACGATCAGCCATTTCGCGGGCGGTATCCGCCCAGGTTGGCATTTGGCGACTGCTGCCTGAAACCGGATGTGCATTCCGGCTGAATCCAGCACCAACCATGACTGCGGCATTGCCAAACGGCGCATCCCGCCACAACGCCTCTCGAAGGCGTGTCACATGGGCCATGTCGGGAAACGACATCAGATCCTCCATTCATGACAACAAATTCATCAGTAGAACTCCCGGAGATGCCCATATGCCCGGTCGAACCACTCCTGCTCCTTGTGGCGCTTGTTCTTCAAGAGGATTTTGCGCAGTGCTTTCCGGATGGCGCTGAGGGATTGCCGGTCGGGGAAGCGGGCCATGAGGACGATCTCGTCGATGTCGCTGACAATGCGCCCCGGTTCTGCTCCTCTTCAGGCATACGATAGCATACCAAGACAGCATGACATATGATTTTCAGCGTAATCATCCCCTGTCCAGCGTCACCGTATGGAATACCGGATGGAAGGGTGATCTTCCAATTCGCATTTTGCTGGACTGGGCGTTCCGGGGCGATCCGTCGAACCTGCCGCACTGGGTAGCATGGGCCAGCAGGGTCAAAAGGGACGGGCATGTCGGTTGGTCAGATCCTGTTTGTGGCAGGCTGGCAGGCGTTCGCTGGGAAAAAAGGGATGGATCAATTCCGTAAGGTTGCGACTGTCGTCCAGGCCGAACTGAAACCCCTCTTCGGGCAGTTGCTTCTGATCAAGGCGTCCCGGTGGTTTGGTTCGGATCGGAGGCGACATGGTGTGTGGTGACCATACAGGTTTTGTCCCCTTTGGGTCGGTCCATGGTCGGTTTTTCGCCATTGATCCGGTAATAAAGATCTTCAGCGATGTTGGTGATGTGATCGCCGATCCGTTCCAGGTTTTTGGCGATGAACAGCAGATGGATGCAGGAACTGATGTTGCGGGGGGATTCGATCATGTGGGTCAGGAGTTCGCGAAACATGCCGTCATAGAGGGTGTCCAAGGCTTCGTCACCCTGCCAGACCGCCATGGCGAGTTCGGTTTTTTCCTCGATCCAGGCTTGACGCATGTGTTCCAACTGTTCCAATACCATGGATCCCATGACCCGCAGCCCACCCGCCGCAGTGGGGAGGGGGTGTTGTGCCAGGACCGCGACCCGTTTGCCAATGTTCTTGCTGAAATCGCCCATCCGCTCCAACTCGGAGGAGGCTTTCTGGATGGCGATGACCCAACGCAGATCGTCCGCCAAAGGGCTGCGCAGGGCGAGAATTTTGATGGAATCCTCTTCGATGGCCAAGTCCAGATTGTCCACCTCGGTATCCCTCTGGATCACTTTTTGGGCGAGGTTGGTGTCGAAGCGGGAGACTGCGGTGATGGCATCCAGAATCATGCCATGCACCAGCTCGAATTGGCGGATGAGCAGTTCATCCAGACGGTTGAGTTCCTGGTCAAACGCGGCCACGGTGTGGGGCTGGAAACTTTTGGGCATGGGGGGGAATCCTGTCTGTGGCGTGGACTTTAAGTGATATCAACCGAAACGGCCGGTGACATAACCTTTGGTGCGTTCCTGTTTGGGGTTGGTGAAGATGATTCCCGTTTGATTGAATTCCACCAACTCTCCCAGATGAAAAAAGGCGGTATAATGGGATACCCGTGCCGCCTGTTGCATGGAATGGGTGACGATGACAATCGTGTAATTGTGGGACAGATCGTCGATCAATTCCTCGATGCGGGCGGTGGCGATGGGATCGAGGGCGGAACAGGGTTCATCCATGAGGACCACCTCGGGATTGACCGCAATGGCCCTGGCGATGCATAACCGTTGTTGCTGCCCCCCCGAAAGACTGGTCCCCGGTTCTTTCAATCGATCCTTGACCTCGTTCCACAATCCCGCCTTGGCCAGGCTGGTTTCGACCACCCGATCCATTTCAGTTTTGTTGCGGGTCATGCCGTGGATGCGTGGTCCATAGGCGATGTTGTCATAGATCGACTTGGGAAACGGATTCGGTTTTTGAAACACCATTCCAACCCGTGCGCGCAATTGTACCACATCGACGGCGGGACCATAAATATCTTCGGTGTCCAGGGTGATTGCGCCATTGACGCGGCAACCGGGAACGGTGTCGTTCATTCGGTTCAAACATTTGAGATACGTGCTCTTCCCACAACCCGATGGGCCGATGAGGGCGGTGACCCGGTGTTGACGGATGGGGAGGGAGACATCGACGAGCGCCTGTTTGTCGCCATAATAGACACTGACATTCCTGGAATCCATTTTGACCGGTTCCGTTGCCGGGGCAAGGGTTCCAGGGGTGGCTGTAATTTTGCCGGAAGCTTTCAAGGTAAAGGAATTCTTCACGTGGACCATCCTACCAGCGTCGTTCGACACGATTGCGGATATAGACTGCCAAGGCATTCATGGCAATCAGAAAGACCAAAAGGATCAGGGTGGCACCTGCGGTTTTTTCAAGGAATGCCCGTTCGGGGCTGTCGGCCCAGAGAAAGATTTGTACGGGAAGGACGGTGGCGGGATCCATGACCCCTTCAGGGAGGTCCATGATGAAGGCCACCATGCCGATCATGAGCAGGGGGGCGGTTTCACCCAGGGCGCGGGCCATGCTGATGATGGTGCCGGTGAGCATGCCGGGGGCGGCCAGGGGGAGGACATGGTGCAGGACAACCTGCAGGGGGCTGGCACCCAGGGCGCGGGCACCGTCGCGAATGGCATCGGGGACCGATTTCAAGGAGGCGCGCGTGGCGATGACCAGGGTTGGCAGGGTCATCATCGCCAGGGTCAGACCACCCACCAGGGGGGCGGAGCGGGGCAGATGCATCAGGTTGAGATAGAGTGCCAGTCCCAGAAGGCCGAACACGATGGAGGGGACCGCGGCCAGGTTGTTGATGTTCACTTCGATGACATCGGCCCAGCGACCTTTGCTGGCGAATTCTTCCAGATAGACCGCCGAGGCGACTCCGAGGGGAAAGGAGACCAGAAAGGTGATCAACAGGGTCAGGGTCGAACCCTTGATGGCACCGAGGATCCCTGCCAGTTCGGGATTACGTGAATCGCCGTTGAGGAAGAAGGATTGATTGAATTGTTGACGCAGACGGTCATTCTTTTCAAGCCAGTCGATCCATTGCGCCTGTTTGTCGGAAATGTGCCGTGCCGCCTCGGGTTGGTTGCGTGGCACTTCTCCCTTGATCCACATGTCCACTTCGTCGGCCGCGATCAGCCACACCCCTTGGGTGGAGGACAACCATTCGGGATGTGTCTTGAGAAGGATTTGCAATTGGAAGGGTGCGCCGTCACTCAAAAGCTTGTGCAGTTTTTGTTGATGGTTGCGTTCCCGGACCTCGGGAAAGGTTTGGTTCAAGGCTTTTTTCAGGACAGCGCGATAATCACCCCGGTCGAGGGAGGCGGGGGAACGGTTGCCCTCGGGATCGAGCAGGGATGGGTCGAAGGGGATGTCGAGCAGGATCCGGGTCTGAAAGAATGCATTGTAGCCCTTGAAGACCATGGTTCCCAGGAGCAGCAGCAACATGGACAGGGCGATGCCCAGCCCGATGATGCCATACCGGCGGAAACGGCGGCTGGCGCGGTGGCGGCGCGCGAGGTGTTGTTGTTGTTCCGGCGTGATTTGGTGAAATGGGCTCATTGTTTTTCGTGGTAACGTTTGACCACCCCCAGGGCAATGACGTTGAGGATCAGGGTGACGAAGAACAAAGTCAATCCCAGGGCAAAGGCGGCCAGTGTTTTGGGGCTGTCGAACTCCTGGTCGCCGACGAGGAGGGTGACGATCTGCACGGTAACGGTGGTCATGGCCTGAAGGGGGTTGGCGGTGAGATTGGCTGCCAGTCCCGCTGCCATGACCACGATCATGGTTTCCCCCACGGCCCGGGAAATCGCCAGCAGCAATGCCCCGACGATGCCCGGAAGGGCTGCCGGGAGGACCACCTGGCGGATGGTTTCCGCTTCGGTTGCACCCATCGCCAAAGAGCCATCGCGGATGGCCTGGGGGACGGCATTGATGACATCGTCCGACAGGGAGGAGACGAAGGGGATGATCATGATCCCCATGACCAGACCGGCGGCCAGGGCGCTTTCCGAGGCAACCTCCAACCCCAGATCGCTTCCCAGGGAGGCGATGGCGGGGGCGACGCTGAGGGCGGCGAACAATCCGTACACGACGGTCGGGACCCCGGCCAGAATCTCAAGGGCCGGTTTGACCCAACGGCGTACCCGGGGTGAAGCGAATTCCGACAGATAGATGGCGCAGAACAATCCGACCGGGGCCGCTACCAGAATGGAGATGCCGGTGATCATCAGTGTTCCGGCGAACAGTGGTATGGCACCGAACGAACCGGTTCCTCCCACCTGATCGGCGCGGATGGCGGTTTGCGGACTCCATTTCAGGCCGAAGATGAACTCGGTTACGGGAATACTGGAGAAAAAACGCAACGTTTCAAAAATCAGGGAGAGGATGATTCCCAGGGTGATGAACAGGGAGATGGAAGAGGCGGCGATCAGGAGGATTCCCACGATCCGTTCCACGGCTTGGCGGGCACGGAATGCGACATTGATTTTTTTCCATGAATGCCACCACCCCAATACACCCATTCCCAGTGTCAGGAGCGTGACCAGGAAATCGGCGATGCGGTTGAGGTGGCGCATGGTGTCCACGCTTGCCATGGAAATGCCCAATTCATCCTTGAATGGGGTCCGTCCCTCGGCGACGAGGATGATTTTATTGAGCTGGATGGATTGCACCATTGGATCGGACGGGGTTCCTGGGAGGTCATGCAATACCAGGGTATGGATGGTTTGGGCGGAGAACATGGCAAACAAGGCGATCACCACCAATCCGGGGAGGAGGATCCAAAGCGCCACGAACATGCCATGGTATCGTGGTCGCGAGTGCAGACGGTCATTGCGGGCCAGAATCTGACTTTTGCGGGTACCCATGACAAAACCGACAATGGCCAGAATGGTCAGGCAGATTCCTGTCAATTGGAGTCCCATGATTTCCTTTTGTGTTGTTTGGGTGGTGCTCTTCTTTACGGTATGGCTTTGGAGATGAAGTGGTCTTGGTGGCGACTGTCATCAAGTTTCATGCCATGGCAGGGCATTCCTGCGTCCGGCGGGTGCAGCGGGTGTGCAATGGATTGAATCTTTGAGACAAACATTTTTCTTGATGGATCGGTGGGTTAATGAAACTCATCCGGGTTGTGGTTTAAATTTTGGAAGAATTCTTCAACATTGGAACGATTTTTTTATTGGCTGTCTCCGTGCAAAAGTCAATGGTCAGCCTTCTGGCCGTGCAGCCAACGAATTCCGTTCAAGAAAGTTCTGCGAAAAATGTACCGACAATTTTTTGCATGTTTTGATGATTTCGCTTGATTCCTGCCCGGAGGGTTTATCATAATACCAATCTATATGGTACATCATCAGAACAGTTTATTGCCGGATTCGGTTTTCTTTTGGCTTGGGAGGGGGAGGAGACTGTGAAATCGAAAAAGTGGGTTGGTCTTTGTGCGGCGGCGGCATTTTCCTTGTTTGCGGCGGGTTGTGGCGGTGGAGGCGGTGGAGACAGTACCTCGAGCAGCACTGGCGCAACCGGTACTGGAGCAACGACCGGCGGCGGAGCAACGACCAGTGGTGGAACAACGACCAATGCCAGCGGTCTTTCCGGCACGGTGGCGGATGGTTTGGCGATGGCAAATGCCAAGGTGACGGTCCAATCGGCGACCGGGACCACGGTTGAGGTTGGGACGACCGATGCCAATGGGCAATATGCGGGATTTTCCTTTCCGGCAGGGTTCGCCTTTCCGGCGATGATGAGCGTCACCCGGTCCAACGGCAAGGATGTGTTGCGTTCCATCATCCCCAGTCAACCCGGCACGACCGGCACCACCAACATCAATCCCATCACCCAGACCATCACCTCGCAAATGCTGCCGACCGGGAGTTCGCTGGCCAATCTGGATGTGAGTGACGGTGACAATGGCTTTGCCAAAAAGGCCAAGACCGTCGTCCAGACCGCCTTCGGCAGTGCCATCGACTATGACACGTTTGCGGGCAAACCGTTCAAGGCCAGAACCGCCAGCGATCCCAAGGCGGGCGGGTTGGCCGATACTTTGATCGATACCCTGGCGGGGATGGATCCGACCCGCAAACCGGAAGACCTGCTGGCCAGCGCCACCGATACCAAGGATCCTTCCGTTGCCAAAAACCTGATGTCGAGTCCTGCGTTTCAGGCGCGGCTTGCGGGGGAATTGGTTTCCCAGGGGCGCCCCGCCGGGGAGGTCAAAACCTTGATCCAGGCGGAAGCGGCTTCCGGGGTGGATACCTCGGCGATCCTGGCCAATACTGAAACCTATGCCAAAACCTTCGAGGAGGTCTTCACCAGCGCCAACAGCGAGTTGACCGGCTCCGACAGCCAAAAGCGGGCCTCTTTGGAGGCCATCGTGGACTCTGCGGCGGCGACGGTGGCCAAGATTGTCGAGAAAAAAGGGGTGACCGGGGGGGATGCCCTGACCAACGTGTTGAGCAACAGCATGGCACTGGTCAAGGCACCGTTGATTGCCATCGGCAAGACCGATCAGGGTGGGGCGAACCTGGCCCTGATTCTGGCCGCCACCCGGGAACAAATGACGGATCTGATCAATACTTCGACGGTGGACCTGACGCAATCGCAATCGGGGGCGAACATCGCCACCCTGGGAACCCAGGTGAAAAACTTTGGCGAGATCGTCTCTTCAGCGGTCTCCAATTCGTTGAACTCGGGCAAGGACAAGAGCAAGCTGGATGACAAGGAAAAACTGCTCGTCGCCACCAACATGAGCAAGGGGATCGCCAGTTCCCTGACCACCTACATGAGTGATCTGGCGGTGGATCGTTCCGCCATGACCGACGCGCAGAAGGCATCGTTGGCCAAGGCTCAAAATGCCGCCCAAAACACGGCGACCGCCCTGGATTCGGCCCTGGTGGAGATGGCGGCGGACCAGGATGCGGATACCATGGACAACGACGTGTTGAATTCCATGGCGGGAGCCTTGGTGACTCAGGCGGCCCAAACCTTCAAAAACTATGACCTGACGGTGGACGCCTCCGCTTTTTCGGGGGCGGCGGTCAAATCTTTGACCAACATGGCCAGGCTGGTGGTGGACAACACCGCAATCCTTCATTCCCAGGCGGCCACGCTTGACCCGGACAAGCAGGCGGCGCTGGCGGAAGCGATGGCGGGACAGTTGTTCGATGAGCTGAAAAATGTCGATCTGACGGGCGACGATCTGCCCGAGAGCGCCATGAACGTTGCCAACAATCTGGCCCGGGCGGTGGGACCGGCGTTGGTGGAAAAGGTGGGACAATCATCTGATTATCAGGGGAGCAATCTTCAAATCCTGGCCGCCAACGCCGCTGCCAGCGCCATCACCGAACTGAAAAAAACGGCCACCCTGACCGGGGCCATCGATTCCGAAACCCTGGCCCGGTTGCAACAGGAGGCATCTTCTGCGGCGGAAACCTCCCGGACCAACCTGGAGGCCTCGTTCAAGACCATCGAGGGACAGGGGATTTCGCTGGCGGAAATCACCGAGGGGTTGGCTGAGGCGGGTTTGGATGGTGCGGCGATGGATGTGGTCATGTATCAGGTGCAAAGCACCCTGGCTTCGGGTGGCAATGTCATGATGGACGCCGCCCGGGACATTGCCGAAACCGCTGCCTTCATGGCCAATGCCGTGCTGCAAAACGGGGGGAGCCTGACCCAGGTGCGCGATACCATTGCCGCCCCCATGGCGGCGATGGCCCAGGTCGCCCAGGGGCGGGAGGGACAGAGTTCCGAGCAGATTCTGGCCTCCATTCGCAACAGCGCCAACACCATGGAACAGACGGCTCAGGTCATGGCGGCCTCCCGTGATGTATCGTTGGAAAATTTCATTCTGACGACCGGCAACATCGCCGCGGTTGTCGGTACCCGATTGAGCGGGGATGCGGCGGATGCCTTGTTGGACAGTGTGCGTGGCAATGTCGCAACGGGTGGGGAGATGACCCTGGGGACGTTGGCGGGTCAACTGGCCCAATTCAATGGCGATATTTTGACCCAGGCGACGGCGCAACAGGCGGCGATCCAGGAGCAGGCGACGGTGATGTTGCGGGCGGTCAACCGCCTTCCCGAATTCATCCCGTTCACGGAAAATCTGCATGTCGAGGTGGGAACGACCTACACCGGGCGGTTGCCCATCCGGGATGAGGAAGGGGAGACCAATCTCACCTTCCGGATCGTCACCAATGGTGAGAAGGGGACCGCCACCATCACCGATCCCCGGACCGGGGCGTTTACCTATCAACCCAGGCCGGGATTTGTCGGACCCGACACCTTTACGTTTGTCATCAACGATGGCATCGGCGAAACAGCTCCGACCTCCGTGACCATGCATGTGGTCAACAAACTGCCCGAATTCTTGCCCCCCGCCGAAAACATCATCGCCCAGGTGGGCCAACCGATCCAGGGAGTTCTTCCCATCAAACCGGATCAAACGGGAGAGACGCTGACCTTCAGGATTGTGACCCAGGGGAGCAAAGGGACAATTACTCTGGATAATCCCACGACCGGTGCTTTTACCTATCGCTCCAACCCCGGTACCTTCGGACCCGATACCTTCACCTTTGCCGTCAGTGATGGGGCGGGAGAAACCGATCCTCTTCCCATGACCATCCATGTGGAAAACCGGTTGCCCGAATTTTTGCCGCCAGCGGAAAACATCGTCGCCCAGGTGGGCAGTCAGGCAATTCAGGGTGTTCTCCCCATCAAACCGGATCAAACGGGTGAGACGCTGACCTTCAGGATCGTGACCCCGCCGACCAAAGGGACACTGACGTTGACCAATGTCGCCACGGGGACGTTCACCTACCAACCGTTTCCGGGCACTTCGGGTCCCGATACCTTCACCTTTGCCGTCAGTGACGGGGCGGGGGAGACGGCGCCCATGCCCATGACCATTCATGTGGAAAACCGCTTGCCCGAATTTTTGCCGCCGACCGAGAATATCGTCGCCCAGGTGGGCAGTCAGGCGATACAGGGCCTTCTCCCCATCAAACCGGATCAAACGGGAGAGACGCTGACGTTCAGAATCGTGACTCAGCCGACCAAAGGGACCCTGACCTTGACCAATGCCACCACGGGTGCGTTTACCTACCAACCGTTCCCTGGTACTTCGGGTCCCGATACCTTTTCGTTCAGTGTCAGCGATGGGTCCGGCGAAACTGCGCCCATGCCCATGACCATTCATGTGGAAAACAAACTGCCTGAATTCGTTCCCTTGACCGAATCGATCTTTGTGGATGCGGGCCAGGTGTTCAACGGCCTTCTGCCGATCAAGAATGATCAGACGGGTGAAACTCTGACCTTTCGGATCGTCACGAACGGCACCAAGGGTACCGCCACCATCACCAATACGGCGACCGGGGCATTTTCCTACCAACCCAATCCAGGAACGACCGGGCCGGATACCTTTTCCTTTGCCATCAGTGATGGTGTGGGTGAAACCCAGCCCATCACCATGACCCTCAACATCGTCAATAACCGTCCACAACCGGTGGCCGGTACCCTGACCGTGACTGCGGGTCAGAGTGTGACCGGGACTTTTTCCATCCCCAATCCAGATGGAGATATCCTGACCTATCGGATCGTCACCCAGGGGTTGAAGGGAACCGCCACCATCACCGATCCGGCGACGGGGACATTCTCTTTTGCTGCCTTGTCAACGGCCAGTGGCGCGGATTTCTTCACCTTCGTCGTCAATGACGGCGTGGGGGATTCCGACCCGGTTCCCATCAACATCACCATCAATCCTGCCTCGGGGACTGGGACCAATACGGCCAGCAGCCAGTGGGGAACGCTGATCTGGGGTCAGAACAACTGGAGCTCGGGCAACTGATTTTTTCCCATGCGTCATTGAAAAAACGCCGGGGGGGAGGCTCGGGAGGAGGGGGTTGATCCTCCTCCCGGTAATGGCGGCAATGCATTCCCTCCATGGCTTGGCTACGACGGTTGACGAGAAGATCATCCATGGTGCAATCCTTTTTGACCCGATCCTTTGAATTGCTCCTGATATTGTTTTTTCTGGTGGTGATTCAGCTTCCCATTCCGGGTGAAGGCGGCGGGCCCATTGTCCCGATGGCCTCCCATCTCCATTGGATGATCCTGTCGATCATCATCCTGCTTGGCGTGTTGCAGGTTGCCTGGAGGGGCGTTCTGCTGATTTCAAGCTTTTTGAAATATGTTTTCTTATTTATTTTCTCAATTCTTTTGGCGGCATGGTTTCAGCCGCCGGTGAGCATGCATGCCTTCGTATTTCAGACGGCAGGATTGGTCGGTGGACTGTTGTTCCTGGTCGCCCTGCATCAGTTTCCCCTGGATGAACAACCAAGGAAACGGTTGCTTGCCGTGATCCTGATCGCAGGGGTCATGCAGGCCGCCATGGCATTGACCCAGCTTCAGACTGAAGATGAGGCGGGAATTTCGGGCGCATTGGTAAACAAAAATATTTTGGCAACGTTCCTTGCGACCGGACTGATCATTGCCCTGTTGTTTTTACTCAGGCATTCCCTGGGACGTGGAACCATCGTGCTGCTGTTTTTGGCGGTCGCCCTCTCCTTGACGACCTTGATCCTGGCCAGTTCCCGAGCAGGACTGGTGGGCTTGGTTTTGGGGTGTACGACATTGATTATTGCCCGGTGGCAGGCATTCCATCAGGTTTGGAAACGGGTCCTGGCCGTTTGGGGTATGGCCTTGGTGGTGGCGCTTCTGGCCGTATCGTTGAGCGGGCAGCAAAAACGGGTCGAGGAGATGACTGGCAAGATGGCTGATCTGCCGACGTTCGTGGCCGAATCGGTGGGGGGACGAGACGGAAATCAATACAAGGTTGGCAGACCGCTTCATTTCGAGGCCGCCTGGTCTTTGTTTTTGGAACGTCCGTTATGGGGTCAGGGGGTGGGTGGGTATTCCAGTCGCTATCGTGACCTGGTACGGACCCGCTATCCCGAAGTGAACCTGAATACCAACGATCATGCCTATCAACCTTACAATGAATTGTTGCGGCGGTTGGCGGAATCGGGGATTGGCGCGGGGGTGGGGCTGTTGCTCATGGCCGGGGGGATGCTGGCTTTGTTGTATCGCCAAGGGAGAGAAGAAGGGGGGACGTTGCTCGCCCTGATGATGCCGATTGCGTTCGATCTTCAGGTCGAGGGATTGTTTTATGACACGGTCGCCTTGTGGGCCACGCTTCTGGTCCTTGTCAGTCTGGCTACGGCATACAAACTCACCCGGGTCAACCTGCTCCACCGTGGACTTCGGGCTGGATTGGCCACCCTGGGGATGGGGGTGTTTGTCGGTGTTTCCATGTTCTTGTTCAACACTGCCCGGGCGCAATGGGACATGACCCGATATCTGTATCTGTTGCGTACCACCCGTATCAGCCGGGGTGAACTGTTGCAACCGGCGCTCGACAACCTGTATTTGCGCCAGATGGCGACACGATTGTTCATGGATGTCCGGTTGCGCATCGCCCTGTTGCGTCAGGACCGGGAAGTCATCGGGCAATTTTTGCAATGGTCACGGAAAGAACGGGCGTTGTGGCCCAATCATGTCATGTATCTCAATGAAAGCAGGGCACTGCATGCCCACGGCGATCATGAAGCCGCCCGGTCCCTGTTGATGGAAGGATTACGGCTTTTCCCCGGACAGCATGAATTGTCGCTGCTGCAAAAAGAACTATTTTCCCAATCGATGATCGATTATTGACCAAGAAAGAGGAACCCGGATCATGAAACAATTTTTTAAAAAATCAACCGAAACCATTGCCGGCATGGTGGTGGGTGGCATTGCGGTATTGACCCTCTCTTCCGCGTTTGCCTTCACCCTCCCCTATACCTTCTCCAACGGCACCCCCGCCGACGCCACCCAGGTCAACGCCAATTTCAACGCCTTGAAAGACAATATGGCCTCCCCGACCCTGGTTTCCAACGGCACCGTCGAAATCGGTGCCCTGCTCGGGTTTCAGGGGTCCAGTTACAGCGGGATGACCAATCAGGGGTATCTGTTTCAGATCAATAATTCTGGAGCACTGACGACGATCACTGGGGCGGTTGTGCCCATAACCTCCACAACCACATTACAATATCGGTGGAATACGGCGATTGATACCTATCGTCAGGTCTTGACGAACAGCCAGGGAACCAATCCTGTTTCTGGGTATAATGATGGAACCCTCTACTTCGACAACGCATGTACGGTGACGACGGCGCCAACCTTGGGTACTCCGACCAACAGTCAGGAAAATACGCCTGGGAATTATGCCACGGTGCCATCGATTCCGGCACATCATGTGTACAAGATTCCAAATGACAACAATGTCTATATTTTTTCAGGAGATGAGCCGCAATTTAATGGGGTAGCCGAAAACTTTTCGTTCACCCCCTATTTTAAAGCAACGACGAATGGGACCGGAACTTCTTATTGTTTTCCATTTTCTAACGGAATGATGAGTTCTCTTGGAGCCTCTTCCAACCCGGTTTGTACAATGTGTTCTCTTCCTTGGGCTAACAATTCTATAGCTTGGTCCGGATCCCTTCCAGGAACGACCATCTCGACGTTGTTGAATGGCGGTCCCTACTTCCAAACCTATCCCACCAACGTCAACAACCAGGCAACCACCGGCATTCCCAACATCGGCTTTGCCGCGCCGATCTCCATTGAAATGCGGTAGCGCATTCCCACTCCTTGACAACCTTGACGGACCCGGAAATGTGATGTTCCGGGTCCGTTTTCGTTTCACAAACCGTGGCGAAGGAACATTCATGGCGGATGAGGGGTCTGAAGAGTTTGGTACGTACCGTACAACGGCTTCGTTGCTCTTCAAAGGTTGAGTGTGACAAAGTGGAAGTATCCAAACACCGGCATGAATATGGAGTTTCCGATGTCAAGCACAACCACCTTTGATGATGTCTGGAAATTGTTCCAGGAAACCGACCGCATGGTCAAAGAGACCTCAGCCCAGATGCGGGAAACCGACCGCAAGTTTCAGGAGACGGACCGCAAGTTTCAGGAGACGGACCGCAAGTTTCGGGAAACCGAGCGTCTGGTCAAGGATGTTTCCCGGCAGGTGGGAAATCTGACGGGCAAGTGGGGACAGTTTGTGGAAAACCTGGTGGCCCCTGGTTGCCGGACCCTGTTTGCCGAGCGGGGTATTCCGGTGCATCAGGTGCATCAACGGATCAAGGCCAACCTGGATGATGGTCGCACCATGGAGATCGATATCCTGGTGGTCAATACCGATGCGGTGGTGCTGGTGGAGGTCAAGAGTACCCTGACGGTGGCCGATGTTCGGGATCACCTGGAACGCCTGGCACAATTCAAAGAATTTTTTCCCCGTTACGGAGATTGTCGGGTGATGGGAGCGGTGGCGGGGATTGTCACCGAGGAGGATGCGGAACGTTTTGCAAGAAATCAGGGGCTTTTCGTGATGGTCCAGTCAGGGGATGGGGTGACCCTGGCCAATGAATCGGGGTTTGAACCGCGGGCCTGGTAGCGATCAGGCGCTCCATGAACGGGTAGGCGGTCCCCGGTATCCAAACATTTGCATGAATATGGAGTCTCCGATGTCAGGTACAACCACCTTTGATGATGTCTGGAAATTGTTCCAGGAAACCGACCGCATGGTCAAAGAGACCTCTGTCCAGATGCGGGAAACCGACCGCATGGTCAAAGAGAACGCCGCCCAGATGCGGGAAACCGATAGAAAATTTCAGGAGACGGACCGCAAGTTTCGGGAAACCGAGCGTCTGGTCAAGGATGTTTCCCGGCAGGTGGGAAATCTGACGGGCAAGTGGGGACAGTTTGTGGAAAACCTGGTGGCCCCTGGTTGCCGGACCCTGTTTGCCGAGCGGGGTATTCCGGTGCATCAGGTGCATCAACGGATCAAGGCCAACCTGGATGATGGTCGCACCATGGAGATCGATATCCTGGTGGTCAATACCGATGCGGTGGTGCTGGTGGAGGTCAAGAGTACCCTGACGGTGGCCGATGTTCGGGATCACCTGGAACGCCTGGCACAATTCAAAGAATTTTTTCCCCGTTACGGAGATTGTCGGGTGATGGGAGCGGTGGCGGGGATTGTCACCGAGGAGGATGCGGAACGTTTTGCAAGAAATCAGGGGCTTTTCGTGATGGTCCAGTCAGGGGATGGGGTGACCCTGGCCAATGAATCGGGGTTTGAACCGCGGGCCTGGTAGCGATCAGGCGCTCCATGATCGGGTAGGAGGTCCCCGGTATCCAAACATTTGCATGAATATGGCGTCTCCGATGTCAGGTACAACGACCTTTGATGATGTCTGGAAACTGTTCGCGGTAGCGCATTCCCACTCCTTGACAACCATGACGGACCCGGAAGAGTGATATTCCGGGTCCGTTGTCGTTTTTCAAGCCCGAAGGATGCCATCGTCGAAACTGTGTGGGGATCCTGTTTTTTTACTTTTATTAATTTGGAGGTGAGGCGTACCATAAGGGCAACGTGGGGCGCGTTCATTGTGTCTGACCTCGGGCCAACCCTTGGAGATTAGGATTTGAACCATGAAAAAATCAAAGGCTCAATTACTTGGGGTAGCAGCATTTTTTGTGATCATGGCAATGGGAATTGCCAAGTTTCCCATGGCGGGGGACAACAAGGAGCCTTCCTGGGTTTCCGTTCCAATGGAGGTGAAGGCAATCGAGGGAACATGGATCATGGATCCGCGGGACGGTTCGCAACCGGAGCCTGGAACCACGAAAGATCGGGCCGCAGTTGGTGATCGGATGGCCGCCAATCAACCGGGATCAGGAGGGATGACGGGGCGACCTCCGATGGCTGGTGGGATGGGGCCTCAGGGAACGATGCAAGGTGGTCCTGGAATGGGGAATGCTCCAGGAATGATGCATGGTCCGGGGATGGGGAATGCTCCAGGGATGATGCCTGGTCCGGGGATGGGGAAAGGTCCGGGGATGATGCAAGGTGGTCCGGGGATGATGCAAGGTGGTCCGGGGATGATGCAAGGTGGTCCGGGGATGATGCAAGGTGGTCCGGGGATGATGCAAGGTGGTCCGGGGATGATGCAAGGTGGTCCGGGGATGATGCAAGGTGGTCCGGGGATGATGCAAGGTGGTCCTGGGATGATGCAAGGTGGTCCGGGGATGATGCAAGGTGGTCCGGGGATGGGGAATGGTCCGAAGGGTCCAAATGCTCCGGGGATGATGCAAGGTGGTCCAGGGATGGCAGGGATGGGGAATGATCCGAATGCTCCGGGGATGATGCAAGGTGGTCCAGGGATGGGGAACCGGATGGGGGGGATGTCGGGAGACTCCATGAATTTTACCCGTCTGGCCCCCGATATCGAGGCGGTCGAACGGTATCTCTATGACCAGATGCAACGGATCAACATCACCAGCGCCCAGGAGAAGGCATGGAATTCCTTTGCCCAGGCGATCATGAACCAGATCACCAGCCAGATCAACACCATGAACACCATGCGCAAGGCGATGAAAGAGAGTCCGATGGATCGTATTGAACAGCAGTTGACCGCCATGGAAGCGATGGTGAAACAACGTCGTGCACTGTTCCAGGAGTTCAGATCCTTGCATGAACAGCTCACCAGCGTGCAAAAACCGATGGCGGAACAACTGTATGCCGAGTTTCAGTAAGGAATTGAAATGAATCATGTCAACGCTTCTTGATTCCACTTCCACAAACACGGTGATGCTGCCGGTCAGCGGCATGAAGTGCGCTTCCTGTTCAGGGCGTGTGGAGCGGTGTTTGAATGATCTGCCGGGGATTTCCAAGGCATCCGTCAACCTGGCCATGGCCCAGGTCTCGGTAACGGGTGCGGTGGCAGTGCCTGATCTGATGCGTGCGGTGGAACGCCTTGGGTTTCGGGTTCCGGTTACGACCGAGACGTTTCGTCTGGAAGGGATGATTTCGGAGGGGGATGAACGGAGGGTCGAACAGATATTGGCGGCGGTTGTAGGGGTGCGTGCGGTGACCTGCGATCAGGCCAGTGTCACCATCACCTACATTCCGGGGACCGTGACCCTGGAAAAGTTGCAGCAGGCGATCCAACCGGCAGGGGGTCGTCTGGTGCGGATCGAAGACCATCGGGAACAGGTGGATGTGCTTGAGGAGGAACGGGAGCGGGAATACCGGGCCATCCGCAATCGGCTGTGGCCCGGTGCGATCCTGGTGGCGGCCACGGTGGTCCTGGTTCATTGGGAGATGTGGGGGCTGGGGCGGATCCTTGAACTGTCCAGGACGACCAACCAATGGTTGCAGTTGTTGCTGATTTTCCCGGTACAGTTTTGGTCGGGGGGGTTGTTTCACGCCGATGCCCTGGCGACGGCACGGCACGGGGCGACCAACATGCACAGTCTGGTTTCCCTGGGGACGTTCAGTGCCTTCATCTATTCGGTATGTGTTCTTCTGGTTCCCGATTTTTTTGCCGTCCGGGGGGTGGTTGCCGAGGTTTATTTCGAGACTTCCGGCTCGATCATCGTGTTGATTTTGTTGGGTCGTTTTTTGGAGATTCGCGCCCGGGGACGGACGTCGATGGCGATTCGTTCCCTGATGGAACTGGCACCCAAAATCGCCCGGGTGGCGCGGGAGGGGGTCGAGATCGACATTCCCCTGGGGGAGGTGGTGGTGGGGGATCGGGTGATCGTCCGTCCCGGGGAGAAAATTCCCGTGGATGGGGTGGTGCTTCAGGGATCCTCGGCGGTGGATGAATCGATGTTGACCGGGGAATCGATGCCGGTGTTGCGGGGGGTGGGGGCAACGGTGACCGGGGGTACGCTCAACACGACGGGATCCTTGACCTTCGAGGCGACCCGGGTTGGGCGGGAGACCGCTCTGGCCCGGATTGTGGACATGGTGGGACGTGCCCAGGGGGCCAAACCGCCCATCGCCCGATTGGCGGATCGGATTGCCGCCATTTTTGTTCCGGCGGTTTTGGGGATTGCGGCACTTACTTTTTGTGCCTGGTGGTTTTGGGGTCCCGAGCCTGCGTTGACCTATGCGTTGCTCAATTTTGTTTCAGTGTTGATCATTGCCTGTCCGTGTGCCCTGGGTTTGGCGACGCCGACCTCGATCATGGTGGGGACGGGACGGGGGGCGGAGCATGGAATCCTGGTCAAGGGGGGGGATGCCCTGGAGACGGCGCACAAGGTGGATGTGGTGGTCTTTGACAAAACGGGGACGTTGACTTGTGGCAAGCCGGTTGTGACCGATTGGACCGGCGATGATGGGCAATTGGCGATGGTGGCGGCGGCCGAGACCGGTTCAGAGCATCCCATCGCCCAGGCCATTGTCACTCTGGCCCGGGGGAGGAAGTTGGCGCTGCCCCGGGTCGATTCCTTTGAAGCTGTGGCCGGGTTTGGAGTCCGAGCCACGGTTGATGGCAAGGAGGTCCTGGTGGGGACGCGGGGCTTGATGCGACGGGAGGGGATGGATTGTTCTGCCGAAGAGGCTGCCCTTGAACGATTGGAGCAGGCGGGCAAGACGGCGATGTTGGTGGCGGTGGCGGGGCGGATGGTGGGGATCATTGCGGTGGCTGATGTCCTCAAGCGGGAGAGTCCTGCCGCGGTTGCCAGGCTCAAGGCGTTGGGCCTGGAGGTGATCATGTTGACGGGGGATAATGCTCGGACGGCACGGGCGATTGCCGACGAGGCGGGGATCGAGCGGGTCGTGGCGGAGGTCTTGCCGGAGCATAAATCGGGGGAGATCGAACGGTTGCAGGGGCAGGGAAAGACGGTGGCCATGGTGGGGGATGGCATCAACGATGCGCCGGCCTTGGCGCGGGCCGATGTCGGCATCGCTTTGGGGACGGGGACCGATGTGGCCATGGAGAGTGCTGCGATGACGTTGATTTCCGGGGATCCGCGAGGGGTGGCGGTGGCCATTGAGCTTTCGCGGGCGACCATGACCAACATTCGGCAAAATTTGTTTTGGGCGTTTGCCTATAATATCATTCTGATCCCTTTGGCGGCGGGGGTATGGTTCCCGTGGTTTGGGATTTTGCTTTCGCCGGTGTTTGCGGCGATGGCGATGGCACTTTCCAGTGTGACGGTGGTGACCAATGCTTTGAGATTGCGCCGCTTCAAACCGCTATTGGTT
The DNA here is from genome assembly GCA_002753735.1 of Magnetococcales bacterium DCbin4. Taxonomy (GTDB): domain Bacteria; phylum Pseudomonadota; class Magnetococcia; order Magnetococcales; family UBA8363; genus UBA8363. The sequence goes on from PEAN01000027.1 coordinate 51,537, forward strand.
TGAATGATCAAGAAGAAATTTGGCTTAAGGGATTTTCCCCAGGACTTTGATTTCATAAACCAAGTCAAAAGCGAAGCATGGAAGCCTTTTATTTTAAATTCAAAAACAAAATCAAAGTCCTGGGGGCAATCCCCCATATGCGTTAAATTTCGCAAAGAAAGCGAATGTCCTGTCGTTTTCTTGCTCTCGGTGTATCTGCAAGCATCTGTGTGATATTACGC